>JARGOP010000041.1:0-15781 GCA_029233965.1 Verrucomicrobiales bacterium | reverse complement strand
GACGCGACGAAGGATGCCGCCGCTAAAACTGGCGAAGCGATGAAGAAGAAAGTCAACGACGCAGCCAAGGCTGTCGAAACGGCGACTGACGCTCCGGCACCTGCGGCAGAGTAATTTTCTTTCTTTACCAGACGAATTACTAAGAAGAACCCCGTGTCGAAAGACGCGGGGTTTTTTTTGTTGTTCGCGCGGGATTGACGAAAGAGAGCCCGGGACACACTGACTCTTAGCGGGAAGAAGAATTTAGCTGCTGCTTCAGAAATCCAGCGGTCCGACTTTCCTTCACGATCGCCACTTCCTCCGGGGTGCCGGCAGCGACGACTTCGCCCCCCGCAGCGCCGGCCTCGGGTCCAATTTCGAGGACATAGTCGGCCTCGGCCATGATCTCGAGACTGTGCTCAATGACGACGACGGTGTGGCCGTCGTCGACGAGGCGATGCATGATCTCGAGGAGCCTCACCACGTCGGCGGTATGAAGTCCGATGCTCGGCTCTTCGATGAGATACAGATTCGACTTCGGCGTGCGGTTTTGGCGCAGCCGGGCATTCGAAGATCGACTGATGCCTTTCGTCAGCTCGGTGACCAGCTTGATGCGCTGGGCTTCACCTCCGGAAACGCTCGGACTCGGTTGCCCGAGGCGAAGATAGCCGAGGCCGGTGTCCTTCATCAGGGAAAAGGTCCGGGCAATCTTCGGATGACCGCCAAAGAACTCTGCGGCTTCTTCGATCGAAAGATCCATGACATCGCCGATCGACTTGCCGTTGTATTCGACTTCCAGGGTCGGGCTGTTGAAGCGACGTCCCTCGCACTCTTCGCACTCCACATAGGTGGTGGGGAGGAAGTTCATCTCCAGCTTGATCTGCCCGTTGCCCTTGCAGGCCTCGCAGCGCCCGCCTTCGGTGTTGAAAGAGAAACGGGAAGCAGTGTAGCCGCGGGCGCGGGCCTCGGGGAGTTGCGCAAACATCTTCCGGATCTCATCGAAGACCTTCACGTAGGTCGCGGGGGTGGAGCGTGAGGTTTTTCCGATCGGTGACTGATCGACTTCGTAGACGGCTTCGAGTTGATCCACGCCTTCGACCGATTTCCAGGTCTGCTCCGGTTTCCTCGCGGAAGACTTTTTCGACGGCTTCTTCAGCTTTGAATCCACCGCCGGTTTCAGAACCCCGCGCATGAAGCTCGATTTCCCGGAACCTGAAATTCCGGCGATCACAGTGAGGCGACCAATCGGAATGCGGATGTCAACGTTCTTCAGATTGTTGGCCGCAGCCCCTTTGACGCGGAGCCATCCTTCTTTGCGGTTCTTCGCGGGCAGCTTTCGACGACTCCCCTTCATGGGGTGAATGATCGGATTCGAGAAAGCAGCGAAAGTGGGGGATTCGGCGCCATTCTTCCGGCCGGAAAAGAGATCGGCCGGTGCTCCCTGCCAGACGATCTCGCCGCCGAACTGTCCCGCACCCGGGCCGAGATCGATGAGGTGATCCGACCGGCGGATCGTTTCCTCATCATGCTCCACGACGACAAGAGAATTCCCTTTCGCTTTCAGGGAGCTGAGAGTGTTGAGGAGGTTTTCGTTGTCGCGCGGGTGCAGCCCGATCGTGGGTTCGTCGAGCACGTAAAGGACGCCGCGCAAATTGGAACCCAGTTGCGAGGCGAGGCGGATTCGCTGACTTTCGCCGCCGCTGAGGGTCGTCGCGGAGCGATCGAGTTGCAGGTAGCCAAGGCCGACCTCTTCCATGAAATGAAGGCGCTGCGAGATTTCCGGGAGAATGTCGCGGGCAATCAGCGCCGAATTCTTGTCGAGCTTGAAGGCGTCGATCGCCTTCTTCGCTTCGATCACGGAAAGGCTCGCGATTTCATGAATGCCGACCTTGCCGATTCTGACATGGCGGGCGACCTCATTGAGACGGGCGCCATGGCATTCCGGACAGGTTTCGAGATCCATGTCACTCCGCGAACGGGAGCGGCGATACTCCTCGCGCAGCTCGGCGTCGAGTTGGGATTCCGCGTCCCTGTCGTCGGAGGAGCTCGGGCGTTTTTCGATCGAGCCGTAGCCGCGACACATCGGGCACCAGCCGTGCGGGGAGTTGTAGGAAAAGAGACGGGGATCGAGTTCCTCGAAGGAGCGGCCCGTTTCGGGGTCGGCCATCTCGGTATTCGCGACCTGAATGCGATTGTTCTGATCGAGGAATCGCATCGTCCGCTTCCCAAGGCGCAACGCCGTCTCGACCATCGCGAGGGTGTCCTCAGGTGTCGTCTTTTTATCGACCTCCCCGATGATGACATCGATGTTGTGTTCCTTGAACCGTTCCAGCCGTTCGAAGGTGTCGACCGCGACGAGCTGGTTGTCGACTAACAATGTCTCGAAGCCCTGGCGTCCCGCCCATTCCGCGACTTCGGTGTGGTAACCCTTTCTCGCCTTGATCAATGGTGCCATGATCCGGACGGGCCGCTTTCCTTTCGCCGCTTCCTTGCGAATCGTCGTGACGATAGAGCTCACACTCTGTTTCACGACCGCCCTGCCGGAGTCCGGAGAGAACTGCCTGCCGACTTTGGCAAAGAGGAGGCGGAGGAAATGCCACACTTCCGTTACCGTCGCGACGGTCGACTTTCCGCCGCCGCGCGAGATGCGCTGCTCGATTGCGACGGTGGGTGGAAGTCCGGTGATGAGATCAATGTCAGGGCGCTCCATCTGCTCGACGAACTGACGGGCGTAGGTCGACATGCTGTCGAGGAAGCGCCGCTGTCCTTCAGCGAAGAGAATGTCAAAGGAAAGCGTCGATTTGCCGGAGCCGCTCAGCCCGGTGACGACGACGAACTGTTCCCTCGGGATCGAGACATTGATGTTCTTCAGATTGTTCTCGCGGGCCCCGTAGAGCTCGATCGTGTTCTTCCTCCGCTTCCCCTCATAGAGAACCGGATCGGCGGATTCAGCGGCTTTGAGTTGCTGGCGGGCGACGGATTTTCGCGGGGCGAAGTGATCGGCGAGAAAGAGACCGGTGTGGGAACCGGGGTGGGCCGCGACTTCCTCCGGTGTGCCGCAAACGACAATCTCTCCTCCATTCACGCCGGCTTCAGGGCCGAGGTCGATGACGTGGTCCGCGCATTTGATGACATCGAGATTGTGTTCGATGACGACGACGGAGTCGCCTGCTTCGACGAGGCGCTCGAACACTTTCAGCAACATGCCGGTGTCATCGAAATGAAGGCCCGTCGTCGGTTCGTCAAAGATCAGGAGGGTCGTTTTGTCGTCTTTCTGAGGGCGCTTCGGTTTCGCGAGAAGATGGCCGACAAGCTTGAGGCGCTGGCTTTCCCCGCCGGAGAGCGTGTTGAGCGGTTGCCCGAGGCGGAGGTAGCCGAGACCGACGTCGGCGAGGAGCTGGAGCCCGGTGACGACGTTCGTGGCTTTCCTGTCATCGATTGCAAAGAAGAACGGGATCGCTTCGGTCACGGTCATGGTGAGGATGCCATGGATCGATTTGCCTTCCAGTTCGATCTCCATCGCCTCGGGCGTGTAGCGTTTTCCTTCACACTCCGGACAGGTCACGTAGAGGTCCGAGAGAAACTGCATCTCGACCTTTTCGTAGCCGTTGCCCATGCAGCGCGCGCAGCGACCGGCCCCGCTGTTGAAAGAGAAATAGCCGGGCGTGATGCCGCGTGACTTCCCGTCCGGCGTTTCCGTGAAGAGCTTGCGGATCGGTTCGAAAATGCCGGTGTAGACCGCAGGGGTTGAACGCGGGGTGCGCGCGAGCGGCGCCTGATCGACCATGACGACTTCGCGGATGAAGCCGGCCCCGCGAATCTCTTTGCACTGTCCGATCTCCAGTTCAGCACCGGCGAGCCCGAGTTCCTCCATGAGGTTCCCGTAGAGAACCGAATGAATCAGAGTCGACTTGCCGGAGCCCGAGACGCCGGTGACACAACAGAGAACACCCAGCGGGATTTCCGCATCGATCTTCTTCAAGTTGTGCTGCGCGGCGCGTTTGATCGAAAGAGTGCGCATCGCCCGGCGCCGCGTCGTCGGCACCGCGATCTCCTTGTTACCACTCAGGTAATCCAGAGTGAGGGCGCGGGGATTCTGTTTCTGAAGCGGGACGGCCTCCGCCGCTGTGGTCGCGCCCCGCCCGGCATAGACGAGCTCGCCACCGCCTTCGCCGCGACCGGGTCCGATATCGATGAGATGATCAGCGGCGCGGATCACGGCTTCCTCGTGCTCGACGACGACAAGGGTATTGCCGAGATCGCGGAGGCGTTTCATCACGCCGATGAGCTTGCCAACATCGCGGGGGTGCAGGCCGACGGTAGGTTCGTCGAGAACGAAAAGGGTGTTTGTCAGGCTCGCGCCGAGGCAGGTCGTGAGATTGACGCGCTCCGTTTCCCCTCCCGAGAGGGTTCGCGTGGGACGGTCGAGATTGAGGTAGCCGAGCCCCACTTCCTGCAGGTAGCCGAGGCGATTACTGACCTCCTCGTAGAGCATTGTTGCGGTCTTGTCCTCTTTCCTCACTTTGATCGTGGCGAAGAAAGCAGCGACGTCATCGATCGACAGCTTCCAGAGATCCGGAAGAGTCCTGTCCGCAATTTTGAAATTCAGCGCTTCGGGTTTGAGCCGCGATCCTTTGCAGGCTTTGCAGGTCGTGTAGCTGCGGTAACGGCTCAGGAAAACCCTGACATGCATGCGATACGCGCGCGACTCCATCCACTCGAAAAAGCCACGAACGCCGTACCAAACGCCGTGCTGCCAGGCTTCTTCGGGATCTCCGCCTTCGCCCTCGATGATCCACTGCTGGTCCACTTCATCCATCTCGTCGTAGGGTGTGACGAGACTGAGTCCGCGAGCCCGGGCGCAGCGTTCAAGATCCTCTTCGCACTCGTAGTGACTGTCTCCCTGGAAAGCGCGGACGAGGCCTTCCGCGATCGAAAGCGACTTGTCCGGCATCGCTTTGTCCACATCGATCCCGATGACTTTCCCGAAGCCTTTGCAATCGGGGCAGGCGCCAAGAGGATTGTTGAAGCTGAAAAGGCCGGGAGTCGGCGGCTTCAGCTCGGTGCCGGTCTCGGGCGAAAGCCAGCCCCGCGAAAAGGAAAGGCGTTCGCCGGACTTCGGTTCGACAATCGTGACGATTCCTTTGCCGAGGTCAAGGCCACGCTCGAGCGCTTCGAGAAATCGGGAGCGACGACCCGGAGCGACGCGGTCCTGGATCACGTCGACCTGTGCCGGAAGTGTCTTTTTTTTGTATTCTTCTGGAGCATCGGAGCGGTAGGCCTCGCCGAAAATCCAGGCGCGGAGGTATCCCTGTTGCCGGAGGAATTCGAAGAAATCAGCCGGCCTGGTCTTTGCGGGCACGGGAACGCCGAAGAGGATAAGGAGCGAATCCTCTTTCCCGAAGCGGGCAATCGTTTTGCGCAGGATTGATTCCGGGGTGTCGGGTTCGATGATCTCTCCCGTGACCGGATCGTAGCCTTTGCAGAGGCGGGGAAAGAGAAGCTTGAGGTAGTCGTTGATCTCCGTGATCGTTCCGACCGTGGAGCGCGTCGACTTCACTGCATTCTGTTGCTCGATCGCGATCGCGGGCGGGATCCCTTTGATCGAATCGACCTGTGGTTTATCCATCCGGTCGAAGAACTGCCGTGTGTAGGGGGAGAAGGTTTCGACGTAGCGGCGCTGCCCCTCCGCGTAGAGAGTCTGAAAGGCGAGACTCGATTTTCCCGAACCGCTGGGGCCGGTCACAACAGTGAGCTTACCGATCGGGATATCCACATCGATCCCTTTCAGATTGTTTTGCCGGACGCCCCTGACCTCGATGAAAGAGTCGATCTCTACGGAATTTTTGCGTTTCGCCATGCGGTCTTCAGCAGCGGTTCGTGCGCTGCGCGAAGGTTACGCACGAATCGGGGAGGTGCATCTGAATAAACCCGTGTTAATGGGTCTCAGGGAATATCTTCGAGATGAAATACCCCTAAGCCGAGCGAAGCCCACATCGCCGAAATGGCTGTCCCGAGCAGGATGAAGAAAAGGAGTGCCTGCGCCTTTCGCGTGTTTGTGATGACGGCGACGATTCCACTCCTGCGATCAAGACGAAGAAGCGTTTTCCTCTCCAGAACCAGAACGTTATCCAATTCGCTCTCCATATTTCAGGCTCATAGAGGACTTACCCGGCATCTTGAGCCATCTCAGCCGCGGAAGTCCAATCGTTTCTGTCGCCGGACCGGGATCAAATCCGCTCAGAAATCGAAGCGGGGGAGCCGGAATAGTTCTCCCAAAGTTCATGCCACCGCAAGTCAGTGGTGAAAAAGGCATGAGTGACGACAGTCCACTTCCCTCCGACATTTTGAAGCAGAGCAACGGTGATCCCATCAGCTTCGGCAGCTTCTTCCTCGAATACGGTTCCCCCGCAGTTGATCTCGCCACCCTCTTTCGTTTTCGGGGTATTCATGAACAATGCCCGGTCGGGGGGGACGGAAAAGGCTGTGTCGGCATTCTCATCACCATCACGATCCGGTCCCACCTCTCTTACGTCGGCAGCGTCCACTGCACCGGCACCTCCAGAGACTGATTGAAACGGTTCTTGTATTTTACGAGGCCGTTCCGGGCGCCGTATTCGTGAACCTCTTTCGTCACCTTGACGTCGTAGCAACAGTATTCGGCGATGTCCATGAGGCGGCCTTCCTGCCACCATTTGATCGCATCGGTGCCAACCGCGGTTTTGCCGCCTCCCAGCGATTCTGAAGCGACGGCATCGAGCTTGGGCTTGTGCTCAAGTTCCTTCTCGAGATCGAGCATGAGATCGAGATTTGTCGTCTGCTCCTTGAGATCGAGAATGGTGTATCCCATCAACACTTCGTAGTCGAACCAGATGTGGTTGAACCCGATCACCATGTCGGCGGCGCAGAGTTCGTCGATGAGTTCCTGCACCATCGATTCGTCGTAGATCATGTAGCCGCCCCGTGCCGTGCTGTAGGTCACTCCGACCGACATTTTCATGTCCGCCTTTTTGTCCCAACCGCCGACGTCATTCGCTGAGCGCTGGGTTTCGAGATCGAAGTAAACGTAATTCTCCGCCATTTCTGCGTCCGCCAGGTTGGCTTAACTGTAGGGCTCGAACAGATTCCAGGGAAGATCTGGGAACACGGGATTAAGCGCATCAAATTGGTCCAGCTTTCCCGATTCAATATCCATTTTTGTGGTGACGTCCCAGACTTGATCGAAATTGTCGAGATGCTGGTGGGTCCGAGTTTCCGCGTATTCACGCGAAGGCTCATTTTTCATGAGGAAACTCCAGTCACTCGATTGAGCGAGCATCAATTCTTTCGTCATGATCTGGATACAGCGCTGCTGATGTTCTGCCACTTCTTCGAACAAGTCTGCCCGGTTCGTTTCAAACATGCGCACGAAATGGGCAAGCTTCTCGGATCGTTTTTGAACTTCCTCCTGCACCCAGTTGTTTTCCTCACCGGTCCAGATCTCAAAGTATCCGCCTTCGCCCCAAGAGGAGCTGAGCGGGGAGGCCTCGGGCCACTCTTTGTGCTTGTTGGCTGAGAGGTAATTGGAAGGATTTACAAATCTGAAATCACCCCGCTCTGCAGTCTTGCGAAAGACCCGTTCGAGGAAGTCGGTCCCTTCATACCACCAGTGGCCGAAGAGGTCCGCGTCGAAGGCGCAGACCACGATGGGGTCTTCGATACCACTGGCTTCAAGGGCTGCGAGTTGAGCCCCGCGGCTACTGACAAAACGAAGGGAATGCTCCTCGAGGGCTTTGGAGGCGAGTTCGGGATCGTAGAGTTCGCTCCCGTTCTCTCCCTGTTCAGAGCGGAAATACTTGATGCCGGTGAGTTGGCGGTCACTGCTTTCTCCGAGATAATCACCGAGGTATTCCATCGGAGCTTCGAGCCCGAGATCGCGCATGAAATCGCGGTAGCGGACGTCGCCGGGGAATCCTTCATCGGCGCTCCAGACTTCACCGCAGCTCTCCTGGTTTCTCCCAAAAACGAGGAGTCCGTCGGCCGTTTCGCCGGGGACGAAGGGGAAATTCTCGTGAGGGGAGGGGGATGTGCTGAGACCATGCTCTTCCACGACGGTCCAGTCGATGCCCTCCTGCTTCAGAAGTTTCCCAAGCGAGGGGGCGTAGGCGCACTCGGGCAGCCAGAAGCCTTTGGGAAGTCTCCCGAAGCACTGCACGTATTGACGAATTCCGGCGCGGACCTGGGATTGAGCTGCTTCGGGAACGCGCATGAGCAGCGGCAGCAGACCGTGGGTCGCGGCACTGGCGGTGATCTCGAGGTGACCGCTGTCACGAAGACTGATGTAGGCCTTGATCAGATCCCCCTGCCACTCATCGACATAAAGGGTGCGGAGACGATAGAAACGGTCTTCATATTGCCTCGCAAGATCGCCGAGTCCGGTGACGTCGGCGCGCTCAACTTCATCGCGACAGAGGCGCAGCGTCCGATCGAGATAGGCGAGAGTTCGGCGACGGAGGACCCTGTCCCGAAACATCGCCAAAAGGGTCGGCGACAGATTTAAAGTCAGATGAAATGGAACGTTTTCGCCACGAAGACGCAACAGCATTTCGAGCAGGGGGAGATGCGTCTCGACGATGGTGCTGTGCAACCAATCCTCTTCGAGGCACTGGGGAACTTCAGGATGCCTAACCCACGGGATGTGAGCATTCAGCACGATGGAACAATTCCGGCTCATGAAAATTTAAGAGACTGTAACATTACTAAAACGAAAAAGGCTGCCATGGCCAGCATTATCCGGCCTGCGCTCAGGGACTTCGTCATCACCTTGGTTTGGAGGTGCTGGTCCCAGAGGCATTTACCGGTTCCCTTCAAACGGAAGAAGCTGAAAATGCCTCCGATGAGAATAAAGGGGAACTGGTAGAAGCCGGCGCCTAACACGTAGACATAGAACGACCGCCCGATCGAAGTCTTGATCGAAAGGTTGGCTCCATCCTCTCTTGTGACGCGAATCCCGAAGAGAGCTTTGCCGGGGGTCGTTCCGATCATGTGAATGAGGATTCCCTCGAGCAGCTGCCAGACAATCAAAGCGATGAGTTGGGTGCGGGCCAGGATCACAGCTTCGGGCTGCTGCATTTTCTCCATGTAGCGTTCCAGGAGGTCGGCGAAGGTTTCGCCGGGAGCCGGCTGCGGGAATTCAACATCGGAAAAGAGAAACACGATCACGGCAACTACCGTGTAGTCGAAAAGCCGGGCGAAAAGTCGGAGGAAAGGGTGCCGTTCATCGCCATCGGATTCCGAGGCTTCCACGACCACAGCTGGGGTGGGAGCGGGTTTCAGCGCATCTTCGGGCAGTGGCGGTGGCTCTGCGGGGGGCTTTGCGTTCTCGAGAAATATCTCAAGTGCAGGGATGTCCCCGAGGCGCTTCCACCCGTCGAGGTCACGATGCCAGCCGAGCGTATCCGCGTTCACTTTGCCGGATTCGATCCAGTCACCGACCCTCAGCTGCGAGACGGGGCCTTCTTTCTGGCCGTCGATGGAGATATAGAAATCCATAACTGGATAGGGTGGTTCGGGGGGGATAGAGGGTTGGGGTTACTCGCTGCGAAGTGCTTTCGCAGGTTGAAGCGAGGCGGCAATGACTGCCGGAATCACCGAGGCAATGATGCAGGCGAGGAAAGCGCCGGTGGAAATGATAACAAGATCGCGAACCGTTTGCTGGGCCGGAAGTCCACCGTCGACCTTGTAGATCTCAGCGGAGAAAATATCGACGCCGAAATTCCTGCCGATGAAGCCCGCCATGTCATTGCGGAAGTAGAGCGTGAACTGCGCCATGAGGAGGCCGACGAGGACCCCGACCAGGCCCACGAGGATTCCCTGAAAAAGGAAAACCCAGGCAACCTGTCCTTCGCGTGCCCCGAGTGCTTTCATGAGGCCGATTTCGGAGCGCTTCTGAAAGGTCACCGTGATCATCGTGTTCATGATACAGAATCCGCCGACGATCATGATCATGAACAGGATGAGATACATCGCCTGCCTTTCCGCGGCGACGGCATCGAAGATGAGCTTGTTCATTTCCATCCACGTGAGGACGAGATACTGCTGGGGGAGAAACTCGTAGAACCGGTCTTTTAAAACGTTTGCCTGAAAACCGTCGTTCAGACGCACGGCGATCCCGTGGCATTCCTCCAGATCGAAATTGTAGAGAACCTGCGCCGTTTCCAAATGGAGAAAGACGATGTTCGAGTCAAAATCCCAGTGCCCCGAGTCGAAGATCCCGGTGATCGTCAGTTCCTGCGGGGCGGTCATTTCCCGGATCTCGTCCAGTCCCGCGCGTCGGCTCTCTTCGGAGTCGGAGCTTTCCACTTCGTTCAGAGAATTCATGATCCTGTCGAAATCGCTCGGCGCGTAGAGGAGGATTGTATCCCCGACCTCAATCCCGTTGGAATCGGCAAATCCGTCTCCGATCACTGCCGAGTAGAAGTCATTGATATCAAAGGAGCCGCGAGGCAGCGTTTTCTCCGGATCGAAGGGAAAATCGGGATCCTTCATCCGGGCGGTCATCGCATTCATTCGCTCCAGTTCCTCCCCTTCGGGCGGGAGCATGCCGCGAATCATCGGGGCGAGCCGAAAGGTTCCGCGCTCGTTTGTGTACTGCATCACGACCTGTCCGGCCACAAACGGGGTCACGGAGGTTACGCCCTCCTCTGCTTTGACCTTTTCGTAGGCTTCCGGCCAGTTCTCGACGATGCCACCGGTTTTCAGGACAAGATGGGGCTCAAATCCGAGGATGCTTTCCTTGATTCTCTCTCCGTAACCGGTGAAAACAGCTATGACCACGGCAAGGAGCCAAACGCCGAGGGCCACGCCGAGAATGGAAATCACGGTGATGATCGAGACGAAGGTCCGCTTTGGCTTGAGATATCGGGCTGCGACAAAGGAGCTGAAAAGCATGACAGGGGAAAAATTGTGGCTACGTTACCCGCTTATCCCGAATTCGATAGTCTAATTCAAGTGTAGAAAACCTCATGATTGGAGAGCGTCCCGCGAAATACAAAGCCTTTATCTTTCTGGGTGCTCCGGGATGCGGAAAAGGAACTCAGGGCGAGATTCTCGGCTCGATTCTTCGATTCTATCATTTCTCGATGGGGGACGCCTTCCGGTCCATGGACACAAGGACGCCGATCGGGCAGGAGTTCATTTCCTTCTCCCGCAAAGGGGAGTTGGTCCCTGACGAGTTGACGGTTCGTTATTTCAAAACCCAGATCGATGCCCGGGCTGACCTGCACATGTTCAAGCCGGACATCGATATTCTCATACTCGACGGCATTCCCCGCAGCGTCGAGCAGGCGAAATTGCTCGAGGAGCATATCGAAGTGCTGCAGCTCTTTCACCTTTCCTGCCCGGACCGCGAGGAACTCATCACCCGGATCCGGAAGCGTGCCCTCAAAGACGGGCGCATTGATGATGCGAGCGAGGAGGTCATTCAAAAGCGGATTCGAACCTACGAAGGGGAAACCAAGGAACTCATCGAGCATTACGCGGATCGTCGTGCCGACATCAATGCGAATCAGGCGCCGGTGAAAGTCACGCATGACATTCTCAGCGTGATTCTGAGCCATCCCGAGTGGCAGGACTTCTCCGGCGAGTTCTAGGTCTTGCCTCCTTTGCTCCGGCATCGTAATCATCGTTGTGAAGTCCGACGGTGAATTTTGGAAAAGTCTGCATCCACCCGTTGCGGCGTGGTTTCGCAAAACCTTCGGCGAACCGACCGGGGCTCAGGAGTTGTGCATTCCGGACATCGTTGAAAAGCGTTCCGTGCTCCTTTCCTCGCCAACCGGATCCGGGAAAACGCTCGCCGGATTTCTCGGGATTATCGACCGGCTCGCCCGCGAGCATGACGAAGGAACCCTCCCGCCGAAAGGGATTCGCTGTCTCTACGTCTCGCCTCTTCGGGCGCTCGCCTACGATATTGAGAAAAATCTGCGCCAACCCCTTGCGGGGCTCGGACTGGAGGAAGTCATCACGGTCGGGATGAGGACGGGGGATACTTCCTCTTCGGAGCGGCAGAAGCAACGCCGGAAGCCGCCGCATATTCTCATCACGACACCGGAAAGCCTTGCGATCGTCCTGCCGCAGAAAGGCTACCGGGAGGCTCTTTCGCAATGCGAATTTGTCATCATCGATGAGCTTCATGCCTTCGCCGAAAACAAGCGCGGCGTTCATCTCATGGTCTCGCTGGAGCGACTCGAGCGCATGCGGGAGATGCCCCTTTGCCGAATTGGATTGTCAGCGACGGTGGCACCACTCGATCTCGTCTCGGATTTTCTCTCCGGTTCCGGGCCGAAGGCAGTGGTTCGCGAGGCCGGCGCCGGTCGGCGCTCGATCATCGAAGTGATGACCCCGCTACGAAAGCATGCCTACCCGCCGGCGGGCTACACCGCGACACGGGTCATCACCGACATTGCCCGCATTGTTGATGGGAACCGGTCGACGCTCATTTTCACGAATACCCGCTCCGGGGCAGAGCGAATCACCCATCGTCTCAAGCTGGCCCTGCCGAAACTGAGTGCCTTGATCGAATGTCACCATTCCTCACTCGACCGCGATATCCGGCAGGAAGTCGAGGACCGACTCAAAATGGGTGAACTCCGTGCCGTCGTTTGTTCGACCAGCCTTGAGCTGGGAATTGATATCGGCCACATCGACACGGTCATCATGGTGAGCACGCCCAAGGGGATCTCCCGGGCCTTGCAGCGGGTCGGGCGCTCCGGGCATTCGATTCATCAGATCAGTCACGGCGTTCTTGTCGCGACGAACATCAACGATCTCATCGAGTGCATCGTCTGTGCGAAGCTCACTCACCGGCGCGAGCTCGAACCCGTTGCGACGCTCGACTACGCGCCGGATGTGGTGATTCAGCATCTCGTCGGGATGGCGATGGAGGACGGAATCGACCCCGATGAAGGATTCGAGACGATCCGTTCCGCCTACCCCTTTCGAGATCTCAACCGCGGGACGTACGACAGGATTCTCGAATATCTCGAAGGCGGCGGTCGTTCCCTTCAAAACCAATATCGGGCCACCTTCGGAAAAATCGAGGAGCGCGATGGAAAATATCATACCGTTTCGAAAAAGGTGGAGCGCGAGTATCTCGTGAACGTCGGCACGATTCATGCCGACGGAATGGTCAATGTCCTCCTCAACCGCCGTCGTCTCGGAGCCGTCGAGGAGCGTTTCGTGAAAGGACTCAAGCCGGGTGACATCTTTGTCCTCGCCGGGAAAACCGTGAAGCTGATCGACAGTTCGCCCTCCGAAGTGATTGTCGAAAATGCCGCCGGCCGCATGCCGACCGTCCCGAGCTGGAATGCGAATAAGATGCCACTCGGCTCCGGGATCGCCCGCGAGGTCGCCCGGCTCCGCACTGAACTCGACGCGCGGCTCAATGGAGAGCAGCAGGGACACGAGGACATCGCCGACTGGCTCGTCGAGGAATGGTCGATCTCGCAGACCAATGCCGAAGCGATCATCGAGCATTTTGAAAACCAGTCCCTTATTTCAAAGATCCCGACGCAGGAGCGATTCCTCATCGAGCGTTTTGTCGACGAGGAGGATGAAGAAGACGAGAGGGTTCACTTTTTCTTCCACAGCCTCATTGGTCGAAGCGCGAACGACGCCCTCTCCAGGATCGTCTCTCACCGGCTCAAAGAAGCCGTCGGTGGCAACACCCTCGTCACGATTGATGACTACGGCTTCCTCCTCAGCGTGAAGGAGTTTCAATCCCTCGAGGCGGAAGCCTGGAAGGAACTTTTCGGACCTGACAAAGCCGCAGAGGAATTGCAGTCTGTGCTCAAAGACTCACAGCTCGTGAAGTGGCAGTTCTCGGGGATCGCACAGACCGGGCTCATGATTCCGCGCAATCTTCCCGGAGCCGATCGGAAAACGAGGCAACTCCGCTGGAGTGCCGACATCCTTTTCAAGGTGCTCGCCGAACACGAGCCGGATCATCCGCTGCTGGAGCAGGCGGTGTACGAGGCGACGCACACCTTTCTTGATACGGATCGGGCGGTCGGGTTTCTCGCGGAAGCACAGGCGTTGCATTGGGAACTCGTGGAAGTCCCTGCCGTTTCCCCCTTTGCCTTCGGTCTTTACGCCAGCAAAATCAAAGAAAGCATGATGATGGAATCCCCCGAGGAAGCCATTGAAAGACTCTATAGAGAAATGCAGCGAAAGTTGGGGAGAGATATAGATTGAGGCGTGACAGGGACGAAAACAGACTTGTGATGGAACAAGACTTGCGGACCTTCTGAGAATCTGACTATCTTCACCACTTCCCCGGTGTTTCTCGAATGTATCTCCCTCGCTTTCTCCCCGTTATTTCGCTCGTTTGTCTCGCATCCTCCGGGCTGCTTGCCTACGAGTCGCCTGATTACGTTGAAGCAGAGCGGATTTTTGAGTCGGCTCATGATCGTGAAGCGCTCAGCGCCACAACCCTCGGTGAGTCCCTCATCGAGATGGCGGTGAATCTTCAGCATCAAAATCACGCTGTGCAATGAAGGGCTCTCGTTCTCGCCTGGTTGGTTGGAAACGAAGAGGTTCATGAAAAAGTGATTCCGGCAGATTTCTATTTGCGCCTCGGGAGGACTCCTGAACGCTCTTCGTTTATGGCCGGGAATCCATCGACAACCCGCGCCCGGGCCGCTGCGGAAAACTGCCTGCAAATCATCTCTTCCCCCGAACTGAAATCAGATCAAAAAGGGTATCGCGTATCTGGTGAGCGATCTTCTCGCGTCGATGACTGTCAGTGTCTTACCGGGCCTTGGAACCGAATACACCGTTGAAGGTGCGAGAGAGGCACGCGAATTGTGGGTCAAGATCGGGCCGGAAAGAGAGAGCACTGCCGGGCTGATGCGCCCGCCGGTTGCACAAGTCAGGGAAATCGGAGCCAATGATGGCGAAATGATTGCCGGCGATGGAACCGTTGCCGGCTCCCAAGGCACACTCAACGGGCTGTTGGTCATCGAGTTGGAAGGTTCGGAATTTGCCGCGGACGCTTCGAAAATGAATGCGACCCTTTCCGGGGAAGCAGGCAATCAGACTCCTACTGAAATTCGATTCAATCAGGAAGTGGGCCCCCTGATGTTGGGTGCGCTGACGGAGGTGGAGCGGTTCCACTCTCTCAGGCATGACGGAATCCCGAGGGGGGCACCAGGTCACGATCGGTTTCGAGGAAAGGACTTCGATGAAAGACGGTCCGTCGGTTGCGGTCGCCTGTGCGCTCCTCCTCGAGTCGATTATCAGTGGAGTTGAATTGGATCGAAATTTCGCCGTCACCGGCGACATGAATGCAGATGGGACTGTTCAGCCGGTCGGCGGGATAGACGGCAAGATTCGCGGGTCAGTCAAGGCCCGTTGCATCCACGTGGGGATTCCGGTGGAGAATAAGAAATCCATCTCCGACATCTTCCTCTTAGGGGGAGTTCAAGAGGTGTGTAAAATTCAGATTTTGGTTCTCCTCTAAATTGTGTGGGGTGAAAGGTCGAGTCCACCGCAGTGGAAGAGGACACGGATCCTCAAAGTGCGGAATTTCGGGAGGCCTCTGGCGTTGCTCTTGAGCATCTGGATCTTGGAGTTGATTCCTTCGGCTGTCGCATTGGTGATCCGGTGACGGACGTAGGCGAGAAGGCCGGGCAGGTGTTTCTTGAGCATGCGCGCCACCTTCTTCACCGGCTCGAGCTTGGTGTGGATGGCGCTCTGGAACCAGCTTTGGAACTGAGGTGCAATGGCTTTTTTGGACCACTCGTAGTTTATTTGTGTAGTACTGTTA
>JARGOP010000040.1 GCA_029233965.1 Verrucomicrobiales bacterium | reverse complement strand
GAGAATCAAACTCCGGTCACTTTACCCTTCGCTTTAAATGGGGACATCTACTAGGGTGCCGCTTTCGTTTTCTCGACGAGGGTCACTTCGCGAATGACCATCGTCTTGTCGATTGCTTTGCACATGTCGTAGATCGTCAGCGCGGCGACGGAAACGGCAGTGAGGGCTTCCATTTCCACCCCTGTCCTGGCATCGGTTCGAACCGTGGCTGAAATGCGAATACCGGTCGCTTCGATTTCAAAATCCACCGCCACCCTGGTGAGAGGGAGTTGGTGGCAGAGCGGGATCAGGTCCGCGGTTTTCTTCGCGGCCTGAATGCCGGCGATCCGTGCAACCGCAAGGACGTCTCCCTTTGGCATCTGACCTTCACTGATCGCAGCGACGGTGTCGGCCTGGAGTTCAATGAATCCGGCCGCGACCGCTTCCCGGCGGACGACCGGTTTCTCCGAGACATCGACCATGGCAGCGCTGCCGTCTTCGCGAAGATGGGTGAGGGAAGGGGAGTCGGACATTCGGAAAGTAAAAGGTGGGAAAGTGAAATGTAAAAAGCTATTCTGATGGGATGAAGCGAACGTTCTTCCTTTTCATTTGTTTTTCACTTCTGTCTTTTGCTCAGGCCGGTCCGCTGAGCGTGACAGAAACGGACGCAACGATCACGATCCTGAACGGGGACGCGACCGTACTCGTTTACAACAAGGCTCCAACTGCAGACGCGGCGGACAATGATCCGGTCTACACCCGCAGCGGCTATATTCATCCTATCTACACGCCGGCGGGCAAGCAGGTCACCGATGACTACGCCCCCGATCATCCGCACCAGCACGGTCTCTTTTTTGCGTGGACGAAGACGAGCTACGAAGGACGCGCACCCGAGTTCTGGAACGAGAAAAAAGAGGCCGGCAAGATTCACTTCGAAGAGACAGTCGAGCTGATTGAGGAGGAGAACCGCGCCGGTTTTATCGTGAAACAAAGATGGGAGGATCTTAAAGCTCCTGAGGGTGCGAAACCGGTGCTCAGTGAAACCTGGGAAGTGACCGTGAGCGAGGGCCCGAACTCCTACACTATCGGCGTGACCTCGACTCAAAAACTGATCGGCGATAGTCCCCTCACGATTGAGAAGTATCACTACGGCGGCATGGCGATCCGCGGCAGCCGCGAGTGGATGGGCGAAGAGGACGCTCTCATGCAAACCAACGAAGGGCATGGTCGCATCGAGGGCAATCATACCCGGCCCCAATGGGTAAAAATGTCCGGCCTTATCGATGGAGCGCCCTGCGGCGTCCTCGCGATTCAGGATCCTGCCAACTTTCGCTATCCACAGTGGGTGCGGCTGCACCCCTCAAAGCCCTATTTTGTCTTCAGTCCGATGGTGGAAGAACCATTCACGATCCAGCCCGGCGAAGCATATCGTTCGAAATTTCGCTACGTTGTCTTTGACGGAGAGGAACCTGAAACCATTGCTCTCATCCCAAAGTTCAAAAAGTGAAGCGTTGCGTTGGAGTGCGTTGGAGGGACAGGTTCCACCCTGTCCGCAAAGGACCGGGCCGAAGCAACAAGCCCGGCGGATCACGGACGACACGGAGGTCTCCCTCCATTTCCCGGGCCTCGCGCCATTTGAACGTCGAGCGTTCAACGTTCGCAACGTCGGCGCGTCACCCTCCTATCGCGATCATCTTCCGCCCCGGCCGGTAGTTGTCGCGGAACTCGTGCATCTCGGGTTTGCGATCAACGACGTGCTTGAAGAAAGTGGCGACATCGGCATCGGTCATGTCCGGGTTCCGGAGAATTTCCCGCATGTCGAACTCGAGATGGCTCCCGAGGCAGGGGCGGAGTTTTCCTTCGCAGGTGAGGCGAAGCTTGTTGCAGGTCTCACAGAAATGCAGGTTGGTCATTGCGCCGATGAACCCGATGATCTGGCCGGTTTCCGGGACTTCGTAGTAGGTCGCGGGTCCGTTTGTGCGAATGTCAGGACGTGGCTTCAGTTTGCCGAGGCGGAACTCGATGAGCTTTTTGGCTTCGCCGGAAGGTAGAAAGTTTTCCTCGGTGAGCACCTGAGTCGTGCTCACCGGCATGAGTTCGATAAAGCGGAGCAATAGATCCCGATCGCGCGCAAACTCGATCAGGTCCCAGAGTTCGTGCTCATTGCGATGACGCATGAGAACCGAATTGATTTTGATTTTCTCAAACCCGGCCCCGCGCGCCGCATCGATGCCCGCGACCGCTTCGTGAAAGAGATCGCGTCCTGTTGTTTCGGCATACTCTTTGGGATCGAGGGTGTCGAGGGAGACGTTCACGGTCCGAACCCCGGCGTTCTTCAATGCCTGTGCCGTCGTGATCCCTTCATGGGTTCGCTTGCCGAGGAGGGTCCCGTTCGTTGAAATCCCGATGTCCTTGATGCCTTCGACTTTGTTCAGTTCATCGAAGAACCAAAGGACGTTCCGGCGGGTGAGGGGTTCGCCTCCGGTGACGCGGACTTTCGAAATCCCCATCCCGGCTCCGACGCGAATGACGCGCAGCATTTCCTCGTAGCTGAG
This sequence comes from Verrucomicrobiales bacterium, assembly GCA_029233965.1. Lineage (GTDB taxonomy): Bacteria > Verrucomicrobiota > Verrucomicrobiia > Verrucomicrobiales > DEV007 > Arctic95D-9. The sequence continues at coordinate 40,844 of JARGOP010000040.1, read as the reverse complement.
GACATCGTCACGGGAGAGCCATTCCTGTTCCTCCTGAGGCATGCAATACTGGCACCGCTCGTTGCAGCGGTCCGTCACGGAGACGCGCAGGTAACTGATGCGATGTCCAAAGCGGTCTTCCATGAGTCAGTTCATTATGGCGGCTGTTCGCTTACCGCTGCAGGGAGTGTTTGTCACGAAAGTAGATTTGGGCATGAGCGAAAACATCGTGCCTTACGGATTATCGGGTGCGCTCCCACGCGGTGACTTTGCCGTTCGTGAATTCCACCTGCCTGCTGATATGCGAGACGAAATCGATATCCGTTCCGTAGCCCCATCCCGGGCCGTAGCTGTAGCCGAATGCGGGGTGGACCCCGAAATTCGTGTAGAACGGGTGGATCGCCCCGGCTCCGATTCCGACGGAAAAATTGCTGACGGGCTGACTGTCGAAGTAGGCCCATTTTTCGCTCGATTTCCCGTCTCGACCGCCGCTCATGACACGGTCGGGACGACCCCAGGCCAGAAAGACAGCCTCCTGCGACATGCCCTCTTTCACCTCTCCGTTCCGGACCAGTTCCCGGTCCCGGTCGCTGAGTTTGCCGTAAAGCTGCGGATTCTTCTCAATGCGTTTCTCTGCTCCCGACTTTGTTGCGCAGCCGGCGGAGAAAGCCGCCAAGGCGAGGAGGAGCAAAACAGTGAGACGGGGGGCACTCATGGTCAGGGTGTAAACGTTCCTGCGACGAATCGAGTTGGCAAGTAAATCCGCTGGGTATTTCGGGCAGGATCGCGATTGCTCCGGAGGCTGGATCCCGTTAGGATAACGCTGAATGGCTTTTCTCGAGGTCGAAAACCTGACTCTTCTCCAACAGCGCCGGCGACGGCACTGGTTCCGCTACGACATCTCGGAGAAGATGCTCGTCGAGGACATTTCGTTTCAGATTGAGAAAGGAAAGAGCTTGAGTCTTGTCGGCGAGGAGAACAGTGGAAAGCGGGCCATCGTCATGGCGGTGCTAAAATTGAAAGAAGTCGCCTCGGGCAGAATCACTTTTGCCCGAGTCGACACGACGGCGCTGGGAGATCGTCATTTTCGAAAGTTGAGACGGCAGATGCAGGCCGTGTTTTCAGATCGTGCCGGACAGCTCAGTCCGGAGATGACGATTGACCAGATGTTTCTCGAAGTGCTGCGGCTCTGGTTTCCAAAGGAATCCCGCGAGGAGTGGCACCGGCGGACCGAAGCGGTCATGGTGCTCTGCGGGCTTCCCGAGGTGATCCGTCCTCTCTATCCGGCAGAACTCGATGCGGTTGAGCGCCAGCAGGCGGCGATGGCGAGGGCTCTACTGGTCGGGCCGGATCTCTTGATCTGCGACGGCGTGACGCACGGACTGGATGCGGTGCAGGAGGCGGAACTGCTCAATCTCATTCGTCATGTCCGCGAGGAGAGGGGGCTGACCCTCCTGGTGGCCACAGACGATCTTGCAGTTGCTCATCAATTGGGCGATGATATCGGTGTGTTGCATCGGGGACGATTGCTGGAGATCGGCCCCGCCGACTCCGTCGTCAATCGGCCTGAACACGACTATACCAGGCGACTCGTAAGTTGCTGCCTCTGATCCATGACTCCTCTTTTCAGAAAATTTCTCGGCATGAATTGGCTTCTCATCGCCAATATGATCGCCCTGCTCATTTTCGGAGTTTTTGCGATCTACAGCGCCTGCTGGATGCGTGAAGAGGCCGAACTCGCCACAAAGTGGAAGGACCAGGTCTACTGGATTCTGATCGGTTTGATGGTGTTCACTGCGACGAGCCTCATGGATTACAAATGGACGAAATTCCTCGGGCTGCCGGTGTATCTCGTCGCGGTGGGGCTTCTTATTTTTACCACCTTTTTCGGCGTCGAGATCAACGGAACACGGGCCTGGCTCAGTGTCGGTCCCGTCCTGATTCAGTCCTCGCAGCTTGCGATCGCGGCAGGGTTGATCCTCTTAGCAGTGGTTCTCTGCACTCTTCACCGCTGGCATCCGATTCTCCGGAATCCGTTCATTCGGCTCTCCGTGTCGGGAATTGTCGCTTTGATCCCTTTCGCATTCGTTCTTCTTCAGGGAGACTTCGGATCCGCGATTGTCTGGGTGCCGGTCTTCGGCGCGATGGTGTTGATCGGGAATATCCCGTTCCGTTTCATGATCGTCATTATTCTCACGGTGACAATGTTTCTGCCCTTTGCCTTTTTCTTCGGACTCAAGGATTACCAGAAAAAGCGGATCACGACCCAGATCGAAATGCTCCAGGGCAAAAAGGTCAATATTCTAGCGGATGCCTACAGTGCCTACAACAACCTGCTCGCGATCGGCAGTGGAGGCTGGAGCGGAAAGGGGTTCAAGAATCCGGAAACGGTGAATAACAAGGGATTCATTTCCCCTGACACGGCGATCAACGACTTTATCTTTCCGGTTCTCGCGGAGGAGTGGGGATTTCGTGGAGCCCTTCTCATGCTTGGAGGCTTCACGCTCTTGCTGCTTCAGTGTATCTATGTCGCGTTTTACAGTCGGGATATGCTCGGGCGACTGTTGGTGGTCGGAGTGGTGGGGCTGCTTTTTGCCCATATTTATCAAAATGTCGGGATGAATCTTTTGATCATGCCGATTACCGGGATTCCGCTGCCCTTCATCAGCTACGGCGGAACGTTCATCGTTGTCCTCCTGTTCCTCATGGGACTGGTCCAGAGCATCTGGGTGCATCGGATCGATCCTGAAGCGCAGCGGCGGCGCCCTCAGCTGGAGATTGCTCATCTCGATTGATTTGTCTCCGTTCCGGCAAACCGGCGGGTGCGCAAAGTGATTTGGATGGTTGAATCTTTTTGCCATTCCATGTAAGCATTGAACTCCCCCTACCGGTCGGGACACTTCCGTTCATGATCCAAGTCAATCACCTCACCAAGCGCTATGCCGGACGAACGGCTGTCGATTCGATCTCATTCGATGTCGAGAAGGGGGAGATTGTCGGGTTTCTGGGACCGAACGGGGCCGGGAAGAGTACTACCCTCCGCATTTTGACCTGCTTTCTGTCGGCTTCGGAAGGGACTGCTTCCGTCGCCGGCTACGACATCTACGAGGATTCGATCAAGGTGCGGCAGCATGTCGGGTACATGCCCGAGAACGTGCCGCTCTATCCTGACATGCGGGTTAAAGAGTATCTTCAGTTCCGGGGGCGCATCAAAGGCCTTCGCTATCGGGACTCTCTCCGGGCTGTTAATGAGGCGATGGACATCTGCAGCCTTTCCGAGGTCGATCACAAGATTATCGCGACCCTTTCCAAAGGATACAAGCAACGGGTCGGGCTCGCTGATGCGCTCGTGAACAAGCCGGACCTCCTCATTCTCGACGAGCCGACCAACGGGCTGGATCCGAATCAGATTCGGCAATCGCGGGAACTCATCAAGCGTCTCGGGGAACGGCACACGATTCTGATTTCCACTCATATTCTTTCCGAAGTGGAGATGACCTGCGGACGGGTCGTGATTATTGATCAGGGCAGGATCCGGGCCTGTGACACGCCGCAAAACCTGATCCGCCGCCTGCGCCGTCCCGGGGAGATTATGCTGGAAATGCAGGGCGACGGGGACAAGGCCGCGGAGAAAATCGGCAAACTTGAGGGAGTGAAATCGGTGAAGAAGACGGAAACCGGAAACCGCTGGGTCACGCTTTCCATTCACACAGACCCGAACATTGACGCCCGCGAAGACATTTTCGGGCTGGTCACAGAGGCCGGCTGGAAAATCCGGGAACTCGCGAGCCGGGCCGCCTCTCTTGAGGACGCGTTTGTCGACATTGTGCAGCGCCCTTCCGGGGCGAAAATTAAGGAGGAGGCCGATGCGTGATTCTGGATCAGCTCAAGGAGGGTGTCCACTCTTGTCCGCCCTGGCGGAGGACATCGGGCGCAGGCAGGCCCACTATTCCCCGGCAATGCCTAACCCTCTTCAGTCTTCCACCTAACCCTGTTTGATTTTCAGGTTTCTGTTTATGCGAGCATTTTTCATCCTGTTTACCAAAGAGCTGCGATCCTTTTTTCTTTCGCCGCTTGCCTGGATCGTGATGGCTCTTTTCACCTTCCTGAATGGTTGGCTCTTCGCGGGAATGATCAATGCGATGCGTCTCCGGGTCAGCTCGCGAAGTCTTGTCTACAACCTCTTCGATTCCGGCTGGTTCTGGATGGGCTTCTTCATTCTCTTCCCGCTGATCACGATGAGGCTCTTCGCTGAGGAGCGGAAAATGGGCACGATCGAAGGATTGCTCACTGCGCCGGTGAGGACCGCGGAGGTGATCCTCGCGAAATATTTCGCCACCGTCGTGGTATATCTCGTGATCGTCATGCCGCTCTTCTTCTTCTTCCCTCTCTTCCAGTGGATCACGGGCGAGCAGGCCGCCTTTCAAGCGGGTGCGCTCTGGGGCACGGCACTGGGATTGCTTCTCGTCGGCATCTTTCATGTCGCGATCGGGACATTGGCCTCGGCACTCACCGCGAACCAACTCATCGCCGCGATGCTCACCTTCGTATTTGTGATGCTCCATTATTTCCTTGGATTCATGGAGCGTTTCGGACTCGTCTCGGGTTCGACCTGGGGTGAGGGACTGAGCTACTTTTCGACAATTGAGCACATGCACTCATTGACCGAGGGGCTCATCGACAGCCGCCCGATTGTTTATTACATCAGTTTTGCTGCAGTGCTCCTGACGATCACGCATCATGTCCTCGAATCCCGCAAGTGGCGGACCTGATCTGAAACCATGGCAGAAGAAAAACAGGAACCTGAGAAGAAAGCTCCCTCCGCCGGCGGGGAGTCGCGGCTTCGTGTCCATGCTAGGAAGATGGAGCGCTTCCGGACTGCCGGCCTTGTCGCGGTGCAGTTGATCATCGTTACGATCATCTTCTTTCAGGTTAATAATCTGAGTTGCCGCCGACATACGACCTGGGATCTCACCCAGAATCGGCGCTTCACTTTGTCAGAGACATCTGCGAGCTATCTGAAGTCGCTGGGTGGCGAGGTCCGGATTGTGATGGCTTTCCTCGGAACCTCCGACCTTTATCCCGAAGTGAAGGGACTTCTCTCCGAGTATGATCGCGTCGGAGGCGATGCCGTCGTTTCCGAGTATCTCGACCTCAGTCGAAGCCGCTCCCGTCTCGCAGAGTTGAAGGATCAGTATCAGCTCCGCTTCGGGGGGGACCAGATCGTGATTCTCGGTGAAACCGGTCGAGTAAAAGTGATCGCCGCAGAGGAACTCGTGACAAGGGATTCCAATTCCGGAAGGGTCATCGAATTCAAAGGGGAGGAAGTATTGACCTCGGCGCTCCTCGAAGTGACCGAGCAACAGCAGAGAAAAGTGTATCTCGTCACGGGCGGAAGACGTGCCGACGAACTGGTCCCGATCGCGCAACAGATCCAGCCTCTCGCCAACGCTCAGAACGCTCGACTTGAGAGCCTTGTCCTCGAAGGTAGGCAGGAAATTCCGGAGGATGCCGATGCTCTCTTTTTCCCCGGTAACACCACGGATCTGTCAGCTCGCGAAGCTGAGATGGTGCGGAATTACTGGGATGCAGGAAGAGGTGGCCTCGTCATCTTTCTCGATCCCGGAGCGGAGACGCCCAATTTCGATGAGTTGTTGAGAGAACACGGCGTCGCTCCGAACCGGGACCGCGTTCTCAGTGTCATCAGCCTGGCCGGGTTGGCGCCGAGGCGGATTTCGGATGTTCCGGTCGCACTCATGCCGGGCGGGGGACCGACCCGGGATTTACCGGCTTTGTCGGCGCGCCTGCTTGGACGGACTCAGTCGCTAAACGTCTTGTTCGAGGATGACCTGCTTCTTTCGGAAAACATTCGCCCGCGACCCCTGATGGTCGCCGGGGAGGGCTTCTGGGGAGAGACCGAGTTTCAGGCTGAAGACATCTCGTTCAATCCGGATCTCGACAACGGATCACCCAATCTTGTCTTCACGGCGGCATCCGTGGAAAAAGGAATGCCGGGTGATCCCGATTTGTCGGAAGGAAGCTCCCGGCTCGTCGTCGTGGGAAATCCCAATCTCATTTCACCGGACGGAAATACCTCGAAAGTCGCGGCGGATTTTACGATGGCCTCTTTAAACTGGGTCATGAATCGCGAGTCGCTCATGGGGATTTCGCCCCGTCGTCCGACTGCATTCACCTTGAATATTTCACCGGCGGATTTTGGATTGCTGCAATCACTGACTATCTTTCTGATGCCGGGGATGGCTCTAATCGTCGGAGGCCTGGTATGGCTGAAACGCAGAGCCTGACAAAGAGATAACAATGAGAGTCAAAACGACATTAGCGCTCGGAGTCGTAGCCATCATTCTGGCGATCGTAACCGCGTCGCTGGACCGGAAGTCGACGACCGGTCGAAGCGCAGCCTCCAGCGCAAATGTTCTGGTGCGCTTTGCTCCTGAGTCAGTGAAGCGAATTGTCATTGAGAAAGCTACTGCGAAAACGGTGATTGAGGAGATGAACGGACTCTGGTTTTTCAAAGAGCCGGAAATGGATCGCGTCGACGCCCGCGCCATCGCGGCCCTGCTTGATGAGCTGAATTACCTCTCCATCGTGGACCGGATTGATCGGGGTGAAGAAGGGCTCAATCCGGTGCAGCTCGGCTTGAAGGGCGATAAAGCGATTCGTGTTTCGTTAGGCGGAAAAACGGAAGACGGGGAAGTGCTTGATGAAACGATTACCCTGGGAGAGAGTGCCCCGCGCGAGGGTTCTTTCTATGCGACGGTTGAAGGTTCTGACGGTGTAAAGGTGGTTGATGGAGGTCCGAGAGGTTGGCTTGAGCAGCCCCTGAAGACAATGCGTGACCGCCGGATTCTCAGCGCTCCGGTCGAGGCGATCGTGCAGCTGGGGATCGGGCGTTCGACTGGCGAAGTGGTTCTGCAGCGACGCATCACCCCTCCGCAGCAGGAGTGGGCTATTGCCGAGCCGCTTCAAGCCTGGGCGGATCGCGAGAAACTGGATGAATTGCTCACGGAGCTCGCGGGGCTCGCCATCGAAGAGGTCGTGACCCAGGCAAAGCCGGACGAGCCGATTCCGAATCCTCTTCCGGACAACGCCGCGGTTTTGCAAGTGCGGGTGTATGGAATCGAAGAGCCGCTGACGATTTATCTGAAAGAGGTGGAAGCACCGCCGGTGGAAGGAGCACCCGCGGTCGTCGAGGCGAGAATGTCCGACCGGCCCGGCGTGTATCGTTTCAGCAGCGGAATCCTCGGACAGTTGCCGAAAAAGGCGAACGATTTGCGTGACCGGACTCTTGCCCGGATTCCGATGTCCTACCTTAAGTCCATTACCATAGAAAGCCGGATTGATCCGAGGGTGTTTCTCAAGTCACAGACTTCAGACGACCGCATGTCGTGGGATGTCATGGTGAATGATAAATTCCTCCCGGCGAATCTTGGGCAGGTGGGAGATCTGGTCAACGGAGTGAACGAAGCGGCGATCCTTGATTTCGCCTCCGATGATCCTGAGGAATTGGGCGAGTTTGGCCTGATGCCTCCGGCTCAGGCAATTCGATTCGACCTTCAGTTTCCGGGCGCCCCCGATGAAGCCGGGAACCCGGGACAGGTTCAGGAAGTGCCGAGGATTTTGCAACTGGGCTGGAAAGAGGGGGAAGAGAACCGGCTTTTTGCGAACTTTAAGGGGGAACCCTATGTCTACGAACTGGATCCGACTTTTGCGGGGCTCATTCCGACTCACCCTATCAAGTGGCGCTCTCTGAGTGTCCTGACCTTTAATCAGTTTCACCTCAAATCGATCACTCGCGAGCAGCCGGGAAAGGAAAGGCTGAAGTTGATTTATGACTACCGTCGCGATGACTGGAAAGCGTTGCGGAGTGGAGTTGATGTGACCGCTAATCTTGACAAGGCTGCGGCGGCGCTGCTTCGGAACAGGCTCGGTTCGTTAACCGCAAGCGGCTGGTTCCTCTCACTGGGGAGTGCCTACGAGGCGCTGCAGACGCCAAATGTGAGTTTTGAAATTGTGACCAATGAACTCGATCCGGCTACTGGTGATCCGCATGAAGTCACAAGGAAGCTCCACTTTGCCCCCTCGGCGAGGAATGTTTATTTCGGGATTATTGAGAATACTCAGGGCGCCGACAACGCCCGGGATGTCTTTTATATCGATCATGAAACCTACCGGGATTTTATCAGACCGGTTACGGATCCGCGTGCGGTGCCATGAGTGGTTGAGGGCGTTTGCCTGTGTTGCTCTTTCCGTTTTTGCCGGAGCCCTGACTTCCTGTTCAGAGGAGACCGCTCAGGAAACCTCCGAAGTCGACGTCGAATCGCTTTGGGAAGAGGCTCCCGTTTTCGCAGCGGAGCCGGATATCGCCGGGGCAGGAATTTCTTCGGAGGGAGCCTATGCTCAGGTCTGTGCGGCCTGTCACGGACCGAAGGGCGAGGGAAATGAGGAAGTCAAAAGCCCGTCGATTGCAGGATTGCCCGCCTGGTATATTGAGGAGCAGTTTCGAAAGTTCCGGGAAGGGGAGCGGGGTGCCCATCATGATGACGCACCGGGTCGGCAAATGCGCGCGATTGCCCTGACCTTGACAGAAGAGCAAATCAAGGAGGCCGCTGAAACGGTATCAAAGCTCCCGATCATCCTGACTGAACACCCCGGGGAAGACGCTGAGATCGAAAAAGGTCGCTACCTCTTCGCGAATGAGTGCATGGAGTGTCATCGCTACAACGGAAAAGGAGAGGTGGTCTTTAAGAGTGCTCAGTTGATTTCCCTGAATCGCAGCTACATTCGCAGGCAACTCGAGAACTTCCACGAGGGGAAACGGGGGGCCGCCGAGACGGATGCGTATGGCAACAAGATGGTCAACGTGACCTCAGGACTCAGTGACGAGGAAATCGATCTTCTCGTCGATTACATCGGAGCGCTGGCGCATGGGGATGATCCCCGACCGGCGCGTGATCGTTGATCCCTCCTTATTCCATCATCCCGAATTGTGTCATGAGATACTCGGCGAGGTTCGGGGTTCCCCTGGGATCAAAGCCGTGGCGAAAGTCATTCGCGACTCCGACCGCGTCGAGTTTTTCCTTCAGCGCCTCGCCAAAGGCCGGGTGGTGAATCACTTTGCCCGAAGTCGCGGTTTCGGGAAGAGGGGTGTCGTCCAACGGACCTGTGTAGACGAGGTAGGTGGGAGGGTCGTCCGCACTGACAAATTCCCAGGGTGAAATTGCCATGACTTTCGCTTTCAGAGAGTTCCCGGGAGGGTGCGTGACCGGTTCTCCGAACAGTTTCGGAAAGCTGCCGTGGACCTCTTTGCTGCCTCCGATATTCTTGACGATCCAGTCCGGCATGAGATTGGTGGGGCCGTTGATGGGAATGAGGCAATTGACCCTCGTCGATTCTCTGCGGATGGGATCCTCCGCCCCGGGCTCGGCGAGATCATCGTGATAGCCCAGCCACAGCGTGATGACGGCACCTGCCGACCCGCCTGAGAGCGCGATTCTTCCGGGATCCAGTCCCCACTCGAGTGCCCGATGCCGGATCGTCTGGACGGCCCTCATGCTGTCTTCAAAGGGAATCGGACTGATCGTGTTCTCGCCATCGACGAAACGATAGTTCACACTGGCACAGGCGATCCCGGCCGCAAGGTAGGTGGTCGGATCGAACTGTGATTTGTCGCCTGCGACGAATCCCCCGCCGTGGAAATAGATCAGGACGGGGAACTTTCGAGGATCGTCGTTCCTTTCGGGAACCCAGACATCGAAGCGTTGCCGTTCGTGCTCGCCGTAGGCAACGTCGGTATGAGTCGGAGCGATCCGTTCCCGTTGTCTTCCTTTCCGGTCATCGCCCGAGCGGTTTTGCATCGATTCACGGAAGGCAAGGGCTTCTGCTTCAGTCAGGGTGCCGTTCTGATCGGTATCCGCTTCGGGATAGCGATCCAGAAATGTCGCGAGACGCTCCGGTGAAACGGCGAAGGCGAGCGAGGTGCTGAGAGCAAGGACGAATAGAGATGTCTTCATTTTTGGGCGAGGGCGTTGGCGATCCTACGGGTGAGAAAAATCTGGTGGCGGGGGAGCCCCTCATATTGTCCAGCCTCCAGCGAGACCGAACGCATCGTGAGGAGTCGAACCGCCTCGCTGCGGGCTGCCGGTGGGTGCTTTGAATCCCCTTCGAGCCCGCTCATACGGATGAGGCGATCGATATACTCAAGTTGGAGTGCCTCCCGAAAGGTATCCGGTTTCCCGTCGGCATCGCCTTCCATGACAAGGTTGTCGAGTTCGCTCATGAAGGCCCCGAGATCGTAGGTATTACCATAGAGTTCGGAGTCAATGATCCTCTCAAGGGTGTGGGGGTGAAGAATTTGATCGAGCACGTCTTTCTGCATGCCGAGGATGCTGTCGTGAATCTTCGGATCTTCGTTCTGGTCGAGATCGAAGAAGTCGAAGCCGCGCCTTTGCAGCTGGAGCTTTGCGATCAACCCGTCGGGAAAGCGGATCGCCCCCGGGCCGAAAACATGGATTCCCAGGGCGGTGAGCGCGTTTTGCTGTTCGTCTTTTGAAACCGGGGTCAAAGGTTCGGGGGAGGCACCATCCTGCCCGTGCAAAGCCCTGTCGATTTCCACGCCTCCGATGAACCTTGAAATGGTGATCGCGGAACGCTCATACTCCCGCATGAGCGTGGCAAAAGCAGTGCGGAGTTCGTGGTAGCTCTCGCCGTCGACCGGGAATTGTGCTTCGAGCTTCGGGAAGGTCTGCTTCACGAGCGTCATTCGATCGACTGCGTTCTCGACGGGCTCGTTCGTGAGATCGTTGATCATTGCCCGCGGATCAATTCCGCGACCGGTTTTCCGCATGTCGTCGGCGTCGTTGGCGAAGGCGTGTTCGGGTCGGGTTGATTCTGAAAGCACTGAAACAAGCTCATCTTCAGGACCGTAGCCGGCGCGAATGGCCCAATGATCGTAGGGACCGGGAACGATGGAAAAGTAGTGGCCCTGCTCTTCAGGGTTCAGCGCAAGATTAACGGAAGCGTAGTCCATCACCGAAGCACAAACCCCGGTTTGCGAAGTGAGTTCCGTATCATGAGCCTGTTTTCGATTGTAGAGATGGCTCGCCCTGAAGTTGTGATTCAGCCCGATGGTGTGCCCGACCTCATGCAGGATCAGCTCTGTCAGTCCCTGGCGGATGAGTTCCTCTTCATCGAGCGGCCCGTTTCCGAACCGGGCTGCCTGGGCTCGCAGAATCGCGGTCCCGGCAATGCGGCTCGTGTGAAGGCAGGCCCCATGGGCGCATTGATGGCCCCGTTGAGGTCCCGGGGGTAGGGATGCGGAGCGCTCACTTCCTCCCAGTTTCACAATCTCCTGAAGCCGGATCCGGTTGGTGAGATAGACATACTCGAGCATGATGTCGGCACCGAGGATCTGTCCGGTCCGCGGGTTCACGAAGCTGGGGCCGTAGCCACCGAAAGGAGGATCCGGCGAGGATGTCCAGCGGAGGACGTGATAGCGGATGTCATCGGAGTCCCACTCCGCGTCGTCCGGCTGGATTTTGACTTCGATCGCGTTGGTGATGCCGGCCGATTCAAACGCAGCATTCCACCCGAGGACCGCGTCGCGGATCGTGTCACGGATCTCGACGGGAGTCGTGTTCTCGATCCACCAGGTGATCGGCTCAACCGGATCTGAGGTTGCGGCTTCCGGATTCTGCTTCTTCAAGTGCCAGCGATGGATGAAATCCCGGTAGGGAGCGCTCGACTTCGAGGTCAGGTCAGTCACTTGTGTCGTGAAATAGCCGACTCGCGCGTCGTCGAAGCGGGGCTCGTAACCGTTCTCCGGCATCTCCATCAGCGTGTGCTGCACCTTGATCGTGACGAATCGCGAGTCGGTTACGTCCTCATCGCCATACTCTGATGGATGAAGGTTCTCGAAGACGTACTGCACGCGGAAAAGCGTGTTGTCGGGGAAGCTCTTTGACTCCAGAAAACGGGTTCGGTCCTTTGAAAGATCTCCCAGTTTGAAAGTGTCCGCTTTGTCGTCCTTCGACTTCCCTGATTTCAGCTGACGGAAGAACTCTTTCAGAAAAATAGCGTCGGCTTCAATGAGGAGCATCCCTTTCTCATTGTCTTCGGCTTCAATTTTCTGGCTCGCGAGAATGGCTTCCGAGATGTTTGCCTCTGCGGCACGTTTTAATGCACTGTCAGGATTAAAATAGAAGGAGGTGTTGCGGGCGACGAATTCGATCTTTTCAAAGTGCCTTCTGATCTTGAAGACGCGGGCATCGCTGAACTGGCCGCGGAAGAACCCAAGGTCGGTCACGCCATCGAGGGTGTGGCTGAAGTGGATGTATTCACGAATCGTCTCGTCGTCGGAAATCTGATCGAGAGCGACTTCGAGATAGATTTTCCCGTTCTCGCGATTCTGGTGCACCGGAAAGAGTCCGTCGAGGGTATCGCATTTTTCGAGAAGTTTTTCGACCGTGACCTCTTCTTTTTTGTCTTTCTCCTCCTTTTCGTCTGATTCCTTCTCTTCGGCCATGACAGGAACACAAAGGAAAAGACCAACAACGAAAAGAAACAGTCGGGTCAGGACTGCCGGGTCCATGAAAAGGGAGGATTTGTGCATTGAACTCATATCGTGATCGTCCTATATTCTGAAGCGTTTGTAAAAAAACACACCTCTATTATGCGAAAGAATATCCTCATTCTCACACTCCTCGGTCTCGGCGTGCCGGCAGCTAGCCTGCAGGCCGAAGAGAAAATCGATTTTGCCACTCAGATCTATCCCTTCGTAAAGTCGGGCTGCGTGAAGTGCCATGCACCTGCCTACGAGGATGAGCGCGGACGCACCCGGAAGCCGAAAGCTGATATCGTCTTCGCGACGAAGGAGGGTATTCTCACGGCGGAGGACGAAGATGGTGAGCTCGTCCTCGTTCCCGGCAAGCCGGATGAGAGCCGCATGCTCGAAGTGACGCTGCTTCCGATTGATGACGAGTATCACTTCCCGCCGGAAGGAAAATCGCCGCAGTGGACCGATGCCGAGAAAGAGCTTTTTGCCAAGTGGATCGAGCAGGGTGCTGAGTTCGGCGACTGGACTGAAGATCCTGCACCTCAGGAAGGTCTTGATTGGGACGGCAAAGAGAAAGAGCCCGGCACTGTCGAGACATTCGAGTAAACCGACTCCCGTCTCTGAATAACTTTCCTGGAAGCCGTCCTGTGAGAGCAGGGCGGCTTTTTTGTGGATAGAAAGGTTCGCCGCAAACCGGTTCACGAAAAGTGGCGATCCGGGGCTACTTCACCGGGGAATAATCCGTGGTCTTCAGAAAGGTCGACTGGACGCCTTTTTTGATCAGCAATTTCCCGTCCTTCTCTGAAGCATCACGAGCGGCCTGCCAGGCGGGGTCTTCACTGAAGGCTTTGAACGACGCATCGCGGGCGTCCCCGGAAGGTGCGGAGATGAAATAGAGGAGCGTATTCCCGGCGGCTTCCTGACCTTCGGCGAGATGAAAATAGGGTAGGTTGGTGACTCCGTGCTTCGTGAAGAGGCCGATGGTGTGGTCACGAAAGCGGGCGTCGAGGTCATCGAGCTTGTCCTCGTTCGTGGTGTATTGACGCATTTCGTAGAGCGGTGCGGTTTCTGTTTCGGGGAAAACGGAAACGGGGGAGTAATCGGTGAGTTCGAGGAAGAGGCTGTCGACCCTGGCAACGAGCTTTCCATCGGTGGTGGAGGCTTCATAGGCGGCCTGCCAGTCGGCATCATCCCGGAAGGCTTTCCAGGAAGCATCGCGTGCCTCTTTGTCAGGGTATCCCAGAAGGTAAATAAGAAGATTTTTTTCGTTTTCCACCGGAGTCCAGTAGATCAAATTGGTCATCCCGTGTTTCTCGAAAAGACCCATGGTGTGGTCACGGAAACGGGCGTGTAGAGCTTCAAGTTTGCCTTCGTTGGCGTGGTAGGTGCGAAGCTCATAGCAGGTGAGTCTTTCGTCCGCTTGAGCGAAGACGGTGAAGACGAGGAGAAGGAACGCGAAGGGGGCTGTTTTCATATCGGTAAGGCCAGAAGGTTAGAGAGGGGGGCGCCTCGTGTCACGGTTGAAAATGAAGTAGCCGCCGAGAATGACCGCGCCCAGTGTCGCGAGAAGGGTGAGAACGGTGGGAAGAGCCACGAGAATGAGAAACACTCCTGCGAGCGCTCCGATCGCGACGAAGGAGAGGACAACCGTCCGGATGAGCTTCGAGAGCGGGTCATCGAGATCGTCCGGTTCCGGGATTTCTGATCCTTCGGGAATCGGCTCGTCGGAGACGAAAACTCGAAAGCCTCCAACGGTGCGGGGACCCCAGAGGAATCCAACCGCCTCGTTCATGATGTAGGCATGGTAGCCCCCGGCCAGTTTTTCCTCCACGAAGAGAGCTGCTTCTTCGTAGCGATAGAACTTCTGAATCATGAGGCTGGTTGCTCCGCAAAAATCCAGCGTGCCCAGCCGATCAGAAAGGAAACTCCACCAAGCGGAGTGATCGCGCCCAGCTTTGTGATATCGGTGAGGGCCAGTGCGTAGAGACTACCCGAGAAAAGAAGGATGCCGGCGAGAAACCAGTAAAATCCGATCGGTTTACCGAGCCTGGCGATCACGAACATGGCGAGACCGTGAAGCAAATGATAGAGCGTCGCGGTTTCCCAGTTGGCCAGTCGGCCGGTCTCTTCAAGTCGATCCGCAAGCCCGTGAGCGCCGAACGCTCCCAGGGCAATGCCCAGGAAAATAATGGAAGCGGCGAGCCTGATACGGGCGGATCGATTCATGGCGGGCTGAGAGGTTAAGCAACACAGGAAACACAAAGACCGGCCTTTTTGAGGCCGGTCTTAAGAGACTAAGGAGGGGAGACTAAGGAGGGATTCTTGTGCGGAATCCTAATCAGGGCGGCCAGTTGGTTGAGGACCTGTTCATATTCTAGAGAGGTCGCAGCGTTTGTCATTCTCTAAATCACTTTACCCCTCCCGCTTTGCGTATTTTATCGTGGTTGCGCTTCTTTCTGCACGATGAAGGTATCACCGATCAGGTAGACCCGGTCTTGCGGGGCAAAGTCCGACAGCTGGCCTTCAGGAGAGTTGAGGAAAGCGACTCCGAGAAGTGAAAAACGGTTTGTCGATGGCTCGTAATCAAGTTGTTCCGCAAGAGCTGTTCTGCCCGGTGATGACTGTTCGAGGAGAGCGTTCCATGAGGTGAGCCGGACCGCGCCGGGCGACTCTCCTTTATCATGCCCGATCAGTTCGACGCGCTCGGAAGTGAGTCGAAAATTCTCATGCTGGACGACCACATTTCCTTCGTAGACGCGGCGACCATCGTAATCGGATGTTTCATCGGCAACGATTTGAAGCCGATCCTCCCGGAATCCCGGCCTGGGCACTTCGGAAAATGACGGGGCGAAGGCAAGGTCGAGAGGTTTCGGTTCGTTTACTTCGAGAATCGTTGTCTCGACCGGCTGGTGAGCAATATCGATGTCAATCGAACCGGAGAAGGGAACCGGTTCCCGCTGCTGCGGAGGAGCTGAAAACACAGGAGAAGGGGGGGATTCCAGAGACGGTCCGTATTGAACGATAAAACGGATTTCGTCGATGTCCCGCGGGGAGGAACGAAAAGGAAGCACGGCGAGAAGCGTGGCGAGGGCCGCGAGAATCGCTGCGGCGGAGGCGACTCCTGCGATCCAGAGTCTGCGGTCGTCTGTTTTCGCGGGCGCCGGAAGGGCGGCAGGTCGTTGGCGCTCCACCGTTTCCAGGAGAATGGAGCGGACAAGATCGGAGTCTCCGCCAGCGGCTCCGATGCGGACATGTTCGCGGATGGCCGCGTCAATGAACCGCTCCTGAGAAGGGTCCTCGAAAGGGAAAGGTGGTTGGTCTTTCATGATGGTCCGGAAGGGGAAAGGTTGATTTTGCGATCGAGGCATTCTTTAAGGAGAACCCGGGCGCGCTGAAGTCTTTTGCGAACGGCAGCGGGAGCAATCCCGAGGTGGTCAGCCGCTTCGTCGCCGGTGCGACCTTCGAAGTAACAGGCTGTGATGGCTTCGGAGAGATTCTCAGGCAGACGGTTGAGGCAATCGCGCAGCGCCTCAAAGAGATCGCTTTCGTCCTCAGCCTTCCCGGACTGCCACGCGGCCACATCAGCATCAATCTGAGCAATTTCGGTATCAGTCAGGGCATAGCGCTTGTTCTTGCGGAGCCACTCCCGCCACTTGTTCCGGACGATCCCTCTCATCCAGGTTGCAAAGTCACGGGTGACATCAAAGGTGTTGACCTTGTCATAGGCAACAATGAAGGCCTCCTGCACGATATCTCTGGCGGTGGCAGAGTCCCGGGTGAGGGCGCGGGCGTAGACCAACAGCTCGCGGTGATGCCGCTCCACCAATTCGGTGAAGTCTCTGTCGCTGCGGGGGTCAAGCCCGAGGTTGTCCGGTGTGGCGCTGATAGTGACAATCTGCATCCTTCTCCTCCTGTTGACGACTGACTTTATTTTTGTGACAACCGGGTTGAGAAAAAAGATCGGGCACGGCGGAGTTTTCGCTCACGTTCAACCCTGCGGGTCGATTGAATGCCCGGTGAGGAGGCATTGCTTCGGAGGCGTATTAGTGAAACGAATCAATTATTCCTGAAAAGCACTCGTTTCCGGAGGAACAGCGGAGATGATTCGATTTAAGATTAGTTTTGCTAATTTACGCGAATTCGACCTAAAATCGCATTGCGACTTAATTTTGATCCTTCTAACGTTGGGCACTCTCAGAATAATTCTGGACTGATCTCTTATGAATCCATTGAAACGCGTTTTACTTATCGCGATCGTCGCTGCCGGAGCTTCCGCCCTTTCCGAGGGAGCTGATATCCACCAGGGGAACTGGCTTTCATGGCGTGGTCCGCTTCAAACCGGAGAGAGCCTTGAGACATACAAAGACTTCAAATTCAACGAGACGCCGGTTTGGACCGACGATATTGCCGGGCAGGGCACTCCGGTAATTTTCAAGGGGCGTCTCTATTCGTGGGGCTACCGTGGAACCGGACCGGATCTCGAAGAGGTGGTTCAGGCGCGCGATGAAAAGACGGGTGAAATCATCTGGGAGCGCGCCACGCACGACTTCCTTTCCGACACGATTTACAATCGCTACTCGATCGGTGCGGTTGCCATCGATCCTGAGACAGAGAATGTAATCGTCGCGACCACCTACGGTCTCGTGACATGCTACACGAAAGACGGTGACCAGGTCTGGCAGGTTTCGATGATGGAGCGTTTCGGTCGTCTCACTTTCCCGAATGGACGCGCCGGTGCACCTGTCATTGATGGTGATGTCTGTATCATTCGGGGAGTCACGAGTTACTGGGGCGCTGACGGTCCCGCCCGTGACCGCTTTTTCGGATTCGACAAGAAGACGGGAGAACTCCTCTGGTCATCGACTCCCGGCGTTGGTCCTCCTTATTTGAAAGACACTTCGATGTCGACTCCTTATCTCGACACTCGCGACGGCAAACGCGTTTTCTTTGCTTCGACCGGATGTGGAAACATTGTCTGCGTCAACGTCATGGATGGAACCGCGCTCTACCGCTTCCAGCTTTCCAAGGGCGGAATTAACAGTTCGGTCGTGCTCCACGACAACACGATTATCGCCATTCACGGCAAGGAGAATCTCGATACAACTGAGATGGGTCGCATGGTGCGCCTCTCTATTCCTGAGGACCTCGATAACACCGGGGGGGAGGTCGATCCTGAGCAGGGCGGGGCTCCCCGCATCAGTCAGGATCACGAAATGTGGCGCACGACGCTGGAGATGTTCACGAGCTCTCCGCTTCTCCACGAGGGCAGGATCTACCAGATGGTCAAAACGGGATCCCTCTTCTGTGTTGATGCCGATACCGGCAAGATCCTCTGGGAGGAGAAGCTCGCCAACTCTCAGCTGCACGCGTCACCGGCCTATGCTGACGGGCGTCTTTTTATTCCGACTTTCCCCGGCGATTTCTACGTCATCAACATCACGGGCGACAAGCCGGTGATCGAGAATAAGATCGAGCTGGAAGGCAATGGCATCGGTTCCGCTTCAATCTGTAATGGTCGCGTTTACGTGCACACGACGGAAAAGCTGTACGCCTTTGAGATCGGAAACAACGGCATCGAATATACAGCAGCCCCCGAAACGGTGATGCCGGAAGCCGGGGAAGCAGCGAAGATCCTCCCTGTTCCAAGTGACGTCCTTCTTCGCTCCGGCGAGTCGATGACGGTTAAACTGCGGACTCTCGACGTCAATGGCAATCACGTGGGAACGATCGACAGTGCTGATTGGGCCACGTTCATTCCCCCCACCGCCAAGGTGAAAGCGGAAATGGATGCTTCTTTTGAAGGCAACACCATCAGCGCGGCAGACGATGCCGCGCTTTCAGCCGGCGCCTGGAAAGCGACTTCCGGTGACCTCAGCGGAATCCTGCGGGGACGTGTCATTTCAAATCTGCCCTACGCCGAGGACTTCGAAGAGAACTACACGCTCGGCGTGAAGCCGATGGGATCTGTCGCCGGTCGTGAGTTCGACTTTCCGCCGCTTCCCTGGATCGGTGCCCGCCTCAAGTGGGAGGTGATCGAGAAGGATGGGAACAAGGTGCTTTCGAAAACGCTGGACCGCGTTCTTTTCCAGCGTTCGCTCTCCTTCATCGGCGAGCCCAACCTGTCGAACTACACGGTGCAGGCTGATGTCATGACAGACGGAAGCCGCCGCATCAAGTCGGTCGTCGGCTTGATCAACCAGCGCTATATCATTTCTCTGGTCGGTAATGCCAATATTCTCGAAGTCAGCTCGAACCATGAGCGGGTCAAGGAATCCGTTCCTTTCCCGATCTCGGCGAACAAATGGTATACTCTCAAGACCCGCGTTGACATTGCCGAAGACGGCACCGGGACGATCCGGGGTAAAGCCTGGGTGAAAGGCGATCCCGAGCCTGAGGCGTGGACCATCGAAGTCGAGCACAAGAGTGCTCACAAGGAGGGGGCTCCCGGCATCTTCGGGTTTGCTCCCCAGAGTCAGAAGACCGTATTCATTGACAACATCAGTGTCTTTTCGAACGACTGAAGAAGGACCAGCGGCCAACTCATTTATAACCAAATCGACCTCCAACTAACAGAATACATGAAAATCATGCTTCAAACGATCAGGCTCGCGTTCTTGAGCGCAGCATTGCTCATTGGCCTGCCAATGACTCACGCCGAAGAATCCGCCCCCGGCGGTGGCGAATGGCCACAGTGGGGCCGCGACGGCAGCAATAACATGATGTCTCCAGCGAAGGGGCTTCCGATTGACTTCACTTCCGGTGAGTTCAACGACGAAGGCAAAACCGAGGGCGCCAAGCATCTCAAGTGGGTTGCCGAAATGGGGTCTCAGGCCTACGGAACCGCGACCGTGAAAGACGGTCGGGTTTACATCGGGACGAACAACGAGAAACCCCGCCTCGACTGGATCACCGGCGACAAGGGCATCGTGATGTGTTTTGACGAAAAGACCGGTGAGTTGCTTTGGCAATTCTCCATTCCCAAGCTTGACGCGGGCAAGGTCTCCGACTGGGAGTTCCTCGGCGTTTGTTCCTCCTTCGTCGTCGACGGTAAGTATGGCTACATTATCACGAACCGTGGTGAGGTGATCTGCCTCGATGTCTACGGCATGAGTGATGGCAATGACGGTCCATTCCAGGATGAGGCCAAGTATAAGAACGGTGGCCTCGAGAAGCTGAATGAGGTTGAGCCTGCAGAGCTTTCTGACAAGAGTGCGGACATTGTCTGGGGATATGACATGCGAAGTGAACTCGGTGTTTTCCCGCACAACATCACCTCCAGTTCGGTGGTCATTTCCGATAAATACGTTTTCGCGAGCACTTCGAACGGGGTGGACTGGTCTCACATCAATATTCCCGCCCCGTACAGTCCCAGCCTCATCGCCCTCGACAAAGAGACCGGTGAACTGGTCGCTGAGGAAGCAAGCGGCATCAGCGAGCGCATCAAGCACTGTAACTGGTCGTCGCCTGCTTTCAGCAATGACCTCGCCGGTAATCCCACGGTGGTCTTCGGTGCCGGTGATGGATTCACCTACGGCTTTCACGCTGCTGAGTTCGATGAAGAGCAGGACGGTGACGAAACCTTTAATCTTTTCAAAGAACTCTGGGCAGTTGATTGCTGCCCGCAGGAGTATCGATTCGACGAAGCGGGTGAACCGATCAAGTATGCGACCTACCCCGGTCCGTCCGAGATCATTTCCTCTCCGGTGATTTACGAAGGTAAGGTCTACGCTGCGATCGGGCAGGATCCCGAGCATGGCGAAGGTGTCGGTGCGGTGACCTGTATCGACCCGTCGAAAGGAACCGGCGAGGACGCGATAGTTTGGCAGTTCAAAGAGATCGGGCGTACGATCTCGACGCCTTCTGTCGTTGATGGATTTGTCTACATTGCGGACTACTCAGGTCGCCTTTTCTGCCTTGATGCCGAGACCGGTGAGAAATACTGGGAGCACGATACGCTTTCCCACATCTGGGGATCGACTCTTGTCGTGGACGGCAAGGTCCTTCTTGGAAACGAAGACGGTGAGCTTGTTATTCTCAAGGCCGGTAAAGAGTATGAGGAGCTCAACATCGTCGGGTATCCTGCTCCTATCTACGCGACGCCTATCGTGGCAAACGGAACCCTCTACGTCATGACTCAGACTCACCTTTACGCTTACGAAATGGGTGGTGAGTCCGTAGCAGTCGCGCAGGTGAAACCCTGATTTTTTCGGGCCGCTTCATTCATGAAAAGATCCACCATCATCATCGCGTTGTTCGTGATTCTGGCGGTCCTGCACCAGGACTGCTGGAACTGGGCGAACTCGAATCTTGTTTTCGGGTTCATGCCTGTCGGCCTTGCCTATCACGCGGCCTATTCGCTCGTCGCCGCGACGTTCTGGGCACTGGTGATCAAGTTTGCCTGGCCCGCGAATCTTGAGGCATGGGCGGACGAAATACCTGACTCCGATTGATCAGCTCGCAGGGTGACTTTCGCGGCTCCGTTCATCAGGGGCATGTCCGGGACTTACCCCTGTTTGATTGCCGAATGAACTCCGTCTAACGGACGGTCCAGCTCTTTTTATTTCAGGTTTCATGAATCTACTACTCGCTCAGGCACCGGCAGAGGTGTCCACCAAGCCGCTTCTTGTTCTGGCGATTTACCTCGGGCTTTTGCTCGCGCTGGCGCTCTTCAGTGGTCGGCTCTTCCGCGGAACTTCCAAGGATTACTTCGTTGCCAGTCACTCGATCGGACCCTTCATGCTCCTGATGTCGGTTTTCGGGACCACAATGACGGCCTTCGCGTTGGTCGGGTCGACGGGCAAAGCTTTCCAGCAGGGGGTCGGAACATACGGTCTCATGGCCTCGTCCTCGGGTCTGGTCCACGCCGCCTGTTTCTTTCTCATCGGGATTCGCGTCTGGGCGATTGCGAAGCGGGAAGGGTATGTCACCCAGATTCAGTTCTTCCGGGGACGGTTTGAATCGAACGGGCTCGGCTATCTCCTTTTTCCAATTCTGGTTTTGCTAGTCATTCCCTATCTCCTGATCGGTGTGATTGGTTCCTACCGGGTTATCGGGCCGCTTTCGAAAGGGATGTATCCGGAGCTTTTTGCGGCAACCGATGGATCGATTCCGTCCTGGATCATTGGCATCGTGATTTGCGGAGTGGTTCTCACATACATCTTTGCGGGTGGCTCACGCGCGGCGGCATGGGCGAATACGTTTCAAACGCTCGTCTTCATGGCCATGGGCGTTCTCGCTTTCTATCTGCTCTCTGACAAGCTCGGCGGACTTGGTGCCGCGATTGCCCAGGCGAACCCGCAGCATCTCGTCCGAACGCCGAGTGAACTCGAAATCGTGGGCCAAGCAGGCACCTCGATTCGGGAGGTGGGCTTTCCCTATATTACCTTTTTCACCTACATGTTCATCCCGCTTTCGGTGGGCATGTTCCCGCACCTTTTCCAGCACTGGCTCACGGCGAAGAGTGCGAAGTCATTCAAGCTCACCGTGATTGCCCACCCCATCTGTATTGCGATCGTCTGGGTGCCCTGTGTTCTCATCGGTCTCTGGGCGACCGGGGTCTTCAATGCGACACCAAGCGAGGCATGGCCTGCGGCGGCGGTCGGAATCATGAAAGGTCTGCCCGACTCAAGTGTCGGTGCTGTTCTGAGCCTGACACTGCGCTTTCTCGTGGAGAATCCGATCATTGTTGGATTGGTCACGGCCGGTATTCTTGCGGCGATCATGTCATCGCTGGATTCCCAGTTCCTCTGCCTTGGCACGATCTTCACGAACGATGTGGTGCTACACAAAGTCGGCAGGGACCGCTTCACCGATAAGCAGATCGTCCTCATAGCCCGTGGTTTCGTGGTCGCGGTTGTCCTCCTCACCTACGGGCTTTCGCTTTACCTGGAAAAACAGCAGAACGTTTTTGACCTCGCGATCTGGAGCTTTTCCGGATTCTCCGCTCTGACTTCGCTCGTGATCGGGGCGCTCTATTGGAAAGGCGCGACAAAAGCGGGTGCCTATGCCTGCGTTCTCGCTGTTGCCGTGAGCTGGCTTTATTTCTTCCTGAAGTCAGGTGGTCACGAATACACCGTCGCGGGCGTAATGCCTGTTGCGATCTGTTTCGTGGTCGGGGCTGTTTCCCTGATCGTGGTTTCTCTTTTCACGAAGAAACCGTCTGACGAAACCATTCGTAAGTTTTTCCCCTGAGAAAATTCATTCTCAACTTCTCTCATCTTTTTTCTACTCAACTTCTCAATACATGACCGCTGACGAAGCTAAATCCCAACTCGACGACCGTGTCCGCGAAATGATGGCGTGGCACTTTTCAGAAGAAACCGGAACCCCTTTCTGGCTCGACTGGATGAAAGAAGCCGGATGGGACCCCCGCGAAGAAGTGAAGTGCTCTGACGACATTGTGAAATTCCCTCATTTCCAGGATGAGTGGCTACGCGATGAAAAGAACGAGCGTTTTGTTCCGAATGCCTACAAAGGCCGTCCCTTCAACATCTTCGAAACCGGTGGCACGACCGGTCTTCCCAAACAGCGGGTTGGCTGGGATGACTACAAGCACGACTACGAGCAGTTCTCCGATCAGCTTAGTGATGAGTATTTTCCTAAAGGAGGCAACTGGATCATGGTGGGACCGACCGGCCCGCGTCGTCTCCGCCTCGCCGTCGAGCACCTCGCGAATCATCGGGGCGGTAGCTGCTACCACGTCGACCTCGACCCCCGCTGGGTGAAGCGCCTCATCGGGCGCAAGGAACTCGACCAGGTGGAGCGCTATCAGGCGCACGTCATGGCTCAGGCGGTCGAAATCATCAAGCACCGCGATATTTCCTGTATCTTCACGACACCGAAGCTTCTCGCGTCGATCGGTGAGCGCATCTCGATTGCCGATCACGGCATCAAAGGCTGCTTTTGTGGCGGCACCTCGATGACTCCCGAGTATGTCCGATTTCTCCAGGAAGAGGTTCTCGAAAATAAGGCGCTCTTCGTGCCGACCTACGGCAACACTCTGATGGGACTGGCGGTTTCGATTCCCGAGGAACTCCCGGAAAACAACTACAGCGTGACCTATTATGCGCCGCAGCCCCGCGCGATTCTCCGGATCGTCGATCCCGAAAAAACCGAGATCACGAAGGACTACGGCGAGTACGGCCGCGTCGAGTTGACGACGCTGACGCACGAATTCTTTATGCCGCGTTTCCTTGAGCGTGATGAGGCGATTCGCCGGAAGCCTCATGCCAGGTATGCGTGGGACGGAGTCGGTGACGTTCGTCCTTTCGGCGCCCTGACAAAGACAGTGATCGAAGGCGTGTATTAAGCGTAACCCCTCAG
The DNA here is from genome assembly GCA_029233965.1 of Verrucomicrobiales bacterium. Taxonomy (GTDB): domain Bacteria; phylum Verrucomicrobiota; class Verrucomicrobiia; order Verrucomicrobiales; family DEV007; genus Arctic95D-9. Next base: position 16,972 of record JARGOP010000040.1, on the reverse strand, counting down.
TGTTATGACAGCACCCCACCATATTCCCGTTCTCCGACAGGGGAAAGTCTACCAGAGCCTCGACGTTCAGACTGTCCCGAAGCTCGGCACCGACGAAGCCGCCGCTGAGATCAGTTTCGCCTGTGCGGACATGATCAAATACGACATGCACAAAATGGGTTCCGCTCGCGAGGCCCTGAAGAAGTTCAGCTGCGAAGAGTTAGTCGCGATCACGAAAAAAGCAGGCGAGTATTTCCTCGAAGCCGACCTTCCGATTGGAACCACGGGCGCGCTTCAGTCTCCCGAGGACTACGTGCTCTCCCTCGCTTCCACGAGTGGTCTTCCTCATGCCTTGATCCGCATGAATATGACGCGCCTCGGCGGGATCTTTGGTCAAATTGACGACATCTTTCAGGGGCTCACCCGCGGTCTCGACTGGGCAGTTCTCGACAAAGGTTACGGCGAGCAGGGCGGGGCACCGGTGAGTTTTTCCCCGACGACGACAGAACTTGCGGTGATTCTTCCGAGTAACTCTCCGGCAGTGAACGCGCTCTGGATCCCGGCGATTGCGATGAAGGTTCCGGTGCTTCTGAAGCCGGGCCGCGAAGAGCCGTGGACTCCGTGGCGTATCATTCAGGCGTTCATCAAGGCAGGTTGTCCTCCCGAGGCGTTCAGTCTTTATCCGACGCAGCATGATGGGTCCGGGGCGATCATTCGACGTGCCGGCCGGGTCATGCTATTTGGCGACGACTCTACCGTGAAGCAGCACGAGCATGATCCGCGTGTCGAAGTACACGGGACGGGATACTCGAAATTTGTGATCGGTGAGGACGAAATTGAGAACTGGGAGCAGTATGTTGATTCGATGGTCGAGTCCGTTTCCGCGAACTCCGGTCGCAGCTGTATCTGCACCTCGACGATCGTCGTTCCGAAATACGGTGACGAGATTGCAGAGGCGATTTCAAAACGCCTCGCTGAGATCAAGCCGCTCGCGCAGGATGACCCTGACGCGAAGCTCTCCGGTTTTGCGAATCCGAAATTTGCGGAGTGGATCAATGAAGCCGTCGAGCAGGGACTCGAGTCCAAAGGTGCCCGTGATGTCACCGCTCAGTATCGAGAGGGTGACCGGTTTCAGACTCGCGACGGCATGAACTACCTTCAGCCGACAATCATTCGCGTCGACTCCTTCGACGAGGAACTCGCGCTTCGGGAGTTCCTCTTTCCTTTCGCGAGTGTCGTCGAATGCCCTCAGGCGGAGGTGCTCGACAAGGTCGGCTATTCTCTCGTCCTCACTGCGGTGACGAAAGACATCGAGTGGATCAACCAACTTTTTGATTGTCCGCACATCGAGCGCCTCAACGTCGGCAATGTGCCCACGAACCGGATCAGCTGGAACCAGCCCCATGAAGGCAACCTCTTTGAGTTCCTGTATACGCGCCGTTCCTTCGCGTTTGCAGAGACCGCGTGATCGGTCACGGTATCCCCGATGTCAACCGACCCGCTCTCGATCGAGGCGCTCTGCGCCGGCTTGGATATTCCGGAGCGCGTTCGGAATTTCGAGGACATTCCCGGCGGGAAGGTTGTCTTTGGTCCCGGGAAGCTTTCGACAATCGGGGTTGAGGCGGCGGCACTCGACGTCCGTCGTGTCCTCATTGTGACAGACCCGGGCATCGCGAAGACTTCGGCGGTCGACCGTGCCTCGGCATCGCTGCGAGGCTGCGGCATGACCGTGGTGATTTTTGATCAAGTTCGCGAGAACCCGACGACGACTGATGTGGCACGCTGTGTCGCGGCGGCGGCGGAGGGCGATGTCGATTTGATTGTCGGCCTTGGCGGTGGTTCGAGTATGGACACCGCCAAGGGTGCCAATTTTATTCTCACTAACGGGGGCGAGATGAAGGATTACTGGGGCGTCAATAAAGCCACGAAGCCGATGCTCCCGATGATTGCAGTTCCCACGACTTCGGGAACGGGGAGTGAATGCCAGAGTTTCGCCCTGATTGCGGATGCAGAGACCCACGCGAAAATGGCCTGTGGCGACACGAAGGCAGCAGCTCGCGTTTCGATTCTTGACCCCGAGCTTACGCTGACGATGCCGGGTGCGGTGACGGCTCACACCGGAATCGATGCGATGGCCCATGCTCTGGAAACCGCTGTCTGCAAAAAAGCGGACGAAGTCTCGTTTGCCTATTCGAGAGCCGGTTGGCAGCTTCTTGACTCGGCATTTCACATCGTGATGGAGGAACCGGACAACATCGGAGCACGCGCCCGCATGCAACTGGGTGCCGCCTTTGCCGGAACTGCGATCGAGAACTCAATGCTCGGGATTGTTCACTCCTGTGCAAACCCTCTCACGGCAAAATATGGCATTGTGCACGGTCAGGCGGTCGGCACGATGCTTCCTCATGTTATCCGATTTAACCGCCGGGATGAAAAGGTGGCGGAGGTTTATCGCTCGTTGTTTTCGGGAGATCTTATCGAACGCATCAACGAACACTTGCGTGTGGCAAGGATGGATAAGTCCCTGTCAGCGCTTGGGGTCAACGCCGGTGCGCTTCCGCAACTGGCCGGGGAAGCCTTGAATCAGTGGACTGCCCAGTTTAATCCGGTGGCGGTCGATGCTTCTTCCTTGCTTACGGTCTACGAGGGTGCACTCTAGGTTTGGCATTGATGTTGCTACGCTCTGGATGTTAGTGAAACCCCTTTTTGAGAATTACGAAACAGAAGCCTTCTTTGATGAGGCTTTCGATCGCGAAAGTAACACCTGCAGAGCGTCCTACGCTGAGACAGCTGCCTTTTTCGAGGGCATGACTCCCGAACGAATGCAGGCCAGCCTCCGCTCTCTTGAGCGGGCTTTCCTGAAGCAGGGAGTTACCTTCACGGTCTACTCCGACGGACAGGGAACCGAGCGGATTTTTCCGTTTGATCCATTTCCGCGAATCATTCCCGCAGATGAGTGGGCCACGATTGACGCCGGTCTCAGGCAGCGCATCAAGGCCTTGAACATGTTCCTCGCGGACATCTATTCGGAGCGCCGGATTATCAAAGAAGGCATCGTTCCGGAATATCTCGTGAAAACTTCCAAGCATTATCGCGCTGAGTTTTCCGGGCTGAAGTTGCCCTACGATACCTTCATTCATATCTGCGGATCCGATCTGATCCGGGATGGGGACGGACGTTACTGCGTATTGGAAGACAACGGCCGTTGTCCTTCCGGTGTGTCCTACATGCTGGAGAACAGGATCGCGATGAAGCGGACGTATCCCGATCTTTATCGCCAGTTGAATGTGGAACGTGTGGCGCAATATCCCCGCGAGCTTCTGAAAATGCTGAAGACCGTTTCTCCGCGGCAACAGGACGATCCCATTTGCGTGCTCTTAACGCCCGGCCAGTACAACAGCGCGTATTTCGAGCACACCTTTCTCGCCCAGCAAATGGGCATCGAAATCGTTGAGGGCCGCGACCTCGCGGTCGAGAATGAGCGGGTCTACATGCACACGACTCAGGGGCTGGTGCAGGTGGACGTCATCTACCGGCGCATCGACGACGATTTTCTTGATCCGAATTTCTTCCGACCGGACTCGACGCTCGGAGTGCCGAATCTTATGAAAGCCTATCGCGCCGGGAATGTCAGTCTCGTCAATGCGATCGGAACCGGAGTGGCGGACGACAAGGCAACGTACGCTTTTGTCCCTGACATGATTCAATTTTACCTCGGGGAGGAAGCGATTCTTCCGAATATCGAGACCTTCCTCGGCAGCAAGGAAGACGATCTGAAATACATCCTCGAGAACGTGGAGAATCTCGTGATCAAGGCGGTCGATGAAGCAGGTGGCTACGGAATGCTCATTGGTCCGGCATCAACGAAGGAAGAGTGTGAGGATTTTCGAACGCGGGTAAAAGCGAACCCGCGCGGCTACATCGCCCAGCCGGTGATTTCATTATCGAGGCATCCAACCTTTTGCGACAACTCTCTTGAAGGTCGGCACATTGACTTGAGACCTTTTATTCTCACCGGGAAAGAGACCGTGGTTGTTCCAGGAGGCTTAACGCGTGTCGCGCTGCGCAAGGGCTCGCTGGTGGTCAATTCGTCGCAAGGCGGGGGAAGTAAGGACACCTGGGTGTTGCGGGACGCTGAATAAATTTCTGAGTAAACTGATATGCTTTCACGCGTTGCTGAAAACCTTTTCTGGATGAGCCGTTACATTGAGCGGGCGGATAATCTGTCGCGTCTTGTCACAGCTCACCAGAACGAACTGCTGGATGCGACTTCGTCGCTTTCTGGAACAGGTCACGAGTGGCACCCGCTCCTTGAGGTCACCTCAATGGGAGATGAGGAATCCAAAGAGGATGTTGTCACCTACATGGTGAGCTCCGAAGAAAATCCTGACAGTATCGTAAATTGCGTTTTTCAGGCGCGGGAAAATGCCCGGGCGGTGAGAGATCAAATCTCGGAGGAAATGTGGATCGAAGTGAATTCGCTCTGGCTCGATCTCAAGCAGATAAATGTGAATGACCGTGATCGTCACGAAAAAATCTGCGAGATGACGACCCGCTCGGCACTTCTCTTTCGGGGAATCGAATGGTCCTCGCTGCCGAGAACCGACGTTCTTGCCTTCGTACAGCTCGGCGGCTACCTGGAGCGTGCCGACAAGACGAGTCGGATTGTTGATCTGCCCCATTTTCTTCCGGATCAGGAGGTCTCGTCCGCCTGGAATACCATTCTCCGCGCCTGCAGTGCCACCGCCGAACATCGCCATCGTTATGGCGGGGAAGTGGATGCTGCCAACGCGTCGGCGCTTCTTCTGTTTTCCGCAACGTTTCCGAGGTCGGTTCGGTATTGCGTCCAGAAGATCGATGAGCTTCTTCATCAAGTTTCCGGGACCAAAGCCGGTGACTACTCAAATGAAGCTGAGAGAAGCACCGGGGCGTTACTCGCGAGGCTCAATTTTTCCGGGGTCGAAGATATCGGGAAGATGGGACTGCATGATTATGTCGATTCGATTCAGTTCGACTTGAACGAGATGGGCTGGGAGATTGCACAACGCTACTTCCTGCTCCGGAAAGAGGCTCCGCCAACAAGTGCTGAGGCCTACGTCACGAGCCGCATGCGTGCGCAGCAGCAACAACAGATCGAAGAACAGCAGCAGCAATAGTTTTCCAAATTTCCTACATGTCGATTCACGTCGCTCTTTATCACCGCACGAGTTACACCTTCGACCGGGAGATTACGGTTCATCCGCACGTTGTGCGGTTAAAGCCCGCGCCTCACTGCCGAACTCCGATTCTTTCCTACTCCCTCCGGATCCAGCCCGAAGAGCACTTCATCAACTGGCAGCAGGACCCGTTCGGGAACTATCTCGGGAGACTGGTGTTTCCGGAGAAAACAAAGAAACTGGAATTCATCGTCGACCTCGTCGCCGACATGACTTCGATCAACCCGTTTGATTTCTTTCTCGAAGAGCAGGCGGAGAATTTTCCCTTCCGCTACCGTGACACGTCAGGGTACCCGGATGGTCTCAAGGTTGAGCTGGCTCCCTATCTCATCGAGACGGATCATGACCCGCTGCTTTACGAACTGATCGAGGAATTCCGGGGTCTCGATTCAATGCGGACGATTGATTTTCTGATCAAGGTCAATCAGCGGATTGAGCAGATCGTTGATTACCGGGTTCGTTTGGAAGCAGGGGTGCAACACTGCGGCGAGACGCTCAGCCTGAAGTCGGGTTCATGCCGTGACTCTGCTTTTCTGCTCTGTCAGGTCTTCCGGAAACTGGGCATCGCTTCGCGCTTCGTTTCCGGTTACCTCGTTCAGCTTCATGCCGATGAAGAGTCCCTCGACGGTCCGAGTGGCCCCACTCAGGATTTCACCGACCTGCACGCCTGGACTGAGGTGTATCTGCCCGGTGCGGGATGGGTGGGGATGGATCCCACTTCGGGGCTGATGGCTGGTGAAGGACACATTCCACTTGCCTGCACCCCGGAGCCTTCGAGCGCGGCTCCGGTAGTGGGAAGTGTGGAACCCTGTGAAACCGAGTTTGGATTCGACAACATTGTAACCAGGGTGCATGAAGATCCGCGAGTGACGAAGCCGTACACCGAGACGGAGTGGGAGGCGATCGATGCCCTGGGTCACCTTGTCGATACGAAGCTTAAGCGGGGCGACGTCCGTCTCACGATGGGGGGCGAGCCAACCTTTGTCTCCATCGACGACATGGAAGGCGGGGAGTGGAACACCGCGGCAGACAGCCCCGCGAAGCGCGAACGCGCAATCGATCTGACCCATCGGCTGCGCGAAGAGTTCGCTCCGGGGGGGCTGATCTGGTTTGGTGAGGGCAAATGGTATCCGGGAGAGCCGGTTCCCCGCTGGGCCTACGGCATTTTCTGGCGGAACGACGGGTACCCGATGTGGCGTTCTTCATCGACTCAGGCAGATCCCGCCAAGCCGGGCGGATTTACCCAGGAAGACAGCGGCAGGCTCATGAAAGAGATTGCCTCCGTGTTGCGCATTGCGGATGACTGCGTCATTCCCGCCTGCGAGGACGTGGAGTATTACCGGTGGAAACTGGCGGCACTTCCGGTCCATGAGGAACCTGAAGAATTCAATGAAGAAACCGCTTCGCTGGAGCGAAAGACTCTCGCGCAACTCGAGAAACGGGGGCTAGAAGTTCCGACCGGCTACGTCCTGCCGATTTTTGTGAGCAAGACCGCAAATCGCTGGGTCGCTGCGGAGTGGAAATTGAAACGCGGGACCTTGTTTTTGATTCCCGGGGCTTCGGCGATGGGATTTCGACTTCCCCTGGATTCGATTCGTGAAGCGACTGCTGATGATGTGATCAAGGAGCGTTCTCCGATGGACACGGACTGGGAGGCGCTCGATCCGAATCCTCTCGCGTCTTATTTCGGGGATCTTGCGGAATGCCACGATGAATGGATCCCGCGCACGGCTTTGACAGCCGAGTGCCGCGAGGGCCGGTTGCATGTCTTCCTGCCTCCCGTTTCGCGATTGGAGGAGTATCTTGAGCTGCTTGCCGCGGTCGAGTTGGCAGCAGAGCGGATCAATGTTTCCGTTGTCATCGAAGGCTACGAGCCACCGCGGGACCCGAGGGTCCGGAATCTCAAGGTCACCCCGGATCCCGGAGTGATCGAGGTGAACATTCAACCGGCCTCCTCGTGGGAGGAACTCGTCTCGAACACAGGGCGACTCTACGAAGCGGCCCGGCAGTCCCGCCTCGGGGCGGAGAAATTCATGCTCGATGGTCGTCACACCGGAACGGGTGGGGGAAATCACGTCGTCATCGGTGCGAGCACCCCGGCGGAGAGCCCTTTCCTGAGACGTCCCGATGTTCTGGCGAGCCTGATCGCCTTCTGGCAGCACCATCCCGGTCTTTCCTATCTTTTCTCCGGCCTCTTCATCGGCCCGACGAGTCAGGCACCGCGCGTTGACGAGGGGCGGGATGACCGGCTCTTTGAACTTGATATCGCGCTGGAGACATTGCACCGCGGTGTTGCGGAACCTTACCTCGTGGATCGCACGCTGAGGAATCTTCTCACCGACCTGACGGGCAATACACACCGCGCTGAAATCTGTATCGACAAGCTGTTCTCTCCGGATTCCAGCACCGGACAACTCGGCCTCCTGGAGTTGCGTGGCTTTGAAATGCCGCCTCACCGCCAGATGGCACTCGTGCAGAGCCTTCTGGTACGTGCGCTCATCGCCAGATTCTGGGAACGTCCTTATCGTCATAAGTTGATTCGCTGGGGCACAATGCTTCATGATCGGTTTTTACTTCCGCACTATGTAAAAAATGATCTCCGAGATGTCTGTGAAGATCTTGCCGATTGCGGGATTCCTTTTTCCAGCGGCTGGCTTGAACCGTTTGTGGAATTTCGCTTTCCCTGTTTCGGACTCGTGAGACGTCAGGGATTTGAAATGGAGATCCGAAGCGCCCTTGAGCCCTGGCATGTTCTCGGTGAGGAATCGACCGCTTCGGGGACGTCCCGATTTGTCGACTCGTCGGTGGAACGGCTCCAGGTCAAAGTGAAGGGTCTCGTCGAAGGGCGGCACATCGTGACCTGCAACGGGCGTCGTGTTCCGCTTCACCTTGGCGCCGTGAGGGAGGAATGGATTGGCGGCATCCGTTTCAAAGCCTGGAATCCACCCTCATCGATGCATCCTTCGATCAGTGCGCAATCGACGCTGGTGATCGATATCATCGACACGCGGAACCGCAAGTCCCTGGGCGGCTGTGTGTATCATGTCGGGCATCCCGGCGGACGAAGCTATGAAACCTTCCCGGTCAACGCCCGCGAGGCCGAGGCCCGGAGACTTGCCCGGTTCTGGCACGATGGACACACCCCGGGGGTGATTGAAGCCACTGCCGTGGAGGGGCCGCTCGCCGGTCGATTCATCGAGCGCGAGGGAGGTGAGGTCGTGGAAATGATCCCGCCGGAGTACGAAAGTCGCGAGTTTCCGCATACGCTCGATTTAAGGACAGCTTCCAGTTTCCAAGTGACTGATTTCAAGTAAGTTCGCAGCATGTGCGCTGCCCCGATCGGGACTCTTCAGGACCAACAGCAATTGATGGAATCACTCGGTTATACCCCTCTGGAGGGACGGCGGGATGAGTCTGTCACGGCTGACGGCAGCATTGCGTCGGAGTGGCAGCCGCTCTTTGAGTCGGTCGGTCGTCATGGCAGCGGAGTGCTCATGGACTGGCGGAATGTGGCGACCCGGATCTCACGGGAGCGGGGTCTGGCCTATCGACCGGCCAGCCTTGAGGAATCGGATTCGGCGGAGGGCTGGACTCTGGATCCGATACCCTGGCTGTATTCCCCGAAAAACTGGGAGCCGCTCGAAGACGGGATTTCTCAGCGAACCCGTCTCTATGAGATGATTCTCAGGGATGCCTACGGTGAACAGCGAATGCTGCGGGAGAAGCTGATTCCTGCCGAAATTCTTCTCGGACATCCCGGTTTTATCCGGCCTCTGCATGACCTCACTCCGGGTGAATCCGTGGTTGGTCTTGGCATTTCCGCCTTTGATGTCGCGCGCGACGCGAGCGGACAACCCTTCATCGTCAATGATCGATTTGATCATCCCTTTGGTCTCGGTCTCGCCCTGGAAAACAGAACCGTTGTGAATAAAGTCCTCCCGCGGCTCTTTCGCCGTTGCGGCGTGCGGCGCGTCGGGCAGTTTTTCACTGACTGGTTCAGTTATTTGAGCCGCCGGGCTCAATCGGGAGGGGACAATCCACTTGTGGTAATCGTTGATTCCTCCGAGGAGGACGAAGACTCTGAGATCAGTTTCCTGGCCAACTACTGCGGCATCCTCCGTGTGCATCCAGCGGATCTCACGGTCAGGAAGGGGAGGGTTTGGATCAAAGCACTGAGTCGACTGATTCCGGTTGATGTGATTTGGAAGACGATGCCGGGTGGAGAGATCGACTCCCTCGAAAGAGATGTCCGGGGGCGCCCCGGGGTTGCGGGCCTCTTTGAAGTCATGCGCATTGGTGGAGTCACCCTCGCCAGTCATCCCGGCAGTGAGGTTCTTCAATCGCCGGGCTTTTATCCCTTTCTGCCTAAACTGTGTCGCGAGCTTCTCGGCGAAGAACTGAAGATTCCGCCCGTTGCAAGTTGGTGGTGTGGCAGTCCAACTGCCCTGTCTCATGTCCTTGCGAACCTCCCTTCGATGGTCATCAAATCGGTAGGGGCTCATTCGGAGTTCAGCACCCTGTACGGGCGCCGCCTTTCTGCGGAGCAACTCGAAGATTTGAAAGCGACGATTCTCGCGAATCCTTCGGGCTATATCGGTCAGGAGGAGATTCAGATTTCCACGATTCCGACTTCGCGGGGGGAATCACTGGTTCCCCGCGGAGCAGTCCTCCGGATGTTCTCCTACTTCGACAGCGATCATGGTCCGAGCGTGATGCCGGGAGGACTGGGGAGGGTGAGTACGGCGGATGGTGTTGTCGTCTCAACCCGCGAAGAAGGCGATTCCAAAGATGTCTGGATTTGTTCTTCCGAAACTCCCGAGCCTTTCAGTATTGCGACGGTGGTCGATACCTCGCTGCCGGCAGCCCCTTACATTGTGCCAAGCCGGACCGGGGAAAATCTTTACTGGACCGGTCGCTACGCGGAACGCGCACAGTTTGTCGCAAAGTTTGCCTCGAGAATCATCGATGGTCGCACTCGCGGATTTTCCCATGATGAGGCGTTTGAGCAGCAGCATGAGGATCTTCTGATGCGGGCGCTCTATGATGTCTTTGAATTCACTCCGAAAGCAGCGCAGGGCGACCCGCTTGGGGATCTCCTCCACGATCCGCTCTGCACCGTGGGCATTCCTTATAATCTCCAGCGGTTTCATCACGCTGCTCAAGTCACGCGGGAGTCGTGGTCACCGGCCAGCATCATGGCAATTGAGACCTGCTACGAATCGTGGGGCAAAATGACGAAAGGGTCAGAATCTCATTTTGAGTTCGGGGCCGAACTGGACGGGCTTCAACTGAATCTCTCGGCCTTCCTCGGGTTGAATCTTGACAGCATGACCCGGGATGAAGGCTGGGCGCTGCTCGACATCGGCCGGAGGATTGAGCGCGGAACTCTGATCAGCGGACTGCTCTCGTTTCTCTTGAAATCCGGGGCTGAAGGTGACATGAGCTCCCTTCTGAACGAGTCCATTCTCTACATCCTTGACAGTGTCAGAACCTATCAGCGCCGCTTCCACAAAACGCCCAATACGCCGATGACGATGCTGCTCCTCCTCGGTGAGCCTGATTACCCGAGGTCCCTGCATCATTTGCTGGATCGACTGCTCGATATTGGAAGCAAGCTTCCCAACGCGTCACAACAGGAGCATCCTCTGGAGTTTTTGAAACCGATGAGTGCCCGGCTCGAGAGTTTCGTGGGGCCGTTTATAGCTGAAGTCGAGGCCGGACTGTTCAAGCAGGAAGAGGTGCAGCAACTCCTCACCGAGTTGAATGACACGCTGATCGAACTCTCCGACTACCTGACGGTGACCTATTTTAACCACGCGAAGAGTCGATGAAAGAGTATCGCTATCGTGTGCGTCACCTCACGACTTATCAATACGGAGGCCGGATCGATATCTGCCACAGTATTGCCCATCTCAGCCCGCGGGAGGATGACCGTCAGAATGTTCTTTCCCACCGGGTCGACGTCACGCCGACACCGTTTTTTCGCGTGGATCGTCAGGACTATTGGCACAACGGGACTCTATATTTTGAGATTCAGGGATCCCATGACCGTCTCGAAGTGCTTTCCACTCTCACCGTGGAAAAGCAGGTGGGTGACCCCGTGTTGCCTCTCAGTGAGGAGGCCTGGGATGATAAGAAACAAAAGCTTCGCCCCGGCGATCACGACGAGGCCGGAGTCTACTTCGCCAACTTCCTTCTCCCGACGCGCACCTGCCCTTTCGTGGACGGGATCGATGAGTTTCTCAAGCCATCGCTTTCCCCGGGGAAGGACAGCATGACATTGGTCTCGGAGTTGATGACCCGGGTCTACGAAGAATTTGCCTACGTCCCGGGCGCGACTGACACGACGACGCCTCTGGTGGAGTTGATGAAGCTGAAAAAGGGAGTGTGTCAGGATTTTGCCCATGTCATGATTGCGGCGCTTCGACGCGTTGGAATCCCGGCGCGGTATGTCAGCGGTTACCTCGAGACGCTCCCGCCCCCCGGTCAGGAGAAGCTCCAGGGGGCGGATGCGACTCATGCATGGATCGAAGCTTATTCCCGGAAAACGGGTTGGCTTGCCTTTGATCCGACCAACAATCGGATTCCCTCCCACCAGCATATCAAGATAGCGCACGGTCGTGACTACTTTGACGTCCAGCCTCTCAAAGGCCTCTTCGTCGGCAGCGGAGGGCAGGTCCTCACCGTCGAAGTGGACGTGGAAAGGTTCTGATTTCACCCTGTTTGATCTTGCACCTGACAGGGTTTGATCGGATGGCTAACGACTGTGATTTCGATTTCCGAGTTTGGCCATTCCGCTGAGACGCTTTCCCGCACGACTGCTGAGTTTTTCGGGTCGAGTGGTGCTTTGTCGAAGCTCAAGGATTTCGAGTTTCGTCCCCAGCAGCAGCAGATGGCGGTTGCCGTCGCGCGGGCCCTGGAAGAGGAACGACCGCTTGTGGTCGAGGCGGGAACCGGGGTGGGGAAATCGCTCGCGTATCTCGCTCCCGCAGTAAGGAAGGCAATCGATGAAAGGCGCAAGGCGATCATCTCGACGCACACGATTAATTTGCAGGAGCAGCTTATCGATAAGGATATCCCGCTGCTTCAGTCGGTGATGAATGAGCCCTTCAAAGCGATGCTCTTGAAGGGGCGGCGCAACTACCTTTGTCCGAACCGGCTTCAGATCGCGATGTCGGGAGGTGGGGAAATGTTCACCTCCTCAGAGCTGGAAGAACTCAAGGCTATCTGGGAATGGGCCGAAAAAACGAAAGACGGCACCCTCAGTGATCTCGATTTTGCTCCGTCAGGGAGAGTCTGGTCGCAGGTCTGCAGCGAGTCCCATGTCTGCACACCGCGTCGCTGCGGGTCGAGCGGGAAATGCTTTTACCAGGAGGTGAAGAAGCAGGTCGCGGAAGCGGATGTGCTCGTCGTGAATCATACCTTGTTCTTCACCCTCCTCAACAGTCAGGCGGAATTCACGGAATCGGGCGAGGGGTTTCTCTTCGCCGGCGACTTCCTGATTTTCGACGAGGCGCACACCCTGGAGCAGGTCGCCGCGAGGCAGCTCGGAATCAACCTGACTCAGATCGGGATGAAGTTCGATCTCCACCGGCTCTTCAATCCGAAGAATAAGAAGGGTCTCTTTGCCGTCGCCGGTGACAGTCAGGGGCGACGTTCAACGATGAAGCTGCTCGATGACATTGACGACTTTTTTACGGAGATCGAGGAGACCTGTAAGTGGGGCGAATACGGTCGGGAGTTCCGGATTCGCGATCCTGAGTTCGTCGAGGACACCCTCGGCGCCGGACTGATCGAAGTGGGGCGCCGGGCCCGGACCGTTGCTGATTTGGCGGAGGATTCAATGAAGAGCGAACTCACCGAACTCGCGCGTCGCCTCGCAGACTGCCGGGCCGCGCTCGCGACCTTTCTCGATCAGAGCGAGGAGGGGCTCGTCTATTGGGTGGAGAAAGGAGAGCGCGATTCGATCAGTCTCAACGCCGCTCCCGTCGATGTCGCGGAGCTGCTGCGTCCAGTCTTCTTCGAACGGAACCGCCCCTGCGTTTTCACGAGCGCGACCTTGGGAATCGGAGACCGTGACCTGAACTATTTCCGACAGCGCGTCGGTGCGGAGGAGGTCGAGGCGATCCAGATCGGAAGTCCATTCCACTATGAGGAGCAGATGACGATTCACCTCGTCAAGGAGATGCCGCAGCCGAACGAATCCGGCTATGAGGCGGCACTCATCAAGTGGATTCGCCATTTCGTGAAACTGTCGAAGGGGAGTGCCTTTGTTCTCTTCACGAGTTATTCGCTCTTGAAGCGGGTCTCAGAGGCGATGCAGGATTTCTTCGAAGACGAGAATCTTGAGCTGCTTGTGCAGGGCCGCGGGAAGTCGCGAGGTCAGTTGATTGAGCAGTTTAAGAAAGACACGACGAGCGTGCTCTTCGGAACCGACAGTTTCTGGACGGGGGTCGACGTGCCGGGCGAGGCGCTGACCAATGTCATCATCACGCGCCTCCCGTTCGCAGTGCCGGATCATCCGCTGACGCAGGCACGACTCGAAAAGATCGAGGAAGGTGGCGGGAACTCGTTCATGGAATACAGCGTCCCGGAGGCGATTCTGAAATTGCGCCAGGGTGTCGGCCGTCTCATCCGGAGCGGGGAAGATGAAGGTCTGGTCGTTCTGCTTGACAATCGTGTCCTCAGCAAGCGATATGGAAAAGCTTTTCTGAATGCGCTTCCCGAAGCACCCGTGGTCGTGGCAGAGTGAAGGACGGAACGAAATGGCGTATTTTGATTTACAGGTAAACGGGTATGCAGGGGTCGACTTCTGCTCCTCGAATTTGACCCTGGAGGATTGTCGAAAGGCCTGCGAGGCGTTGAAGGCGGATGGGATTGATCAATTTCTCGCGACGATGATCACGGACACGGTTCCGGCCCTCGAAGCAAAATTGAAGCGCTTCGTGCGTTTCCGGGAGGAGGATCCATTGCTGGCGGGGATGATTGCCGGCTTTCATGTCGAAGGGCCGTTCATCAGCCCCTTCGAGGGGTATTTTGGAGCGCATCCGGCCGGGGCGGTCGTTCCGGCCACAGTCGAAGATGCGCGGCGGCTCGTCGAAGCGGGGCAGGGGCATATCAAGCTCATGACGCTGGCCCCGGAATGCGACGAAAACGCGGCGACGACTGCTTTTCTCAGCGCGATGGGGATCACGGTTTCCGCCGGTCATTGCAATCCGGATCTGGAAACACTGAAACGGAGTATCGACGCCGGCCTTTCGATGGTGACCCATTTGGGAAACGGCTGCCCGGTCGATCTGCCAAGACACGACAATTTCATCCAGCGGGCGCTTTCGCTCTCCGATCAGCTCTGGCTATGTTTCATCCCGGACGGGGCCCATGTCCCCTGGTTTGTGCTGAAAAACTTCTTTGACCTCATCGGTCTCGATCGCGCCATCGTCACGACCGACGCAATCATGGCGGCGGGTCTTGGCGCGGGGACCTATGAGCTTTCCGGGGCGCCGGTAATTATTGATGAAGCCGGGGTGGCGAGACGACCCGGATCACCCAATCTGGCCGGCTCGACGGTCCGTGGCTTTCAGGTCGCGGCGAATCTGGAGCGGGAGCTGGGATTCTCGAACGAACAGGTTCGACAAGTCTTTTCGGTGAATCCACGCAGAGCCCTCGGAATTTAGCGCTGAAGGATGCTCGCGATCTGTTGGATTTGTGCTATTTCTTGCCCCGTTTCCTATGGCTTCCGATCTTGAACTTGTCCAATCCGAGCGCCCCTGTCCGATCACCGGATCGCATGACTGTGAAGTCGTCGCGACCAAGGCGAGAGAAGGTCATGCGCTTCGCAATGTCCGCTCCCGCGAGAGCGGCCTGATTTTTGTCGACCCGCTGCCGGTCGAGGATCTCGCCAAGTACTACAAAGAGGACTACCGGTCGGAATACAAGAGTGTCATCCAGCCGAAGCTGAAGCATATCTATCGGGCCGGCGGTGTCGCTCTCCATCGCTTGAAACACGGTGGCGGTGCTGCGGCAATCAGGCCCGGCATGCGCACCCTCGACATCGGAGCCGGCGGGGGAGAATGGGTCTATCTACTCTCACAGATTGGATGCGAGTCGCGCGGCGTTGAGCCGAGCAACTACGGGAATTTTGCGAAGGACTCCTACGACGTTGATGTGTTCCTCGGCATGTATCAGGACGCTGAACTGGAGAAAGGCTCTTTCGATCTCGTGACCCTGTTTCAAGTGCTGGAGCACCTTGCCGATCCGGTCGTCGACATTCGGGCGATGGCGGGGTACCTCAAAGTCGGCGGGCGTTTCTGGATCGAAGTTCCCGATATCCTTTTCGGCGGAATGCACTTTGATCACAAATGGCACGACGGCCATCTCTTTGGTTTCGATGCCCTGACTCTTGAAGCGGTCGCGGCAAAGGCAGGGCTCAAAAAAGTGAAGCTCGATGTGCTGCCCGGAAATCTCTTCGGTGTCTTCGAAAAGGTCGAGGGCGAAGTTGAGGTGCCGTCGCTGGTGGGACATTGCGAGGAGTCACGCGCAGCCCTCGAAGCGGCCACGGCCGTTTACTGGAAGCGTCTCGACAATTACACGAAGGTGCCCCGTCGTCTCGTCGAGCGTTCGCGGGAGTTGAGCGTCAGCAAAAGGATCGGAGAGCCACGCGCGATCCTTGATCATCTCATTGGACAGGATGAGGTCGTGAAGGCGATCCAGGGTGCCTGATTTTCGCGGCTGCGAAACCCTGCAGGTCCGAAGGGGAGGAGGAGCGAAGCAACGATCGTTCCGCTACGTGGTGGGATGAGCGTAACCTCTGCAAGCGAGCCGCGCGCAGTCACCCGGATTTCACCAATCGTAGCCGAGGCGGACGCTGCCGAAGTGTCCCACCGCCCGGTCCCGTCCGATCATTCCCTGATAACCCAGTTCGAGGTGGAGGGGGGAATCATCGAATTCGATGCGGGTCGTAGCGCCAATTTCAAGCCAGTCGGTGCCGACCCGGCCCCGATTCTGACTTGCCGTGAAACCACCGGTCGGCGTACCGTTGAGCGCAAAGGGGCTCGTCTGCTGCGCGGCGGTGACGACGCCGTTCTCCGGCGAAAACTCGTGAGCCCAGGCGGCACGGAGCTGGGAGGTGACGTTCCCAGCTTTGGTGTCGTAGTAGAAATTCGCGCCGGCGCCGAGACGAGTCACAGCCGATTCGAAGTCGTGATCCGGAACGACGAGGTTGGCTGCGCCACCTCCGGTTTCGGTATCGCCATCGATCGTGCCGGTGGCGTAGTCGAAGCCCGCGGTCGGACCGAAGCTGAAGCTCTCGGTGCGGTGGAGCAGGGTTCCGCCGTTCAGCGAGAGGTTGTGACTGTCACTTTCGGTGTCGCCGCGGGCGAAGCTGCCGAGGAGAGTGTTGCGGGTGACTTCGTTTTCGAAGTCGCCGTAGCTGTAGAGAAAATCGACGAAGGAGTCACCGCGGAAGGTGGTGAAGTAGGTGCTGAAGATCTGGCCTTCGAGATCGCTGGAACCGAGACCGCCCGTAATGTCGGCATCGCTGGTCTGGTGAGTGAGGGCGACCCCGGCATGGAGATTATCCGAGATGCGATACTCGGCGCCGAGGGTGCTGCCGAAGGTGTCAGAGTCGAAGCCGCGGGCGACGGTGGAAAGGTCATCCTGATCGTAGAAGCCGAAATCGAACTCGGTGAAGACTTCGAAGCGGGAGGGGGCTTCATCGTTGATGACAATCTTGCCATCGAGCGGAGCTTTCGCCGAGCCGCCGATGGGCACGGTGATGG
>JARGOP010000039.1:23638-44665 GCA_029233965.1 Verrucomicrobiales bacterium | reverse complement strand
TGGAGGTCAGCGGAGCCCGCGTCAGCATGGATGGCAAAGGCCGGTGGATGGACAAGCGGAAGGCCGCCCCCGGTCTTCATTGAACGGCTTTGGCGGAGCCTGAAGTACGAAGAACTGCGTCTCTGGAGCTACGGCACTGTGGCCGACGTCACCGGAAGGATTGGGAAGGGGATGGAGTTCTACAACCATCGGCGTAACCACCAAGCGCTCGACTACGAAATTCCTTGGAGTCGATATCGCCCTGACCCGAGCGGACAAGATCGGAAGACACTAACAAAATGGAAATTGCCTCCCCACGGGGGACGTAACCCCGCCCTATCCTCGAATTAACCTGCCTCCGGCAGCTTCAATAAAAACGCTTCGCGACTGGCTCCGTTTACGCCCCCACTTCACCGAGACACTGCCACGGAGGCTTGAAAACTGCGCACCGAAGAAGGAGAAGAGCCGACTGTCCTGCTCGCGGGCGAAACTGTCCCATCCACTGAGGAGCGTCTGACCGGAGGTGTTTTCGGTCACAGCATCAAGATGGACCTCGTCGACCTCGTTGAGCGCTTCCATGAATTCCAGAAACTCTTCATTGATGTCTTCGGCGGCGTCCAGTGCGCGCGCGTATCCCTCAAGCCCCGGAGTGGAGATGAGGGTTTCATAGGAATTCAAAGTCTTGATGTCCGCCTCAATGGACTCAAAGTTTCTCCACTCAATGACCTCACCAAAGAGCGTGATTGATCCTGCACCAGGATTCGATTCCGCGAGCGCCCGCAGTTCCTCATGTTTCTCCTCACTGATGCCGCGCATGTTTTCAAAACGAAGCGTGTCGGTATTCGCCCCTCCATCGATTCCCCCGACGATTTGTGAAACTCCTGACAAAACAACTTTACCATCCCCCGAGCCGGGATAAATCGCACTTTTTTCCCCGACGACGCGACCGCCGTCATTCCGGACGACGCCGCCATTGCCATGCATCAGATGGATCCCGTAGCCTTGCGTTCCCTCAATCGTCCCCCGGTTGAGAACCGTCCCTTCAAATGAGCCGACTACAAAAACGCCTTCATTGCCCCCTTTGATATTCCCCGTATTCGTGAACTCTCCGGAGAATGTTCCGGCACCAAACATCACGCTGATCTGATCAGCCATGACCCTTCCGCTGTTCAATGCCGTTCCCGAAAAAGTGTGGGCGAAGGTGATTCCGGAAAATGAACTCATCGCGGAACCGGCATGAATAAAGTTTCCATCGAAAGGACTCCCCACGAGAATCGCAGTCGAGGCCCGGTTCGTCGCGATAGGGGAAGACTCTGCGGAAAACTCGAAGGTTAAGCCTGCCGGCAAGGGGTCGATCATCACCCCCATGTAATCGGCCTCGATCCGCCCCTGAAAAAGAACTGTGTCCCCCGCACTCAAACCTGTAGGCGAGACAGTGAGGTTAGACACCGTCTCCGTCCGATCCTTCACCACGAATTCCTCCGCTCTCAGGATCACCAATCCTGAGAAAGTGAATCAACAGAGGAGCGCCCCAGACAATAAACCTTGCATGAATTTTAAATTAAGTTGAATAACAATTGCATCCAATTAGATAATTTTAAAATTTCAGCCTCTCATTTTTGAGATTTCACTGTGCCAGTACATTTTTTGTGCTGGAACCACCTCTCTTTGAATCAATTAGCAAAGGACAGTGGGTATCCGCCCCCTTGACACTGGCAAGAACGCCAAAGCTGACTATCTTGGCCGATTTTTCCCTGTGACAACTCCACTCTCAGTAAACGTTGCTCTCACCGGCCGACCTTTTCCCCTTGGTGCCACTCCGCGCGAAGATGGCGCGGTCAATTTCGCCGTTTCCTCTCAATATGCCGAAACGGTCACGCTCTGCCTCTTTACGGACCCGGATGCGCCCTGGCGCGAGACTCATCGGATTGATCTCACCGGTCGCCACGGCGATACACGTTTTGTTGCCGTCGAGGGCATTCCCGCAGGCTCCCGATATGGATACCGGGCTTCCGGACCGTGGAAACCGGAACAGGGTCACCTCTTCAATTCAGCCAAGCTTCTTCTCGATCCCTACGCAAAGCACATCGACGGTGCCTCCCGATACTTTCCCTCGATGAAGGCTCTGAGGAAGGATCTCTCCCCCAATACCGCCGACAGCGGACATCATGCTCCTGTTGCGTTTGTTCCCGCTCCTGATCTATACGATTGGGAAGGAGACACTCATCCACGGCTTCCGATGACCGATTCGGTCATTTGCGAGTTGCACGTGAAAGGCTTCTCGAAGCTCAACCCCGCGGTACCGGCTTCAGTCCGGGGCACTTATGCAGGTCTCGCTGATCCGGCGAGTATTCAGTATTTGAAAGAGCTCGGAATTACGACCGTGCAGCTACTCCCGGTACATCATCATCTCGACGATGGTTTTCTGATCGAGCGGGGATTGGTGAACTACTGGGGCTACAACACGATCGGCTTCTTCGCTCCGGAAGCTCGCTACGCTTCCAATGGCGATCCCGTCACGGAATTCCGCGATATGGTGAAAGCCTTTCACCGCGAAGGCATGGAGGTAATTCTTGACGTCGTTTACAACCACACCGGCGAGGCCGGCATCGACGGCCCGACCTGTCTCCTCCGGGGTTTCGACAATCTTTGCTACTACCATAACGTCCCCACTAAACCCGGCGTCTACTGGGACTCGACCGGTTGCGGAAACTCTGTCGATGCCTCTCACCCGCGGGCGCTCCGCCTTATCATGGACAGCCTCCGCTACTGGGTCGAGGAAATGCACGTCGACGGGTTCCGCTTTGATCTTGCGGTAGAGTTAGGACGCAGCCCGTTGAACTTTGATCGCCGCGCCGCCTTCTTTCAGGCGATTCATCAAGACCCGGTTCTGTCTCAGGCCAAGATGATCGCCGAGCCCTGGGATCTCGGCCCCGACGGGTATCAGATCGGTAATTTCCCAACGCAATGGGCGGAACTCAACGGCCGTTTTCGTGACGACGCCCGTCGATTCTGGCGAGGTGAACCCAAGGTGATGGGGGAATTCGCATCGCGTATCACCGGAAGCGAAAGTCTCTTTGCTCACAATCGAAGGACCCCGGCCCACAGCATTAATCTGATCACTTCCCACGACGGATTCACTCTGCACGACCTCGTCAGCTATGAGGAAAAGTACAACTTCGCTAACGGAGAGGGAAACCGCGACGGCGACTCCCACAATCTTTCGTGGAATCATGGTATCGAAGGCCCGACTGAAGACCCTGAGATCAATGCACTTCGACTCCGCCAGGTCCGGAATTTCCTGACCACGCTGATCTGTTCTCAGGGTGTTCCTTTTCTCCTCGCCGGAGACGAACGGCTTCGGACCCAGCTCGGAAACAATAACACCTACTGTCAGGACAATGAGCTGAGCTGGATCTCATGGGAAGAATCAGGGGAAGCAAAAGCGATGCGGGAATTCACCGCGTCTCTCTTCCGGTTTCGTCAGGCGCATCCCAAGCTTCGCCGAACGGAGTTCTTCACCGGAGAGATCGATAGCGAAACCGGGCTTCCTGATGTCTGCTGGCTCCGCCCTGACGGAAAGATAAAAACGGCCGTCGACTGGAATGGAAAGAAACCCGGCGCCTTTGCGATGCTCATTCATTCGCTCGACGCGGGGAAGTCGCTTCTCTTTTTCTTCAATGCAAAATCTGAAGCGGTGACCTTTCATTTTCCCAACGCCCCAATCTGCAAGTGGAGTTCGGTGATCAACACCGAAGCTCCGGCGGTGATTGGAGAAAGTGGAAAGTCGGAAGGTTCCATCGAACTCTGCGCCCATTCTCTGCAGGTTTGGGAAGAAGCCTGATTACGACTTGATATCACGACGCTCGAAGACGAGCCAGCCGATGAGGAATCCGGTCAGCCCGATTCCCAGCAACCAGGCACTTTGCTCCCAGAAGCGCGCCCAGGGAATCTCCTGATAGAGCAGGAACAACCAGGCATCCATCCGTGAGGTAATGAAGTATTCACGGTACGGATCGAAGGCTGGAAGCGGAATCGATGAGAGAACGCGATCCGCGAGACAGATCGCAATCGTCACGATCGTCGCCGCCGCCGGTTTGATTTTAAAACAACCGAGCATGAAGGCGATCCCGGTCACAGGCAGGTAGATCACGGAGTAGCCGAGGATCGCGAGATAGTAGCGCGCTATTCCCTCCTCCCATTCGAAAAGCGCGACTCGCGGCAGGTCCGGAGTCCAGACGAGCATCCCCCCGCCCCATCCCTGCCCTAACACGCCTACCGTTAATGCTGACGTCCCGACGAAAAGGAAGAGAACCGATGTGTAGATCTGGCAGGAAATGAATTTCACGAGGAGAAGACGGAATCTCGAAACCGGCCGAACGAGAATGAGTCGTAAATTTCCATCCTCAGTTTCCTTCGCGAGAATATCACCGGCAATCAGCGAAACAAAGACCACTCCGAGCAGCAGCATCGTAAAGGCCACGATCAAAAAGGCGAGGGTCAGGGCCGAGAAATAATCATCGAAGCCACCCGCGACTCTTTCGATAAACACCTCCATGCGCTCCTCGGACCGCTCCCGCGTCCAGAGAAAATAGAAGAGCACTTCGACAGCAAGAAACAAAGCGAAGCCGATGTAGGTTCGCCGTCTTGCAAAGAGACGAAACAACTCCCAGCCGAGCTGTCGAAAAAACAGAGTCATGCCTCCTCCTTCTTTTTCGAATGACTGAAGCGGAGGTAGAGTGATTCCAGAGAATCCTCTTCCACCGAGAAATGGCGAATCTTCGCGCCTCGCGAAACCAGGAAGGAAAGAATCCCGTCCGCCTCCTTGTCTGAGGGAAAAAGAAAACGCCCCTCCCCTTCCGGCGAACCGCCCAACTCCCCGACGAGTTCTTCAACTCGCGCTGAATCGGCCGACTCGACCCGATAGCGAACCGTATCTGTTTCGACCTCTCGAACCGCTCCTGAGTAGACTTTCTTTCCCGCCTGAAGAATCACCACTTCATCGCAGACCTGTTCGACTTCACTCAGGAGGTGCGAACTGAGAAGAACGGTCAGCCCGAGCCGGTCGCGCAGCTCAAAAAGCTGCTCCCGGAACTCGACAATCCCTTCCGGATCAAGCCCGTCGGTCGGTTCGTCGAGAATCAATAACTCCGGTCGTGGAAGTAATGCCTGAGCGAGGGCGAGACGTTGCCGCATCCCGTGACTGTATTTCGAGACACGATCTCCGATCCGCTTCCCGAGCCCGACCCACGCGACCGTTTCATGCATCAACGCTTCCGGAACTCCGCCCGAGTAAGCGCTGAAGATTTTCAGATTGTGCCAACCGGAAAGGTAATCGTAGAACGAAGGCGTTTCGAAGATCGCACCCACCTTTGAAATCGCCTTCTCCCGATTTCGCTGCACAATCGACCCGTCGATTTCGACCTCACCTGCATCCGGATACACCATCCCGAGAATGACACCGAGAGCGGTGCTCTTTCCGGCACCGTTGTGACCTAACAAACCGCAAATCCTGCCCCGACTCACTTCAAAGGACAACGCATCAAGCGCAGGAGGGCGCCCCCGGTCAAAGGTTTTGGAAAGTTGATCAACCTTGAGCATCACTCCTGTTCGACCACAAATTGAAGCCTTCTCGTCACGTGACCGTCAGCGTAGAGCACATTCACCCCGTCTCCGACATGCTCGTGAAAGTTCTCCTTATCGGAGGCAATCGGAATTCCGGATTCCTGTCGAATCATTCCTAACAAATCCATATTTCCCATCCGCTGACCATTGATGAGACTGTTCCAGAAATAGCTCGACCCCGTCTCTTCAAAAATTCCTTCGTGATCTGACGGGCACTGAAAAGCAAACTCATCCCCGACATAATCGAGGAGCACGGTATCGATCACCGGGACATCATCTTCCCGACTCTCGCGCGCTGCGACCATCGTTGGAAAAATCATCCCCTGATCGGCAAAGTATTGGTTCAGCCCGATACCGATATCCCGCAGTTTCCCCACACACTGAACCGAACGGGCGTTCGCCTTCGCGCGGGTCATCGTCGGCACGAGCACTGCAGCGAGGGCCGCAATGACGGCAACAACGATAAACAACTCGATCAAGGTCACCCCTTTCTGATATGAACGGGAACCTGCTTTCATCGGTTCGGCCCCCCGAGACGCCCCATCGTCCGCTGCATTTCCTCCAGGAGCGGCGCGAGATCGATCTTTGTCTCCACGGAAGCGTCCGCGTAATAGGCCTTGAGACCGGCATCCGCGATTTTTCCGGCGAGCTCGGGATCGTCGCGATCGAGGGCACCGGGAGGGCCTCCGTCGGCATTGTCCTTCATCCGCTTGAGAGTTCGCTCGACAATTCGCCGGCGTTCGTCGCGCTCCATCTCATTGAAGGAAATCATCATCTGCTGAAAAGCACGTCCGACACGGCGTTCGAGAAAATAGAGCTGCTCCCCGGGTGTGAGTTCACGCATGAACTGACGCCGCGGGTCGTTTTCGTTCCTTTCCGAAAGAAGCGCGACCTCGGAAGGCTCCATCGCATTCAACATGTCAACGATACCCCCGATGACTTCCTTTCGCTCGTCGGGATCCTCGATCTCAGAGAGCGGATTCGCTTCTGCAAAGGCCTCCAGCTTCTCGACCGTGGGCTTCATCGATCCCGCAACCTTGACCACAGCAAAAACGACCGCCCATAGAACAAGGAGGGAGGCGATCCCTTTTACCAGAAGTCGATTTCGAATACTCATGCGTTTATTAAGACGTCCCTTGCGCCGCAAAAGTTACGCCCGCGGGGTTCGACGAAGACGGGATTTCAATTCCTCGACCGTGTAAACCCGGGTGGCAAAAACGGCGGCAAAGTAAAGGATCGCACCGGCAACGACAAGAACGAGCAGCACGGCGACTCGTCGGATGTAATCGCCATCGGTCATGATCCACGGTTTTGCCCATTCCGCAGCAAACCAGATTCCGCCCCCCATAATCACGGACGCCATCACAATCCTCGCGACACGACTCAGAAATCCCGGCATCATTGTCATGAATTCAGCGTTCCGCAATCCCGTCCAGAGCAGCGTGAGATTGACCCATCCCGCAATCGAAGTCGCGAGGGCACAACCGGTCGGTCCGAGCCAGCGGAACATCGGATAGACGAGAATCAAATTCACGACCGTCGAAATAATCGTAAATCGCATCGGAGTCTTTGTGTCCTCACGCGCAAAAAATGCAGGCTGCAGCACTCTTGCGAGGACATAGGCAGGAGTTCCAAGCGCAAAAGCGGCAAGCACCCATCCCGCCTCTTTCGCGGCGGTCGCCGTGAACTCACCACTCACAAAAAGAGCGTGCATGATGGCCCCCGGAATCACGATCATCGCGGCGACCGCCGGCAGCGAAAAGAGAAGGGCAATCTCCATGCCCTGATACATTGTCGAGCGGGCCCCTTCCGGATTTTTTCCCCGCAACTGTCGGGTGATTTCAGGAAGCAGAACGGTTCCCAGGGCAATCCCGAGAAGACCGAGCGGCAACTGATTGATCCGGTCGGCATAAAAGATCAATGAGACCGCACCAACCTGATACGAGGCTACAGCCTGACCTATGATGAGATTAAACTGCTGCACCCCCGCACTGACAAGACCGGGCCCCATGAGCTTGCCGACCCGCTTCACGTCAGCGTCCACCTTCGGAGCGCGGGGTGTGAGGTTTACCCTTCGCCTGATCGCGGCACCGACCACGACCGAGAGTTGGAGAACACCGCTCACCATTACCGCCCAGCAAAGCACCGTGAGAGGTTCCGCCGTCGTCCCCGGGATCACAAAGAGCAAGGCCGCAAGAAAAACGAGATTCAGAACCACATAGGAAAAGGCGGGTGCAGCAAAGACGCGGCGACTGTTGAGAATGCCACTCACCCCCGCGACGAGACAGATGAAAAAGAGATAGCCGATTGTGATTCGCCCCGCCGGAACCGCGAGTTCGAGACGCCCGTCTTCCGGCGTGAATCCCCAGTTCGTGGCCTGCATCAGGGGCTTCATAAAAATGAAGGCCACGACCGAAAGCACGAGCAGAATGACCCCCATCACGGAAAGGGTTCGCCGCGCAAAATTATCCGCTACTTTTTCTCCCTTCTCCTCCAGTCGCCCGCTGTACATCGGAACGAAAGCGGCATTGAAGGCGCCTTCCCCAAAAATTCGTCGAAAGAGATTGGGGAGCCGGAAGGCCGCAACCCAAACGTCGGCGGTAGCGCCGGCACCGAGATACCTGGCGATGAGCACATCCCGGGCAAACCCGAGGATGCGGCTCATGAGCGTAAACCCACTGACCGTGAAAATGGAACGAAACATGAACGGCAGATACGAGAGGAACCACGCCAGTCTTTCACCTGAATTCAGCCACGCTCCTGCCAGAAAACGGCAGCGGGCTTAAGATCATTCTGACCGTCTTCAAACTTGCTCCCGATCTCCGTAATCGTCGGGATCGCTTTCACGACGTCCATTCCGGATTTGATATCGTCAGGATCAAAAACGAGGCGGGTGAGGCGAAGTCCTTTCAACGGAGTGAGGTCGGACACGTTCGTCTCGCCGATGTGGAGTCGCTGGAGACCGGTGTTGGCGAGAGGAGAGATATCGTTCACGGGCGTGCGATGCAATGTCAGGCTCACGAGCGGTGAAGAGGAGAGCGCTGAGATATCAGAGACCGGGGTGTCGGTGAGCCAGAGCATCTGGAGGGGCATTCCCTTGAGCGGCGACAAGTCTTTCACCGGAGTCTTCACGAGATTCATTTCCATGATGCCGAGTCCCTTCAGAGGAGACAAGTCCTCCACCGAAGTGCCGCTGAGATAGAGCTTTTTGAGCGAAGTCATGCCTTTGAGAGCGCTGAGGTCTTTCACTGCAGTATCTTCCAAATACAGCTCCACGAGGGGCATGCCCGCAAGGGGACTGATATCCGGCACATCGCACCCGAGCAGATACAGCGCCATCAGCTTCATGCCTTTGAAGGGAGAAAGATCGGACATTCCACAGTTGTCGAGCGCGATCGCCTGAACCTGCCCCTGCTCATCGATTTGAAACTGTCCATTCCCGGTGTAGCCGGGATTAGCAGCCCGGATGGCCTCATGTAATTTCACTTCGCTCCAGTAGGTAGGCTGAACCGGCACGGGTTCAGGCTTCGGATCAGGAGCCTGTGTTTCAACCATCGGAGTCTCTTCAGCGGGAGCGGCTTCTTCGGCTTTTTCGCAGGAAACACACAGAAATACTGCGGCCAGGAAGCAAACGGGGGAATGATATCGCATTCCCGAGCTTCCACGAAAGTGATCCGGCAATCAAGGAGCGACTTGGGCACGATCCACCCTCCAATTTTTCGTTTGCTTTGACTGCCTTTTGACACGAGTTGGCCACGAAAGGTCGAAAATTTTGAAAGCCTTCCCGGATTCATCCGTATCAGAAAGCGACCCTGTTCCCGACATGCCCGAAGACGCCCATCATACCCCTGAAGACCTTAAGGCAGGCTCGCGCCGCCGACTTTCCCGCCGTCACATCATCGCCGCGATGGGCCTGGCCGGTGCCAGCGGATGTGCCGCTTTTTACTTCGGGGGAGGAAAGGATTCCGTGGACAAACTGGCCGCGAAGGCACGGATCGCCGGAGACCGGCTCTATGATCAGCTTAGAGCCGAATGGAACGACCGGAGTCTCACGCAACGCCACGTCCTCAAAGACGAAGCTGACTACCGCGTATTTCTCGACGGCCTTGCACTTCGTTACGTCACTGCGGATGAAGTGATTCGGCCTCACCGCAATATCCGTGGCGGCGTCGCCAACGAGCTTCCGCCCCGCCACATGTGGCCGCGGCTTGTCCCTGCGCTAAAAATTGCCGACGAAATCCGCCACCGACTCGGAACGCCGCTGAATCTCATCAACTCCGCCTACCGCAGCCCGGAATACAATCTCGCCTGTTCCGGCGCGAAGCAGTCCTATCACATGCAGAACCGGGCCCTCGATCTCATGTTTCGTGAAGGACCCGAAGCCGCCGCAGCCGTGGCGACAGAGCTTCGAAAAGAAGGATTTTTCAAGGGTGGCATAGGCATTTACCCTGCCTTCATCCATGTCGACACCCGTGGATTCGACGCGACCTGGGGTGCGTGAACCTAAAGACGTGAACACTCCGGCTTGGCGAATCGGGAAACCGATTCCATAGTGCGCGAAGTAGTTATGCCTGATCATTCCCCTCCTCCCTATGGCGTCGTCTTTGATCTCGACGGCGTCATCATTGACTCCCATGACCAGCACGAGCGCAGTTGGTTTCAACTCGCCGAACAACTGGGCCTGCCTCTGACAAAAGAGCAATTCAAAGAGTCATTCGGAATGCGGAACGAAATGTGCATTCCCGACGTCTTCGGTTGGACAACGAGAGAGGAAAAAGAACGCATCGCTGAGCTCGGCGATCAAAAGGAGGAACTGTATCGCACCCTCCTCGCCAGCGGCGGGCTCTCCCCGCTTCCCGGCGTCGTCGCCCTTGTCAGTGGTCTTGCCGCCATGGAGATTCCGATTTCACTCGGATCATCCACCTCGCGAAAGAACATCGAGGTCTGCTTCGCCACGACCGGCCTGACCCGTTTCTTCGGGGAAAACTACACCGGCGCTGAAGATGTCAGTCGCGGCAAGCCGGCACCCGATGTCTTCCTCGAAGCGGCGAGAAAAATCAACCGCACCCCGGAAAACTGCGTCGTCATCGAAGACGCCCATGTCGGCATCGAAGCCGCTCTCGCCGCCGGGATGAAAGCCATCGCGGTGACAACGACTCATCCGCGGGATTCCTTTTCCAATTCGGGCGCCAGCCTTATCGTCGACTCGCTCGAAGAGATTACTCCCGCGACAATTGAACAACTTTTGCACTCATAACTCCAACCTCGGATGAATCGAAGAAACCTTCTCGCCTCTGCCACTGGAATCGCCGCCGTCGGTGCCGCCGCTCCGTCATCTTCCGCTCAGGACGCCGCGATGACAAAACATCAGTTCAAGCTGAAGTATGCACCACACTTCAAGACCTTTGCTGACGTCGCCGGAGGCTCGCTCTCCGATGAACTGAAATACGCCCATGACCGCGGCTTCACCGCCTGGGAAGACAACCGATTCCTCCTCCGCACTCCCGAAGAGCAAAAGGAAATCGCCGAAACCATGGAAAAGCTCGGCATGTCCATGGGGGTCTTCGTCGTCACCGGCAGCGCCGGCGCAACCGAACCGACTTTCACGGTGCAAAACGAAGATGCGTGGAACCTCGTCCTCGATGACATCAGGAAAGGCATCGAAGGCGCGAGGCGCTGCAACGCGACCTGGATGACCGTCGTTCCCGGTGCCTATGACCTGAAGCTCGACTGGAACTACCAGACCGCCAACTGCATCGAGCTCCTCAAGCGCTGCAGCGAACTCCTTGAGCCGCACGGTCTCGTCATGGTCCTCGAGCCGCTCAACCAACACGCGAACCACCCGACGATGTTCCTCCGCGAATCACCACAGGCTTACCAGATCTGCAAAGCAGTCGACAGCCCGGCCTGTAAATTCCTTTTCGACATCTACCACCAGCAGATCACGGAGGGAAATCTCATTCCAAACATTGAAAAGAGCTGGAGCGAAATCGGCTACTTCCAGGCGGGTGACAATCCCGGCCGCAAAGAGCCCGGGACCGGAGAAATCAACTACCGGAATATCTTCAAATACATCCACGACCGCCAGACAAAGGAAGGTCTCGATTTCATCATCGGGATGGAGCACGGAAACTCGATCAAAGGCCCCGAGGGCTGCGAAGCGGTGATCCGGGCCTACGTCGATGCAGACAATTTTGCGGTGTCGTGAGGTGGGGGCAAACAGGGTTGAGTCGATGACCTAACCCTGTTGAGCGAGGCTGCGAACCTATTTTTTCGCCTTGGCTTTCGCCTTCTTCTTCGCGGCCATTTCGATGAGTTCCTGCTCGCGCACCGCCTTGAAGGCCGCTGAGATCTCGATCGCTTTAGCCTGATCTTCGCCGTCGTAATCCCAGAATTCCCGGATCACTTTTTCGGCTTTGGGATAGTCCTCGCCGGTATCGCCGATCTTTTCGCGAAGCTGCGCGAGACGATCTTTGAGTTCTTCGCGCAACGCTGAGTATTCGGGATCATCATAAACATTCACGTTCTCGTGGGGATCCTTTTCCAAGTCATATAACTCCCAGGCCGGCGGGGTCTGATAGGCGCCTTCGTAGTTGCAGCCGTAGTAGAAAATCAGCTTGTGCGTTTTCGTCCGAATCCCGACGTGGCCGGGATTGTCGTGGTGCGCCATGTGCATCCAGTAACGGTAGTAGGCTTCCTGCTTCCAACCCGCAGGCTCGGCTCCGGTTTCGCAAACTTCTTTGAAACTCGCCCCCTGCATGTATTCGGGCGTTTCGACGCCGGCAAAGTCGAGCAGGGTCGGTGCAAAATCGACATTCTCGATGATGGCATCGGTGCGCGAACCTGCTTGGATCGTTTCCGGATGGCGAATGAGGAAGGGCATCCGCATCGACTCTTCATACATCCAGCGTTTGTCCTGGTAATCGTGCTCCCCTAACATAAACCCCTGGTCGCCGGTGTAGACGATCACGGTATTGTCCATCTGGCCGGTTTCCTCGAGGTAGGCGAAGAGCCGCGCAAGGTTGTCGTCGATGCCTTTGATGCAACGCAGGTAATTTTTTAGGTAGGCGTTGTAGGACATCCGCTTGATCTCCTCTTGGGTGTAACTGGCAGGATCGTAATCGGCGGGAAAGTCTTTCGGAAAAAGAGGGGGGAGATCGACCGCGTAGGAGCGGCGAGGATTTCGCAAGCCGATGGAAGTGCCGATGTGAGGAATGAGTTCACCCTCATAGCCGAGCGTGGCGATGGAGCCAAACTTCGGCTGATTCTCGAGCCAGAGGTTTTCCGGCTCCGGAATGTCGATGTTCTTCAGATAGTCGTTGTAGCGCTCCGCGTGCTCGAAGTAATCGTGTGGCGCTTTGTAGTGATGCATGAGAAAGAACGGCTTATCGGTTTTGCGCCCTTCTTTGAGCCAGTCCAGCGTGATGTCGGTGATCGCATCGGAGGAATGAGTGTCATCCACTTTGATCGTATCTTTCGGCCATCCCTTTTCGCCACGAACGCGAAAAGTCGGATTGTGATAGTCCCCCTGCCCCGGCAGGACGGTATAAAAATCAAAAGCGGCCGGCTCCTCTTTAAGATGCCACTTCCCGACCATCGCAGTTTCATATCCGGCCTTTTTCATCTCGATCGCGAGAAACTGCCGCCCGCCCTCAATGCCGCCGCCAAGGTCATAGACGCCGTTCGTGTGTGGATACTGGCCGGTGATCACCGAGGCCCGGCTCGGCGCACAAATCGCGTTTGTGCAGAAGGCATTTTCAAAAAGCATCCCCTCTTTCGCGAGGCGGTCGATCGTCGGAGTTGGATCGAGCTCAGCAAGACGGCTTCCATAGGCCCCGATTGCATGCGCGGCGTGATCGTCGGACATGATGTAGAGAATATTCGGCCGGTCCGCCGCCCCGGAGAGGGACAGGTTAATCATTGCGAGAAGTGAAAGGAGCTTTTTCATGATTCGAAAGTGTTCCGCAAACGGAGCTTTCCGTCTTGTGACAAGCTGACATTCTTTGGTATTTTTCGGACATGCCTGCAAAAGGAACCCGGATCGGAAAATTGCTCGAAGAACCTCTCGTCAAGCGAATGAGCCAGCTCTTTGACCGCCTCCCTGACACCTGCTTTTTTGTCAAAAACGACCGGAGCGAGTTCGTCCATGTGAATCGTGCGCTGCTGCACCGGCTCGGATTGACCCGCCCTTCCCAAATTGTCGGAACGACGGACCACGACCGCTATCCGAAACCAATTGCGGATCTGTTGGTCAAGGGTGACCGGCAATTGATGGGGTCCGGTGAGGGCCTCATTGACCACGCCGAGGTGCTTTTCGACGAAGCGGGTCGGCTCGAATGGTATTCCACAACGAAGTATCCCGTGATCGATGCGGCAGGACGGGCCCTCGGTGTGGTCGGCATCACGCGCAGCTATTCCGGCCGGAATCCGTTCAATCCAGGCCTCTCGGCAGCGGAGCGCGTCATCGAAACGATCAGTAAAGATCCTGCGGGACATCATCGTGTCGCAACACTCGCCCGCGAGGTTGGCATTTCCGAGAGGCAACTGCATCGTCAGTTTCTGCAACTGGTCAAAATGAGTCCGCGCGAGTTCATTCTGCGATCACGAATTCAAGCGGCGGCAGCTGATTTGAGAAACTCGGCTGAATCGATCGCCTCACTCGCCGACAAATATGGCTTTTGCGATCAGAGTGCTTTTACACGACAGTTCCGGTCGGTCCTCGGCATGACGCCGGGACAATACCGCCGCACCGTTTAATTTTTCTCCTCCACGCATGGACAAAGCCGCCCTCGTCGAATCCCTCAAAGCTCTCGTCAAGTCTCAGTATGCACGTGCCCTCTCCGCACTTGCCGGAGCCACTGAAGCCGCCACAGGTGATGACACCAAAGCGGAGGGTAAATACGACACCCGGGGACTCGAGGCTTCCTATCTTGCCGCAGGTCAGGCAGAGCAGGCGGATGAACTGGCGCAGGCCGTCGCTCAGTTGGAGGCCGCCACGTTTCCCGACTATGATTTCGATGACCCGATCGGACCGGGTGCCCTCATCGAAGCGGAACGCGACGGGGAGCTGGTCTATTACCTGCTCGCACCGGCGGGCGGAGGTTTGACTCTGGAAAGCGATGAAGGAGAGCTGGTCACAGTTCTCGGTTCAGAGGCGCCGCTCCGCGCCCGGCTTATGGAACAAAGCAGCGGCTCGATCCTTGATGACATCGATTTGACGATTCTCGAGGTCATGTAGCAGGATGCGGCGGAATTTCGAACCGCAAGTAATGCTCAATTCAAACCCGGATTCTCAGGCTCGTCGGCGATGAATTTGTAGTAAGGGCTCATCTCGCGAAGGATCGATTTCCACAGCTCTTCCACATTGGAGAGGTCAATGATCTCACGCTCGGGTTTGTGAGAGATCCAGGAATTCCGCTCCATTTCCCCCTCAAGCTGCCCTCCGGACCAACCCGAATAGCCGACAAAGGCCCGAATGTGAAATCCCTCCATCTCATACATGACAGCCTCGGCGGCAGAGAGATGCGTGGAAAATTGCAGTTGTTCGTCCTCCTCGGACCAGCCCAGGGCCGCGAAAGTGAGATGCTCCGTACTCACGGGGCCACCCATGAAAACAGGGACATCGACGAGCCGGTTGCGCTGTTCCGGAGGAAGGATATCCTCACTCAAAAGATCGCCGACGTTTCTTCCAATCGGTCGGTTCAGGATGTAGCCGAGGGCGCCATTCTCTCCGGAATGCTCCGTGAGAAGCAGCACACTTTGAAAGAAAGTCGGCTCTTTCAAACTCGGATCAGCGAGGATCAGGCTTCCCTTGAGGGAGTCTTTGACTGGATCTTCAGAGGACATGTGAGGAGTTGCGACCGTCGGCGCCGCAAATAAATCTCAAACAGAATTTCTCCGTTGGCAACCATGAAGGCTGGGTGTTCACTCTCAAGATGGAGTCCCTCACTCAAAAAGCAGCCGACGGTCAGGATCTCGATCCCGATGATGTGCACCGCGCCACGAAGATGATTCTCGATGAATCCGTCTCTGAATCTTCGAAAGCAGATTTTCTCGCCGCGCTGGCGGAAAAGGGCGAAACCGCTGCTGAGATCGCCGCTTTTGCAGAAAGGTTTTTGAACCATGCCGTCGAACCGGAACTCGACCGCGCCGGGATTGGCAGGCCGCTGCTCGACGTTTGCGGCACGGGCGGCGACAAGCTGAACCTTTTCAATGTCTCGACCACGAGCGTCTTCCTTCTCGCTGCTGCCGGCGTGGCCGTGATCAAACACGGCAACCGCGGGATCACTTCGAAGAGTGGCGGAGCCGATGCTCTCGAAGCACTTGGTATTCGCATCGATCTTCCTGCAGAGGAATTCGGGCGCTGTGTGAAAGAAGTCGGAGCCGGCTTTCTGTTTGCACCACTCTATCATCCCGCTTTCAAAGCCGTGGTGCCGGTCCGGAAACTGCTCGCGGAGCGGGGTCAGCGAACGATTTTCAACATCCTCGGACCGCTTCTGAATCCAGCGAAACCCGATTACCAGCTGGTGGGGGTTTTCGATGGCGGGTTGGGCGCGACTTATGCCGACATCCTGCAACACCTTGGAAGGCAGCGCGCCTGGGCGGTTCATGGTTCCGCCGGCGATGCCGGGGGCATGGATGAACTTTCCACACTCGGTGAAACCCGAATCTGGGAAACAAAACAAGGGAGCCGGAAAGACTTTTCCTTCGACCCCGTGTCGGTCGGACTGGAGCAACCTTCGCTCGATGAACTCACCGGGGGTGAGGCGGCGGAAAATGCTGCCATCATCACGGGAATCCTCGATGGAACAATCCGGGGAGCGAAGCGCGACCTCGTCACCCTCAACAGCGCGGCGGGCCTTGTCCTCACCGGAAAGGTGGACGATCTCGCGAGGGGTCTTGAAATGGCCCGGGAACAAATCGACTCCGGAGCCGCCCTCGAGGTGTTGAAACGCTGGAAAGACTTTCACTGAATTGGCGACTGTCCATTCACCGGAGAGCGGATATACTGACGCCTCATGTCGAAAAAGGTCATCCTCTTCACTCTCGTTGCGCTCGTTCTCGTGGCCGCGCTGGTGATTACAAACTTCGGCAGGAATCTTCCCTTTTCCCTTCTGCGGACGCCGGTCTACACTGCGGAAATTCCTGAAACACGCCCCGAGCGCCTCGATCAACGACTCCTCGAGCGTTTCGAGGGCGAGAGCATGGCCGACATTCTCGCGGTTCTCGCCGCCGAAAAAGCCGCCGCGATCGCCGAAGAAGGCCCGAAAGACGCAAAGGCACCCGCTCCTGACAAACTTTACGACAGTCTCCCGACCGGTGCCTTCCCCTTCGACAATGAGGCGACGCCCCGGAACAGGGAGTGGCTCACCGAATTCGTCACCTCGATGAAGCGTGATGAAAACTCAAAACCGTCTCCCTCGGAAATCTGGCGCTTCAACCTGGCTCTTTCGGCGCTGCAAATCAGTCCCGACAAACTCCCCGCATCACTGAAACCGGGAGAGGCGATTACTCCGGAGTCTGACACCATGCCGGTGAAGTTTTCGGAACGGGAGTCCGGTTTTATCCCGCCGTACACGATTGGAAATTTTGATGCAACGCCCGATATCGAAGTGCTCGATCAGGGTGGCACTCGCATGAGCAAAATCGCGGAGACAGGATCCGTGGTGCCACTCGAAGGCCACGGTATCGTTTTCGCCGGGTCACGACTTTATCCCGCCGATTTCGACAACGATGGAGACAACGATCTTTTCCTGATCAGACCGGAAGGGTTTCCCAACTCTTTGCTGCGGAACGATGGGACCGGACACTTCGAGGATGTAACGATCGGACTCGGACTGCTCTCTTTCAATGACACGACCGCGGCAGCCTGGATCGATTATGACGGTGACGGTCGCCTCGATCTCCTGGAAGGAAGCTCCGATCATCCGCTGAAACTCTATCATCAAACCGGCGGGGGTTCCTTCCAGCCGATCGCATGGGACTTGAAGCTGTGGGTGCATCGCGGCGTCCGCGAACTCAAGTGCGCCGATCTCTCCGGCGATGGTATCAGCGATATTTTCGTCGGCATCGACGAACAACCCGACCGTCTTCTCATCCCCAGGCCCGCATCGACCTGGGACGCATGGCGCTTTGAAGATATCCTCGCTTCACATGGGCTCGCCATGGCGGATCATCACAAGGCGGACTTTCTCGACTTCAATCATGATGGAGCGATTGACCTGGCCCTTTCCGGCTCGAATCCTGAAGGCGGAAACTTTTTCAAGATTGCTGCAAACAACGGGGATGGAACCTTCACGGACGCAACGGAGGAACTCGGATTCAACGGTCGCGAAGCAGTCAGCGCTCTCGGCGTAATCGATCTCGATCAGGACGGCTACGACGATCTTTACCTCGGCACTCCCCGAATGGAGTTGAATCGCACATTCTGGAATCGCTCCGGACTGAGCTTTCGGGAAATTTCAATCGCGACGCGGGGAACTTTTCTCGACGCACCCGAATCAATTCTCGCACACGATCTCGATCAAAACGGCCTCTGCGACCTCCTCTATTTGACCCGCGAAGGGAAAACCAGATGGCTGGAGCCCGGAGGCAGCACCGCTTCAACTCTTCAGATTGCGCTCTCCAGGCCGCACCGTGGCGGGAAAGTAGTCACCACGGTGCGGGACCATGACTGGATCCTTGAATCGCTGACCTATACCCTGGAGAATCAGTCCACCTTGAGTCTCGGCATCGGAGAAGCTGAAATCGTCGAGAAGCTCGCGGTGCTATCCCCTGATGGAAAGACGACTCTCTTTGAAGGCGAAAAGCTCGCGCCCAATGAACCCGTGATCATTTCCCTGCCCGAGGCGCCTGCCCGCCCTGCGATCGGCAGCACGGAAGCAAAGGACGCCGAATAAGTCGGTTCCGGACCGGACGTTTCATGGAAAAGTCCGCGAATTCAAAAAAGTCTGGCGACTGTGGTTTTTTACTGAGCTTTATTTTCTACGGCCCTTGTGTAAAATGGACAAAGGCCCCATGATAGCAGGGCCTGCCGAATTTGGCACCTGCTCTGCTGTTGACTTTAAAGATGATAGTCCCCGTCCAGAAAGACGAAGCCTTTCTCAACGACTTCTTCGAAGCCGACAAGGTCACGGGCGCAATTCACGTTTGGTGGATGGGACAAAGCGGATTTCTCCTGAAATGGAACGGGACAGGGCTCCTCATTGATCCTTACCTCTCGGATTCGATCACGCGCGCTCATAGCGGCACTGCCAATCCCATGAACCGTGTCTCTGAACGAGTCGTGGATCCTCTCAAGCTGAGCGGGGTCGACCTCATCGCCATTACCGGAGACAGCCCGGATCGTCTCGATCCGGAAACGATCATGCCTCTCCGCGCTGCGAATCCTGAACTGAGAATGATTGTCCCGGCCGGAATCGCTCAAAAAGCAGATCACCTCCTCGGCAACGCCTCCCCGCCGATGCATCAGGTCAACGCAGGAACTTTCACCAGCTTGGAAGGGTTTGATTTTCACGGAATCGATTCCGCCAATCCGAAAATGCGCCGGAACGAAGAGGGCAATTCCAAAGATCTTGGCTACGTCATCATATTCGGACCCTTTGCCATTTTCCACAGCGGGGAAACGATTTGGCACAATCATCTCGTCAAGCAAGTGCGGCGCTGGACCATCAACCTTTCTTTTCTCCCCATCAATGGGGACGTCAAAACCGGCGAACGTGGTGATACGCTGAATGGATTCGAAGCCGCCGCCCTCGCGAAGGCAATCAGCACCAGCATCGTGATCCCCTGCCACTACGACCTTTTCGATTCAGGGAATGTCACCACCGAAGAATTTTCCAGCTGCTGCGAGCGTCTCGGACAGCGATCCCGCATCCTGAAGCTGGGCCAGCGTATGACCATGGGGCCAATCACGGAAGCCAGCGCGGGAAAAGCACTCCCGAGCGAACCTCATCGTGACGACTGGGGTCTCGGTTACTGATTTTTTTGCTTCTCCCCGCCGCACCCTCTCCAAAAACGGGGAAAAATCCGGCCATTTATTTCCTTGTGAATCCACTTAAAATTTCATAAAAGTTAATAGAACCCGCATGTTGGTGAACTTTTAGTTGATTTTTTATTGAACAGATCTAACAACCGAAGCACAAAAGTATCTCAGGTGAAGGAAACTTTAGGGCAATATCCAGGCGGCCAGCACGTTACTAATAGAAAAGAGAGAGCCTGCCGAGGTTAGATCCTCTCTCGCATGAGCCGAAATTGACGATTCCTTCACTTCTGAAAAGATCAGCGATCTGAACGTGCATAGCGGAACACTTCCTGCTTTCTCATTCTGTATCTCTGTTCCCGTTCCGATTCGGCACCCCAACAACCCACTCAACACTCATGGCAAATTTAGAAATGGATGGCGGCATCAAGATCTACCTTCGGGAGATCGGGAAGACGCCCCTACTCACTCGCGAAGAAGAGGTCCAGCTTGCTGATCGCATTAAAAACGGCGACAAGGAGGCCCGCGCGCACATGATCAAAGCGAACCTCCGCCTCGTCGTGAAGATTGCTCAGGACTACGCAAATTACGGTCTCCCTCTTCTCGACCTCATTTCGGAAGGCAACATCGGCCTTATGAAGGCAGTGGAGCGCTTCGACCCCAACAAAGGGGGAAAACTTTCCACTTATGCCGCCTGGTGGATCAAGCAGTCGATCAAGCGTGCTCTCGCCAATCAGAGCAAGACGATCCGTCTTCCCGTCCACATGGTGGACAAAATTTCCAAAATGCGCCGGGTCGCCATGGTCCTGAGCGAGGAACTGGGTCGCGAGCCAACCGACGAGGAGCTTGCCGAGGAAATCGGAATCGATCGCGCCAAGCTTTCCCACCTGAAGTCAGCGGCTCTCCGTCCGGCCTCACTCGATGCGCCAATCAGCGATGACGACAACACCGAGTTCGGCGAGATCATTGGTGATGAGAAAGCGCAAACACCTCTCGAGCTTCTCAGCCACAAAAACATGCACATGCAGCTCGATGACCTCCTTGAGGTTCTCGACGAGCGTGAGCGGAAGATCATCGATGCCCGCTTCGGTCTCGCCGGTCAAAAGCCGAAGACCCTCGAGGAAGTTGGCCAGGAATTCGGAGTCACTCGAGAGCGTATTCGTCAGCTGCAAAACATTGCGCTGAAGAAACTGCGCCGGGCCCTCCAGAAGAAAGAGGATCCGGGACCCCGCCCGCTTCGCAAAGCCGGTGAACCCGACGACGATGATTTCTTCTCCGACCACGAAGAAACCGCGCTTGCGATGTAACGCCGCACCCGGTCGGTTTCATTTTTACAAGAGCCGCTCCTGAACCCGGGAGCGGCTTTTTTGTGCCAACCGGGGAAGTGGCGTAATTCGAGAACTCAAAACCGCTGACCGCTGACCGCTGACCGCTGACCGCTG
>JARGOP010000039.1:0-23538 GCA_029233965.1 Verrucomicrobiales bacterium | reverse complement strand
ACCGCTGACCGCTGACCGCTGACCGCTGACCGCTGGACCCGTCTACCCCTCAAACCGCTCCACGAGAAGCGAAGCGTTGTGCCCGCCGAACCCGAATGAGTTCGTGAGCGCTTTATCCACTTTCACTTCTCGGGCCACGTTCGGCACATAATCAAGATCACACTGGGGATCCTGCTCCTCAAGATTGATTGTCGGGGGAATGACGCCCTCGTTGATCGCTTTAACGCAAGCAGCCAGTTCAACGCCGCCGGCAGCGCCGAGGAGGTGCCCTGTCATAGACTTCGTCGAACTCACGATGAGACCATCTTTCGCGTGACTGCCAAAAACTCCCTTGATTGCCTTGGTCTCACAGACGTCCCCGAGGCCCGTTGAGGTGCCGTGAGCGTTCACGTAGTCAACCTCCTCAGGATTCAGTCCGGCGTGCTTCAGCGCCATTTCCATGCAGCGACGGGCGCCATCACCCTCCGGATGAGGTGAGGTGAGGTGATAAGCGTCTGCGGAAACTCCGTAACCGGTCAATTCCGCGTAAATGTGCGCACCACGCTTTTTCGCGTGCTCAAGCTCTTCAATTACGGCAACCCCGGCACCCTCTCCCATGACAAAACCATCGCGTCCCACGTCAAAGGGACGGGAGGCTGCTTCAGGGTCATCATTCCGCATACTGAGTGCCTTCATGTTTCCGAACCCGGCAAGCCCCATCGGGCAAATCGTGGATTCAGATCCACCGGCGATAAACATGTCGGCATCCCCGAATTTGATCATTCGCCAGGCTTCGCCGATGTTGTGATTCGAGGTCGCACAGGCAGTAACGATACACATGTTCGGTCCGCGGAGGTTGTATTCCATCGAAACCATGCCGCTCGAGATGTTCGCGATCATCATCGGGATCGTGAAGGGCGAGACGCGGCTTGGAGATTTTTCGAGCAGGTTCACGTGCTGCTCTTCAAGGGTCATGAGACCGCCGATGCCGCTCCCGACCATGCAGCCGAAGCGATCGAGATCGACAGCACCCAGATCGATTCCGCAGTCCTTCATTGCCATCACTGAAGCGGCCATGCCAAGTTGGGCAAAACGATCAGCACGGCGGGCGTCTTTCGGATTCGAAAAGAAAGGCTTCGGATCAAAATCACGCACTTCACCGGCAATCTTGCATTCATAATCAGCCAGCGAAGGGTCGGCGATTCGACCAATTCCGCTTTTCCCCGCGACGAGATTTGACCAGAACGTGTCCAGATCGTTACCGACCGGTGACACTAAACCCATTCCTGTGATGACGACGCGACGTTCCATGTTTACACTCAAATTGGCGGCTAAACTCAGCGTGCATGGAGACCATTGCAAGGCGATTTCTCAATCGGGGACTGCTCCTCGCTGTTCAGATTTCGATCACCCTCTCCCGCTCGTTCATCGCCCCGCAGCGAGGGCATTCCGCGAGATCATGATCAGAGGGATCCTCGAAAACGTGGTCACAGATGCCGCAAATCACGAAGTATTTCCGCCTTCTGTTCTCCCTGCCTTTCTGAAAAATCTCGGCAGCAACCCACGCAAAAAAGACAGAGCAGAGGATAATGGCGAGAAAAACGGCAATCATGCCATCGAGAGTAACGCGGAACATGATCAGTCTTTCGTTCGAATTGCGAGCCACCCGGAGCTGGATCGCGCTTCGGGAAGGTATCGAAGGGTTGATTCCACGACCTGCTTAATCTCACCCTCTGCCTGAGCGTCGAATCCACTTTCCACGTCCTCAACAGTCACCATCCCCTCTTTGTTGACCGTTAACTTCAGTCTCATCGCCGGAATTTGCTCTGCAAGACCAAGATAGTCTTCCAAAATAGACCAGGGTGCGACTTCACGGTGCACCAGTTCACCCTGCGCCGACAGGACGACCGCAGATTCGAAAGCTTCTTCCGAAGCGGAAATATTTGCCGCGATCACCTCAGCTGAAGGCGGCATTGTCCAGGGAAAAACCGGTTCTTCCAGACTCATCCCCGTTGTTTGAAAAGACGGAGTGAACCGGACGGACAATTCATCGATCGACATCTGAACATCGCTTGCTTCCGAGGGGGGTAGGAGAAACGTCATTCGATCATTCACCCGCTGAAGAAGCGAACGGACATTGGGATCTGTGGGATCCATCACGGAAATTGTGTCCGCCCTTGGCTTCTCCCGTGACGGCGACGGATAAACCACCTGGAAGAGATAAAATCCGGACCCGTGAATGATGACGGAAAAAACGAGGAAAGCAGTGAGGTGAATCCACGAACGGCGATTGGTGACCCAGTTGAATATCGTCGGGTTGGGGTCTTCCTCACCGTCGAGAAAAGATGGTGGAATCTCCGCTTTTTGAAAGACTCTCCACATCTCTGATCAACTGGTTTCCTGTTGGGTTGCGAACGACAGCTCAAATCCCCGTTTCAGAATGAAGCGCGAGATATTCATCACCGTTCCGTAACTGACGGATTCGTCCCCGAGGAGAATGACCTGCTTTGAACGTGCCACGCCTTCGTCCAACTTGTCACCCAACTGCTCCAGATCGATCCGCTCATCATTGAAATAGATCTCCGACGCTTTCCCCGGAATCAACGTGATGATGTGGGCATCCTCCGCCGAAGGAAGTGAGGAACTGGATCGCGGAAGCGAAACATCGACTCCGGATTTCAGGACAAGATTGGATCCGAGCAGGAAAAATATCAGCAGGATCAACACCACATCAATCAGCGGCGAGGTGTAGAGCATCCCGGAGCGATCGTCCAATGTGGATTCGAGTTTCACAGCATTAGAGGCTCAATCCTGCGATGACGATGAGGAACTTTCCTCATTGTCATCTTTTTTCGGGTACTCGATCTCTCCAGACTGCTCCACAGGCCTGTCCGGCATAATGGAAATGATGTCGGTCGGCTGAGTCCGGAGATCGCAGATTGTGTTGACGATTTCAATTCCGGCGCTCTCCATATCATACATGATGCTTTTCGCATATGCCCGGAGGTGGGAGTAGAAAACAAAGGCGGGAATGGCGACCATGAGTCCGGCTGCGGAAGTGATGAGAGCCTCGTAAACGCCCTGAGAGATCTCGGCGACAGTGGCGAAACCGCCGACCGCATTGATCTGCACAAAAGTATCGACAAGCCCCAGGACAGAGCCCAGCAATCCAATGAGCGGAGCGATGTAGGCAACGGTCAGGAGCACCGACAAATGCTTCTCCAACTTCGGCACCTCCAGTTGTCCGCTCTCCTGGACGACTTCTTTCAACTCAGTCCGCGTCGCGGAGTACCGGCGAATCGCCGAGTGGATCACCCTCGCGACAGGACCGGGAGTGGAGGCACACTCGGAGAGAGCTTCCGCGTAAGCCTTGTTCTTGATCAGATTTCTCAGACCGAAAAGAAGGTCACCCACGTCGATACGCGCACGGTGAAAATAGAAAAGTCTCTCAAGGAAAATCGCGATCGCAATGATGGAGCAGCCCAGAAGCAGCCACATCAAAGGTCCGCCTTTCGTGATTAAATCCATGGTGATAAATTACTCGAAAAAATCGCGGGAGGGGAGAACCTTTACCATACCTTCCCGCAGCGGCAAAGCGTCTATTTAAGAAGAGCCCGCTCTCCGGCTTCTCATTCGACTCAGAAGTAAAAAGGCCCCGGGCTGGAAGCTTCCCCCTCTTCAATCTCCTTCTCCGTCGCCCGGGTATCCACTTCCTCAGCCTCTTCCACTTCGTCTTCTTCAAAATCGTCAAAGTCCAACTCGAAGGCGGAGGATTCGTCATCTTCTTCTTCCGCCGAAGACTCCTCCTCGACTTCGAAAACAGAGGAACTTGCTGCTTCCGGCCCGCTGACCTCCCCTTCGTCAACCTCGAAGACAGCCCCGGGCTCTTCCTCGATTTCTATCCCGGCGACCGGTTCCATGAGAGGGCCGTCCTCCAGTTCCCCCACAGGTTCGACGAGAAGCTCTCTCTCCGTCTCGTCGTCTTCCAACTCAAAGATGGATTCATTAAAGGACCCGTCGTCGTCCGGATCAATCCCCTCTTCATCGTCGTCGTCTTCCGTTTCGAAAGGGGAATCGATCACGGCACCGGACGAGTCTTCGATCACAATTTCGGGGGTATCGTCTCCGAGAAACTCGATCACTTCCGTAGGCTCAACAGGCTGCGCCCCACTGACAGGTTCGGGTTCACCGGGTGCCTCTTCCGTTTCGTCAGCCTCGAAAATCATTTCCGGAAATTCCTCCGGGGATGCTTCATCGCCCGGGTCTCCGCCGGCCGGCTCAAGCTCACTCAAAGGTTCAACCGCTCCCACAGGTGCAACCACCTCCTCCGCAGGTAGGTGGGATTCCTCTGCGGCAGTCGGCGCTTCACTGACCGAATCACTCTCAACAATCCGTTCCGCCGCACTCGCCTCGGCCATTTCCCGAAGCGAAAAAGTCCGTGGACGCGGTGCTTCGAGAGGCGGGGCGACCAGTATCCCCTGAAGAAGATCGATCAGCGCAGGGCGAACCTGACGGGCCTTTTCACGAATCACCCCGACCGGCACGGGCACGGTCGACACCCCCACAAGGACAAATCGATCCATGACCTCGGCAAGATAGATGGCCCTCTCCGCGCTTTGATGAAAGCTTTCAATATTTCCGGTGCTCCCGAGCTCCTTGACCAGTGAATTCATGGCGGCACTGGCACCGGCAACGAGAGCCGAGATAACCTCCACCATGACCTCTGCCTCGGACGAAATACCACTGACAAGAGCTCCGCTTCTTTCAACTACGAGAGCCGTCTCCAACTCAGCTTCCTCCGCGAAGTCCTGAAGGATTCCGTCCACCCTCGCAGCCAGGTCGGCACTGATCTCCAGCGGGATTGCCGGGGAAACGTCCGAATTTTCGATTGAGCTTGGTTCGTGGGGATTCATAGGAATCAGAGAGCTAGACCAGCTAACTTTGCGTCGCAACGACAGGTTTTGGGTAGGTCCGCTGAGGAGCAGGAGGACCATGGCGACTCTCTTCTTTAACGATCTGGCGGGAAAATCCTTGGAGAATCATTTGGGTCACACGGTCCAGCGTCGCAAAGACCTGATAGCCTGAAGTTGCACTGGCAAGAAAAGAAGGCGTCTTCACCTTGAGCGTTTCATCCAGCTCCTGGGGAGGGATCGCCCCCGGGATATCGCGCTTGTTGAATTGAAAAACGAAGGGAATCGATTCCGGTGCAATCCGGTTTTCCTCCAGACAGCGAAAGCAATCCTCAAGGGCCTCGACATTAGCTTCCCGCCTCGCCGGATCAGAATCCGCCACGAAAATGACCGCATCGGCCCCCGCAAGTACGGCCCGCCGGGTCTCTTTCATGACTCTTTGGCCGGGAACCGTGTACAACTGAAATTTCACTTCGTAATCACCGATTTTTGTTGAATTGACCGGCAGGAAATCGAACGAGATGGTCCGGTTCTGCTCGGTTTCGACGGAAACCATATCCCCCCTCCACCCGGAATCGAGCCTTCGGTGAATGTAGTGGAGGTTCGTAGTCTTGCCGCCGCGGGGAGGACCGCAGTAGACGATCTTAAACTGAACTTCTCCGCTATCCTTCCGAATCAGGGCCATCGCAATTACTCGTTTAATTTGTG
This sequence comes from Verrucomicrobiales bacterium, assembly GCA_029233965.1. GTDB lineage: Bacteria > Verrucomicrobiota > Verrucomicrobiia > Verrucomicrobiales > DEV007 > Arctic95D-9. Next base: position 17,941 of record JARGOP010000039.1, on the reverse strand, counting down.
AATATTACGCGCAATAAGGATAAGCTTCTCCCGAACCCCCGGGCCGAAACCGGAAGACTGATGATTCACGGTGACGCAACAATCCCCTTCGAGGAAAAGACTCACCGTTCCCCGGTCAGTTTGCAAAGTGAAGGCACGTGCCTCGGGAAGACCCGTCAATTTTGCGAGATTCCGAATCGCATCGACCATTTCACGGGCTTCATCCCCAAGACGGCTCTGCTCGTTTCTGGAAGCCTGTACCAGCTTGGCCGGCGTAGCGAGAGCACAGGCGCAGACGCCCTCAAAGGCCACCAGCTGTCGTGCAACTTTTGCGAGGGTGAAGGAATCGTCAGAAGAAAAGATGGCGCGGAATTCCAGGTCCTTGAAATTCACCTCCATCTCGCCCGGCATCGTCGGCGCGGATGTCGAAGGAGCCAGTTTTTCCTCCTCCACCTTGAGAGATGACTCCTCAAGTGGTGGAGGCGCAGCCTCTCGCACGGAGTTGAAGTTCCTGGCCTCAGCTCGGGCTGTGACTTCAGGCCCGGGGGACGAGCTCTCTTCCATTTCCGACTCTTCCAAAGGGGGAACCGGCCCTTTACAATCAGAAGGCTTCTCAACGGAAAAACTAATCGCAGGAGTCTTGGGAGGAGTCTCGCGGACGGGCAGCGACTCTGCCGGTGGAGCGACCTCCGCAGCAGTCTTCCGGGACTCGACCGCAGGCTCAGGAAGCTCAGTCGCCCGGTTGCTGACATCGTTTCTCTTCAGCATTTCACCCAGTCCGGGAACCTCTTCGGATGTCGCTTCAAAATCGACCTCGGCGTCGGAATTAAACATAGCGCCCCAGGTTGATTCATTGCCTCCGGATCCGGGAAAAGGAATGTCTGAATCCTCTTCCGCTTTCGTGGAAAAAAGTGTCGAGAAGCTCTCGTTGCTGTCGAAGGGATTTCCGGTAAACGGAGATGATTTCGATTCCGCCGGAGCAGAGGAAGTATCCCCGAACGGATTCGGTGTCTTCGGCCTGGAAGGGGCACCGAACCCGGCCATCGGATCCGTTGAAGGCATCGAGACCTCCTTCGCAGAGGGCGCAGGCTCACCAAACGCATTGCCCTCGTCTTTCTGAAAAACCTCCGCCGGCGGAGAAGCTGAAAATCCGCCGGAAAATCCGGTATCCGCTGCCGGATTGTTCCCTTCTGCCTTCGCTGTCTCATCCGGCCCCGGGGACCAGAATGGATTGTCCTCGCTTTCATCAACTGAGACGTCAACTTCATCAGAAGCCGGCATTCCAAACCAGGGCGCACCGAAAGGGGTCACGGGGGCATCAAAAATCGAACTGCCAACCTTAGCCGCCGCCTGCGCTTTGCCCAGCTTCACCGGAAGCGTTACCGTGGAATCATTCAGCGGCGTGATCTCCGCATCGAAGAGCTCAGGACATTGCTGGAAAATTGCCGAAAGCCGGACATCCGGGGAGCCGTTTTTCCCGATGGGGAGGTGCACTTCCTTTTCCATCGGAACACTGCCACTGGCCGCAATCGCCGGGGGTATGAACGGAAGCAGTTCACTCACCAGATAAGCCTGATCTTCCGGAGTCGCTTTGGTAAGCCCGGGAGGAGAGTTTGTGCGCGATTCACCTTCACCCTCGCGCACAACCCAATCGGATTCAGGATCTCCGTCTTCTTCAGAAAAAAGGTTTCTCAGAGTAAAGGACATGGCGGTGGATCGTTGAGTATCAGCATTCAGCTGTTCATATCGCAATTACAAAAACCTATCAGATCTAATGCGATTTATGAATATTTTAATAAATTGAGATTAGAATGAAGAAATTAATTTATCAAGATATTTTTATTATTAAGAAGCATTAAATAATCTGGTCGAATTTTTGATCCTACTCTACGAAGGCCCCGGGAATTGGGGGGAGTGGACCGATGGGGCAAGCTTCCGTGAAGGGGAAAGCGGTGGTGATTTTCAATCGCCACCGGCAGGACCCCTGCGAATCGGGAGTGATAAACGCAGCACACCACCGGGAGGGAGCCTGATCATCGTAACCGAATCTTACAAAGCGATGCAGAGCATAGTCACGAGGACTCCGTTGTTGATCGCGTGGGCGACCATCGGAGCGATCAGTGAATCACGGGACTCGCGGAGAAGCGAGAACCCGACTCCGATCGCTGCCAGCGCCGGGATCCCGAGCCATCCCTGGGGATGAAGCGCGGCAAAAATAGCGCCCGTCAGAAGCGCCGAGACAAGAAATCCGAAACGCCCTCTTAACCAGCGGTGTAAAGCCCCCCGGAAGAAAAGCTCTTCGAATACCGGGGCAAAAACTGCGGCCAGGAAAAAACAGAGCAATCTTTCCCTCCACCCTCCCAGGTAGATCCAACCGACGATGGGGTGTGTCTGCGGTCCCACCACTACTCCGCTTTCCCCCGCCCCGCCCGCCCCGGCGAAGCCTCCCACCACGGCACTCAGCATCAGGGTCAGCGTAACTCCGATCGATGCAATCGCCATCACCTTCAGATATCCAACACAACCGGCAGCAATCTCCCGCCAGAGGCCCTCCCCCCGATGCCAGCCGATCGAACGACGAAAGTCCAACCACCTGACCCCACGAAAAAACGGCCAGAGGAATGGCAGGACAACAGCGATGATATAGCTGGCATAACTGAAACCCGGATGCACCAACTGAGCTCCGAGATCACCGAGGGCCATAACCCCCAGATAGAGAGCAAAGCTTTCCAGCATGATCCCGCGGGGAATCGCCAGGGGGGAAAATCGATTCTGCGAACGATCCGATCGTGCCGCTCGAAACTGCAGAATGAGCAAGACCGCCCCGACTGTCACCCCGAGAGCGACGCCCATGAAGAGGAGGCTCGCGAGGCCAAGAAACATCATCGAATTGAGCCGGATGCTTTCCTCCTGAGGTGGAGCCTCTCCCCCCGTTGCCGGGGCCAACTGCGCGAACCAGCCCAGTCGCTCCTCCAGTTTCGCCCGCTCTTCCACATTGATACCCGATTCGATCGCCTTTTCGATCAGCTCTCTGGTTTCAGGCGTCGCCTCCGCTGACAGCTCATCGAGCGTTTCCAGTGGTGTCAGGCTTTCACTCCCGATGAAATTCTCGAGAAGTGCCAGTGCCATGACCATGGCATCGTTCTGAACGTAGGAACGAAGCTCGTCGAGTGAAGTCAGCGCATCGTCTTCACTCAGAGGAGCCGCGGCGATGATGACCCGGCTCTGGATCTTGAAAAGAGCGAGATCACTCGCATCGATCATCCCCTGCTCTTCCCAGATCTCCTCCATCGCCTTCGGCGCGAAGAGATTCACCGACCAGCCGATGAAGAAAACCGAGAGGATTATGACGGGCCAACTCCACCACGCGGCAGCTCGATCCGCCTCGGGCGGAGCCGGGAGAGGGGGGGGGGACGACGGCTCAATCATGATAAAGTAGACCAGACAGGGTTCGGTTCAATCCCCAACCCTGTTCAGTCATGATCATGAAGTCGTCTCGCCGCGGGACGCAGCCTCACTTGGCTTTGACGTCGTAGGCGACGATGTACTCCTGATCGCGAAGGAAAAGCTTTCCGCCGATGACAACGGGGTGAGTCCAGACTTTACCCTTCGGATTGCGGTTTGAGCTTTGCGGCTCGAGCTGGAACTGTCCCTTCTGCTCAAACCCTTTCGGAGTCGCCGCAGCCAGCGTGATCGTTCCGTCCTCTTCATTGAGCGCATAAAGGTTTCCCTCAGCAACGTGAACGGAGCCTTTCGTGGTGAAACGGTCTTTTTCGTTCCAGGTCATTTCACCGCTCTTCCAGTCCTGACACATCAATCCACCGCCGTCTGAAAAACCGTAGACATGATCCCCAACCTTCACGACACCACCGTGGTGGTTTTTCATCGTGGTGTTGATCCAGACATCGGAAGCGTTATTGGTCGAGTCAACTGCGACAAGTTTTGAGCCGACTCCGTATCCGGAGGTGACGTAAACTTCATTTCCATCCACAACCGGAGTTGGGATGACTGCTGTTTTACCGCCCCACCCGGAACTCCAGAGGAGAGAACCATCCTCTGCGGAAACCCCCACGATGATGCTTTCGAAGAGGCGAACATATTGCTTCACCCCGTTGATCTCAGCAGGGACAATCATCGCGTATTCCGCTTTTCCGGGCTTCACGTCGTCTGCTTTCCAGACGACCGAACCGCTCTTTTTGTCGAGACAGACGATTCCAGCCTCCTCACCACCCGGGGCAATCACAACGTGATCTCCATCGACAAGCGGCGACTCGGAAAAGCCCCAGCCTCCCGCTTTGCCTTTGAAATCACTCACCAGATTTTTGTCCCAGACCTTCTTGCCATCTTCAGCACTGAGGCAGGCGAGGGTTCCTTTGGGCCCGAGCGCATAGACGTGACCGTCGGAAACCGTGGGTGTGGCACGGGGACCATGCCCCCATCCTGCGTTGTAACCCTGCTGATCGTCGGTCGCAATTTTCGTTGACCAGACCTCCGCACCGGTCGCCACATCGACGCAGATCACGGTGAGATCTTCATCGCGGGTTCCCATCGTGTAAAGCTTTCCACCACTGATGGAAAAACCGGAGTATCCCATCCCGGCCTGATCGAAAACCCAGAGCTTCTCCGGCCCGCCCTCCGGCCACGAATCGAGCAGTCCCGTGTCGGTAGAAATCCCGTCCCCATTGGGTCCGCGAAACGCAGGCCACTCACCACCTGCAGCTGCACCGGTCGGAGCAGGCGCATTCGCCTCAAGCTCGCGGATGAATTCCTGATCTTCAAGGCTGAGAGAAAGCACTTCGACCTGGCCGACACGACCGTCAGCAAGCTTCAGGTGAGCCTTCCCGTCTTCGACTTTGATCAACTCAGCAACAATCTCTTTTCCCGACGCCGCCTGCTTCCAGGTTCGGGCTGAAAGTGAAAAGGTAGAGCATAGGCTCACCACCAGCAGAATAAGAATCGATCTCATGGGCGAAGAATCGCTGATTTGAGGAAGTTTCGCAAGCTCTCTCCGTTCCGCAACCATGCCTGCAATTGGGGAGGCCGATTCCAGAGACATGATCTTCGAATGCGACGGGAAACGGATCCCCTTGCAGCAAAAAAACCGCCCTGCTTTCACAGGACGGTCTTCGGGAAGTTGAGCTTTTCTACGAGTGTTTACTCAGTAGGGAAAACGGGCGCCGAGCGAGAACGCTGTGTCGAACACGTTGATCTCAGCACCGGCTTTGAAAGCAAGAACATCATTGAGGTGGAAAATCACGCCTGGAGTGAAAAGCCATCCGTCCCGGTCCACGCGGCGGTGAACGGTCGTGTGGTGGCTGAGATACTCCCGGCTGTTGTCGCCTTCATTGCTGACGAAGAGAATCTTTCCGTAGGCCTCGAAGCGCCCGGCACGGGCGCGGATCCCGGGGCCAACGCAATATCCCCAGGAATCGTAATCGTGGTCGGAATACCCCGCACCAAACTCAGCATCGAGATGCTGTGCACCTCCCTCGAATGTCAGATCGACACACTCACCGATGCTGGCGCGAGCACCCAGACCGAGACGGAACCGCTGCGTGTCGACTGGGACAAAATGCCCTACCCAGTCGTAGCTTCCGTCAGCGAAAGAGCCGGTGAAGAAAAAATTACAGCCGAGAGATTTCGAGAAGCCGATTGCGTAACCACCACCGTCATCAAAGTAAGGAGTGCCGAAGTCGGTCAGGAGATACTCCAGATCGATGTAATCGTAGGAGAGACAGGTGTTGCAGTCAGGGGCCGGAGCGGCAAGAGGAGCGATCCCCTTTCCGGGGTTCCCCCAATCACCGGCATTCAGTGCCCCCGGAAGGAGCAGAGAGGCCACAGCCAAACGGATCAGATGTTTTTTCATAATTTTAGTCAGCTTGTTGGGCTTGAGGAGTAACAGACGCCCTCAATTTCCATTTTTTGAAAACAAGCCTCTAAAATTATAAATATTTAAGAAATATTGAAATTTTTATACCTTAATATTCGGGCATTACCTCTTTTCCCAAACTCTGACAGAATCGATTTCAAAGTCGGCCGGGAAGCCCGTCGACTCGTCCGGGGCCTCCGCCCAGCCACCGACCCCGAGATTCACGAGGATAAACATCGGGATCTCGGGAACTTCCTTCCTGCTTCGGTGACGCAATTCACCGTCGATCATCCAGCGTATCTCTCCCGGCTCCCATTCCACCGCGAAGGTGTGAAAATTCTTTGAACAGTCCGGCCCTTTGTATTCGCCGGTGATCGATTTCGAATTCCCCTGCGGTTTCCCGGGATTAACCCAATGGTTCGACATGTAAACCCGGTCTGTCTCATGACCGGGGATTTCCAGAATATCGATCTCGGGTGGCCAGGATTTCGGTTCGGGGAGGAGCCAGAAAGCCGGCCAGAGCCCCTTTCCGTGAGGCACCCGGCATCGGATCTCGAATTTGCCGAAGGCCTGCGAAAACTTCTGCTTTGTGGACCTCATCCCGGAGCGGTAGTCCCGTTTTTTCCGTCGTAGAAGGTGGGCTTTTTTTCGCAGCGAATCCGCAGAATGCCCTCCTCCTGATGAAAAGCCTGAATCACATAGCCCTGAAGCTCCTCATTCCGCTCCACTCCCCACGGATCTTCAGGGGTCCATTTCGAGTAGTCGAGCTTCGGCCCGTCGAACTCATCTTCGAAAGTCAGTACCCACTCCTCTGAAGCATCCTGTGCAGAAATACGTCCGGAGAGAACACCGGAAAGGCAGACAAGAAGAAACCACTTTGCGACCATCACCCAAAATCCGGACGGGGTGGAACAATCGCAACTAGAAATCACTCTCACGCCACGAGATAAGGCGTGACTCATCGTCATCTCTCTTTTCAAGAAAACCGTGTTCGTCGAGGAATGCATCAACGTTGTAGAGAGCCGCTTCGTACGAAACCGGATCGGTGTTCATATTGAAAAAGTTTTGGTCCCTTCCCTCGAACTCAATCAATGTAAACGGAGACCGCTTACGCTCCATCTTATTCGCAAACTCGCGGGCCTCACGGAAAGGCACGAGCCGGTCAGCGGTACCATGAATCATCATCATCGGTGGAACTCCTCCCGAAATATAGCGGGATAGACTCATGCGACGGGCACTTTCACCATCCGGAAAAGCCTCAGCGCCATAGCTTCCTTTTTGAATGTCGATGATCGTGCTGAAAAGGACGGCTCCGTCCGGCCGGCGCTTCGACAAATTATAAGAACTCTCCTCGGTAGGAATGTGAGCTTTCATCGCCGCACAGCCCGCGATATTGGCCCCCGCCCCTCCTCCGAAAACGACCAGCTTATCAGGATCGACGTGAAGGCTCTCCGCATGATGACGGACAAACTGGATCGAAAGCTGCGAATCGCGGGCTGCATCGACAGGATTCACTCCCGGGTGAGAAGCCTGATTGCGATATTCGACAAGACCGCAGACGGCACCCCGCTCAACATAGTAGAGGGCGTGAGGCGCAAACTGAATCACACTGCCGCGATCCCAGGCCCCACTGTTATAGAAAAGAAAAACAGGGCCGGGATCTTTTTCTTTCAGGTCTTTCGGAAAGTAGAAATGAATCACAAGATCCGCGCCCTCCCTGACTTCACGGTATTTCAGGGGCTGAGCGCTTTCCAGCAACTGCTTCTCCCGCTCTCCCAACAGTTTGATTGATCTCTGCATCTTCCCTCCCTGACGAGAGTATAAGGAAGTGAAAGCGATTCAAGCATGATGTTGGTCCGACCCCGCATTTGGGAGAGGTTCCAATCAACTCTGTTCAATTCAGCAGAGGATGATAGAATTACGCATGCCCCCTCGCTTTCTTTCTCTCACCCTTCTCTCGGTTTGCGCGATCGCCTTTACTGTCACTCAATCTCAGGCGCAAACCACTGCACAACCGGATCCTGCGCTTCGCCCGACTCTTGAAAGTGTCTTCAACAGCTGGAGCCAGGCGATCATGTCAGACAACTTGGAGCAGTGGGAGGCTTCGACCGCGTACTCCCGCCAGATTGAAATCCGGAATCGCATCGTATCTCAGAAGTTGCCCTTTCCAGATGCGCTCTTCGCAGACCCGATCGGAGCACCAACGCTGGAAGGCCTCATTGGTCTTGGCGTTCTCAGTACCGGATTCACCGCTACTTCCACCTATTTCGGGAAGGCGAACTTCGGTACCACAGATGGCGTTGCGATCACCGATAATCTTCTCGTCCTGCATTTCCTGAAAGAGGATGGCAGTTGGAAATTCGACACCCTCCGAATCGTGAAAATCGGAGCCGATGCGGAGTTGCTTCTTCAAATTCGAAACTCCGACTTTTCCTTCCTCAACGGGGTGGAGTTTCAGCCTGCCCCTCAGCTCCCTCCGATTCCCCAGCCGGTGAACACTCCCGAATTCATTGCCGAGGTCTGGGTCGATGCGACGGGATATGAAGTCACGGTCGAGGTCAATGGCCACTCTTCCGGAACTTTCAGCAATCTGAAAACGACGGAGCTGGTCATGGGGGGCGTTCGTCCGGGACAAAACACGGTTCGCCTGACGACCAGGCTTCTCGAAAACGCGGAGGGAGCTTCCCCGAAAATTGAAATCGCGATTTATGCGGCGCGGGACCCTTCCGCTCAGGCGGACCGGGTCTTCCATTATCGCCCCGGAGCCGAGGTAAAGCCGGAGCTGATTCAAAGCTTCAATGTGCAGTAAATCTACTCAGCCGGCATGAGGACGACACGAAAACCGACATCATATCGGTCCTCTGCCGAAGGTCGGGCGGCCATCCGGTTCGCGACTGCGAGGTCGAATTGAGAGGAACGGTTCCACGCTCCGCCGCGAAGAACCTTTCTGTCGGTGCCCACCCATTCAGGAACCGACGTCGCACCCTCTTTCCCGATCCGGTTCACAATCGTCTGAGAATACCAGTCGGAAACCCACTCCCAAACATTGCCCCTCGCGTCATAAATGCCGTATTCGTTAGGGGCCAGAGAGCCAACCGGTGCGGTGGATTTCTTCCGGTCGAAGAGGCTGGAAATAGCACCGTCAAGCTTCTGATTTCCCACGTAGACCGACCACTCTTCGTCCGTCGGAAGACGATAACGAAATCCCGGAGGGAGATTCCCGAGCGATTGCTCCTGAACCGTGAGACCTTCACAGAACTTGGTCGCCTCATACCAGTTCACGCTGTCGACGGGGTGATTGGGAGCAGGGAAATAACTCGGATTGCTTCCCGTGACGCGCTCATACTCTTTCTGCGTCGTTTCATGCGCAGCGACCCAGCCGCCGAGTTCCCCGATCCAGACAAACTGCTGGCCGATGCCATTCGTGAAGTTCCGGCTCGCGACCGGCGCTGCGTCATACGTCAGGGTCGTGGAAAAGCTCAGCGCTCCACCGGCTTCGAGATTTCCTGACACTTCGCTGCTGCGGTACTGGTCCTTCCGCAGCTCGTAGGAGAGCGCCCCCGGTGGCACCACCGGTAAGGTCAGCGGAGTCTTTCCAATCGGAACGCCGGCCGAAAGCACGGCGGCACCGGATGGTTCGCTTGTCAGGGTGACCGAGCCATATTCAAAGGCAAAATTCACCGAATTACTACCCGCTTCCGCATCGATGTATTTCCCCGTCTGCTTCTGCCCCAGCATCTCGTGCTGCGCGGTGAAGAGGTAGTCTCCCTCGGGAAGCTCCATCTGAAACGGGGTGACTTCGCGCCCGTTCCCCAGTCGCTTATTCCTCAGAAACACCGCCGCCCCGGGAGGAGAGCTTTCGAAAGCCACGAGCGCCCGTTCCCAGGAGAATTCAAAAACATCAGTGACTCCGAGACTCACTTCCACGGTCCGCGAGATCGGTGCCCAATCCTCGTAGCGAAGCTCGAGACGGTGCTGGCCCACCGGAAGCTCCTCTAAATTCAGCGGGGTTGTCCCTACTTTCCGCTGCGCCTCTTCGCCGGTTTGGATCCAGACTTCTGCACCGGAGGGATCGCTCTTGACCTGAATGCCTCCTTTCGCAAAAACTGCGGAAACAGAGGTGTTCCGGTTGTTTTCAACCCGCACCCGCTCTGAATACTCAGGCCAGCCCTCGACTGCCATGAGGACCTCGTAATCGCCCGGGTCGAGCTGCTCGATCAGGGCCGGGGTGCTTCCAATCTCCACGAGCTTCTTCTGATTGTTCTCGACCGTCTTAAGCAACTTAAACTCGGCTCCTTTAGGTTCGCTCACCACTTCCAGATTGCCGGCGGTCTTCGCCAATTCGATCGTCGCCAGCTCAAGCGCCGTCTCTTCACGCAGTTCGATTTCTTTCTCCACCTGCTCAAACCCGTTTTTCAGGATCGAAATCCGGTGCTTTCCGAGGGGAAGGTTCTGAATGGTAACCGGACTCTCAAATTTTCCACTGCCTTCAATGACCACGCTGGCTCCGGGCGGGTTCGTCACCACACGAACACTGCCCCGCGCTTCGTCGAGTCGACGATCAATTAACGGAAGGGAGGCCATCGCCACGGCATTGTCAGCTTCAATCGCAAGGACTTCTTCGAAGAGCCTGCGGGCTTCGAGCCAATTGCCTTCACTCACGGCCGCCCTCGCCTCGTCGATCTTGAGATCCACTGCTTCACGATCAACGGAGACGACAGGATCCGGTGTCCCGGGTTCTGTCTCCTGCCCCATCCAGAGGCCAACGCCTGCCCCGATCGAAAGCGCGACGAGGATCATGACAACCCATACCCACGCGGGGATCCGCGGCGGTCGGTGCTTGATCATTCTTGCCGGCGGCAAGTCTATTCTCGTGGTTTCCCGGTTCATGCGACTGATTCCGTCCCTCTTTCTCTTCTCCCTTCAATATTCAGGGAGATCACAAGAACAGACGAACGGGGCAGCTCTCAAAGGTGCCTCCACAATGTATTTTCGCCAAGTCGCTTCGTGTGACCATCTTTTGGAAGAATTCGTCATCTCCGAAAACCGAAAAAGCAGGGCTTTCGCCCTGCTTTCCGGAAAAGTTCGGGTTCGGGGTTATCCCGAAATCGGAGGGAGGATTAATCCTCGTCGTCGTTGGCTTCGTCTTCGCCACCCGGACGCCACTCCTCGCTTGCGAGGTTGAACGCCTGCTCCAGCCCAACAAGGTCGGAACTCGGACGAAGCGCATCGAATGCGGCAGTCTCCTTCTTGAGTTGCTCCTCGGAGTATTCGGCAGCTTTGATCGAAAGACCGATCCGGCGCTCGACTTTGTCCACTTTGATGACACGCGCCTCCACGTCGTCGCCGACTTTGATGACGTCTTTCACCTTGGCAACGTGGTCTTCGCTAAGCTGCGAAATGTGCACCAAACCGTCGATGTCGTCTTCGAGTTGGATAAACGCTCCAAAGCTCGCGATTTTGGCGACCGTTCCCTTGACGAGGTCTCCGACCTTGAAGCGGCCGTCGATTTCGCTCCATGGATCGTTCTCAAGCTGCTTCACGCCCAGGCTGATGCGCTGGTTCGTCTTGTCGATTTCGAGAACTGCAGCCTCGACTTCTTCGCCCTTCTTAAGAATCTCGCTCGGATGATTGATCTTGCGTGTCCAGCTGAGGTCGGAAACGTGAATCATACCGTCGATTCCATCTTCGAGCTCTACGAATGCACCGTAAGGAGTGAGGTTGCGGATTTCGCCCTTGATCGTCGTTCCGATCGGATAGCGGCTTTCGACTTCGTCCCATGGATTCGGCTCGAGCTGGCGAACTCCGAGGGAGATCTTCTGCTCGTCAGTGTTGATCGCGAGAACCACGGCTTTGACTTCCTGATCGAGCGTGAGCACGTCGCTTGGGCGGGTGATGCGCTTGGTCCAGGAAAGCTCGGAGACGTGAATAAGGCCTTCGACGCCCTGCTCGATCTCCACGAAAGCTCCGTAAGGAACCAGCTTGGTGATGCGACCGGCGACTTCGTGCCCGATAGGAAATTTCGACTCGATCGCTTCCCATGGGTTGCTCTGGAGTTGCTTGTATCCAAGAGAAACACGCTCCTTCTCTTTGTCGACATCGAGGATCACCACTTCGATCGGCTGACCGATCACGAGCATCTCGCTCGGGTGGTTGATGCGGCCCCAGCTCATGTCAGTGATGTGGAGAAGACCGTCCATGCCCTGAAGGTCGATGAACGCACCGAAGTCAGTGATGTTCTTGACGAGGCCTTCGACATTGTCACCGATTTTGACGGAGTCGAGGAACTCAGCACGCTGCTCAGCACGCTCAGCTTCAATGACCTCGCGACGGCTCAGAACGATGTTCTTACGGATGTCATTCACTTTGACGATCTTGAACTCGTACACGTTGCCGACATACTCATTGAGATCTTTCGGCGGAATGATGTCGATCTGGGAGCCGGGGAGGAATGCCTCAACCCCGACATTGACCATAAGGCCACCTTTGACGACCGACTTGACCTTGCCTTTAACGAGGCCGCCATCTTCATACACTTTAACGATCTTGTCCCAGTTCTGCTTGTGAGCCGCTTTCTCCTTGGAGAGGACAACCATGCCCTCGTCGTTCTCGAGCTTCTCGAGGAGAACTTCGATCTCGTCGCCGACGGCAAACTCTTCGTCTTCAAATTCCGAGATTGCGATAACGCCCTCAGACTTGGCACCGATATCCACGACCACCACCTGGGGCCGGATTTCGATAATGTTCCCGTTCACGATGGAATTCTCGCGGTGGGAGTGGAAAGATTTTTCGATCTGAGCGAAGAGCTCAGGATTCTTGGGGGTGATAGTGGCTGCCATGGGTAATTTTCAGGTTAGTTAGTTGGTTAATTGGCCTTCCGGTATTGCTTCTCAGTTTCATCCCCCACTCCCACGAGAAGCGCCTTCCGGAGCGGGGGGCGGAAATGTAAGAGGTTTTGGTCAGATCACAAGCGATTTTACGGGGCGGGACGAAGCGTTCCGTCGTAGATTTTCCCATGGATGTGTATCCGGTGACCTGCCCCACCTGCTTCGAACTCTTCGACGTGCCTCTCCCTGCTCCGGAGGAAACCCCCTGCGAAGTCGACTACGACTGCGAAATCTGCTGCCGTCCCATGGTGATCCATTTCAACGAGGAATTCGGCGAAGTCGTGGCCGATGCCCGTGGAATTCACGACTGAACGAGGTCCTCCAGCTCCTCGAGAATCACTCCATGCAGGACCCGTTCGAGTTCCTCAAGCACCTCGGCGACATACCAGCCGTCCATGAGACGATGATCGTAGTGTATCGTGACGCGGGATTTTCCAGCTTCATTGATCGGCCCATAGGTGATCGTTGAAGTCTGGATGCCCGGCGGGTATTGAATCTCGGCCCCGCGACTCGAGACCGTCGTGATCCCGAAGGTTCCCATCCGCTTTACGCGGCGCTTTCCGAGGAGTCGGAACCAGGATGCGATGATGAGGCGACGGATCGGCGTCGGGATAAAGGCAGATCGATACTGGGTCCGGAAGACTTCGTCAACCGGACCGGACTGAAAAGACTCGAGGCTGGCCTGCAATTCCCTGAGTGTTTGATTCTCCGGCCCGAAAAAGGGCGCAAAGCAGAGCCATTCCTCGTCTTGATGCGTTCGCTTCACCGGCAGATAGGCGACGCTATGCGGACTGAGATAGAGGCGCGGCCACGGAAATCGAATCCAGGACTGCCTTAGCACGGGCGATTCTTTCGCAACCAACGCAAACGCTTTGATGAAAATCACAGTCCAGGAGACTCTCGAAGGCAGGCTCCGCCGCAATTCATCCACGGCGCTTAGACTGATCTCACGGCAATGAGGAAAAGTAGGAACCTCCCGCTCGAAATGCAGCAGGTCACAGACCGTCGCACGACTCTTCGGAACCGGAAACCAACGTCTCCCGGGGTTTTTCTTTTCCTCAGCGAGAAGTGACCCTACCCGGCGCAAAACTATTCCTCCTCCTCCGCTGCCGACGCCGCACCGGAAGCCATGATTTTCGGATTCTCCAGGTCAGCCGCAATGCGGAAGCCGGTCCAGAAATTCCGCTCGTCAGACGACTCGGCAGCCCGGCGGGCCGTCAGCTCGAATCCTGATTTGGTGGCAAAAGAGGCGCCCCGTTTGATCGGGACCTGCTTGTCCGGAGAATCAGGATGAATGTCTCTCGTCGCAGTCCACTCGCTCACGTTCCCTGCGAGTCCGATAACCCCGTAGCGACTCTCATCAGCCGGGATCGCATCCACCGGATTCCAGAACCGGTAGCCATCGACCGATGCCTCGCGGGTCACCTCCGTCGTTTCGTGATCGAGCCCGGAATTGAAGTTTTCCGGTTGAATTTCATTTCCCCACGGGAAGAGATTGCCGGAGCGCCCGCGTGCCGCTTTCTCCCATTCCTGCTCGGTCGGAAGGCGGCCGCCTCGCCATTTGGCGTATGCGTTGGCATCCCACCAGTCGACGCCGATGACAGGGCAGTTGGGATCGATTTTCCCTCCGTAGAACTTCCCGCCTTTCTGAGCTTTCTCGTAGATCTCATCCCATTTTTCAGGCTTGTAGGTGACTTTCGAATCCGGCTCATCCGGATGCGCGAGCTTCTTCTCTTTCCCGGGATTCGCGGAAAGATCCGCGAGAAAGGCGGCATACTCCGCAATCGTGACCTCGTGCTGACCGATCCAGAATTCCGAAGTCTCCACTTCCTCGCCATCCTGATACGGGAACATCCCCGCAGGAATTTTCGAGAGCGCACTGAGGTCGCGCACCTCGGGTTTCCCTCCCAGAACAAAATAGGCAATCGCAAATCCGGCGAGCATGAGCAAACCGAAACCACTCCCCACGAGAATCGCAGTACGGTCTGTTTTCTGTTCGTTCAACTTCGCTATTTCAGCACCGGTGAGGTCATCTTCGGGAGCACTGGGAGCCAGCACCCGGCTGAGCCCGTCCATCGAATTCACCGCATCAATGCGATCAGATCCGAGGCGTTCTACAAGGAGATGCAATTGAGGATCCCCCCCGCTGCTCTTTAGAAACGGGGCAATCGCATCAGCGAGCAACTCCATCTGCTGGCGCTCCTCCTCAACCGTGAGAGAAACGCCGCGACCCCGGACCGGATTCGCAATGCGGGGCTGCCCTCCTTTGAGCATGAGAATGCTCTGGGCGGAAATAAGACGGTGAGACATTCCGTTGTCACGAAGGTAAATCAGCGCCCCGGCACAGGCCTCAAGAATTTTCCAGAGCACCGACTCATCGAGCTCGCTGCGACGGCGGGCCAGATCGGACAGGCTCGGAGCATCGACCAGCTCCAGCGTGTAGAAATTCACGCCGAGCTCCTGGTCACACTCATAGACCAGTGAAATCGAAGGGTGATTCACCGAGGCACGCGCGCTCGCTTCATTCACAAATCCCTGCACCCACCGAATGTCTTTGCGATGCTTCCGATACAGGGTCTTCAGCGCCACCTTGCGCCCGATCGAGGTCTGTTCCGCTTCATACAAAGCAAAATTCGCATCCTGCTGAATCTCACGAAGCAACTTGTAATCGCCGAGGCGGGTCCCTACCGGGAGCGCCTCTTCCGGAAGCTGGACAGGAGCTGTCTCATGGGGCTGGATCGTCGTCTCGGCCGCTTCCGGGGCAGGAGCGGTCTCGATTTCAGGGGGCGGAGCACTCACCGGACCTGTGTCCGATTTCGGCACCGCTTCCGACGATTCGCGCAGCGGTTGAATCGCCGACTCAAACCACTCCAGCAGGACCCCGCGATTCACCGGCTTGAAAAAGAGGCGATCCACCTCCATGACCCGAGGGTAAAACGCCGTCATGTCCTCACGGCTGCACATCATCGAAGGGAAAAGACCGATCTCAGTATGGAGATGATCACGAAGATCGAGAATCTCTTCCCCGGTCGCAGCATCGATCCCCGCGATCATCATTGTGAGCCTCCGGAGATCTTTGGCTTTATCCCACGCCTCGGGCGCACTGGCAGCCTCAATCACGGTGGTGGCCCGATCCTTCAAAATCGAAAGAATGGCAGCCCGGTCCTCTACGACCGGATCAATCAATAATATGGTAACTTCCTGGGACATGAACAAACGATTCTAAAAATTGGGCGTCTCGGGAAAGAGGGCATTCTCAGGTCCGATCAAGGCGGGCTCTTCCGGCGCTTCCACGCGGAAACGACTCAACTCCTCGGGCATTTCTATTCTATCCTGCAACCTATCCTGATAATACAGCTCAATCACGTATCCATAATATTTTCTTACCCCGAGCTCGCGCAACTGCTCCTCGGAAAAGACCGGCTGTTGATAGTCAACAACGATTTCCTCTTTACCTCCGTCGAGCCAGTCATACTCCTTCGTCGGATAATCGTAGGACGTGTCCGCCGTAGACGGGTCAATTCTCTCCCCATCCACAATGTCGTAGAAGTAGACGAGGAGCGACATGTCTGAGCCGATCAGGTTATTTTCCGGGTCGGCATCGACGACGATGCGGAGGGAGACCTTCTGACCGGCATCATCCGGGGGCTGCTCCGTCACTTTGACTTCCCCGATCTGCATGACCTGTCCTGTCGCCCCCATGGTAGGGGCCTGCTCGCCCCGAAGCTGCCGCTCCGCCAACTCATGATAAGCGCCGCCGCGAATCGAACCCAGCGACAAAATTTTCTCCCAGTAGACTGTCGCTTTTTCATCCAGCCCCATTTGGCTGAACGTCGCCGCCATTTCACCGAGAATCCGCGGATGCTCCGGCAGCGCTGATTCCGCCTCCCGAAGCGCCTGCAGGGCCCCCGGCATATTTCCCGCCGCACGCAGTTCCTCGCCCGCCGAAACAAGGCGTTCCAGGATCGGGTCCTGAATCTTCTCGGTATCAAACGCCGCCGTTGAAAGTGATTCCGACAAAGTCGGCCCTGCCGAATCTGAAGGACCAAAGAAAGCCGGACCCGGCAGGGGATTGGAAGTCTCCGGGACAGCCATCGACCTCCCCGCACCAATGTTGCGGGGTATCTGAACCGAATTTCCCGAAGTAACTTCCGTTGAAATCGCAACGGCAGGGGCCTCCGCTTCTCCGCTGAAAACAGGGTTCCCGGTTGCGGGGACGTCCTGAAGCTCCCCCTGATCGGGCAAATTCTGCAGCGGCGCAGCGGCTTCAGCCCCGGTCGGCATCTGCTGAAACGGCCTTGGCGGAAGCGCGGCAACCACTTCCGTCATGGGGATTTCGGAGCCGCCCGGCCTCGTCATCACCGCGCGAATCACCGCGAAGAGCTGGGCGGCTGCGACCATCCCGATCGTCCACATCGCCGCGTGAAACGTGCGACCGTAGACCGGTCGATTTGATAACATGTTTTCCGCCATAAAGTTGCCGACACCTACCGCCCCGGGAAAATAGCCTTTCCGTCTTGGAAAAACCCAGCAAAGAATACCGGAACGCTCACGTTTTTCAACCCGCACCCCCGCTACTTCGGCGTGCTCTTAAGGGCCCTGCCGCCAGATTTTAAAAAAAAGACTCAACATCCTGACATTTAGACGCTAAATTTAGGAGCTTCTCGGGTCGACTTCAGTCGATTGCGAGACTTTACATTCTGAATCCAAACGATTTCATCACGTGAGCAGTCATCTATCTAGCGACATCCAGATCGAAGGAGATCTGAATTGTTCCACCGATCTCATTTTCGACGGGGCAATCACCGGCAATATCAACTCCAAAGGAAGTCTCACGATCGGGCAGAATGCCTCCGTCAAAGGCGACCTCAAAGCGGAAAAGGCCGTCATCGAGGGCAAAGTCAACGGCAGCGGAAGCTTCAGTTCCTGCCGACTCTCCCCGACTTCGGTTATCACCGGTTCGGTCAGCACCATCAGCCTCCAGATGGAGGAAGGCGCTTCCCTCGAAGGGCAGTGCAAAGTGGGCAAAGCCAAGGCTTAAGCAATCCCGCTAACTAATTTCGAAAGAAGCCCCGGAGAAATCCGGGGCTTTTTTTGGACTCTCAAGTTTTCCGAAAGAGAATACGTGCCACGTTAGCAGCCCCAACCGCTCGGTCGAAAGCGTTCTTTTCAAAACTATAAAGGGACAGACCTTTAGTCAGGACCA
>JARGOP010000116.1 GCA_029233965.1 Verrucomicrobiales bacterium | reverse complement strand
GCGGGTGACCTCGCGGGTGACCTCGCGGGTGACCTCGCGGGTGACCTCGCGGGTGCAGCTGACCGGGAGGTTCTCTTTGTGATTCTGTTTTGCTGAGACCCCTGCCGCGTCAGGTAAATCCGAGTTGCTGCCTTCCATAGGCGAAGCTTTTCCGGATGTTCGCCTCTTCCAATGAGATCTGTGAAGAGAGATCCTTTTCCCCAATGGCGGGAAGCATTTTCCGTTTTCCTGATTTGGCGAGTTTCAAAGTCCCGGCGAGGTCAGAGGCTTTGACTTGCGCCATTGTCGTCCAGTATTTGTCCTCGAAGACAGGAATCTCCAGCGGGTCACGAGTGATCATTTCGAGGTTGAACCACAGCGACGGGTTTGCCCTGATGCAGATCGCGATCATCCTCTTAAGATCGAGGATGCCTTCGCCCAATGGCACTTCGCTGAGAAGAAATCCGTGTTCATACTCCGCCATGGCCATGTCCTTCAGATGGGTGCTCATGAGGTATGGGGCAAGAGCCTTGACCGTTTTCAGTGGATCCTCGAGAAGAGCGAGGTTGTTGCCGAAGTCGAGGGTGACCCCGACGGCTTCACTGCTGAGGTGATTGAGAAGTTCGAGTTGCTCATCGATGCGCCAGTCCTTGTGATTCTCAACGGCAAGCTTCATGCCGTGTTTTGAGAGGATGGGTTCGGCACGCTCAAGCGCGGTGCGGGAATCCTTCACAAAAGTTTTCCACTCATCGAGAGTTTCGAATTTCTCGTAACGGCGTTGTCCGAGACAGACGGTTCGGAGAATCGTGGCTCCGGCCTCTGCCGCGGCTTTGACGTCCGACTCGAACCTCGCGGTCGATTCGTCTCTCCGGGGAAGGCCGACCTGTCCTTCCAGAGCAATGCCGAGCGACTCACGTTTCTCACGAACCGCACCCGCGAAATCGGTGGTCCATCCATGAACGCCGATCTGCAGACAGCCTGCGCCGAGATCCTGACAATGATCGAGAACGTCGAGGGCGTTTTCCCATCCGGGCCGTAAGGTCTTCTCATTCCGGTGTCGCCAGCGGATCATGTAGGAAGCCATCGTGATTCCCATGCGGCGTTCAGTTCCTGCCGAAGCCAGTCCGGCGGCGGAGGCTGTCGCCGTGAGTGCGGAAGTGGAGAGAAAGTGACGGCGGTTCATTGGATGGATGAAATCCTATCGATCCAGCGGGTCGACCGCAAACATTAGCGCACACGGATACGATGGATAGACGTGCGCCCGCCTTTTTCAGGCCCTTTCTCCGCAGTCCGGGCTTTCTCTTCGATCTCAAGTTTCCGTTCCGCTCTCAGGGTTCTCAGTTTACCTGATTGCGGAGAGGTTCCCCGCGGAGCGCGCGAAGGACTTCCTGCGCACCTTTGGTCCGGAACTCTTCGGCACCCTCTTCGCAGTAGAAGGCAGAGTGGGGATTGAGGAGAAGGCGATCGTGGGCAGGGTGATCCGGATTTCGCCAGGCGGCGATGACTGCTGAATCAGCGTGCGGTGGTTCCTGTTCCAGAACATCGATCCCCGCTCCGGCGAGATGACCGGATTCAAGGGCTGTGACGACAGCGGCAGTATCGACGACTCCGCCGCGTGAGGTGTTGATGAGAAACGATCCGGGTTTCATTTGCGAAATTTCCCCGGTTCCGATGAGACCGCGGGTTTCGTCCGTGAGAGGACAATGAAGGCTCACGATGAGGGCCTCGCTCAGCAGGGCTGAAAGCGAATCCACGCGCCGGACCCCGAGGGCCTTATCAACCCCATCGGGCAGGTAGGGATCATAAAAGACGACATCAAATCCGAACGCTTTGGCGCGAAGCGCAGCGGCAGTGCCGATGCGACCACAGCCGATGATTCCGAAAACCCGGCCGCGGAGTCGATGTATCGGTTTGCCTTGATCCACATTCCACTCCCCAATTCCCCGGCAAAGGCGGCTGTTGAGAAAGTGGGATCCGCGCGCGAGTGAGAGAGCCATCGCGAGTGCGGAATCGGCGACTTCTTCAGTGCCGTAGTCAGGAACGTTGCAGACGGGAATGCCCTTTTCCCGCGCCGCGTCAATATCAACACCGTCATAGCCGACGCCGGGGCGCACGATAATTTTGCATTTCCCGAGGCGCTCGATGCTCTTCCGGGTGAACCGGAAATAGTGGTAAACCATGATGGCGTCGGCATCCTCAATCTGCCCGACGAGTTCCTCCTCGCTCATGGCATTGAGAGCCGTGATTTCGGCATGGCCATCGAGAACCTCTCGCTCGTGGTCGAGAGGTTCGTCGATGAAATCAGTGATGACGACTTTGGGAAGTTCACTCATGAAGAGGGGCGCAGTGAAGCTGCGGTAGGAGGGTAGGAAGGTCGCGTGATCTCGACAAGTTTCAATAAAGGTGCGCATTGAATGAATTTTGCGGGCGCAGCCCTTTCCCCCCGGGCAGCCGATGCTTCAGATCCTGGCTGACCTAGCCCTTGGCTATTCCCCGACGCTGCACAGCATCATCGGGGATCGGGGCAGGGAAGGCCCGATCGGGGAAAGTTCCGATGGAGTTGTCGAATATTGGAGTAGCCACCTCGATGAGGCGGCGACGGAGACCATCGTTCCGGCGGGTCATGCCATGCTGAGCAAGCCCGAAGTGATCAAGGAGACCCGGAAACTGCTCCGATTGCGCTGATTCAGGAGGCTTTTTCATGGCGGCAGGAGGCCCAAAAACAGTTTGATTGGCCCCCGGTTTCTCTCTACCTTCGCACCCCTCTCCGAAAACCCGGAAAATTTCATGCTGACCCAAATTCGACACATTCAAAAAGGCGTCCTCATCGTGGTGACGATCATCATTGTCATTGCCTTCGCGGCATGGGGAGATTTCAGTTCTGAGCCCGGCGTGGGTCAGCAGGACTGCATCGTGAAAGTGTACAACCGCTGCTACCGTCAGAAGGAAGTCCAGAAACTGGCCAGTTCCTATGATGTCGCGATGCAACTCGGCATGTATGATTTCGCTGTCGTCCTCTTCGGAGAGAATCGTAAGGATGAGGATCGGACGAATTTTGTGATGCGGCTCGTGATTCTGAGGCAGGAAGCGGAAAAACTCGGAGTGGTTCCAACGGCGGAGGAGATTAAGGAAGCGATTCCAACTCTTCCGGTTTTCCAGCAGCCCTGGGTCAATGCCGACTACGTTGAAAACAGAATTCTCGGCCCCAACGGGTTCACCGATGGTGATCTGGCGCAGCTGGTGAAGGATTACCTTTCTTTTCAGAAGCTGCAGGAGCTGGTCGGCTCGGGCGTCGCTGCCGTGCCCAGTGAAACTGATCGTCGCTACACCAAGGGAAACCAGCGTTACACGGCTTCGCTCGTCAAATTTGATCGCAGCGAATATTCGAAAGATCTGAAAATCACGGACGAGCAGGTTAAGAATTACTTCGACGAAAATGCCGAAGATCTGAAATCCGATCCCAAGCGCAGCTTCGATTATGTGAAGTTCACCCCTGCCCCCCTCGCCGATGATGCCACCAACGAGGCGAAGGCGAAAGCAGAGCTGGCCTTTGCCAACGCGGTCAACCGGGCTTATTCCGATCTTGCCGATGAAGAGGCGGATTTCATCGAAGTGGCAAAGCAATACGAGGGGAAAAAGTCGGATTTCACGATGGAAGCCGGTACATTCGAGGCCTTTGCTGCGCAGGATCCTCCCAAAGCTCTCGAGGGGCAGGAAGGAACCATTGAGATTCTGTTCTCCGAAGCCCTGCAAATCGACGATGTCACCGTTCCTGTTTCCACGGGTGACGGGGGGTATTACGTGTTCCACTACGATGCGCTTGTGGAGCCACGCCCGCTGACGCTTGAGGAGGCGACCCCGGCGATTCGAACTGCTCTGGAGGCCATTGAATCCAACAGCGCGGTGAACGACGCAGCCAGCGCTGCCCGAGCCACTCTGGTTGAGGCTCTTGAAGCCGGGAAGCCTTTTGCGGCTGCGGCAAAGCAGGCCGGTCTCAAGCCGGAAGCGCTTCCCAATTTTTCCGAAAGTGAGCCGCCGGCGGACATCGCGGAGGCAAGCCTGATCGTTGCGAATGCACAGGAAATCGGGGAAAAGGAAGTTTCGACCGTGATCGAGCGTCCCGGAGGCGAGGGTTACATGCTCGTCTACGTTGACAAGATTGAGATCTACAAAGATGAGGAGGAGGAGAACACGAAGCGTTCGATCACGGCTTCGACGGAAGCGGGTCTGAAGCGTCTCCTTTTCTCGGCCTGGTTCAATCAGCGTGCGGCTCAGTCTCAGTCCCTTCGCTGAATTTTCTGACTTTTGAGCGATTCTCTCGACGATCTTTTCGATGACGCCAACGGCGACCTCGCGATTGGCGATCTCGAGAGTGCGGTGGTGAAGTATCAGCGTTGCGTTGATCTCGATCCGGAATTTTTCGACGGGTGGCACGCCCTCGCCATGGCGCTGATGAAGACCGGTCGTATCAAAGAGGCGATCGGAGCGGGGCTGAAAGCGACGACGCTGAAGCCGAATGACCTTCTCGCATGGACTGCCTTGTCGCAGATGTATGTGCAGGATCAGCAAATCGCGGAAGCCGAGGACGCCAAGGGCAAGGCACGCATCCTTTCTCTCGGCGGGAAAGTGGACCGGAACGCGGAGTAGCGGTAACAGGCAGCCGAACCGGTGGCCCCACTCCCGCCCGCGGGAATGTTCTCCTTTCCTTGCTGGACGACTTTCCAGCTGACGCAAACTACGGGCTGCAGAACGGGAGCGCCGCCTGCCCCTGATCATGGTTGTTCTCCCGAACCATTCGCAGGTCTGAAAGGTCGTTCTCAAAGGTGCCTATCAAGAATGGGAGCGCCGCAGATGGAAACCCGGGTAGCGATTTCTGCCACCCTGGAAATTCCCGCATTCTCCCCATCTCCCTCAGTTCAAGCGGGTTAGAGGACTGCTTTTTCTGAAATATGGGCACGTCTCAAGCCCTGATAAAACGGGCCCTGGAGGATAAAATT
Organism: Verrucomicrobiales bacterium; assembly: GCA_029233965.1. GTDB lineage: Bacteria > Verrucomicrobiota > Verrucomicrobiia > Verrucomicrobiales > DEV007 > Arctic95D-9. The sequence goes on along the minus strand of JARGOP010000116.1, from coordinate 1,604 downwards.
AGAAAATTCCGCCATTTTTCGGCAATTGGCACGCGGGGTGCTTATTAGGGGTTCATCCTGTGAGCAGTGGCCTAATCCTTAGCCGCTTGTGAACTAACCAAAAGAAATATGAAGTATACATTCAACCTGAAACTAATGTTGTTGGCGGCCTGTCTGGTGGTGCCACTGATGTCCGGTCATGTGATCGGTCAGGAAGCGGCGGAAGCCGAGCCTGGTCCAGTCGATGATTACCTTGAAATGGTCGATGCGGCCGGTGCAGAGTATGCGCCCGCCTTCGACTTCTTCACCACCTCCATGCTCTGGACGGTGATCGCTGCGGCGATGGTGTTCATCATGCACCTCGGCTTTGCTACGCTCGAGGTCGGCCTGACTCAGTCGAAAAACACAGTGAACATTCTGTTTAAGAACAGTTTCATCATTGCGATCGGCTTGATCACCTATGCACTCGTAGGATTTAATTCGCACTATCCGGGAGACTTCAATGGAGTTTTCTCCTTTGGCTGGCGTCCTATCGGTGACTTGAACGCTGACGGCGGTGACGGATGGGGTTATGGAGGCCTCGGTCTCGCTATGACCGGTTTTGGTGACTTTATCTTCCAGGCGATGTTTGCTGCGACTGCGGCAACAATCGTTTCCGGTGCTGTCGCGGAGCGCGTCAAGCTCCCTGCCTTCATGATCTTTGCGGTTCTCCTTGTGGGATTTGCCTACCCTGTCGTCGGTTCCTGGCACTGGGGTGGTGGATGGTTAGGAAAACTTAACGGAGGAAACGGCTTTAAAGATTTTGCCGGATCTGCTGTGGTTCACGCATTCGGCGGTTTCGCCGCTCTTGCCTGTGTGATCCTCCTTGGTGCTCGTAAGGGCAAATACACCAAAGATGGTATCAAGCCGATTCTCGGTCACAGCATGCCACTCGCTGCTGTGGGTGTCTTCCTCCTCTTCTTCGGATGGTTCGGATTCAACGGTGGATCAGTTCTCTCGGCCGCTCCCGGACCTCTCGGTCTTGTCTTCACCACGACAGCCCTTGCTGCTTCTGCCGGTGCCATTGGGGCCATCTTCACGGCATGGATTGTGCTCAAGAAGCCTGACCTTTCCATGACTCTGAACGGATTTCTCGCCGGCCTCGTCGGTATCACCGCGAACGCTGACATTGTTTCTCCTGCAGGATCAATGCTCATTGGTCTCATCGCCGGTATTATCGTCGTGTTCTCCGTGATCATGTTCGACAAGCTCAAGATCGATGATCCAGTGGGTGCGATTTCCGTCCACGGTGTCTGCGGTGTTTGGGGTATCCTTGCGGCCGCTCTGTTTGAAGTTGTTCCTGAAGGTGCTGATAAGCAGTTCTTCATTGGTGGACAGCTTATCGGTGTGTTCGCAGTCGCCATTGCGGCCTTCGTTTTCTCCTTCGTGGTCTTCCTTATCCTTAAGGTCACCATCGGAATTCGCGTCAGCGAAGAGGAAGAGGCGGAAGGACTTGATATTGCTGAGCACGGCGCGCCTGCTTACAACATCCAGTAGTCAAAATAATTTAAGAGTTTCTTAGTGAGACCAGCGAGAGCGGTGAGGTGCGAGCCTCGCCGCTCTTTTCTTGTACCCTGACGAAATCC
>JARGOP010000038.1 GCA_029233965.1 Verrucomicrobiales bacterium | reverse complement strand
ATTCACGCGCATCGGTGACAAAATCTGATGGCCCGGAAATAACCAGGCTGAAAAGACCACGCTCTCAGTCCTCGTCCAGCTCTTCCCAATGCCTCGTTGCCTGCCGTGTCTTTCTCCGGTCGGCCCGATGCTCGATCTGGCGCAGTTGTTTCGGAGCGAGATAATCCTTTTTCCGCCATGGTTGCGGCCCGCCGTCACCGGCCATGAGACAGCCTAAGGGAGTCACTTCGGCCACGATGTCAGCCAATCCGAACTGCTCAATCTGGGAGCGAACCTGAGAAGCCGGCTTGTAGCCGACCGGGCTTTCGCTGAGGTCACCCTTGCCGTAGTACCAGCGGATATCGAGTCCTTTCGTCGCGTCGCGGATGGCCCGCTTCACCGAAGCGTCATCAACCTCGCCGTTGGCTTTCTTGAAGTCCCTCATCGTCGCGGTGCGCGATTGATTCCGCCCCGCGCCATGCGGAGCGAAGCTGAGAAACTCTTCATTATTTCGTCCTAACGTGATCAGAATCGGGGCGGCCATGCTCAGCGGGATGAGGCCGAGGAGAGGACGTCCTTCGTCATCATTCGAGGCGGGAGTGGCGCCCTTGCTGTGGAGAAATTGATCACCCCGTTTCGAGACGAAGTTGTCTTCGTTTCCGAAATGAGTCACTTTCGACGCGCCTAAGCACCGGAGGAATCTCGAGTGGATTGATTCATGATTGGCCTTCGTCCAGCACCCGATGTTCTGGAGTGCCTCCCCGTAGTCGGCACCAATTTCAGTTTCGGTATCGAGCCAGGCTGCCGCCTTTGGAATTCCTCTGACGATGCGTGAGGTTTCCTTGATCGCCGCTTTGTGCCCGCGCTTGTAGAGATGAGCCCCGAGTCCGCGTGAACCATGGTGCGTTACCAGTGTGAAAAATGTCACGCCGTCAGTGTCGTCGAGTCGATCCCCGGCGCGGTCATGAAGATCGCGGGCGATGCTCTCGTGTCCCGCGTCGGTGAGGGCCTCAACAAAGGCGCGGGTCGCGCGGATTTTTCCAGGTAGGCGAAATAATTTCCATCATCCTGATCGGCGAGGTGTATCGCGGCGTGCTCTTCGAGTCCGCTCAGGAAAGGATTCGACCAGACCGACTTGTCGAGGACACGCATCGCCCCGTCATCTCTGTTCACAAAAAAAGCCGTCCCCCGGGGAGGGACGGCTCTGGTTGATTGCTCTTTGATTTGAGAATCTCGCAATCAGAAGGCTTTCTGCCATCCTGCCGTGAACATCACGTCGCGCTCCATTTGTGGACCATTGAGATCTTGATAGAAGGGCATGACTGCCTCAAAGGCGACCCGGTTTCCACCTCCGACAAGGACGTTGAGACCAAGCCCAGCCTCAGCCCAGGTGCCGCCGTGATTTGCGGCATCCTGCGGTGGGGCCATGAAGGGAGCGGTGAGACGTGCATCGACTCCGTCGATGTCGGCAGTGTGTTCGAGACTGAGACGGCCGGAGACGCTCAGGTAGTCGGTGAGACGATAGGCGAGCCAGCTCGTACCTTCGACAGAGTCGCCGTAGGCGAAGCGGAGATCGTTGTCACCGAGATGAACGCGTCCCGTGAGTTGGGAGCCACCTGAGATGTTTCCTTCCTGCCAGAGGTAGGTGACGCCGGGAAGCAGATCCCACGTCCCGGTTCCTGTGTGCATCGGATAGGCCTTTTCAGTTAGATTTCCCGTGGGGGCACTCATCATGAGATTGAGGTGAGCGCGCCGTTTGTTTGCGTCATGAAATTTCACGAGAGCACCGAATTGGGTGTCACCCCAGCCTTCCGTTGCCATCTTAAAAGTCTCACCCCGCATCATCCGCGCGGGGCTGCCGGGACGAGTCACATGATCCATTTTATTGAACTCATAACCGGTCATTGCCATGAGAGTGACAGTGTCGGTCGGCGCATACATCAGACCCATCATATGCATCTCCATGGTCATTTCCGTGGTAGCGACCGGGAAGCCTAGGTTAAAGAGCTGTTGTGACGCCAATGTATTGGTGCCGTCGCGATTCTCTCCCATCTCCATGGACATGTAGCGATAGGAAACCATCCACTCCCCGGCTTCGTGAGTGTGTTCACCCATCACGCTGATGGGTGCGTGGCTGTCAACCCGATGCGGGTCCCACAGGGTATTATGGACATCGACGTTCTTTGCAGAACTGGTGTAGTCAATGGGTTCGCCTGCCTGTGCACTGAGGATGGCGAGTCCGGTTAGGGCCGGAAGAATCTGTTTAGAAAGATGAATTCGTTTCATTGTTGTAAAAATATAGAATTAGAAAAGTTCGAACCTGACGAGGTTCAGTCATGAGGGAGCACGCCCGGGAAATGGGTCGCACGAAAGTGCCTTAACGCGGCGGATGAGGAGAAGCGTCTCCGGCAAAAAAAGACGGCTTACGCCCAGGGGGGCGGGACAGGAACATCGACGTAGTGCGGATCTTTGACCTGATCAATGAACGGGTGCCAGCGGAGTTTTTCCGCCTCTCGCTCGGGAAGGCGGGCCAACTCAAAGTTGAGGCGAGTGAGGAGCTTCGCCTGCGAGAGCAGATCGAAAGTCCGGTTCTCTTGAGTTTGCTTCCCTTCACTGATCGCACAGCAATGATCACAGACTGACTCTCCGGTAATCACTTTTGCGATCGACTGATTCATGTCGCGCGACATTTCGACCCAGCTCACCGACTGCATCACGAGCCAGTGAGCATCGGTGAGGAAGAGCCCGGCGAAGATTGCTAGAATGGACGCGAAACGATTCATCGAGATCGCCCGTAGTGTTGCATATTGTCCGGTCATTGCAAAAGGAAACGGGGCCGGGACGATATGATCGGGGTAGTCAATTTGGATCTTTAGAGATCGCAGGCTGAGCGGGGAGAAAAAGAAAAGGAGGTCGGGATTAGATCCGGGCGGCAATGGCCGTTGTCACGATTGAGCTGAGCGGCATGATGATCGCGGCGAGCAGCGGATTCATGTGCCCGGCAAGACAGACGCCGATCGCGCAGATGTTGTAGGTCAGGGCGATCCCGAAGAGGAGGGCAACGAAATGATGGCGGCGTTGGGTCTTTGCGAGGAGGAGACTGATGGCGTGAAATCCGCGGCCGGTGAAAACAAAGTCCGCCTGTCCTTCGATGGCACGAATCCCGGTGGCCGGAGTTCCGGACGCGGAAGCGGCACGAAACGCGAGACTGTCATTCCCGCCGTCCCCGACGAAGAGCGTCTCGTGCGCGGGTTCTTTGGAAATGAGATCGGCCTTTTCTTCCGGGCTGAGGTCGGAGAAGACGTTTTCAGGTTCGATGCCCAGTTGAGAGGCTGTCGCTTCGACCCTTTCGCGATCCGGGTCACCGCTCAAAATGCAGAGGCGATATCCCTGGCGGGCGAGTTGCCGGAGTTGCTTCACGGCGCCGTCGCGAATCGATTCGGTAAGGAGGAAGGTGGCGACCGATTCTCCGTCTCTCGTGAGGGAGCAGTCTGCCGGGGCCTTGCGATCGCCGGAGGCCCAGTCGCCGCGGCCGAGCTTCCAGAGCACTCCGTCGATGACCGAAGAGACTCCGGACCCGGGAACTTCTTCGATAGGTGAATCAAGCGGTCCGGTGGCGAGGCCGAAGCGGGAAGTGAGTTCTTCGTGTAAGGCCTTTCCCGCAGGGTGGTGATTCGTTGCCGTGAGATGGCGTAACGCTTTCAGCGCCGTCTCATCCAGCGTTGTCACGACCTCCGGATCGCGGAGACGTTTCACCGGTTCGGTGAGGGTGCCGGTTTTGTCAAAGGCGAGGATGCGAATCGCACTGAGCCGCCGCCAGACAGAGGCGCGGCGAATGAAAATTCCCTCCTGCTTGAGGCGGGAAAGGAGCATTTCGTCGAGAAGAGGAAGGGCGAGGCCGAGGGCGCAGGGGCAGGAGACAATCAGCACGGAGATGAAGACCTGAAGAGCGTCGGCGAGTCCGGCTCCCCGGTAGAGCCAGGCCGCCCCGCCGGCAACCGCGACGAGGATGACGACGCTGAGATAGTATTTGAGGATGGGATGAGCGCCGGTCTGTTGCCCTGTTTCGCCCCGATCCTCTTTTCCGAGAAGTTGTTCCAGAAAGGAACCGGCGAAGGCGTTTTGGGAAATGACTTCGATGCGTCCAACGCTTCCGTTCTTCGCCCCCGCAGGAACGGTTTGCCCGGCGCGATACGGGACCGGTTCGGGTTCCCCGTTGATCCAGTCGAGGTGAAAGCGGGCCGTGCCTTCACGCAGTTCGGCATCGACGGGGATCATCGCGCCCGGGGCAATCTCGAGACGATCACCAGCTTCGATTTTCCGCAGGGGAATCCGTTCGCGCCTGCCTTCATGATCGAGACGAAAGGTCGCGGAGAGATCCCGCTCACGAGCCCAGAGTTGGCGGCGATTTCGCTCCAGCAAGCGCAGATGGAGCCACCGTCCTCCAAGCATGAGGAAGGCAAACATGGCGACGAAGTCGAAGTAGAGCATCCCCTCGATTCCGAAGATCAGCCCGCCGAGTGATCCCAGGTAAGCGGCGATGAGGCCAAGGGAAATCGGCACGTCCATGTGCAGGGATCTCAACTTCAGGGCTCCGAGAGCACGTTGGAAAAAGTAGGAGCCACCGACGGCGAGCGCGAGACTGGCGGAGGCGAAGGCGACCATTGTGAAGAGGCGGGCAAGGTCGTCCGTGGTTTCCATCCCGAGGTAGGAGGGAAGGGTGAAAGCCATCGTGTTCATCGCGAGCCCGGCGGTGACCCCGAGGCGGGTGAGGATGGCCCGGCTCTCCTGTGGCGCGTCGTCTTCGAGTTCGTTGGCGAGGCTGGCAGGATAACCGTAGCGATGCAAGTCCCTGACGAATTCAATGGCGTCGAATTCACCCGGATTCCACCAGAGGGTCAGGGTGGAACGGGCGGTATCCGCAGAACTTTTCAAAGCCCCGGAATGCTGGCGAAAGAGATGGTCAATGAGCCAGACACAGGCAGTGCACGATAGGTTGCCGATCCGGAGTTTCAGCCTTGCCGGCGAGTCCGGATCGGTCCGTGAGGACTCCGCTGCGGCAATGGCCTCTTCCAATTCCGCGATCTGGTCGGCGGCGGGGTCTGCGTTCTCGGCCGGTTGAAGAACTTTTCTCCCCAGCAATTCATAGAAGGACCCGAAACCTCCGGATTGAATGAGCTCAGAGACGACGCGGCATCCGGAACAACAGAAAGTCTCCGTTTCAAACCGCGGCTGAAACGAATTGCCGCAGTGGATGCATTTCCGTTTTTCGTCGGCTTCGGCGATTTCGGGAAGATCTGCGGCAAGCGTTCGGCTCATTCGGTTTCAATAGTGCAGCGGCAGGTCGTTCCATCACTGCCTTCCCCGGCAGTGGTTCCACCGATGAACGAAAAGTGCCACATAAGCGAGAGGGCGGCGGTGGCGGCGAGAGTTCGCTTGGCAATCAGGAATCCCCTGGCACCGAGTTTCTGATTCACCCAGGCGGATCCGATCTGAACGGCCCAGATCGCGGGGAGGGCACCGAGGCCGAAGGCGAGCATAATCTCCGTCCCGCGAACCGCAGAGCCGCTTGCGAGTGCGAGCGCAAGGATAGCGTAAAGCGGCCCGCAGGGGAGGAGGGGAGTCGCCAATCCGATGATGGCGGCGCGGGTCGTCACCGGGAAATTCATCGTCTTCAGGCGAATTTGCAGGACCACTTTGCCGAGACCGGGAATCGCTCCGAGTTTTTTGTCGAGACCGAAGAAGATCGCAATCAGAAAGGCGATGAGGAGAACCGGCAGCCAGGGTATCCCCGCCAGGGAGACGTTCAGCCCCAGCTTGCTCCCGATAAATCCGATAGTTGCTCCCGCGATGGCATACCCAACGAGACGGCAGGCATGATAGATGCCCACCGAAGCCAGCGCCGGTCCCCGTCCCGCGATACCGAGACCGCAGGTGAGCAGCCCGCACATTCCTGCGCAGTGCAGGCTCGTCGCGAGTCCTGCGATAAAGATCCCGCCCAGGGTGAGCGTCTCAGGATTCAGGTTCGTCATGGCGAATGAGGGTTTTGATTTCGACGGATTCGGGCCGTTTTTCCCCGGCAAGGCGAAGAAGAAAAACCCATCCGGTGATGAGAATCACAAAGGCAAGAACGATCCAGATCCAGGGGCGGTCACGAAAGAAGCGTATCATGGAGATTCTTTCTTCAAAGTGTAGGGGCTCGGGCCGAGGAAGTCGATCGTGTCGCTGATCGTGAAATCACCGGGACTGACGTCGGCTTCGATCGTAAACTGAAATTCGCCTTTGTAGTGCTCGGTGGGAACCTGGACGAGGACCGTCTGCATCGTTTCTTTGGAAGGATCGATCGTGATAGTTTCGTTCAGGCCGGAAACATAGGCCCCCCCGGGGAGTCCTTGAAAGCGGAAGGTCATCGTCGTGGGCTCCGTCTGTTTCGTAATGAGCTGGACGCGATACTGGTTTCTGACGCCCTCCTCATTGAAGTAGTAGGGCTGACCGGCCATGCGGATGATTTCGATCTTGGCGGAGCGGAGGCCTCCGACAACGATGCCGACCATGGCGAGACCGAAGCAGAGAAAGCCGGTATAAAGCATGATGCGCGGACGCCAGATGCGCCGCTTCTTTCCCTCAAGGCCGTTCATCGAATCGTAGCGAATGAGGCCGCGCGGCTGGTCCGTTTTATCCATGATCTCGTTGCAGGCGTCGATGCAGTTTGCACAACCGATGCACTCGAGCTGAAGCCCGTTCCGGATGTCGATGCCGGTCGGACAGACCTGTACGCAGCGATTGCAGGCAATGCAGCTGCCCGTGTCCGGGTCGGAGCGTTTGCCGCGGGGCTCTCCGCGTTTTTCATCGTAGCCAATGATGATCGTGTCATCGTCGGTGAGCGCGGACTGAATCCGGCCGTAGGGACACATGATGATACAAAACTGCTCGCGGAACCAACTGAAGGAACCATACAGGCAGACCGTGAGAAACATCATGATCCCGAATACCTTTGCGTTGTTCACCGGGGATTGCTGCATGTATTCGTAGAGCCTCGGGAGGGAGACGAAATACGAGATGAAGATGTGGGCGAGGATCAGAGAGATGAGGATGTAGATCCCGTGTTTGAGGACTCGCTTCACGACCTTGCTTTTTGTCCACGGCGCAGCGTCAAGCTTGCGACGTTTCACGGCGTCGCCATCGATCCAGCGTTCAACGCGCCGATAGAGATGCTCTAGAAAAACGGTGTAGGGGCAGGCCCAGCCGCACCAGAGCCGCCCGAAGAGAGCGGTGACATAGAACAGCGAGAAGCCCAGCCCGCTGAAGAGAAAGAATCCGATCCAGAGATCCTCGGCGAGAAAAGTCAGGCCGAAGAAATGAAAGCGACGTTCCGCTATGTCAAGGAAGACAGCGGGGTATCCTCCGATGGGGATCCAGGGGAGGAGGACGTAGATCGCGAGCAGCAGCCCCCCGAACACGCGCCGCCACAGGGTGAACCTTCCTTTGACGTCTGCGGGGTGGAGGAAGTTCCGTGATCCGTCCCGGTTGATGGAGGTGAGGGAAGTGAGGTTGGGCTTTTGGACGGCTGACATGGTGAGGAGGAGGAAACGGCTGACATCGGGTGCTAGGACTGTTTGCTCAGAATGTAGGCGACAACCTGGGCAATCTCGGCCGGACTGAGCTGAGTGTTCCAGGCGATCATGCCTTTGGTGATATCAGGCGAGCCGTTGGTGACGATTTCCATGATGTTGAGAGGTTCGGCTCCGTATTTCCATTCGGCGTCGTTAAGCGCAACACCGGGGAGTTGGATGCCATTCATCGTCGCGGACAGGTCCTGTCCGTGACAGGCGATGCACTTGGCCTCGAAGATCGCTTTTCCCGCATCCGTGTGAGATGAGTCGAGACTCATCTCCTTGAGGGAATCGTTGTTGATCGATGCCATCATCGTTTCGAGTTCCTCCTGCTTCTTGTTCTCAATCAGGGCCATCTGCGCATCGATTTTCTCCTGAGAATCGGGCATTTTGAAGGGGAGCTGGTAGTAGGCTACCCAGGCGAAAACAAACCAGACGATGGTGATATAGAGAGTGAAGAGCCACCAGTTGGGCAGCTTCTGGTCGTATTCCTGAATACCGTCGTAGACGTGTTCCTTCAGGATAACTTCGTTGTTATTTGGATCCTTGGTCTTCATCAGATTGATTCTCGATAGATTCTTGAAGTTCGTTGTCGTCTCTGAGCGGCATGTTGGAAAGATGATCGATGTCTTTCTTTTTCATGCGGAGGGCACGGATGAGGATGACGAGGAACGCCCCCGCGATCAGCGCGAAGCAGATGTAGGGAACGATTTCCTGCCAACCTTCCAGAGTGACTCTTCGATACATAATGGGGTTGGAAAATCAGGGTTGCGTGGCGAGAGTTGGCTGAACCTCAGGCAGTGAAGTCACGGCGGGCGCAGATGGTGCCCTCACTCGCTGGTTGTCCGGTATACCGGGCTTGAAGATACGCGGTTCGATTTTCTCAGGAGCATCGTCAGGGACGACTTCCTCAAACGAGCCGAGTTTCTGCAGGTAGGCGATGATCGCGATGATCTCCTTGCCGGCGAGATGATCTCGCGCTTCGGTTTCGTTGGTCGGTTCCTTCTCGCCTTCGGTAACCTCGATCCTGACCTGTTCCGCGACGAGACCGGTCGCAATTTCCAGTGCCTGCTCACGGGCGTGCTGCTCGATCTCTTCCGGCGTCATGATGGGGAACGGAACGCCGAGTCGCTGCTGAACCGCAATCTTGGCGGGAAGATCCTTAAACTTGGTCTCCTTGTGAAAGAGCCAGGGATAAGCCGGCATCCGGGATCCGGGGTTCATCCTCGGATTGCGCATGTGGAGGTAATGCCACGAATCGCTGCGCTTTCCGCCTTCGCGGGCAAGATCGGGACCGGTGCGCTTCGATCCCCACTGGAAGGGGTGGTCGTAGATCGATTCCCCGAGTCGTGAGTAATCGCCGTAGCGAAGCACATCGGGAACGAGCGTCCGGATCATCTGCGAGTGACAGTTGTAACACCCCTCGCTGATGTAGATGTCGCGGCCCGCCAACTCCAGTGGTGTGTAGACTGACTGAAGCCGGTCCTCGACGTTCATGGCGCGGTTCACGGTGACGGTCGGGATGATTTGGATCGCCCCGCCGAGAATCACAGCAATGAGCACGAGAACCGAGAAGGGCAGGTAGTTTTCCGAAAGATTGTCATACCAGTCGGACCACGTCTGCGTGTTCTTCTTGAACTGGTAGACGGCGTAGGCCACGAAGCCCAAGGTGACTAGCAGAGCCATATGGCTGGCTCCCGGAGGAAGAAAGAACCAGAGAATCCCGAAGAAGAGACCCCAGAAGGTGAGGGCGATCGGCTCGTTGCGAAATGCGGCCTTCCAGGTCATGGCATCTTTCTTCATCGCCGGATCCTCGACGACTTCGCGTGTTTCGTTGACCGGTGCTCCTGACTTCGCCGTTTTCCAGATGTTCACCACGAGGAGGCTGAATCCGACCAGGTAAAGTGTTCCCCCGATCGCGCGGGTCAGCATGAGGAGTGAGATCTTGTCGACGGTTTGCACGAACTCATTCACGACGCGGGTTCCGGTGGCATCGGTTTCATTCAGCATGAGGCCCTGAATAATTCCTGCGAACCAGAGAGAGGAGACGTAGAGGAGAATCCCGACGAGTCCGATCCAGAAGTGCATGTTTGCAAGGTTGGTCGACCAGAGCTTCCTGCCCCAGAGTCTGGGAGCGAGCCAGTAGAACATGCCCGCAGCCATAAAGCCGTTCCAGCCGAGTGTTCCGGAGTGAACATGACCAATGATCCAGTCCGTATAGTGGGCAAGGGCACTGACGGAGCGGATCGAAAGAAGCGGTCCTTCAAAGGTCGACATGCCGTAGAAGGTGATGCCGACGACGAAGAACTTGATGACCGGGTCGGTGCGCAATTTATCCCAGGCCCCGCGCAGAGTGAGGAGACCATTGAGCATGCCGCCCCAGGAAGGAGCCCAGAGCATGAGACTGAAGAAGACACCCAGCATCTGCAACCACTGCGGGAGCGCGGTGTTGAGAAGGTGGTGGGGTCCTGCCCAGATGTAAATGAAGACGAGCGACCAGAAGTGGACGATCGAAAGGCGGTACGAGTAAACGGGGCGGCCCGCTGCCTTCGGAAGAAAGTAATACATGATCCCGAGGATGGGAGTGGTGAGAAAGAAGGCCACCGCGTTGTGGCCGTACCACCATTGGACAAGCGCATCCTGAACCCCGGCAAAGATCGGATAGCCGTGTGTCAGGCTCGTTGGAATCTGGAGGTGATTGACGATGTAGAGCATTGCCACCGTGATGATCGTCGCGATGTAGAACCAAAGCGCGACGTAGAGTGACTTCTCGCGACGAATCTTGAGCGTGAGGAGAAAGTTCAGGGCGAAGACGACCCAGATGACCACCACCATGAGGTTGATCGGCCAGATCAGTTCGGCGTATTCCTTACCGCGAGTGAGTCCGGCAGGGAGAGTAATTGCCGCGAAGACGATTATTGCCTGCCAGCCCCAGAAGTGGATCTTCGAAAGCTTGTCCGAGAACATTCGCGTGAGACAGAGCCGCTGCGTCGAATAGTAAACCCCCGCGAACATCATGTTCCCGACGAAGGCGAAAATTGCAGCGTTCGTGTGGAGCGGGCGGAGACGACCGAAAGTGAGATACTGAATCCCGTCTGTTTGGAAGTAACCGAAAGTGATGACTTCGAAAAACTTGCCGTTCATCTGCCAGAAATTAAGCTGGAAGGCAATGATGACGCCGACGAGCATCGCGACGACTCCCCAACCGATCGACGCGACCATGAACCATCTCGTGATCTGGTCGTCGAACTCGATGGTGACTTTCTTCGTGTTTGGACTATCGCTGGTCATTGGGATGGGCTGGTTTCTGGTCAGTTGAAAGGGGGGCGGGTTTCGCGGTCGGGCCGTCTAGTTCACCGTCGCGGAAAGGAATCAGCGCGTCCTGATCGGCGCAGGAGTCTTCATTCTGCCTCATCCTCAGAAAAAAGAGGAGAAACAGGATCGCGAAAACGGCGCTGAAGAGGGTGGTGAGAAAGATGACTTCCATTTTAAGAGCACCTCAGGCGGGTCACCTTTGGTTGATCGTCAGGAGCCTCAGCGAGGAGTCGATGAGTTGCTCCGCATCTTTGGCGATACCCTGCGCAAAACTTGCGTGATATGCTCAATGACAGAATCAGGGAGGTCGTGTAAATTGCCCGCGGGCTGGGTGTTTATGCGCAAAGGTCCGTGGTCGCCGGAAAGTAAAATTTTCTAAAATGAGACAAATTCACCATTTTCTCTCGATAATTCGCTTGTTTGAATCGCGAATTTTAAACAGATTGCGGCGAAAGTTGTATTTTTTATAAATTTTGAAAAAGAGCGACTGCAGCCGATCCCCTCTCCTCCATGTCAGACTGGCATCTAGATCAATTTTCTCCCGGAAACTCACTTGGCGGTGGCAGTTGCGGCACTGTTTTCGAAGTGAATGAGGATGATTCTCTGGTCATCAAGCAGTTCAATTCGATGGCGATAGATCGTCGCTTTCTCTCGCGGAATTTCGAAAGGCTCAAGTCGATGCCTCCTGTCGACGGGATGGCTCAGGTCTATGATTTTAAGCTCGATGCGGCTCCCTATCTCGCGCTCGCGGAACGGATTCGCGGAGACAAGCTTCCTTCTATCGCGGGTATCAAAGAAGCGGGTGCGTGGAAGGTGATCCGGATGATTTCGGAAACACTCGGTCACGCTCACAAGCACGGGGTGTTTCATGGGCATCTTCATCCCGGGAATATTCTCCTCGAAGCGGAGGGTAAGGCTTTCAAGCCGGTCGTGACTGATTTCGGCACGGGAATGATCGGCGATATACACCATATCGATCTCGGGGAGTCCGCGCTCTATGCTGCTCCTGAGCAATTGACATCCGGGGGAAGTGTGTGGATCGAGGGGCGCGCCGAAAAGTGGGATGTCTTCAGCTTCGGCATGATCGCCTTCTGGCTCATTAACGAACGGATCCCGCGCGGGCTGAATTTCCTTAAGCTCCGGAACAAAGAAATTGCACAAAGCGGGGGCCGTCCCCTTGCGATTAATGTGGGGGCTTACGTTGATGACATCCATGAGCACCCGAAGGTGTCCTGGGGTATGGCGCTTGGGTTGAGCCGGGAGTTTAAGCTTTACCGCGAAATCATTGATCGCTGCCTTTCCCTCGATCCGGCGGAGCGCCCCGTCGACATGCGGGAGGTGCGAAATCAATTCCGGGCGCTCGACCATCAGTTTGCGATGGAGAATGCGGAGGAGCGGGTTGTGAAGGAGCGGCTCAAACAGAAGACGAAACTCTTCGGCGCGAGAGCGTTGGCAGCCTGCCTCGGCGTTTTCTTCTTCCTCGCCACCTACTACCTCGTCGACTACTTGCGGAAGACCTACTTTTTCCAGAACAAGGTTTCGGAACTCGATCAGGTCGTCCTGACACAGAAGGCGCAGATCGATCATCTCGACGAGCGCTGGGCGGAAACGGTGACCGATTTGAAAAAATCCCGGGAGGCGGCCGATTCCTTCTTCCAAAAGATGGCGCAGGGCGACAGCGCCGGTGGCAGTGGCGTCGCCTCGTTGAAGCGGGAGGATCTCGAAAAATCGAGAGAGTATTACCTGAAAACACTCGGAGATGTGGAGGAAAGTCCGGAAACCGCCCTTGAGCGCGGACGCGCTCTGCACAGTCTCGCTCATATCGAGCGGCGGCTCGGATTGCCCGAAGTTTCGGTGCAGCACTTCCGGGACGCTATTTCGGTTTTCCAGAGGCGTCTGAAAGACGGGCCGCAGGATGAGGAGTCATTGCGGGACCTCCATGTGCGCCTCGCGGACAGTTTCGAAAATATCAGCTCGCTCGCGAGCAATCCGGTGGGGAGACCGGCCCTGGATTCGCTCAAGCAGGCAGTGAAACACTTCGACGCCATCCTTGAGTTACGACCTGATGATGTGGAGGTCGTGACCCGCCTTGCCGGGACGAGCTTTCATCTTGGTGAAGCCTACGAAGCGCATCGGAAATACAACGATGCGATTGAGGCCTATTCGAGGTCGGCAAGCCTCGCGATGGAGCTTCAGGAATCTTCGGAGGGAAGTGGTGAATCACTCACCGAGCTGATTGGTCAACTGCAGTTCCGGGCCGCACGTTCGCTGCGCCTCGCGGGACGGCTTGAGGAATCGATCAATGCACACATCGCCTCGATGGAAACGATCGAGAAGCTGCGGCACGTGAATGGATTCACCCCGTTGCAATCGATTCAGATGGCCTCGAGCTTTGTGGAACTGGGCGAGTTGTTTGCGGAAAAAGAAGCTTCCCCGGGAGAGCTGGATCAACTTTATAACGAGTCCCTCCGGCTTCTGACCCCGCTCAATACGGAAAATCCTGACGACGTGGAAGTCGCTGTGCTCCTCTGCCGCAGCCTTGGTCACCTCGGCACGATTGAGCGGGAGGAGGGGCAGTGGAGTGCCGGCTACCGTCTCTCGGTTCAGGGCATTGAAACCTTGAAGACGGCGCTCGGCGAAGAGCCTTCCAGCATAGAGGGGCTCATTTTTCTCGCGGAGGCACGCTTGAAGCATCTCGAGTTTCTCGACTCCGAGAAAGAGGCGGCAGTGAAAATTGCATTGTCCGGAGTGGAAACCAGCGAGACCGCAAAACAGCTCCTCGAAAACTCCGAAGTTTCCGAACCACTGCGTTCTCAAATCAACGAGAGACTCGCGAAAGCCCTCAGACGCTATGGGGAAACCTGCGAAAGTCTCGGCGAATTGGAAGTGGCAAAGCGTTGCTTCAATCACGCTTCCATTCTCGTCGCCGCGGTCCTGCCGGTAACGGCCGAATCGACGGAGTAATTCAGGGCTTCTTCTTTTTCTTTGCCGTGCCGGTAAGCCAGTCTCCCCGAAAATAGGAAAGTCGGTTTCCAAATTCACGATCATCAAACCTGGCTGTCAGGGATTCGATTTCGACGGGATAGGCGAGGTCCGAGTGATCGTGGAAGTAGACGAGGGCGTTCAGGGCAATCAGTGCGGCGAGGTAGTGATCGGTTCCGTTGATGACATCAAGGAGCGTTTTCCTCGGATCTGTCTTTCCGATCCGCCCGAGGAATTCCGCCGCCCTGATGCGGACAATCGGGGCTTCATCATTCAGGAGAGGCATAGCCGTTCCGGCAAGCTCTTCGGCTTCGGTGCCGAAAGCGGCGCAACTGCTCGCGGCCCAGAGTCGCTGCATCGGATCGTCCGACTTCAGTGCGAGGGCGAGTTTGTCTTTCCCTTCTCCGAAAGGCTCCAGCATGAGGTTGGCGGTATCAATGAGTTCCCCGATGCGTGCTTTCTGCTTCTGACCGAAGGCAACCGGATTTCCCATCGCTTCGTCGAAGAGGACGTTTTCAGGGAAGAAGCTGAGATCGGGGAGGGATTTGAGTTGGTTTGTCAGGGTATCGCGCATTTCTTTGAGGCGGTCCTGATGCGCCGGATCGGCGGAGAGATCGTTCACCTCGTGCGGATCTTCTGCCAGGTTGAAAAGCATTTCAGCCGGCTTCGAGTCGAAGAACTGACGCTGATCGGATCCCAGCTTTCCATTTCGGAAGAGGTCACGCCACTCGCGGTAGGCGAGCATCTTGTAGCGATAGTTGTTTTGTAATCCATCCGGATACCAGGGTTGGAAGCTGCGCATGTATTTCCAGTCTCCGACGCGCAGGGTCCGGATCATTTCGTATTTTTCGTCGAAACGGTCGGCATAACCGAAGGCGGTATCGTTCAGGGCGACGTCGGCGGCTTTGATCCCCTCACCGAGGAAAGGGGAACCATCCATTTGATCGGGGACCTCGATACCGGCCAGGTTCAGTACCGTCGGGCCGAAGTCGATGAAGCTGACGAAACCGGGTTGTTCGGTTCCGGTTTCTTCAGAAACGAGATGCTTCCATTTTTCAGGAACGCGGATCACCAGCGGGACATGGAGACCGGATTCGTAGACGTAGCCTTTTCCCCGGGGCAGGACTCCGCCGTGATCGCCGAAGTAAAAGACAAACGTGTCTTCGAGGAGGCCGTCCTCTTCCAGCCTGGCGACTGTTTTTCCAACAATGCCGTCGATGGTCTGAATGTTGTCGAGGTAGCGGGCGTAGGTATAGCGGAAGAGCGGTGTGTCAGGAAAGTAGGGAGGAAGAATGACTTTATCCGGATCGTTCTTTGTCGGGTCGTTCTCATAGGACTCCTGTGAAAAGTGGAGGCTGCTTTCGTGGGATTCCGCATGGCTCTGCATGTGGAAGAAGGGCTGATCTGCCTCGGGACGATTGCGCCAGTCCGCCTTTTTCGACGACTCGCTCCAGGTCTCTTTCGAGATCGTGACGTTGTAGTCCTGTTTTGAGTTGTTGGTCGTGTAGTAGCCGGCCTTCGTGAGGATGCCGTAGAATACGTCGAGTCCTTCGGGCAGTTCCGCCGACTTCGAGCGACGGTGAAACTGGGTGCCGATCCGGGGGGCAAAGCAACCGGTCGCGAGAGTGGTGCGGGCAACGGAGCAAACCGGGGAGTTGGAGAAGGCGCGTGTGTAGGTGATACCCTGAGCCGCGAGCGCCTCGATGTTCGGCGTCTCCACCCCGGCTTCGTCGAAGAGACTGAGGTAGTGCTTGGAGTTGTCTTCGGATACGATCCAGACGAAATTGGGACGATCCGCCGCGATAGCTGAGAAGCCAAAGGTTGAGAGCAAAAGAACGGGGAGAAATTTTTGAAAGCGCATCGCCGGAGCATGAGCGTGGAAGCTCAAAAAGAAAAGTCCCGTTTTGCATTCGCTTCCGTCAACGGCTCAATCCCAAACGTAACCTGCGACGTGCCCGAAAACGCGACATCTGCCGGAGAGATTCGATTCCGTCTCGAAAGGGGAGACCCGGAGCTGCCGGAACCGGGACTCTGGCTTGATCCTCATCGTCCACGGGATTTTGCTTTCGTGTCCCATGCCCACGCGGATCATTTTGCCCCCCACGGCAGGACGCTTTGCTCCACCGCGACGAGGAAGCTGATCGAGTCGAGGTTTCGCCGGACGGACAGCGATTTTCTCAGTCTCGATTTTGGTGAGCGGAAAACTCTCGGCAATGGCTATGAAGTGGAGCTGCTTCCTGCGGGTCACATTCCCGGATCCGCAATGCTTCACCTCACCCGCCTTGAGGACGGGGCGACCCTGCTGCATACAGGGGATTTTAAAACCCGCCCCGCCCCCGGCGCAGAGCGGAACGAGCCCCGGGCAGCGGACACTCTCATCATGGAGACCACCTTCGGGTTGCCGAAGTTCCGCCTTCCGCCATCGGAGGAGGTCCTCGCCGACATGACCAAGTATGCCCGCGAAGCGATCGAGGACGGCGAGGTCCCCATCTTCATGGCCTACTCGCTGGGGAAGGCGCAGGAGATTCTGCTCTCGCTGGCAGCGAATGCTCCGGAGCTGCACTTTCAGGTTCACTCTTCAGTCGCAACCATGAACGGGGCCGTTGCGGAATTGGGGTATGGGCTCCCTCCCTGTGAAGTCTTCGCGCCCAAAGAGCGTTCTCCGCTCGGGCATGTTCTCATTATGCCGCCCAGTGCCGGACGCAGCCGTGCGGTCCGGCAGATGAAAAAGACGGCCCGTCTCGCGATGGTGAGTGGCTGGGGAATGGATTCCGGTGCGAAGTATCGTTACCAGTGCGACGAGGTTTTCCCGCTTTCGGATCATGCCGGATACGATGACCTTCACGCTTTCGTCGATGCGGTGAATCCTCAGCGGGTCTATACGATCCACGGCTACTGCACCGAGTTCGCCCGTGATCTCCGTGCGCGCGGGATTGAAGCCTGGCCGCTCGCAGGGGAAACCCAGATGGAGCTTGAACTGACTGCTGATTCAACAGGGTTGAATACCGGACCTGACCCTCTTGCCCCGGCCCGACCTGCCTCCGGCTTTGCGGATTTTACAGAAGTTTGTGAAAGAATCGCCGCGACGACCGGGAAGCTCAGGAAGCGGGAAATTCTGGCCGGATACCTCGCCGGGCTGGATCCGGAGACTCTTGTGCTGGCGACCTCCTATCTTAGCGGAAAAGCGTTTCCCCGAAGCTCGGGGATTCGTGGTGCCAGTGTCGGCTGGGCCTTGATTCGTCAGGCTCTGCTTGAGATCACGGGACTGACCCTGCCTCAATATCGTCAGATTTCATCGACGCAGGCGGACTCGGCAAGGACGGCCTATCTTGTTTTGCAGGGGAAGACATCGCCGGAGCCGCACGGCATCAGCGAGGTGGCTCAGGTCTTTTCAAAACTGGCCTTGGCAGGCGGCCAGACTGAGAAAGTGAAATTGCTTCGTGAGATGTTCGGGGCGTTTCATCATAGCGAATGCGCTCTCCTGATTGGGATTCTGTTAGGTGATCTCAGAATCGGATTGAAAGAGGGGCTGCTCGAAGAAGCTCTTGCCGATGCTTTTGGTCGGGACATCGGCAAAGTCCGAAGCGCCCACATGTTGTTGGGAGATATCGGGGAAACAGCGCTCCTCGCAAGGAAGGACCGACTCGAGGAGGCCGAGGCGACCTGGTTCACACCGCTCAAGGTCATGCTCGCGAGTCCGGAGGAAACTGCTGAAGACATTGTCTCGCGTCATGGGGGGGATGGGCGGTTGATTTGGCTGGAGGACAAATTTGACGGGATCCGGGCGCAGCTCCATCGACGCGGGGACGAGGTCGAAATCTATTCCCGCGATCTTCGTCCGCTCACGGCAGAGTTTTCCGATCTCGTCGACCCGGCCCGTCAGCTTGATCGTGATGTCATCCTCGACGGCGAGATCATTGCCTTTGCGGAGGGGAAAAAGCTCACCTTCTTCGATCTCCAGAAGCGTCTCGGCCGCCGCGATCGACGACTCGATCAGGGCGACCTCTTTTTCGGCGAAGCCGTCCCCGTGCGATTCATTGCTTTCGATCTCCTCGGGATCGACGGCAAGGGCTGTCTCGAACTGCCGCTAAGTGAACGCCGCGCCTTGTTGGAGGAAGTGACTTTTGGCGGTGCCATCGACCGCTGTGAGGTGTTCCATGCCACCACCGCCGAAGAGGTTGACGAGGCCTTCAACGAGGCCCGCCGCCGCGATAACGAAGGCCTCATTGCGAAAGATCCCGCGAGCCCCTATTCGCCGGGCCGCCGCGGAAAGCAGTGGCTGAAGCTGAAGAAAGCGATGCCGACCCTCGATGTCGTCGTCGTCAAAGCGCAGCAGGGACACGGGAAACGGGCGCATGTTCTGAGCGACTACACTTTCTCCGTCCGCGATGAAGAAACCGGCGAACTCCGCGTTATCGGGAAGGCCTACTCGGGTCTCACGGATGTCGAGATCGAGGAACTCACCGCTCATTTCAAAGAGCGGACCCTCGAGAAAAACCGCAACGTTCACACCGTCGAGCCGGACACGGTCCTCGAGATCGCCTTTGACTCGATCAATCCGAGCAAGCGCCATGATTCGGGCCTCGCGCTGCGCTTTCCCCGGATCAAGGCGATCCGGCGCGACAAGACGCCGTCGGATATCGACACGCTGAGCTATGCCCGGAAGTTGGCGGGAGTGGCGGAGCTTTGAGTCAGTCGATCTTAATACTCCAGAGCTTCGCTCCGGCCGTGATGAACAGCGTCCTGCCCTCGTCGCCGCCGAAGGTGCAGTTGGTGATCATGTCTTCCGGAACGGGGATGAAATCGATCTTTTCTCCCTCTAACGAAATCACATAAACACCCGCCTTGAACTCGTTGGCCGATTCGAGTTCGCTTGGAAAATTGAATCCGGCAGTGGCGTAGACGTGACCATCAGGACCGATGCAAATGCCGTCGGGTCCGCGTTCGTTTTTCCAGTCGAATAGTTTGGTGCGGCTCTCAGGATCGACGCCTCCTTCGGTATTGAGATCGAAGCGCCAGAGGATCCGTTGTCCGTCCGGACCGGGGCCGTTGTGGTTGTCCGCGACCACGAGATATTTCCCGTCACTGGAAACGGCGATACCGTTGGGACGCTGCACTTCGTGAGTGAGGATGCGGGTGACGGTGCCGTCGGGATCGATCCGGTAGACGCCTTCGATGGGTTTACCTTCGCTATCGAACTGCTCGACTTCATCGGGGCCGTCATAGCCGCCGTAGCGGGGGTCGGTGAAAAAGATCCGGCCCTGTGCGTCGATCGCGAGATCGTTCGGCGAGTTGTAGCGCCTGCCTTCGTAGCGATCGGTCAGGACCGTGATGATGCCGTCACTTTCGGTTCGGGTGATGCGCCGGTTCCCGCCCTCGCGATGACCTTCGCAGGCATGGAGGCGGCCTTCCGCGTCGAAGGCGAGACCGTTGGCACGACCGGACGGGTGTCGAAACACCTGAAGCGCTCCCGACGGATCGCGTCGCATGATCCGGTTGTTTTCGATGTCGGTGAAAAAGACATTCCCGTCGGCGCTCCAGGCGGGGCCTTCGACGAAGGCGACTCTGCCTTCGATTTTGAGCTCACCGGCCCGGAGGGCGAGCGGAAGAAAGAGAATGGTCAGGCTGAGAGTGATCGTGAGTTTCATGGTTTTCCGATGCAGAAGAGGTGTTCCTCACCCCGAATGAAAAGCTGGTTTCCGTAGACGGCGGGAGAGGCATAGACATTTTCCCCGACCTCGCTTTGGGCGATGACATCGAACGTCGGGCCGGGTTTGAGGACGGAGACGATGCCTTCGTCGGACGTGAAATAGGCGAGACCGTTCGCGGCGAGAATCGAGGCGCTGTGTCCGCCGGGAAGGCGCTCCCGCCAGTGGCGCTCGCCGGTTTCGGCAACGAAGCAGCTCGCGACACCGTTGTCGGCGACGACGAGAAAGTAATCACCGATCGCAATCGGGCTGGGCACGTAGGAGGCTCCGGCGGTGTCGCGCCAGGCGACGTGAGTTTTCGTGACGTTGCCGCTCCCGTCGGGACGAATTGCGAGCATGTGTTTCTGGGGAAAGCCACAGGTCATGAAGAGGAGATTGAGGTCTTCGTGATAAACGATGGAGGCGACAAACTGCTCGGTGGGCCCGTCGATGACCCAGTGCTGATCACCGGTATCGGGATCGTAGCTCGCGACGGATAGGCTCCCGGAAAGAATCATCTGGGTCCTCCCGTCAATTTCGCGGATGATGGGGGTGCAGTAGCTTCGGGTTTTGTTAGGACGTTCCGTTTTCCAGATTTCTTCGCCGGTCTTTTGATCGAGGGCAACGAGATAGGCGTCCCCGTCGTGGTCGCCATTGATGATCACTTTTCCGTTCCAGAGAACGGGGCAGGAGCAGTAGCCGTGCTTGCTGGAGAAGGAGCCGGGTCTGGTTTTCCAGAGTTCATTCCCCTCGAAATCGAAGGCGGCGATGAACATGTTTTCCCCGTCGAGGAAACTGACGAAGATTCGTTCGCCGTCGGTGACTGGCGTGCTCGAGGCGCGGGAGTTGAGTCGATGGATGTCCTCGAACTTCGACTTCAGGACGGTTTTCTGCCAGAGGATCTCCCCGGTTTTCCGGTCGAGGCTGAGCAGGGAGCGGTTCGTATTTTCCTCCTCGGCGGTGACGAGAAAGATCCGGTCCTCCCAGATGATCGGAGAAGCGTGACCGGTTCCGGGAATCTTCGTTTTCCAGGCGGTATCCGTTTCGATCGAGAAGGCGACCGGCAGGTTGGGCGCTTGCGTCGCTGTTCCATCCCCGCGCGGTCCGCGCCAGCCCGGCCAGTTTTCGGCGGCGGGGGCAGCGGTCTGACTAAGGAGAATGAGAAATGCGAGAAGCGGGAATCGTGTCATCTGGATGGTCTGCCTTCTAGATAGGGAATCGGAACTGCGAAGGGAATCCGGAAATCAGCCGCAGAAATGGACTGCGACTGGTGGCGACTCCGGGTGGGGGTTTCGGAAAGGTCTGAAGGCCTCACTCCAACGATCTGGGGGGAAAGCTACTCCTCCATCATCCACGGAGCCCGTGCATTCTCCGTGATCTCGGCGTCAAGTTCGATCATGCGTGCCTCCAGCTTCGCGACAACTTCGGGATGAGCCCCGGCGAGGTTGTTGGCTTCCCCGACATCGGCGAGGAGGTCGAAGAGCAGGATTTCGGGGGGCTTTGGATTCCTGGGGGCCGGTTTGCCGGGGCTCTGATGAGGCCGCTTCACGAGCAGTTTCCATTTGCCCTGGCGCAGACCTTCGAGCTGTCCGCGGGAGGTGTAGTAGACAAATTCGTCGCGCGGGGTCGATCCGGTGCCGAGGAGGAGGCCGGACGCGTCGAGGCCGTCGATTTTGTTTTTGCCGGGAAGTTCTGTGTGGGTCAGCGCGGCGATGGTCGGGAGGAGATCGATCGTGCCCATGAGTTCGTCGCACTCGGTGCCGGCGGGGATACGTCCGGGACCCCACATGACGCAGGGAACGCGCTGGCCTCCTTCAAAGGTGGTGCCTTTGCCGTCACGGAGGGGGCCGGCGGAGCCTCCGTGATTCTTGAATTGAAGCCAGGGGCCATTGTCGGAGGTGTAGATCACGATGGTGTTTTCATCGAGCTTGAGCTCGCGAAGGGTGTCCATGATCCGTCCGACTTCCGCATCGATGTGTTCGATCACGTTGGTGTAAGCGTTCATGGGGTCGGGATCGTAGACGTCGTCCGGCACATAGAGGGGGATGTGCGGCATGGAGTGGGGGAGGTAGACGAAGAAGGACTTGTCCTGGTTTGCCTTGATGAAATCGATCGTCTTGTCGGTGTAGCGGCGCGTCACGGTGCGTTGATCGACGGGGAGTTCGACGATCTCCTCGTTTTCCATGAGAGGGGTTTTCCAGAGTGTCAGGGTCGTTTCCTGATCCCTCCAGAGATCGTCTGAGGACGTCTTCGGCTTCCCTTTGTTATCGGGATGATTCATGTCGTTGGAGTAGGGGATGCCGAAGTAGGTATCGAAGCCGAGCTGCTGCGGGAGGGTCTCAGGGTGATGTCCGAGGTGCCATTTGCCGAAACAGGCGGTCGCGTAGCCCTGTGATTTGAGGTGATCAGCGATCGTGTATTCCTCCGGGTTGAGCCCTTTGGTGGATTGGGGAAAGAGGACGTGCTCGTGCATGCTGACCCGCTTCGGATAGGAGCCCGTGAGAAGCGCGGCCCGGGAAGGGGTGCAGACCGGCGAGGCGACCATGAAGTTGGTGAACTTCCGTCCTTCGGTGGCCATGCGGTCAATGTTCGGTGTTTTGATCTTCGTGGAACCGAAGGAGCCGAGATCGCCGTAGCCCTGGTCGTCAGCGAAAATGAGGATGAAATTCGGTTTCTTCGTTTCATCGGCACGAAGAGACAGGAGGGGCAAGACGGCGAGAAGGAAGCAGGAGAGGGCTCTTTTCAACATGCCGTGAGTGAAACGGGGGAGTTCGGCCGCGGCAAGGATCTTTTTGGCGCTTGTGCGTCGTCGTTTCGACCTGCCTGAAGCGATGTTTTTTGCGAGTCTGCCGGTATCGATTTGAGGTCCCCCGTTTTTTCGCAGGCCTGAATCGAGATATTAACCGGGGTTTCCCCTTATTTGCCCATGAACGATGTACGCCTCAATCCACGTCTCCTCATCTTTGCTCTGAGCGTTCCGCTTTTTCCGATGGAGGCGCAGGACCCGGTTTCGATCCTTCCTTTTTCAGTGGAGCGGCAGGTCGTTCTCAAGCGGGAGGCAGGCGTCACGGACGGTTCCTACTGGATGCACCCGCGCGCGGCGATCGTTCCGGCGGCGGCGACAAAGCAAAAATCGGCGGACGAAGCGGTCATGGTGCTGTTCCGGTTTCTGGGGCGATCGGATCATTACTCCGGGCTCTACACGATGCGGAGCGCTGATGAAGGCGTTTCGTGGAGTGAGCCGCGGCTAGAGCCATCGCTCGACTGGATTCAAAGAGACGGGGTAAATATTGCGGTGGCTGACGTCACGCCGGGATGGCATCAGCAATCGGGAAAGCTCATCGCGATCGGGGCGCAGGTCCGGTACAGCGAGACGGGAAAGCAACTGGAAGACGAGCCGAGATCCCATCAAACGGCCTACGCGGTCTACGACCCTTCCACGGAGGAATGGTCCTCCTGGCATCGTCTCGAGATGCCCGACGGGGCGCCGTTCAATTTTGCCCGCTCCGCCTGTGCGCAGTGGCTGGAGGAGGAGGATGGAACCGTTCTCCTGCCGTTTTATATCGGGGAGGGCACTCACCGTCCTTTTTCGTCGACGGTGGTCCGGTGCCGGTTCGACGGCGAGCGTCTCCACTATCTTGAGCATGGTACTGTTCTCTCGCTGGAGGTGAAGCGGGGCCTCTACGAGCCGTCCCTGATTCGACATCGCGGACGATATTTTCTCACGATGCGAAATGATCTCGCGGCCTATGTGACCACGAGTGAGGACGGTCTCAAGTTCAGTGAGCCGGTTTCCTGGAAATTCGAAGACGGGAGTGATTTGGGGAGCTACAACACCCAGGCCCATTGGGTCTCCCTCGGGGGGGAGTTGTTTCTCGTCTACACGCGGCGCGGGGCGGACAACGATCATGTCGTGCGTCACCGCGCTCCGCTCTTCATGGCGCAGGTGAATCCGGTGACGCTTCGGGTGATTCGTGCGACGGAGCAGGTCCTCGTGCCGGAAAGGGGCGCTACCCTGGGAAATTCCGGCGTGACCGTGGTTTCACCGGACGAAGCCTGGATCACGGTCTCCGAGGCGAATATTGACCGGCCTGAGGCGGTTGAGAGAGGAGCCGACGGGAGCCTCTACGTGGTCAAAGTACGGTCGGGAAAGCGGGAATAGGCCGACCTGAGAGCGGTTTTTTGAAGAACTCGCGTTTTCCGCTGCCGGGAGTGATGGCAGGCCCGGATTGGATGCGGGAAGTCCGGACGCAGGCCCCCCAACTTTCCGCTTGATCCCTTGATTCTTCGCGTCTACTTTCCGCCCCTTCCAAATTTACGACGGACATGAAAGCGGACCTTCATCCAGATTACAAAGAGGCAACGATCCAGTGCACCTGTGGCAGCATCATCCAGACCCGTTCCACGGTTCCGGACCTCCACATTGGTATTTGCTCGGCCTGCCACCCTTTCTTTACCGGTGAGCAGCGTTTCGTTGATACCGCGGGTCGCGTCGACAAGTTCCAGAAGCGTTTTGGTGATTCCAAGGCATCCGCCGGTGCATCCGGTCGCCGGAAGAAGCCGAAGCTTTCGGACCTCTAGCGGTTTTCTGACGGGAGACCGTCACTTGCGAACGGTGATGATGCCCTCCATGGGTGTTATCGCCGTTTTTTTGTATTCCTTCGCTTTGCTTACCCTCACTTCTTAAAATCCTTTGGACTACGGACCTCTCATTGAAAAGAAACGCTTACGGATTCCCGAGTTGGAATCGTTCATGGCGCAGGACGGATTTTTTGATGATCCTAAACAGGCCGGCGAGTTGACCCGTGAATACAACCGGACCAAGGCCCTGCTGGAGGACTGGGCCAGCCTCGCGAAATCAAAGGAGGAACTGGCGGACAATCGCGAGCTCGCCAAGTCGGACGACTCCGAGATGGCTGAAATGGCTGCCGAAGAGATGCCCGGTCTCGAGAGACGAATCGAAGACCTTGAGTCACGGGTGCAATATGCGCTTCTGCCTCATGACCCGACCGAAGACCGCGATGCGATCGTCGAGATACGTGCCGGCACCGGCGGGGATGAAGCTTCGCTTTTCGCCGGGGACCTCTACCGCATGTATCAGCGCTACGCGGAATCGCGTGGCTGGAAAGTCGAGCCGGTCGAGGCGAGTCCCAGCGAGGTCGGTGGCTTCAAAGAAGTCGTCTTCAAAATCTCCGGGGATGAAGTGTTCCGTTTCATGAAATACGAGTCGGGAGTGCATCGTGTTCAGCGGGTTCCCGACACGGAGACGCAGGGAAGGATTCATACTTCGACAGCGACCGTGGCGGTTTTGCCGGAGGCGGAGGAGGTCGATGTCCAGCTCAAACCGGATGAGCTCCACATTCAGGCAACCCGTGCCGGCGGCCCCGGTGGTCAGCACGTCAACACGACCGACTCGGCGGTCCAGATCACGCACCTGCCGACAGGCATCATGGTGAAATGCCAGGACGGTCGGAGCCAGGGCAAGAACAAGGAAAAGGCTCTTCAGATTCTCCGGGCAAAACTTCTTGAGGCAAAGATCCGCGAGGAGCATGAGAAATACTCGGCTCACCGGAAAAACCTGATTGGTTCCGGTGGTCGCGAGGAAAAGATCCGGACCTACAATTACCCCCAGAACCGACTCACCGATCATCGCGTGAATCTCACGCTCTACAATCTTGATCAGATCATGACCGGTATTCTCGAAGAGATCGTCGGGACATTGCAGGCCTCTGAGATGGAGGACCGTCTCGCCGAGTTGGAGGCGTCCTGAAAATCAGCCTTTCCCTCACCGCCCCTTCGCGCCAAGGTATCCTATGACTCATCGATTCACTTATCGCCGCCGGGTTGAGTTCGCGGACACGGACGTGGCGGGGATCATGCACTTCTCGAATTTTTTCAAATTCATGGAGGTGACCGAGCATGCTTTTTACCGCTCGATGGGGTTTTCCGTGCACCCTTTCAAAAAGCACCGCGAAAACACGGAGCCTCAGGTCGGATGGCCACGGGTGCACGCCTCGGCGGATTTCCGGCTCCCGTTGGAGTTTGAGGAAGAGGTCGAAATTGAGCTTCTCATTGAGGAGATCCGGAACAAGACGGTCGGCCTCTATTTCAATTTCTGGAAGAATCCTGACAGCGAATCTGACAAAGTGATCGCTGCGACCGGCCGCTTCACCGTGGTCTGCGTAACCTTCGACGAAGAATTGCGCCGCATGAAAGCGGTTGCGATTCCGGACGAATGGCGCGACAAACTGACTGCGGCGCCGGATGGCCTCATCCCCGCTCGAACCCCTTAATCCATGGAAGTTATGAATCAATTTGGCTGGCTCTTTTTCGCCATCGGAACCGTCCTCACGTGGGGCCTCTACGGAATTTTTCTGCATATGGGCCAGGTCGGGATGGCCGATCCCGTGAACGGGCGCTACAAGGCGTTCCTCTTTGTCGGGGTGGCTTACTTTCTCACGGCGGTGCTGGCCCCTCTCGCGATTCTCGTGGTGCGCGGGTCGGATTGGAATTTCCCCGGAAAAGGCCTCTGGCTTTCCCTCATCGCCGGTATCCTCGGCGCAATCGGCGCCTTTTTCGTGCTGCTTTCGCTCGGAGCCCTTTTCGCTCAGGGAAACAAGAGTGCCCCTGCGATTGTGATGTCCATCATCTTTGCCGGTGCGCCGATCGTGAACGCGTTCGTGTCCATGTGGATGCACCCACCGGCGGGTGGCCTCGCCGGAATTCGCTGGCCTTTCGTTCTCGGGATCGTCATGGCTGCTCTCGGTGGCTATCTCGTCGTCAAATTCAAGCCGGATCCTGCTCCGAAAGATCACGGGCAGAAGGTTGCGGCGACCAGTCCGGCAAAAAGTCCGGACTGATCCTTCCATTCTCCCTGCTTGCCTGACTCTCCCTTTGCCGCGTATCGTAAACGGGAATGGCTCATCGACCACGCATCGAAGGGGAGCAACTGGGCAGGCTTCAGCATCTGCTGGGAGAGCTTCGCAAGGGAAACGACTTCTACCGTCCCCGACTCGAAAAGGCCGGTCTCGATGAAACGGTTTCCTCGATCAGCGACTTTACCTCGCAGATGCCGTTCACGACGAAAATGGATCTCGTCTGGGATCGGGAGGAGTTCCCGCCGTACGGCTCGAATCTGACTTATCCCATTTCGGAATACTCACGTTTCTGCCAAAGCAGCGGAACGACACGCGGCCCGCTGCCTTCGCTGGATACCAACGAAAGCTGGTCGGCGATGCTCGATTGCTGGGATGCGGTTTTCGATGCTGCCGGGATCAGCACGGACGAAGTCGTCTTCTTCGCTTTTTCCTTCGGGCCGTTTCTGGGATTCTGGACTGCGTTTGAATCGGCGACCCGGCGCGGCAACCTTTCCATCCCCGGGGGAGGTCTCAGCAGCAAGGCGAGGCTTCAGGCGATGGTGACCTATGATGCGAGCGTTCTCTGCTGCACCCCGACCTATGCTCTCAGGCTGGGTGAAGTTTTTGCGGCGACGAAGAACGAGGAGATCGCAGCCTATCGGCTGAAGAAAATAGTTGTCGCGGGCGAGCCCGGCGGGAGTCTCCCCGAAGTGCGGCGCCGCATTTCCGATCTCTGGAAAGGGGCGGAGGTATTTGATCATCACGGCATGACCGAGGTGGGCCCGGTGACCTTTGAGCATCGAGGTCATCCTCTGAATCTGTGTGTCATCGAAAAGAGTTACCTCGCCGAAGTCATCAATCGGGAGACTCACGAAGAGGCTCAGCCCGGGGAGAAAGGGGAGCTGGTGATCACGACTTTGACGCGGACGGCCTGTCCGCTCTTGCGGTATCGCACCGGCGATCTCGTCGAGAAGAGTTACGTTCATCCGGAGGGTGCGGTGGAACCGGTCTTTTGCTTGAAAGGGGGAATTCTTGGACGCGTCGACGAGATGATCGTGATTCGCGGGGTGAATATCTACCCGACCGCGGTGGAGAAGATCATTCGAGGGTTTTCCGACGTCGTCGAGTTCCAGGTCATTCAGACAACCCGCGAATCGATGGCGGAACTGGAGGTCAGCCTCGAAGCCGGTCCCCGTGCCCCTGCCGATCTTGCAGATCGCGTCGCCAAAGAACTGGGCGACGCCTTTACCCTTCGCATTCCGGTCCGTCTCGTCGAGCCGGGATCGCTGCCCCGATTTGAATTCAAATCCAAACGCTGGATCAAACAATAAAGACAACATGAGCGAAGCCATCTTAGCCCTCGAAAACGTCACGAAATGGTATGACTCCGCCCCCGGGCGCCGCATTCTCGACGGTCTGAATCTGGAGGTCTCACCCGGAGAGCGGTTTGCGATTGTCGGTCCGTCAGGATGCGGGAAAAGCACGCTTCTGAATATTTTGGGAACCCTCGATGAGCCTTCCGAAGGGAAAGTCATTGTCGACGGAATTGAAACCGGTGGTCTCAGTGAAAAAGAACTCTCTGCGGTGAGAGCGGAGAAGATAGGATTCATTTTTCAGCTTCACCATCTTCTTCCGCAGTGCACTGCGTTGGAGAATGTCCTTGTGCCGACCCTGGCGCGGAATGATGAGGCAAGTCCGAAGGAGGCGTCGGAACGGGCGAAAGCGTTGTTGGAGCGGGTCGGTCTCGCCGACAAGTTCGACAACCAGCCATCAGAGCTTTCGGGAGGAGAGCGACAGCGTGTCGCCGTGGTTCGCGCTTTGATCAATTCACCGAAGTTGCTCCTCGCTGATGAACCGACGGGCGCCCTCGACGAAGACAACGCCGCCAACCTCATGGAGCTGCTTGTAGAATTGAACGGATCCGAGGGACTTGCCTTGATCGTCGTGACTCACGACCGTTCTGTCGCGGAGTCGGTGGGCACCATCAAGACATTAAATCGGGGGAAAATAGAAACGACCTCATGAGTGGTTTTCAGCTCATTCTGAAATCTTTGTTTCACTACCGGTGGATCAACCTTTCGGTTCTCGCCGGGGTGGCTCTGACCTCGGCGATTCTGAGCGGAGCCCTTGTCGTGGGGGACTCGGTGAAGGAGAGTCTCCGGCAGAATGCGGCGGCGAGGCTGTCTCAGATCGGGCCCGTGGTCGTGGGTGGTGAGCGGTTTGTCAGTGATACTCTCGCGGACCGGATCGCGACTGAACTGGGAGAAGAAGAGGTCATTGCGCCGGTTCTCCTGATCGAAGCGACGGCTTCGAACCGCAGCGGAGGCAAACGGGTGAATCAGGTTCAGGTCATTGGTATTGATGAGCGATTCTGGAAACTCTCCACCGGCGGCGTCGCTCCGGAGGGATTTGACGATGATCGATGGATTGGCATCAATCAACCGCTGGCGCAGCGTATCGGGGCTGACACGGGCGACACGCTCATCGTCCGGGTGGAGCTTCCGGGCGCCCTTTCGAAAGATGCGCCTCTCTCCGGTGAGTCCGAGCAGACGACGCCGTTCACGGCCAAGGTCACCTCGATCGTGACCAGTGATGAGTTTGGTCTTTTTTCGCTCCGGGCGGAGCAGGTTCCGCCTTCGACGCTCTTTGTGAAACGAAGCCGTCTCGAAGAAACGCTGGAGCAATCCGGTCGTATAAATTTGATCCTCGCGGGCAAGGGGACGGACACCGCCTCCTTCAGCGAAGCCTTTGCGGCGCAGTGGGACCTCGATGATTTGCAACTCTCTGTGACCGATACCGAAACGAGTGGAGTGAAGCAGCTCGTCAGCTCACGGGTCTTTTTCGACGAGGCAATTGTGACGGCTCTCGAGGAAGTGACCGAAGTCAGTTCGCCGGTGCTGACCTATCTCGCGACCGATATTCAGTCAGGGGATAACGCGACGCCTTACTCCATGGTCACGGCGGTGGGGCCGGTGCTCAATGAAATCGTCGGACCGGAGATCGGAGAGGATGAGATCGTCCTCTCCGACTGGATCGCAGAGGATCTCGGGGCGAAAGCCGGAGACGAGGTGACTCTCGTTTACAATGTCGTCGGTCCCGGTCGCAAGCTCGTCGAGCAGTCGAAGACGTTCAAAGTCGGAGCGATTGCTCCGATCGGGGAGAAGGGGTGGAGCCAGACCTGGACTCCGGATTTTCCGGGTATTTTCGATGTCGATGATCTTGATGAATGGGAGCCGGGCATCCCGATCGACCGCGACCGCATCCGGGACAAAGACGACGAATTCTGGGATGAGTACCGCGCCACTCCCAAGGCCTTTGTGAATCTGACGGCAGGCCGCGGGATGTGGGCAAACCGGTTCGGAAATGCAACTGCAGTGCGCTTTGAACTGAAAGACAAGGCAGCGCCTCTCGCGGACCAGTTGCGCCCTCATTTGGATCTGACGACTCTGGGGATTGTGATTCGTGATCTTCCCGCAGAGGCGGATGCGGCGGTGTCGAGTTCGTTCGACTTCGGTTCGCTCTTTGCGAGCATGAGCTTCTTTCTGATCGTGGCTGCGTTGGTCCTTAGCGGCCTCGTCTTCGTCTTTGGCATCGAGCAACGGGCATCTCAGATCGGCCTGCTCCTCGCGATGGGATTCACGCGGAAGGCAGTGCGACGCCTCTTCACATCGGAAGCGTTGCTTCTTTCGGTCGTGGGTGCCGGGATCGGATTGCTGGGAGGATACCTCTACACCCGCCTCGCGCTCTATGGCATGTCAGGGGTTTGGCAGGAAGCCGCTGCCGGGATCGAGTTTGTCTATCACCTCACCCCGGTGACCTTGTTGTCTTCCTTTTCCGGAACGGTGATTGTTGCGCTGCTTGTGGTCTGGTTTGCGAGTCGTCGGGCCGCGGCGGTGCAACCGAGCCACCTGATTTCGGGGAGCGAAGATTTGGAGCTGTCGTCGAACTCGAAAGGAAAGTGGGACTGGATCAGTCTTTTTGTTGGTTTGGTAGGTGCGCTCGGCTGCCTCTTTGCCCCCAAGGTTCCCGGAACGATCGCAGAGCAGGGGATGTTTTTCGGAGCGGGGTTTCTCCTCACCGCGGCAGGAGTGGCGCTCTGCTCGATTTTGATCCGGGGTTTTCTGCGCCCTTCTCAAGTGTTGAAATCGCTTGGCGCACTGGGACGGCAGCACACGGTTCGCCGCCGCGGGCGCAGCCTCGCTGTGATTGGGCTCATGGCGGCCGGAGTTTTCATGGTCACCGCGATCAACTCGTTCCGCCTCGATGGTGAGAGGGGCGCTGAACGTCGGGGATCCGGCACCGGCGGCTTCGCTTTCGTCGGAGAATCCACGCTGCCAATTTACGAAGATCTCAATGGCGATGCAGGCCGCGAGAAATACGGCCTGAACGATTTTAAGGAGCTTTTTGAGGTCCTCCCGTTCCGCGTCAGTGACGGGGAGGATGCGAGCTGTCTGAATTTGAACCGGGCACAGCGGCCGCGCCTCATGGGTGTCGATGCGGGTCAGATCGCCGGTTTGGAACCGTTTACCTTCACAAAGTCACTCAGCGAAGAGGCCGGATGGAAAGCTCTCGCGAGTGAACCGGAAAGCGAAGAAGGAGTTCCGGTGATACCCGGAATCATCGATCAGAACACTGCGATCTATGCTCTTCAGAAAGGAGTCGGAGATACAGTGGTGTATGAAACTGTTTCGGGTGCCTCGTTTGCGGTGAGGATCGTCGGCTTTCTCGACACCTCGATTCTGCAGGGCAGTCTCATCATTTCGGAAGAGAACTTTATTCGGTTTTTCCCCGATGCGGGGGGGTATCGGTTCTTCCTGCTCGACAGTCCTTCCGGTCAGAGGCTGGATTCGGTTGCTTCTCACCTGACAAGAATGTTCGGTGACCTCGGTCTCGAAATGCGACCGGCCGCGGATCGACTGAACGAATTCAACGCGGTTCAAAATACCTACCTCAGTATCTTTTCAACCCTCGGTGGTCTCGGGATTTTTCTGGGGACTCTCGGCCTTGCTGTGATCGTCGGGCGCAATGTGCTGGAGCGACGCGGTCAGCTGGGGGTGATGCAGGCGATGGGGTTTTCGCGCTACCGTCTCTCGGGGATGGTCCTGTCGGAACACTGGTTTCTGCATGTGTCAGGAGTGGTTCTCGGACTCATTGCCGCGATCATTTCGATCCTGCCGCAACTCTCGAAGGGGGCGTCGGCGCTTCCCTGGGGCCTGTTACTCGGGATCAACGGGGCTGTCCTCATTGGCGGGCTCATCTTTTGCTGGATCGCAGCCCGATCTGTCGTGAAGGGAAATCTTATGGAGGCGATTCGACAGGAATGAGACCGTTGGCCTGCCTCAGGATTCTGGCAGTCCTGTTTCTGGGGCATGCCAGTGCCGACGACGAGAAGGCAGCTCCGGCGGCGCCCCCGTCTCCAGTGGCTTCCCTCGATATCGGAAACACCGCGGAAGGAGCCTATCCCGGTGGCGCAACTCCGATCGCGGGAAGCTGGTATGTGGAGAAGGCGGCGAAAAAGTTGAAGCTTCAGCCCGAGCCCCTCGTGATCGGCTGGCTCGAATTCGGACCGGAGATCCGGGAGAAAGGGGCCACGATCAGTGCCCTCGCGAGGGCTCCGGGCGAGGGGCGGTTGCGGTCCCGGATCGGGGTCGGTCTTTATGGAAAGAACGGGTTTCAGCTTCGTGTTGATCAGGGTAAGAAGATGGTGGAGCTGGTGCGGCGGGGGATCGTGCTCAAGTCGGTGAACTGCGAGACAGATCCCGCGAAGCTTTACGAACTGGAACTGAATGTCATTGAAGATGGCGAAAACTGGATCGTCAAAGGTCGCGTCTGGGAGTGTGAAACGGATCGTCCGGAAGAACCTCTTTTGACGCAACGCGCCTACACCGATGAGCTGCTCTTTCCTCTCGCCGGCAGACCCTGCATCGTCGCGACCCCGTATTCGGGCGAGCCGGTGCAGTACGCGGTAGCGCGGGCTTACCTGGGGGATCCTTTCGAGAAGGTCGAAGCGGAAGTGGCTGAAGCAGAGAGCAAAGAGGAATAATCTGCGAGGCGGTCAGAGTAGTCCATCGACGAGCCTCGAAAGGCGTTCACGCAGCACGGTGTATCCGAAGTGCTCTGACGCGATCTCACGGTTGCGGTCCGGGTCAGGGGGCGAAGTCAGCCACGAATGAGCCGCGGAGACAGTTTCATCGGTGATGACTCCATCGATCAAAATTAAATTGAGTCCGACCGGTTCGATATCCTCCTGAAACACGGAATAGCGATTCACGAGAAGCGGCTTTCCGAAGTAAATCGCTTCGAGCAATGCATTTCCGAATCCTTCATAGAGACTGGGGAAAGTGACGAAATCGGCGAAGGGATAGAGATCCTGCAGGGTATAGCGCTTCTTTCCCCCGGTCGCGATTGAGCGTTCGGTTGAGATGAGGTTTCCCACGAGCCGGAGATCGACATTTTTTGAATCGGCCAGCCTCCTCAGTTCATCACGGTAGGCGTGCCCTTCGTCTCCCGAGTGGTGAGAAAGAACGAGTTTGTTCCGGGAATCACTCAAGCGCGAGAGCAATTCAATCGAGAGTTCGATTCCTTTGCGCGGAACGATACGGGTCGGTTGCAGGATGAGCCGGTCTGATTCCTGCAGACCGATCACCTCCCTGAGATCAGAGCTGAACTCATCGATCGGAGGAGGCGGGGCCGGGAAATTCATCACGTTCGGAACAAGGGTCGAATCAAGAGAGAGGCGAGCCTGAAGTTCCCTCTGTGCGGCACTGTTGATCACGACATGACGGATCGACGGAAGCACCGGGGGGAAGGCCTCCTCCAACCAGGGCTTTGCCGCTTCGCCGGTGAAGCGGTCGCGTTCCCAATGGAAATCATGGTGGTGTGCCAGGGTCGGAATTCTGCTCTCGCGGATCACATCGGCGAGAGCGAGGCCGAGAGGGATATTCATCGGAATGGTGAGCGCATTCTGGGGCACGAGCACCTCGATTTCACGAGCGGCGATAAACTTCGTGATTTCCCCGCTGAGACGTTTTCGCATCGCCGCCACCCCTAGCCCGGTCGCCGCGGAAAGCATGTCTTTCCCCCAGATCGCGTCATGGAGAGCGGCAATTTTTGGATGTTCAAAATGAGCTTCGGGCACGACTTTCGTCACGGCTTCGGGCCTGTCGCTGAGACCGCAGAACCAATAAACTTCGTGCCCGGATGTTTCGAGGACCTCAGCCCACTTTGCCGACTCAAGCGAGACGCCGTCGGTTCCGGCAAAGCGGGTTGATACGAATCCAAATCTCATTTCAAACCGGGGAATTGCAGAATTCGGGCCATCGCTGTCAGGTGAGTAATTATTCACGTTTTTACCAGTGAAAAGAGCTTTTCTCAACGGGGAAGAACTCTAGGTTGGGAGCACGAAAACGAGGAACACAGAGGAACATTCGGCGATCAGGGAAGAGCTTCTCCTGTATCAGGCAGATTTACGGGGATTGCGTCAGATTCTGTATGCAAACATCGTTATGGCCGGTGAAATTCCGGCCCCGACCGGGGACGAGCGGATGCTGACACGCTTTCTGAGCGACCGTTTTACGGAGAGTGGCCTGAACGACATCGCCTTCGATCAGGCGGGGAATATCGCGGCAGTGCTCCCCGGAAGAAATCCTCAGCGCAATCTCCTTCTTGCAGCTCATGTCGATAAGGTGTGGCCTGAAGCGGACGACCATACCGTTTCTGTCCGGGTCGGAAAGATGAAGGCGCGGGGAATTGCTGACAATGGCCTCGGGGTTGCGACCCTCGCCACCCTTCCGCTCATTCTGGAGCGCCTCAACATCAAGCTGGAATCGAATCTGATTCTTCTGGGCACGACAAAGAGCTTCGGCCGGGGAGACCTCGGAGGCATGAGGTTCTTTCTTGAAAACACGGATCGTGAATTTGAGTCCGCGCTGTGCCTCGAAGGAATGAACCTCGGTCGCTTGAGCTTCGCCAGTCTCGGCATGGCCCGGGGGGAAATCGAGGTGAAGCTGAGCGGGCCGGGAAATGATCCTGACACCCTAACAACAGGAGTGATCGCCATGGTTCAGGAAATTGTCAGCGAATTGACCCGTTTGAATCGGGATTCCTTTCCCGGGGTGCGAATTCTTCTCGGTGCGGTCAATGCCGGCTCCGGTTACAATGTGCCGCCGTCGACCGGTCGGATCTGTTTTGAAATTCGGAGCGAGGATGCTTTCAGGGTCGCCGAAATGGAGGGGCGGATTCGTTCCTCGATCAATGGGATTGGAGAAGGGAAAGAGGATCTATCGATCGGGATCGAGATCATCGCCCGGCGGAGCCCCGGAAATCTCGGCGGGTCCCACCCCCTCGTGAAATTCGCCCGGACCGCGATGGAGGCATTGGACGTGGAACCAAAAGAAGAGCCAAGCATTTCGGAACTGGCGGCGCTTCTCACCCATCGTATTCCCTCCCTCACGCTCGGGCTGACGCGGGGGGAGAATCGGCATTCCCCGAACGAAACGATCCAACTGGAACCGCTCTTCGACGGGATCGCTCATCTCCTCGCGGTGCTTCGCCACATGGACCGAACCGACTACGCTCCTCTCTGACATGTCGAAGCTCGATCAAAAAATCGAAAAGTGGCTGGGCACAAACACCTACCACCACAGCGAGTTCTGGGATCTTCAGGCGCTCGTGAAGGCGAAGGAGCAATCGGGTCTCACGATCAGTCTCTGTATTCCAACCCTGAACGAGGAGAAGACGATTGGAAAAGAAGTCATCGTTTTCAAGAGTGAGCTGATGGACCGCTACCCGCTTGTCGACGAGCTGGCGGTGATTGATTCCGGTTCGACCGATGACACCCTCGCAATTGCGGCGAGCTACGGAGCCGACACCTACCTGTCCAGCGAGATCCTGCCTCAGCATGGCTTCAAGTCAGGAAAAGGGGAGAATCTCTGGAAGGCCATTCACCAGCTCAAGGGCGATATCATTTGCTATGTGGATGCGGACATCAAAAACATCCACCCGAAGTTCGTAAGTGGGCTTGTTGCTCCGCTCATTTATCGCCCGGAGATTCAATATGTGAAAGCATTCTATGATCGACCGCTTGCGGTCTCGGGAGGGATTCGGCCTTCCGGTGGAGGACGGGTCACCGAGATTCTGGTGCGGCCGCTGTTCTCCATGTTTTTTCCGGAGCTGTCGGCGCTGATGCAACCACTCTCCGGTGAGTATGCGGTGCGGCGGGAGACGCTGGAGCGGCTCCCTTTTCCGATTGGATACGGAGTTGAGACGTCCCACCTGATCGACGTCTATCAGGCACACGGGCTTGATGCCTTTGCGCAGACGGATCTGGATCGTCGCGTCCACCGGAACCAGTCGACGATTGATCTCGGGAAGATGTCGTTCGGAATTCTCCAAAGCTTCCTCAACCGGATCAAGCACTACGACATCGTCGAAGGAATGCCTGAGCTGCCGCAAATCTTCCGCCAACTTCAGGCTGAAGGCAGGCGCTACGAAGCCTTGAACCGGGAAATTGTTGAGGAGGAGCGCCCTCCCATCATTACCCTTCCGGAATATCGAAAACGCCATGGCAGAAAATCGTAAGGAGCTGAAAATCGCAATTGTTCACTACCACCTCAAACGAGGCGGTGTGACGCGTGTCATCGAGTCGGCCAGGTCCGTTATCAAGAAGGGTGGCAACCGGGTTCTGATTTTGTCAGGGGAGGCGCCCCGTGCCGATGCGGACCAGGAAGATGTCCGGGTCGTCCCCGGTCTGAACTACCGGAAGACCGGGAATTCGGTGATCGCCGGCAGTCTCGTGGAAGCACTCAAGAAAGAGGCGAAGGAGCACTTCGGTTCCCTGCCCGATGTCTGGCACTTTCACAATCCAACGCTCGCCAAAAATGTTCTCATTCCGACGGTGGTGAAAGAACTGGCGGAGGAGGGTGCCCGTATCGTCCTGCAGCTGCACGATTTCGCAGAAGACGGACGACCGGGAAACTACACCACGCAGCGTTCCTTTTTCGATTCCGAATCCAGCTTCGAATCGACGCTCTATCCTACCGCAAAGCAGATTCACTATGCGACGATCAATCAGCGGGATCACGATTTTTTGAAAAAAGCCGGGATCAACCGCTCCAACCTTCATGTGATTCCGAATGCGATCATGGAGTTGAAAACGGAGGTCGGCCCGGCGGAGCGACCTTTCTCGAAAGGAAAGAAGTTCGCTCTCTATCCAACCCGCGGGATTCGGCGGAAGAACATCGGGGAACTTCTCCTCCTCGCCCTGATCTATGGGGATGAGATTGATTTTGCGACAACGCTCAGCCCCGAGAACCCGGAGTGGAAACCGGTTCATGACGATTGGTGTTCCGCGGTCAAAGAACTGGATCTCCCCGTCCGGCTCGGCATTGCCGACAACGGCGAGTATTTGTTTCTTGACCTGTTAGGATGGTCCGACTTTGTCGTCACGACCAGTATCGGCGAAGGCTTTGGTCTCGCCTTCCTGGAACCATGGACTGCGGGAAAGAGTGTCGTGGGGCGTGACTTGCCGGAGATCACCCGGGATTTTTCGGAGAACCAACTTCAGCTCGACCAGCTCTACCGGCGCATCGATTTCCCGGTGGAATGGCTGGAAAAAGCAGAGTTGAAAGAAGCGGTCGAGTCGATGTTGAGGCGGAGCTATCTGGCCTATGACACCGTCCTTCCGAAGAATGCAGTCAAGCAAACCTTGAAGGCGTGGATCAAGAAAGGGAGGATCGATTTCGGCGTTCTCAACGAAGCGATGCAGTTGCAGGTCCTGAGGAAGCTGAAAGCAGATCCCTCGTTACTGGAGTCAGTTTCGATCCCGTCGATGGAAATGGCCGATGAGGAAACGATCTGTCATCATCGCGAGGTCATTCGCCGGGCCTACAGCCCGGAGAGCTACGGGGCAAGGCTCGCCGGGCTTTATCACAGTGTCTTGAGCGGACACGTCGGGAAAGTATCCTATCTTCCGACGGATAAAGTTCTCGCCCGCTTCCTGAATCCGGCACGTTTGAATCTCTTGAGAAATTGACGGCGATGACTCCTGCTGAAAACGTGAAAGCGCGGATGACTCCTCGGGAGCCGGTGCCGACCGGAGTGGTGTCGCGTCTCACTCCGGTCGAGGGGATTCGTTTGGTCATTTTTGATATCTACGGAACGCTCATCATCTCCGCTGCCGGTGATATCAGCCTCGTGAGTGAATCTGAATCAGCGAAGGGAATGGCGGAAGCGATTCGCAAGCTGGGGGGCGGAGGCACAGACGATGAAGTCGAGACGGGATTGGAATGCTATCGAGCAGAGATTCTGCGCAGGCAGAATGACCTGCGGTCTCAGGGGGTGGAGTTTCCCGAAGTGGAGATTCGCGAAGTGTGGAAGTCAATTGCTTCGCAACTGAAACTTCCGGGGGAACGGATCGAAAGCGCTGCTCTGGCCTATGAGTGCGCGGTGAATCCGTGTTGGGAGATGCCCGGAGCAGGCAAGGTGATTCGAACCTTGAGAAAAAACTCCTTTCCCCTCGGGATCATTTCCAATGCCCAGTTCTACACCGGGGCAGTTGTGGAAGGGGTGTCCGGGATCAATCTTTCGGGTGCTGATTTTGAGCCTACTCTTTCCGTTTACTCGTATCGGGAGGGTTTTGGAAAGCCATCCCGGCAACTCTTCGAAAAGGCTTTGCGGGAGGCGGAGGCGCTGGGCATTCAGTCTCAGGAGGTTCTCTACATCGGCAATGATTTGGTCAAAGATATCGAGCCGGCGGTTGAAGTCGGGTTCCGAACCGGGCTCTTTGCCGGAGATCAGCGGAGCCTCCGAACCGGCTCCATGACGGTTGAGGAAGCTTGCGGGAAAGCCGATGTCGTCTTGACGGAGTTGATTCAATTGCCTGAAGTCCTTAGACTTAACGAATGAGTGTTTATCAGGTTAAATATAACGGGGGGTTGGACCTTTCAAAAGGGGAGCGACTATCGGATTTCTCTTTTCCCTGGTTGTCGCGGGAGTGTCCGGCGACTTCTTTCCGGGCGGTCTGGAACGAAAGGGCGCTCGCTTTCCGGTTTGAGGTCGAAGATCACGATCTGGTTCTGGGGGAGGCGGCGGATTCGGGAAAAGCGGCCCTGGGGTCTGATCGCGTGGAACTGTTCTTTGCTTCGTCACCGGATCTGGAGAAGCCCTACTATGGAGCGGAAATGGACCCGGCGGGACGTGTCTATGACTATGCGGCGACTACCTATCGGCAGATCGATCCGAATTGGAGTTTCTCCAGTCTTATTTTTTCGGGGCGGATTCATGACACCGGTTATGTCGTGAGCGGGCAAATACAGCTCGATGAACTTCGGGATTTGAATCTGCTTGTTGATAATCAAATGACGACCGGAGTGTATCGGGCTGAGTTTTCTCATGTTGATGAAGGAGGGATTGAGGAGAACTGGATCAGCTGGATTGACCCCGGGACCCGGAAACCGGATTTTCATGTGCCCTCTTCGTTCGGAAAGTTTGAACTGGTGGAAGATTCATGAGGGAAGTTCACGAAATTGATCAACTGGTCTCGTTTCTGGAGCGGGAGCACCATTTCTTTGATTGTGTCGTTCAGGGGTTGGACCTCGGGGAAATCGAAGTCGACTGGTCGAAGGTCAAACTGTCCGGTTCTGTCTTCCTCGGTTGTCGGTTTCCCTCGCTTGCCTATCAGGAACGACTTCGGGAGGGAGGGGCACTGATCTTTCCCCGTTTGCCGGGAATTCCCTACAATCCCTATCGGCCGACTCTGTATACCCGCGACGAGTTGACGGAAGGGTGGAGTGAGGAACGGGATCAGTCTCTCGACTGGCAGATTTACGAGCATTTTGTCAATCACGGTCGGCACAAGCCCAATCTCCTCGAGTCACTTTGTCAGCGTCTCCACGATCATGCGATCGACGACGGGCTTTCCGATTTACTTGAGGGAAGGGTCGAGGGTGACGGGGCCAAGAAGGTTGTCGCGATCATGGGCGGGCACGGCACCTCACGGACCGATCCTTATTTTCGTAAGGTCATTGAGATCTCGAGAGAGTTGACCCGGCGTGGTTATTTCATTGCCAGTGGTGGTGATCCGGGAATCATGGAGGCGGCCAATCTCGGTGCGTGGATCTCGAACGCGCCGGATGACTTTTTGGAGCGTGCTTTCGAAGAGCTGGCAAAGGCCCCCGTGTATTCGGACGAAGGTTTCCATGAGACCGCCGCAACGGTGCCGAATGGCACCCTGAGGGAGCCTCAAGTCTTGCGATCCCGACCTGGTTCTACGGGCATGAGCCGAGCAACCAGTTCTCGACATACGTCGCCAAGTATTTCAGCAACGGACTTCGCGAGGACGGGCTCTTCGCGATTGCGAAATACGGCGTCGTCTATGCTCCGGGCAGCGTCGGCACGACGCAGGAAATTTTCATGGATGCGGCCCGGAATCACTATGGAACCTTCGACTTTGTCAGTCCGATGATTTTCCTGGGAGAGGATCGCTACGGGCCGCAAACCGGGTTGGTTGAAACACTGCAACGACTCGCAAAAGGGTGCCAGTATGAATGTATGTTAGGGCTCACGGATGACCCCGCGGAGGTCGTGAAGTGGATCGAGGAGAGAGAGCCGAAACCCTTTGGATCGGCAGGCGTTGC
Source organism: Verrucomicrobiales bacterium (assembly GCA_029233965.1). Taxonomy (GTDB): domain Bacteria; phylum Verrucomicrobiota; class Verrucomicrobiia; order Verrucomicrobiales; family DEV007; genus Arctic95D-9. The sequence goes on along the minus strand of JARGOP010000038.1, from coordinate 5,793 downwards.
ATCATGATCTCATCGCATCTCGATGAACGGAGAGTCTGTCCCTACCTGCCGGCGGTGAAACCAACTCTGCGCGCCGCGAGCATGAAGCAGTGCGGCAAAGACCGGGGGGAGTCATTTTATTTGCTCGCTCTCGAATGTGCGCAGTCGCTTTGGCTTCAGGGACTCCCCGCGCAGTCGATGCTGCTATTAAACCGCGCCTTTTCGGCGGATCTCAAAGGGCATGAGCCTGTTCTCGGGGAATGGCCGCTGCCGTATGCCGCGATGGTCTGGGTCATGAAGCATCATCGGAAGGGGGACTTCATCGGGAATCCCCGTCGTCATTTTCAACACCTCGCGACAAGAATGGTCGAGCCGCGGAAGGAAGTGAGATCCTGGAGGGCCTGGGCCTGCTGGTGGTATGCCTGTCAGGTATTCCCGGAGATGCCGGCTGACGAACTGCAGATCGAAACGGAGGGTATCCTCGAACCTTCCGAAAAAGACATCGTATCCGGACTGGGGAAATGGGGGATCGAAGGGGAAGTCGCCGCGTGGCAAAGCGCGATCGGGGTTCTCTGATCACTCTTCCATCTCGAGAATGCTGGAAAGATTCTCGTTGTATTCGATCACCTTTGCCTGAACATCGCTACGGTTCCGAACTTCGGAAGGGAGGCGGCCAATCAGAGAAATCGACTGTTCCAGATACAGGATCGCCAGAGAGCGGGAGGTTGCGATTTCGAGCTCTTCCTCGAGGCAGGTCGCGGCCATGGCAAAGGCATCGGCGAGAGCAACTTTCTCCTCGGGATCATAGGGCCTCAGACGGGTGATCTGTTCCCGGATCTTGATCTCCTCGCGGAAGAGAGTGAGGGCAGCCTCAGGTTGGGCCTGATCGTGCTGGATGCGACCGAGAGCGTTGACGGCCTCCACGTAGCTGTCGCGGGCCTCTTCGGCCACGCTCGGTGGTGCCTCAGCCAGTGAATTGGCAAAAACAAGAATGTCCTGCTGAGTGCGGGCCGCTCCGTCGAGGTTCTTCGAATTGTATTCGATCCCGCCTTTTTGCTCCAAAATTCGGATCGCTTCCATCGTGAACTGAGAAGCTTCAAGCGCCGTGCTTTCATTGATCCTGGCATTCACAATCGAGAAAATCTCGTCCAGGGTGTTCAGCGCATCACCGACCTCTCCTTTCAGAGACTGCACCCGCGCGAGGGCTTTGTAAGTGATGGCGAGTTCCCGCACCTGCTGCAGAGAAAAAACGCCCCCTCCGCTCGAAGTCTGGGATCTCCACTCAAGCGCTTTCGTGTAAGCGGTCTCGGCTTCCTCGTAGTTGCTCTGGAGCTCGTGAATCTTTCCGATTTCCATGAGATCGCGCGAAGCCCGCACCGCGAGATCACCGGACGGGTCCGCATCTTCGGCCAACTGAGAACGGATCTCGTAGGCACTGGTGTAGTTTTTTAATGCTTCCTCCAGATTGCCCTGCTCAAGTTCCTGCCTGCCGCTGAGAGAGGCGGTTTGAGCTGAGAATTTGAGAATTCGCGTCGAAGCACCCTGATTCTGAAAACGGTTCTCCAGAAAGATCTTCGCATTTTCCGCAACGATACTGTAGAGCCGCTCCGCACCGTTTCCGGAAATGTCTCCCTTGTTCAATTCATCCACGATCAGATTCGTGAGGTCGATCGCGGCGCCGGCATTTTGAAGCGAAGTCTCGGAAGCGAGCATGGCTTCCTCAGTCGCCTTTTTTGCCTTCTGGGCCTGGATGAAGGCAAAGCCGGAAGCCCAGATCGCGATGACTAACAAAGTGGCAAAAATGGTGTTCAGTCTTCGCGCCCGTTTGACCACGGTTTGCTGGTCGAGTTGTTGCATCCGGCTCCAGACTTCGCGCATGTCCGCAGGACGTTCTTCCGGATTCAGTTTGAGGCATTGCTCAATCAATTCCTTGTGAGCGCTGGGAACGTAGAAGTCACCCGGCCAGCTGATTTCCTCGACGGCTTCCGTCATTGTCGCGAGCTGTTCGCCGTCGATGGCGTTGCCTGTTTCTGCGAGGGTGGCTTCGAGAGTGGCTTCAGATAAAGTGGAGTCAGGATCAAAACTGGCGCTCTCGGCGCTCGCGAAAGCCTGGAGCCGGGGCAGTTCGCCGGTCAGTAGTTTGTAGGAAAGGACGCCAAAGCTATAGACGTCCCAGCGAAAGCCGCGGCCGTCTGCGGAGTTGCGGGGATCACGCAACTGTTCCGGACTGGCGTAGAGGGGCGTCCCCACCGGCTCGAATGCCTCTGCGGCAAGCCCCCGGCTTTGACCAAAGTCGCAGATCTTAATGTGAAACGGAGTTTCGTCGGTAAGGAGAATGTTAGACGGTTTGACGTCACAGTGGATAATCTGGTTGCGGTGCAGGTAGGCAAGGGCGTCAGCAATGTCGCGGATCAGTCTCCAGCCTTCGCGCTGATCAATGTGCCCGCAGAGTTTCTCAAGGGTTCGGGTTTCCCATGTGCCATCGGAGGACGGGTCAGCGTGCAGACCCATCGCGTAGTAGGGTGGCTCGTTGAGCAGATCAAAATCGTGCAAGGTTACGATGCCCTGATGCTCGGCGACCCGGGAAATTTTCTCCAACTCTCGTGCCATCGTCGACAGGTCGACCGCGCCGGGGCGGAAGATCTTCAGGGCACGATCCGAAATTCCCCGATAGGTCGCCCGATAGACACAACCGTAGGCCCCTTCCCCGAGAGGAGGGAAGTGGATCTGATAGTCTTTGATCTTGATGGGTTCTTCTTCGGCCAAGGTTGCGAAAGGTTTCTATTTACTGAAGCTCTGAATCTCGCCGCCCCAGTCCGGCTCCGGTGGTTTCGCCCGGAACTGGAGCGTTTTCTCCCGGAGCCAGGAGGTGGGCGGGTCCTCTCCGGGAAGGGTGTCGAGTAGGTCGAGCGTCGCCCTCCAGCGTCTCGATACAAAGAGTTCGAGCGCCTCCTCATAAATCTTGATGTTCCCGTCCGTGATTCCGGAGCCGCCGACGGACTGTGGCAGAACCAACTCGTAAATGGAGTAGCTCTCTGCAAAGCCGGCCGGACGAATCAGACAAAGCTTCCGGAAGCGGCGATCGCCCTTGCCCTGGATTCTCTGGAAGGTGTCATCCGAGATCAGCAGCGGAATCCGGAACTCCTTCGCGATCCGTTCGAGGCGCGCTCCGAGATTGGCGACGCTGCCGAAAACGCTGATGTGCCATTGCGAGGCCGGCCCGGTCTTTCCCACCGCGATTCGGCCCGTGCTGATGCCGATCCGCACCGCAGCCATATGGCGTTGGTGCTCCTCCTCATAAACGACCCGGTTGGCGAGTTGATGGATGATTGCCTCGGCCGCTTCGACTGCCTCGAGGGCGTGAGTGCTGGCGCGGTCACCGAGGTTCGGCCATCCCCAGAGCCCGAGGGCTCCGTCACCCGCAAAATCGGTGATGACGCCGTTGCTGTTGAAAACGGAGTCGGTGATGAGTCCCACCACCTTCTGGTTCTCCTCGAGCCGGTCGAGAATTTCAGCGTCGCTTTTCGCCACTTCCAGCATGCGTGAGTGACCCCGGCGATCGGCGAACATCACGGTGCAATCGACCATGGCCGGTTCGAGGACCGACTGATCCTGACGTTGCATCAATTTCCGGAGGCCGGGAGAAAAATAGGCCGCCATCTGATCCTGGAGTTTTTGCTCGGCACGGGCGGAAAGGAGGCTTGCGACAAGCGAGGTGATCAATCGCAGGAAAGGGACGAAAGAGGCAGCGGCTGCTTCCGAAGCCTGCCGGGTCTCGAGATAAAGAAAGATCGGGTGCCCCGTCGCGTCGCGATGGATCTCGGCGGATTCGTCGAGTCGTGCCACCGGAATGATAATGACCCAGTCGACCTGTCCGCCGAGACTTTCGGCGCGGAAGACGCGCTGATGTTCTTTCAGGGACCAGACATACACCTTGGTGTGGTCGAGCTTTTCCAGGTCGATGCGTTGCAATAACGTCCGGCTCGGGCGGAAGTCGGCTCGAGCAAGGGGGTCCGGATTCAACAGTTCGTATGAGATGTCATCATCAGTTTTTTCGAGACTGAGAAAAACAGAGCTGACTCCTTTCTGGCCCGGGAGGGCGTTGCCGAGAAAGACCGAGGCGCGGGTAAAGAGATCTCTGCTATCATTCCAGTTCGTCAGCACCTGCTCCGGGAGGTCTTTCTGAAGCAATTTCAACTGCAGGCGGAGGGAGTATTCATCGAGTTGCTCGACCTCGTCGTAGTTTTGATTCGAGAGCGGATTGTTCTCGTAGTCATCATGACTTGCCTCAAGAGAATCGCAATATTGAATCAGGTCGGCCTCAAGATCCTCGACTTCGTTCAGCCAGACAATCGCGGTTTGCCCTTTCGCTCCGATGATTGCCCCTTCCCCGGGAGCAAGACTGACCGGTTCCTCCAGCGTTATACGGTCCCGTGGTGGTGTAAAGGTGTAGAGAGCGTTCGGTTTGGCCCGCCCCGTGAGTGCCGGCAGTCGCTTCAACTGAAGGGTGTCCCCGATGCGATCTGCCTGACAGTGGTTGCGGCTCACGAGGCGATCATTCCATCTCAGGCGAATGAGATCGACGGCTTCCTCGGGCAGGCTTTCCGGTTTCCTCCCGATCCTGACGGGACGTCCCTCCACAGGCTTGATGATCACCCGCTCGGCAGGGTTTTCAAGATTGAGGACGACCAGATACATGAGGATTGAACAGGGCGGAGAGTTCGCTCGAGACGGGATCAGGCGAGGCGGAACCGGGTGAGATGGTCGCGAATGACTGGTTCGATGCGTGTTGCTGCCTCCGCGACGGAAAGCTCGCGATTGGATTCAATGGAAAGGGAAGTCATGACAACATCGGAGATCCCGCAGGGGGTGATTGCTTCATAGCCGGAGAGGTCGTTGGTGATGTTGAGTCCGAAACCGTGCATGGAGATCCACTTCCGGACGCCCACCCCGATCGAGGCCAGTTTCCGGTCTTCAATCCAGACGCCGGTCAGTCCCTCTCTGCGCTGAGCAGAGATACCAAATTCAGCCGCGAAATCAATGAGTAAGGATTCCAATTCCCGGAGATAATGGTGCAGATCGCGGCCGTAGGCATTGAGATCAAGGATCAGATAACCGACGAGTTGCCCCGGTCCGTGAAAGGTGGCCTGGCCCCCTCGATTCGTTTCGACAACCGGAAACGGAAGATTGTCGGGGTCGCGAAGGCTGGTGCGGTCGCGGGTTCGCCCGATCGTGTAGACCGGCTCATGCTCAAGGAGCAGGACGGTATCGTCGACGAGCCCTTTTTGCCGTTGCTCGACGAGATCCTCCTGCAAACCCAGCCCCTCGGCGTAATTCACTCTTCCGAGCCAACGAAAATCCATGCCCGATACGCTCCGGTGCTCAGCGCGTTTCGTCAACGGTTTCATCCCGCTGAAAAAGGCACCCTTTACATCGAGGTCGCCGAGATTCGATCCGTTTCCGGTGGGGCGGAGGAACTCTGTTGCGAATATCGCTTTGAATACGATGCCTTTGGCCGTCGCGTCGCGGCGAACGATCCCGGCACCGGTGCGACCCGAACCGTCTACGATCCCGCCTCCGGCCGGGTCATCGACGAGGTTGATCCGGAAGGACGGACAACCGGTTGCGCCTACTACGGCCCCGCCTACGCCTACGCCTACACCCCGGCTGGTCAGCTCGCAGAGCGTCGCTGGGCGCGGGATTCTGCACCCGCGCCCGCCGCTTCTGATCCCACCAAAGCGCATGCCCCGGAGTCGACCCGCGTCGCGACTCGCTACGCTTACGACCCCGCCACCCTCCAGCTCACCGCAGCTC
>JARGOP010000037.1 GCA_029233965.1 Verrucomicrobiales bacterium | reverse complement strand
ATCGCTTCCACGTCATTCGTGTGATCCAACAGCACTTCATGGACCTGGTGCGCCAGATTGCGCCCGAGGTCAAAAACCACCGCGGATATTCAGCCGCTCTTCGCACTCATCCCGATAAGCTCTTCCCAAAACAGAAAGCGACCTTGGAGCGCCTCTTCGCCGATCATCCAGCCCTCGAACCCATCGATCAACAAATGCAACACACCAACCAACTCATGAGAACCAGGAACATCGCCGCTCGCAAGGCCCGGAAGCTGATCCCTCAGTTGCTGGAGCTCATCGACACTCTCAAAGAGAGCGGCTTCGCTCCCATCGTCACGCTAGCCAAGACCCTCGCCAACTGGGACGAAGCCATCGTCTGGATGTGGCGCTTCTCCAAATCCAACGGGATCACGGAGGGCTTCCATCGAAAGAGGAAGCTCATCCAACGCCGTACATACGGCTTCCAAAACTTCGAAAACTACCGCTTGAGAGTCATCGCGGAGTGCGGTTAACAAGACAAAAGTCCCCAACCTTTGTTGGAGACCCGGAAAATCGGGATGACTGGATTGCCTTCGGCTGACTCCGTCCCGCGCGCGGGACTCCGGCTCGAACTGCGTTCTTCATCCAGTGGATTCCTTTTTGCTTTCGCGTTGCGAAAGAATCGGGATGACTGGATTGCCTTCGGCTGACTCCGTCCCGCGCGCGGGACTCCGGCTCGAACTGCGTTCTTCATCCAGTGGATTCCTTTTTGCTTTCGCGTTGCGAAAGAATCGGGATGACTGGATTCGAACCAGCGACCTCCTGGTCCCAAACCAGGCGCACTACCAAGCTGTGCTACATCCCGTCGTTAGATCCTCGACGTGAGGGCGGGTAACCTCCTCGTTTTCCTGACGGTTTCAAGAGCTATTTCGAGGAGAATGAAAACTCCTGAACTCCTGCAGTTTTTTTCGATTCAAACTCAATCGGGCAGCATTCCCGTTTGTAATTGCCGCAAAATAAGTACGTTGAGCGTTCCAGTTCTTTTCAGCCATGCCGGATTCCACAGAAAACCACAGAAAGACGCTCGATGAGCGCAATCAGATGTCCGATCTTGAACGCCTTCGTCACTCGACGGCACATGTTCTTGCGACGGCGATCTGCCGGATCTGGCCCGATGCTCAATTTGCGGCCGGCCCTCCGGTCGAAAATGGCTTTTACTACGACGTGGATATGGAGCACCGCATCTCGTCTGATGATTTTGAAAAAATCGAGGAGGAGATGAAGAAGGTCGTGAAGGAGAATCAGCCCTTCGAGCGCATGGTCGTGAGTCGCGGGGAAGCGATGGAGATGGCAAAGAAAGGGCGCCTCGCCGCTGAGACGGAGCGCAGCACCCCCAGCCAGTTTAAAATTGATCTTCTCAACGATATTCCTGAGGACGAGGAAATCTCCATTTTTAAGAATGGAGATTTCTGGGATCTTTGCGCCGGTCCTCATGTCGGGAGGACCGGGAACTGCAAGGCATACAAGCTCATGAGTGTCGCCAGTGCTTTTTACAAAGGCGACGCCGCCAATCCTCAGCTCCAGCGGGTCTATGGCACCGCCTTTAAAAACAAGACCGAACTCGCTGAGCACCTTGAGCGCCTTGAGGAGGCGAAGCAGCGCGATCATCGGAAGATCGGCAAAGAGCTCGACCTGTTCCACATCGATGAAGCGGTCGGGCAGGGGCTCATTCTCTGGAAGCCGAACGGATCAGTGATTCGTCAGGAACTGCAGAATTTCATCAGCGAGCATCTTGAGCGACAGGGATACAGCCAGGTCTTCACGCCGCACATTGGTAAGCTCGATCTCTATCGGACCTCGGGGCATTTTCCGTACTACGCGGACTCGCAGTTTCCTCCGATCCCGGAGCGGGAGGCGATGAAGGTTCTCTCCGACGAGGGTTGTTCCTGCGGTGAATTGTCGAACAAGCTGGAGTCAGGTGAAGTGGCCGGGTTCATGTTGAAGCCGATGAACTGCCCACATCACATCAAGATTTTTCAGAGCAATCATCACAGCTACCGGGATCTTCCGGTTCGATTGGCGGAGTTTGGAACGGTCTATCGCTGGGAGCAATCCGGCGAGCTTGGCGGGATGACGAGGGTTCGTGGATTCACTCAGGATGACGCCCACCTCTTCTGCACAGAGGATCAGGTCAAAGAGGAAATCATGGGATGTCTTGAGCTGGTGAAAATTGTTCTCGGCACTCTCGGCATGGATGATTACCGCGTCCGCGTCGGACTGAGAGATCCGGATTCGACCAAGTATGTTGGCGACAGTGAGAAGTGGGATCGTGCTGAGCAGGCCTTGCGGGAAGCGGCCACGACTCTCGGAACCGATTTCGCGGAGGAACCGGGGGAGGCTGCATTCTACGGACCGAAGATCGACTTTGTGGTCAAGGATGTGATTGGTCGGGAGTGGCAGCTGGGAACGGTCCAGGTGGACTACAATCTTCCCGAGCGTTTCGGACTGGAGTATGTGGGGGCGGACAATGCAACGCATCGCCCTGTCATGATTCACCGGGCACCTTTCGGATCGATGGAGCGTTTTGTCGGTGTCCTGATCGAACACTTCGCCGGCAAGTTCCCCACGTGGCTTTCTCCGGAGCAGGTGCGGATTCTTCCCATCTCCGAAAAGTTTGTCGATGCTGCTGATGTCGTCTACGAAACCCTCCGGAAAGAGGGGATTCGCGTCAAAGTCGATAAAGCAGATGAAAAGGTCGGAGCGAAAATTCGGCTTGCTCAGCTCGACAGGATTCCGTATATGTTAATTATAGGAGCGAAAGAACAGGAATCGAATCAAGTTTCCATTCGCCACCGCGACCGCGGTGACGAAGGGGCTATGCCCGTCGACGAATTCACCAATCGAATTGTCGATGAGGTTCGCTCCCGCAGTTTATGATCGGGGCTTCCTTCCATCGAACTCAAGCCTGCCAGCGCCTGAGCGAAATTCCATCCCGGGAGCCGTTCTTCTCCGGGAGAGGCCCCAATTTCTATTTTCAGATTCTCCGCCTTTTGCGGGGAATCTGTCTGTCCACCCATCAAATCAATCCATTGGAGGTAAAAAGCCATCGCTAAGAGACCCATGAAACGAAGACCGCGTGAGCCAAGAACGCGGGTAAACGACCGAATTCGGGCTCCCGAAATTCGCGTCATCTATGGTGAACACAATGTTGTTCTCCCCACTCACAAAGCGCTGAGCAAAGCGAAAGAGTTGGGGTTGGACCTCGTTGAGATTGCACCTCATGCACGTCCTCCGGTATGCCGGATTGTGGATTACGGGAAATACAAGTACGAGCAGTCCAAGCAGAAGAAGGCGGACAAGCCGAAGAAGCGCGAGAAGGAAGTGAAATTCCGGGTGAATATTGATCCTCATGACTACGGGATCAAAATGATGCATGCGGAGGATTTCCTCACACACGGTTTCAAGGTTCGGGTCCAGCTCCAGTTCCGCGGTCGACAGATGGCTCATAAAGAGTTGGGATTCGAATTGATGCAGCGCGTCAAAGAGGACCTCTCGACGGTGGCGAACTGTGATCTCGAGCCGAAGCTCAACAACCGGAACATTCTCATGATGCTTTCCCCGCTGCCTCCGGAGAAGCAGGTTCGTAAATTCCGGAAAGATGACGAGGAATACGATCTTGAGGAGACCGAGGCGGCCCATGCTGAACACGAGGATGAAGATCCTCACGACGAGGATGATGACGTCATGGGCGATGCTGAAGATTCTGAAGACGAATCGTCTTCCGGGGTGGAATCCTCCGGGAAGAAGGCATAGCATCGCAGACATCGACTTTTCTGAGCTCTCTCGACGTTTTGGAAAAGCTCCTGCTTTTTGATATCGACGGCACCCTCATTGATACTGAGGGTGCCGGTTTGATTTCGCTCGAAGAGGGATTGTTTTCCGCATTTCCGGAACTGGAAGGAAGACCGTTTCCGCCTCTGGACCTCGGGGGGGCGACCGATGGCAGTGTCATTGCCTTTCTCTTCGAGGCATTCGGGCTGGAAGATCATTCCGGGAATCGGGAGCGGTTTTTTGAGTTCTACCTCCATGCTCTGAAAGGGCGGTTGCAATCTTTTGAGAAGGAGGGAAAGGGTCGGCTTCTCGCCGGTGTTGTCCCGCTTCTTGAGGGATTGGCCCGGTGTTCCGATCGAGTGACTCTGGGGCTTCTCACGGGAAACACGGCCGATGGAGCGAAGGTAAAGCTCAGCCATTATGGCGTTGATCATCACTTCGTTTTCGGAGCCTACGGCGATGATCATGCGGATCGGAATGCCCTGGGGCCGATTGCGCTTGAGCGGGCGGAGAGGGACCATGGTTTGAAATTTGACCCGACCGATGTCGTGGTGATCGGAGACACTCCGAAGGACGTTGCCTGCGCCCGTGCTTTCGGCGCGCGCGTCATCGCGGTGGCCACGGGTGCTTCCTCTCATGAGGAACTGGCAGCATTCGATCCTGACATTCTCCTGGAGGACTTTGCAAACACGGACGATGCCCTCGCGGCGATAGAAGCAGCTTTCGCTTAGTCTTGTGACCTGGACTGCCTGCCAAATCTCTGTTCGCAAACAAGAAGGGTTTTCCGGGTGGGGAGGAAATGCCCGCTCCGCTCGAAACGCCGGGTGAGTTGGCCGGAAATCCCCGTGGCGGTGTTCCGTCTTCGGTCACGAAGCTGGCTTCGCCCTCTCCGACGCGCCTACCCATACGAATTTCCGACGCAACTTTTTCACGAACACCTTTGGCAAAGAGTCTAAGCGCTTTACAGAAACCGCGAAATCTGTTGAAGTTCTTCCCTCACATTAAAAAACTCTATCCCCCTTAAATGAAAAACACGATTATTGCTCTGCTCGTCACCATTCTTCTGGTTTCTGTTGTTAACCTCCTGGGCACTCTGGGATTACTCGGGGGTGCGACCGGAGGAGCGGGCAGCTACGAATATCAGGCGCTGAATGCCCAGCAGATGGATGCGATCGGGTTTCGTGCGATTGCGGAAGAAGAGGGGCTCGAAGTCTCCGAAGAAGGGGAAATTAATTTCCCGCAGGAGATGGTCGATAAAATCGCAAAGATCAACATGCTTCCCAAGACGATTCATATGGTTGAAAAAGATGGTGGATGGTCGCTCGTTGGCGTGACAGCGGACAATCATTATTTGTTCCGGCGCGCGAAGTGAGCTTTAGCTTTCCTGTTCCGAAGGAATGAATCGTTTCCCGATTCCCGTCCGATGGGTGATCTGGGGGATGCTGACCCTCTCCATCGGCGTTTATATCATCGTTTCGCTAACGATGGCGGAGCGCGATCAGCCTGATGCAAAGATGATCGGGCTGAAGCCGATATTCTATGGCATCGGGTTTCTCTTCTTTCTGCTCAGTCAGGCGGTTCAATATCTGGTCAATCATCTCAGAACTCCCGAAGGAGCTTCCCGGGTGCCGCCGTGGATTGATTCCGCATTCATCCTCTCTCTCGCTTTCGCCGAGCTGCCCGCGATCCTTGCGCTCGCGCTTGGCCTTTCCGGTGCTACCCTGACAGAGACACTTCCACTTTTCGTGATTGCGGCGTTGGGAATGGCGACGAATTCTCCGGGGTCGTTCTATCGCGTTGAACTTCGTCAGTCTTCTGACGGTGCATCCTCCTGATCAGCGTCCGAGGCTCCACCCGGCCCAGACCGCAAGAAAGCCGGCGACGACGCTGAGGGTGACATTTCCAAGAGCGAGTCCGATCTGGCCGGAGCGAAGCAGTTCCAGGGTGTTCCAACTGAAGGTCGAAAACGTTGTGAAGCTACCGAGAAAACCTGTGAAGACGGCAAGTTGAACGGCATCTGAAAACCAGGCCCTGTTCTCAAAGAGGGTGAAAAGCCACCCGAATAGGAAGCAGCCGACTACATTGACGAGGAGGATGCCCCAGGGAAACGGGCTGTGGCTGAGCCGGGAATCGATCCAGTAATGAAGGCCCCATCTCGAAACGGCGCCGAAAGCCCCGCCGATCATGAGGGACGCCATTGCCTTGATCATCTCGGGAAACGCAACGGGATCAGTAGTTCAGCACCTGAAGTGACTTCGGAAGGAACTGGCCGTTTTTGCGAATGAGTTTTCCGTCGAAGTAAATTTCACCGCCGCCGTAGTCGGGACGCTGGATGTTCACGAGATCCCAGTGCACCGAACTGCGATTGGTATTGTCAGCAACCTCGTAGGCCTGGCCCGGGGTGAAGTGGAAGCTTCCCGCGATTTTTTCATCGAAGAGAATGTCGCGCATGGGCTCTTTGATTTCCGGATTGAAGCCGATCGCGAATTCCCCGATGTAACGGGCGCCGGGATCGGTGTCGAAGATTTTATTGAGCGCTTTGGTATTGTTGGAGGTCGCTTTGACGATCTTTCCTTCATCAAATTCCAGCTTCACGTTGTCGAAAGCAATGCCCTGATAAATGGAGGGAGCATTGTAGCTGATGACTCCTTCGACCGAATTCCTGACCGGAGCAGTGAAGCATTCGCCATCCGGGATGTTGTGTGTTCCGCCGCAGGCGATGCCGGGGAGCCCTTTGATGCTGAAACGGAGATCCGTTCCGGGACCCATGATATGAACATCGTCTGTGTCGGTCATGAGTTTGGCGAGAGCCGCCATGCCGCGTTTCAATTTGCCGTAGTCGAGGAGGCACACTTTGAAGTAAAAATCTTCGAACGCCTCGGTCGACATGCCGGCACTCTGAGCCATCGAGGCGTGAGGCCAGCGAAGGACACACCAGCGGGTCTTGTTGACTCGTTCGTTCAGGACCGGGCGCATCTTGCTCGACAGCATCTGCATTTTCGCCGAAGGGACATCCGAGAGCTCGTTTACGTTGTGACTCCCGCGGATCGCGATGTAGCAATCCATGTTTTTCATCTGATGCATCGCATGCTTGGCGATTGTTGAATACTGCTCCTCGGTCGCGCCGCGGCCCATTTCCCTCGAGATCCGTGCATTGTGGATGTTGATGAAAGGAGTGGCCTTCACCGATCTGACTTCACGGATGAGCGCAATGCCCATCTCCTCCGGAACATCGAACAGCTCGATGAGGACATTTTCACCGCGTTTTGTCTCGGTGGAATACCTGACGAGTTGGCGGGCGAGTTCATCATAGCGCGGATCTTTCATGCGGTAGTCTCCGTGGAAAACGGGATTGTGAAAAGCAGAATTTGTGGCGTAGTTGGTTGGATGGCAGACCGGTATATCAGCACCGTCGAAGAAATGGCCGCCCTGAGAGAAAGGATCGGGGCTGAGGGCGGGAAACTTGTGCTCACGAACGGGGCCTTTGACCTTCTTCACGTGGGCCACGTGCGCTATCTGAATGAGGCCGCGTCCCTCGGTGACCACCTTGTCGTGGCGATCAATTCCGATGCCTCGGTTCGCGAGTTAAAGGGCCCCGGTCGACCGGTCAATTCGGCGGAAGAGCGTGCCGAAATGCTGTGCGCACTCAGCGCCGTCGATTCGGTCGTGGTTTTTGACAGCCTGAGAGCGACCTCCGTAATTGAGGCGATTCATCCGCATATCTACACGAAGGGAGGCGACTACACGGTCGATTCCCTGATCGATGAAGAACGTGAACTCCTCCAGCGCCTCGGAACCGAAGTCCGGATCTTGTCGCTGGTTCCGGGGAAATCGACGAGTTCCACGCTTCTCAAGCTGTCGGAGGATGGTGCAAGGGCCCGGCGGGTCGCCATCCTAGGATCCGGAGCGGGAACGAATGCGCGGGCTATTCTGGAAGCCGGAGCGAACGGGAGTCTCGGTGCGGAAGTTGCCTTGGTGATTTCCGATTGCGCGGACTCCGGTGTGCTCGCTGCTGCGAAGGAATATTCCGTGCCCGGACTCGCTATTTATCCCGGAACGGAAAAGGGGGGGCATCTCTCCGATGCGGCCCTGAAAGAAATGACGGATCGCATCGTGGCGGCCGGAATTGACCTGATTGCTCTGGCCGGTTTCATGAGGATTGTGCGCGAGCCGCTCCTGAGCGCTTTTGAGGGGCGGATCCTGAATCTTCATCCTTCGTTGCTGCCGGATTTTCCGGGGCTGAATCCTGTCTCCCGCGCGCTCGAAGCCGGGGTTTCTGAAACGGGCGTGACGATTCATCTCGTTGACTCCGGTGTCGATACCGGGGAGATCCTGAGGCAGGAAGTGGTCGCGATCAGTGAGGGCGAGACGGAAGCTTCGCTCCTGGAAAAGATCCACAGGGTCGAGCATAGAATCTACCCCGAGGTGATCGCCCGGCGTGTTGAGAGGATTCCGAAATAGTCTTCAGGGGCGATAATCCCCCGGCGCGTTTTCCGTGTTTCAAGAGGGCGGTTGCGTGATCCCCGGAAGGAGATTTCCCCGGAAAGAGAAGTCCCGAACGCAGGGATGGGTCCGGAAGAATTCTAAATCTCGACCGCAAAACGGTCGTCCGTCTGGATCGAGCGAACCACCGCAGTCATCAAATCGATGACCTTCTCGACATCCCCAAAATCCGCCATCTCGACAATCGAATGCATGTAGCGGAGCGGAAGAGAAATCAGCCCGCAGGGAATGCCGCTGCGAAGATGGTAGATGGAATCTGTGTCTGTCCCGGAATAGCGGGAAGAAGACTCATGTTGCAGCGGGATTTCGTGTGCCGCGGCCTGGTCGATGATTCGCTGCACCACTTGAGGATGATTGCAGGTGCCATGGGTGATGGAGGGTCCACCGCCCAGTGTGATCTTTCCGTGCTGTGAATGCTTGATCTCAGGGCTGTCTGTCGCGTGGGTGACATCGAGAACGATGCAAATGTCAGGCTGGAGGCGATACGCCGCCATCTTCGCCCCATAGCCCCCGATCTCTTCCTGCACTGCGTTGAGGGCGATACAGGTGGCCCTGGGCTTATCCTGAGCAAGGCGACGGGTCACCTCCGAGATGATGAAGCCACCGATGCGGTTGTCGAGGGCGCGTCCGACGATCTGGTTCTTTCCAAACGGAACCGCGCTGTCGGCATAAACGGAAGGGTGTCCGACCCGGATTCCCATCTCCTTCACCTCATCGGCAGATTTTGCGCCGATGTCGACGTAGAGCTCATGAACTTCAGGAGCCTTCTCGCCATCCTTGCGATCACGAATGTGAATGGCAGTGTTGCCGATGATGCCGAGGACATCACCCTTGTCTCCGAAGATGGTAAGACGACGGCCGCGGGCGGTAGCCCAGTCCGAGCCACCGATCCGGTCAACGTGAAGGTAGCCGTCGTCGGTGATGTATTTGACGATGAATCCGATCTCGTCCGCATGCGCCTCGATCATGATCGTCGGGGCGTTTTCATCGGTGCCTTTGACTGTTGCCCAGGCGCTGCCGTAGGTGTCGCTTTCGACAGCGTCGGCAAACTGGCGGCAGCGATTTGCCCAGACGCGTTGTCCTTTTACCTCAAACCCCGTCGGGCTTGGCGTGTTGAGGAGTTCATAGAGAAATGATCTGGCTTCCTTGTCCATGATTTTTGTTGCTTTCTTGTCTTACTCCTGCTCCTCCGCCGGCGGGGTTTCGTTTTCGATTTCCGCGGAGTCTTGGATCTCCCCGGACTCTTCCACCTGGCTTTCGACCTCGTCCTCTTCCTCATTCACGACGCGGGCGACATCCTGGATGAACTCACCTTCCTTGGTCTTCATGAGAATGACGCCCTGAGCGTTCCGGCCCGTGAGTCTCGCGCTCGAAGCCTTGATACGAACCGACTGCCCCTTGTTCGTCATGAGCATGACATCATCTTCCTCTGCGACGCGGAGGGCACAGACGACGCGGCCGGTTTTTTCGGTCACTTTCATCGTGATGACTCCTTTGCCGCCGCGGCCCTTGGTCGGGTAGTCTTCGAACGGAGTTCGTTTGCCGAGACCTTTTTCGCTCACGACGAGAAGCTGTTCGTCATTGTTCACCACTTCGAGAGAGACGAGAAAATCATCGGGTCCCGGGCGGATTCCGGCAACTCCCGAGGAAGGACGACCCATGGAGCGGATGTTCGATTCGCTGGTGCGAACTGCGTAGCCTTTGCTGGTCACGAGTGAGATGTCATCCGTCCCGTCGGTCATCTTCACATCGATGAGTTCGTTGCCCTCCTCGATCTTGATCGCGATGATCCCGTCTTTCCGGAAGTTCCGGAAGTCGGAGAGTTTGGTCTTTTTCACCTTTCCGCTGCGTGTCGCGAAGAGGACAAACTGATCGTCGACAAAGGTGGCGTCTTTGTCTTCGTTACCAACCGCCACGATGCGGAGCACGGAAGCAATGGACTCCTCGGGCTTCAGATTGAGGAGGTTCTTAATCGAGCGCCCTTTGGCGATCCGACTGCCTTCCGGGATTTGATAAACCCGTTCGATGTAAACGCGTCCCGTGTTCGTGAAGAACATGAGGTAATCGTGCGAGGTTGCCGCGAAGAGGTGCTCGACGAAATCCGCTTCTTCCGCCTCGTCGACGACTTCCCGCGTTTCCATGCCTTTGAGACCTTTTCCGCCGCGGGCCTGGGTCCTGAACTCGGTCGCAAGGGTTCGCTTGATGTAGCCACGATGAGAAATCGTGATGACATTCGATTCATTCGCGATGAGATCGACATTGGCGATTTCCCCTTCGTAGGCTGCAAAATCAGTCTTCCGTGGAGTCGCCCATTTTTCCTGAATTTCACGGAGCTCATCTTTGATGATCTGGAGGACGCGCTCTTCACGGGCGATAATGTCGAGGAGGTCCTTGATTGTTTCAATGAGCTCGTCGTAGTCCGCTTTGATCTTATCCCGCTCTAGTCCCACAAGCTGGTAGAGGCGCAGTTCAAGGATGTGGTTGACCTGCGTGTCGGTGAAGACGTAGCGGCCGGGTTCGATCTTGAGGCTGGGCTGATCGCGAAGGAGAATGCCGAGGGCTTCAACATCTGCCGGGCTGAAGGTGTAGGCTTTGATTTTCTCGCGCGCTTCATCCCGCGTTTTCGAATCACGAATCATCCGGATGAAGTCATCCAGATTCCCGAGGGCGAGGAGATACGCTTCGAGCTTCTCCGCGTTCTTCTCGGCCTGGGCAAGCAACCACCGGGTCCGGCGGAGAATCACTTCGCGACGATGCTCGATGTAACAAACGAGAGCGTCTTTCACCGAAAGGAGTTTCGGACGACGGTCGTCGATCGCCAGCATGTTGGCGGAATAGGAGGACTCCAGCGCGGTGTGCTTGTAGAGATTGTTCAGGACGACCTGAGCCCGTGAGTCACGCTTCAGATCGACGACGACGCGGGTGTTTTCATCCGACTCATCGCGCACCGCTGAAATCTCGGGGAGAATTTTCTGGTTCGCCAGTTCCGCGATTCGTTCGACGAGTCGGGCCCGGTTCACGACGTAGGGGATCTCCGTGATGATGATTTGTTCGCGCCCCGTTTTCGTTTCCTCAACGGTGGCGCGACCTCTCACTCGAATCGAGCCACGACCGGTGCGGGAATAATCCTGAACGCCTTTCTGACCGAGAATGGTACATCCGGTCGGGAAATCCGGTCCTTTGATGAGCTGAAGGAGTTCCTCATGAGTGATATCGGGGTTGTCGATCGTTGCACAAACTCCGTCGATGACCTCACCGAGATTGTGAGGCGGGATGTTCGTCGCCATGCCGACGGCGATACCGGTTCCGCCGTTCACAAGAAGATTCGGAATCGCCGCGGGAAAAACGACGGGCTCCTGGCGGGTTTCGTCGTAGTTCTGGATGAAATCGACAGTGTCCTTCTCCATGTCCGTCATGAGGACATGGCCGATGTGGGTAAGGCGGGCCTCGGTGTATCGCATCGCGGCCGGGGGATCGCCTTCAACGGAACCGAAGTTACCCTGACCCTGAATCAGAATTTCCCGCATTGTCCACGGCTGGGCCATGTTCACGAGTGTGGGGTAGATCGTCGCTTCCCCGTGCGGATGATAGTTACCGGAGGTATCGCCGCAAATCTTGGCGCACTTTCGGTAATTCTTCCCCGGGGCGAGACCAAGGTCATTCATCGCAAGGAGGATGCGTCGCTGGGAGGGTTTGAGGCCGTCACGGGCATCCGGCAATGCCCGTGAGATGATGACCGACATGGAGTAGTCGAGGAACGAATTCGACATCTCATCGGCCACGGAAATAGGCTCGATGTGCCTATCGTGATGAGAGACTTCGGGGGCGGGATCGTTGTCAGCCATAAGAAAACGACCGCTTTGCGGTCAGCAGAAAAGAAGTTGAGAAGAAAAGAAGTCGAGGACCTTGTGATTAAATATCGAGATTTCTGACGCTGAGTGCGTTGTCTTCAATGAACTGGCGTCGCGGCTCAACCACATCCCCCATGAGGATGGTGAACATTTTGTCGGCTTCGACCATGTTATCGTCGTCCATTTTGACGCGGAGAAGTTTGCGGTTTTCCTTCTCCATTGTCGTTGTGTAGAGCTCTTTCGCATTCATCTCACCAAGACCTTTGAATCGCTGCAACTGCATGCCGCGTTTGCCGATTTCGGTGACCGTTTCGAGAATCTCCGGGACACTGAAAACGGGGTGGGACTTGGCATTTTCGCTGTCACTCTCCAGCACTTCAAAGAGGGGGCTGTCCTGCGAGGAGAAATGTTCGATCGGCAGGCCCAGCTCGGAAAGGCGGGCGAGGACTTTCTGGATCGGCCTGGCCTCGTGGATTTCGATGAGGCGACCGCGACGGGTCACGCCGCGTTCCGCGGCGACCGAATCGGCGGGAGGAGCTCCTGCTTCGGCCAATTTTTCGCCTTCACCTTCGCCTTCACCTTCGCTTTCAGTCGTGGTTTCGGGCGTTTCCTCCCTGCTGACGACTTCGACTTCTTTTCTGCCGAAAAGATGCAGGTCGCGATTTTCAGCGGCGAAGTCCCGGAGATCGGATTCCTCGACGAAATACTTCACGTAGATGTTATTTCCGTCGCGGATCTGGACGAGGTATTCAGGGAGTTGGTCACCTTTGCCTGCGGCGAGGTAGTCCTCGAAGTCTCCTGAGTTCCGGGTGATGACGTCGTTGTAGCGGCTCAGCTTGGAGAGCAGGGTGAGAATCTCACGAAGGTCCTCCGAACCCACTTCGTCGTCTGTGCCAATGATCCTTAAGCGGGCATCTTCTGAGCCGAGGTCGATGAGGATCTTGCTCAAGTCTTCATCGTCCGCGACATACTGCTCCTTCTTCTTCCGCGTGATCTTGTAAAGAGGTGGCTGCGCGATGTAGACATAGCCGGCCTTCACGAGTGGAAGCATCTGGCGGCAGAAGAATGTCAGGAGCAGCGTCCGGATGTGGGAGCCGTCGACGTCCGCATCCGTCATGATGATCACCTTGTGGTAACGGACCTTACTGAGGTCAAAGGCGCCCTCCTGATCCCCGTCGCCTATGCCGGCTCCGAGGGCGGTGATCATGGTTTGAATTTCCTTGTTCTGAAGCACTTTGTCGAGGCGCGCCTTTTCGACATTGATGAGCTTGCCCCGGATCGGCAGGATTGCCTGGGTCCGGCGGTCGCGTCCCTGTTTCGCGGAACCTCCCGCCGAGTCGCCCTCCACAATGTAGATTTCAGATTCTTTCGGATCCCGTGACGAGCAGTCTGCCAGCTTGCCGGGCAGTCCGCCGCCGGTCATCGCGGACTTACGAACCGTCTCGCGGGCCTTCCGCGCAGCTTCCCGCGCGCGGGCCGCGTTGAGAACCTTCTCCACCAGCTTTTTAGCCACAGTCGGGTTCTCCTCGAAAAATGCCGTCATTCCCTCGTAGACAATAGAACTGACGACGCCTTCGACTTCGTTGTTCACGAGCTTCTCTTTGGTCTGGGAGCTGAAGCGCGGGTTCGGGTGTTTCACGGAAATGACTGCCATGATGCCTTCGCGGGCATCTTCCCCGGAGAGCGCCGGGTCCTTATCCTTGAGAAGCTTGTTCGCCTTCGCGTAGTTGTTGATTGCGCGGGTCAGCGCACCACGGAAGCCGGAGAGGTGGGCGCCGCCGTCCCCGTTCGGGATCGAGTTGGCAAAGCAGAGAATGTTCTCGTGGTAATCACCGGTATACTGGAGAACAACATCGGCGTAGCACTCGTCTTCGATCGTCTTGCCGTCGTCATCGATCTCGACCATGCGCTTTCCTCGCAGAACGATCGGATTCTCATGAGCCAATTCCTTGTTTTCGCCCATCTGGCGGACGAATTCGACGATGCCGTCTTCGTAGTAGAATTCCTTGGAGCGCTCCTTGTCGCCGCGTTCATCGACCAGATGGATTTTGACTCCCGGGTTCAGGAAGGCTAGTTCGCGAAGACGGGCGAGGAGGTAGTCGAAATTGAATTCGATGCCGCCGGTGAAAATTGTCGTGTCAGGGAAGAAGGTGATTTTCGTCCCCGTTTCGGACGTATCATCGAGCTCACCGATCACTTCGAGCGGCCTCGTTGTTTTCCCCCGCTCGAACTCGATCAGGTAAACTTTACCGTCGCGGCGGATTTCACATTTAAACCAATCGGAAAGCGCGTTCACACATTTCGCGCCGACCCCGTGAAGACCGCCGGAGAACTTGTAGGCGCCCTGCCCGAACTTGCCGCCGGCATGCAGTCTTGTGAGAACCAGTTCGACTGCGGGAATGCCGGACTTTTCGTGAATGTCGACCGGAATTCCGCGTCCGTCGTCTTCCACGGTGAGAGAGCCATCGGAGTTCAGTGAAATCGTGATGAAGTTACAATGGCCGGCGAGGTGTTCGTCAATCGAGTTGTCGAGGACTTCAAAAACAGCGTGGTGGAGTCCCCGCTCCGTGGCCGGATCCCCGATGTACATTCCGGGACGTTTTCGAACCGCATCGAGACCTTCGAGTTGGTTGATTTGACTGGCATCGTAGTCTCCGGTCGGCTTCGGCGGGGAGTTGTCTTCAGCGGGGTCTGACATAGGGAATTCCTCAGGGGTGAAAAACAGAAACCTGCGCCGGGAAACGGGAAAAAACCCTTCCGGAAAACAGCGCGTTCCGATCTGGTCACTATGGCGAGGAACGGCGAAAGATCAACGGTTTGCGGGCTTTTCAAAGGCTAAAAAGCTCCCTTTTTCGGCCTTTTTTGCGATATATACTTAAGAATCCTAAATGATCGCAGTATTTGGGGGATTTCAGCCAAATCCGCGAGCGGAATTCGTACGGCAAACAGGGTTGGATCAACGATCCAACCCTGTTGAATTTGGGGAAAGAAACGCCGGTTTCCGGATCAGTTTTCCTTCATGTAGGCGACGAGGTCGGCGACGTCCTGCGCGGTCAGGCCCAGTTGCGCCGCTGACATCATGAGGGAGCGCTGCATCTTCGGCTTTCCTTTGATTTGACCTTTCGGGATCAACTGGGTGACACCTCCCATACTCACAGTGATGAGAGGATTGCCGTCCTGAATGACCATGCCGTGAACGGTTTTGCCGTCCTTCATTTTGACTTCGGTGCCGTCAAAACCATGCGCGATATCCGCACTGGGATCGACGATTGAGCGGGCGATCACTTCCTCGGTTTGGGTTTTCCCCCAGCCATCAAGAGCCGGGCCGAACTGCACGCCCATGCCGCCGATTTCATGGCACATGATGCAGCGGGCTGAGGTGATTTTCCCTTTGGCCGGATCGCCCTTGAGAGCAAGAACCTGCTCGACGGTGATGGCATTCTTTATGGCCTCGTCAGGCTCCGGCGTGGTGATCTCCTGGATGACCACTTTGGCAGGGTCGTAGATGCCCCGCTCCTTGAGTTGCGTCATGAGGTCATACTGCTGCCAGTGGTTGTTGGCGCGGTTCATGAGCCACCACGTTGCATCGGACTTGAAGGGGGTGTCTAACATCGCCAGATTCAACATCGCATCGACAGCGGTCCGGGTGTTGATGAAGGCAAGGGCGTCGAGAGCCTGCTTGCGGAGTTTCCGGGGGAGTCCTTCGTTTTTGACGCGGACAGTAAAGTCCTCAACCGCAGAGGAAGGGTGAAGGCGCCAGGCGATCGCCGCGAAAGGCTCGCTCCAGGCGCGGGGATCGTCACTGCCGATGGCGGCTTTCATCGCATTGTAGATTTCCTTCTCCTTGCCGGCCGCACCGGTTCCCAGAGCCTCGAGATAGCTGCGGTCTTCGCCGTCGAAACCTGAGGCAACCATCACGAGAATCTCTTCGGCCGTTTCGATGGTTTCATTGCGCATTGAGAGGGCGACCTCGCGCCGGACTGCGGGATTTGGATCGGCGGCAAGACGCATCGCGCTGGAGAGGAAGTCGAGATTTGCGCGACGCATTGCGCGGTAAGCGGCGATCTTCAGCTCCGGGGTGGCTTGCTCAGAAGGATAACCGGCGACACGCGGACCGCTGATGCCAAGCTGGTATAGGAGGTAAATGGCGCGAGCCTGGATGTAGGGGTTTTCATCCTCGAGCAGTTCGGCAACCGGATCGAGGGCAGCGCGGCCCTGGGCCTTGAGGCGTTCGAAACCGAGGGCGCGAACATTGGGGGCAGGGGACTTGAGGGCGAGGATCTGACCTTCGATCGTGTCGAGATCAATTTCAGGGACAACGGATTTGAATCCTTTCGGAGCAATCCGGTAGATCGCGCCGGAACAGGTTTCGTCGAGGTCCTGGTGACCTCCCACACGGGGGTCATACCAATCGGAAACATACAGCGCTCCGTCCGGGCCGATTGCAATGTCTGACGGGCGGAAGAGGGTCTTCGTGTCGTCCTTGACGCTGTCGCTGCCGCCGAGGAAATCGGACCCGGCAAATTCGCCTTCCGCGTTGCTCGTCATGAAATCCATGCGGTCGAGCTTGAAA
The DNA here is from genome assembly GCA_029233965.1 of Verrucomicrobiales bacterium. GTDB lineage: Bacteria > Verrucomicrobiota > Verrucomicrobiia > Verrucomicrobiales > DEV007 > Arctic95D-9. The sequence goes on along the minus strand of JARGOP010000037.1, from coordinate 29,459 downwards.
CCGGCTCCTTCGAGTTCGGGCTGATAACCGAAGACCACGTTCCTTCCGGCTTCGCAGGCGAGGAACGTGCCGATCCACTCATCGCCGAGCGCACCGTTCTCGTAGTAGACGTTGCCGGTCGGAGAACCTCCGCCGTAGACGTCGCCGGCCGGGGTGATTCCGGGATCGTCCTGCCTCCACTCGGCCGTCGGGATCGTTTGCCCCGGACGTTTATCGACCCGCCAGGTGCGCTGCCCGTCGTTGGAGGAGAACCCGAAGTTGGCATACTCCATGACCCAACTGACGCGGCAGGCGGGTGGATCATCGTTATCGTTTTGAAAGACATCGCCGAAAGAGCTGATCGACTGCTCGTAGGAGTTGCGATAGTTGTGGCCGATAATCTCGGCGTCGGTGCCGTCCGGATTCATGCGGACGGTGAATCCGCCGACATAAACGTGGCCGTCATCGCTCGGTTTTCCGGCAAGAGCCGCTCCGTCGTGGGGATACTCGAACGGCCCGATCGGCTTGGGACGGTAGGAACCGAAGACGGTAAAAGTCTGTCCTGATTTGTCGGTGAACTGAGCCCCGCAGTTGCCCTGATTGAAATACCACTTTCCATCGGGGCCGACGGTTACGGAGTGGAGTGAGTGGTCGTGGTTCTGTCCGTTGAAACCGGTGAGGAGAACTTCGCGCTTATCAACGGCAGGATCGAATTTCAGGTCGCGGTCTTCGTCGGTGTAAACGAGCAGGTGAGGGGGCTGGGAGACGACGATCTGATTATCGATCACGGCGACGCCGAGAGGAGCCACCAGCAGCGGCTCCTGAACAAAGGTGTGGCTGGAGTCTGCGGTGCCGTCGCCATTTGTATCTTCGAGAACGACGATGCGGTCGCCCCCGGGTTGACGCTCGTGGTTCTTCCGGTAGCGGACCCCTTCGGCGACCCAGATGCGGCCGTCTTTGTCGATGTCGATATTGGTCGGGTTGTAAAGCCGGGGTGAGGTCGCCCAGACGGTGACTTCAAGGCCTTCCGGCACGACGAAGAGTTCTTCGGGCACGATTTCAGCCTCAGCATCGGGAAACTTCGGGCCGTCGTCCTGCGCGACGAGAGACAGCGAAAATGTGCCTGTCAGGATCAAGCTGCCGGCCAGGCCGACGATGATGCCGGACGTAATGTTTGCGATGATTTTCATAGAAAAATTAGAAGTCTGTAATCTGTGGCACGGCGCTGGTAATTCAAGCCTGAGCCGGGCCTGAATGACGCTAAACGCTGGAGATTTTGGAACGAGAGATTGCTTGCGAATCACGCGCCGGGTCGGAGAGTGTGCGGGTAATGGCCGTTCATTCCAAGCCTTTATTGATCTTCGATTTCGACGGCACTCTCGCCAATACGCTTGAAACAGGAATCGGCATTTTCAATGACCTCGCTCCCGATTACGGGCTGAAAACGGTGGCGCTTGACGAGGCGAGGGAGCTGCGGAAATTGAACACCCGGGCGCTCCTTGATCACTTGGGGATTTCACGCGTTCTCGCGGTGAAACTTGGTGCTCACATTCGAAAGGTGCTTCATCAGCAGATGGATCAGGTGGAAATGATTCAGGGGACGAAAGAGGCTGTTCTCGAACTTCACAGGGCGGGGTTCCGGCTTGGAGTCCTGAGTTCGAATTCTGCGGAGAATGTCAGGCTTGTGCTTCGCCGTTTCGGCTTGTTGGAGTGTTTTTCATTCATTGAAGCAGGAGTGAGCCTTTTCGGGAAATCGCACCGGATCCTCAGCGTGTTGAAAAAGGAGTCACTTACGCCGGGTCACGCGATTTATGTGGGCGATGAAACCCGGGATATGGAAGCGGCGAGAGACAGTAAAGTCAGTGGCCTCGCGGTATGCTGGGGGGCGAATGGTCGCGAAGCGATGGAAACCGAAGGGCCTGATTTCTGCATCGACCACCCGGGGGAACTCATCGAATGCGCTCTTTCCTTCGAGGCGGGACGTTAGTGATTTGAGCTTCCGCTCCGTATCCCCTGGAGGAAGGCAGATCGGTCACCCTGCGCATGAGGGCTTCGCTCAGTCCCAGACCCAATGCTTCAGCCGCATTTGCTCGGCAAGGTTCGAGGCCTCGATTGCTCTCGGTCCGTTCTTTCTTGAAAGGTCATCCGCCATTTTGATGGCGGCACGCCAATCCTTGTTTTCCTCCAGGATTCGGATCGCAAAGAAGCCGGCCCGGAAAACCCACTCCTGAGTTCTGATGTCGCTATCGGCTGATAATCCGATCCCCGAGTCGGAAGAGTTTGCGACAATCGAGCGGTAGAGTTCGAGGGCGACTTCCTGATTTCCGACCGCTTCAAGGCATCGGGCCCTTCTCAGGGCGGCTGAGTATCGCCAGTAAGTCGGGGCATCCGATTGTCTGGAGAGAGTGGAAAACACTTCCGCTGCCTGCAGCAATAATTCCTCGTCCTGATTCGCATCAAGTGCTTCGAGGTAGTACGCATATCCAGTGTCGGCGAGCGCCGCGAAATACATTTCTGACTCCGGGGCGGCTTTCTCAAGAATCTCCGCGAAGACATTCCGGGCTTCATCGAACCGGTCCATTCTCAAGAAGAGGAGGCCCAATCCGTGAAGGCCTTCAATCTTGAAAGGGCCCGTGCCGTAGGCGATTGTTTTCCAGGCGAGAATGGCTTCATCGCCGGGAGGACTCGATTTGGCGGAGAAGAGTGGTGCGAGATCCGAGAAGGGGGAATCAGGAAACTCCGTCGCGATGCGATCAAAGAGAAGATTGGCTTCTTCGAAGCGGTTCTCCTCGTAGTAGCGTCTTGCCAGGAGCATGGAAACTTCGGCAAAGTAGTTCGATCCCGGCCATTCGCGCAGGAAGGTTTCCGCCTTTTGAGTGAAATTGGCGGCGTTGTTGTCGACTAACTCCAACCAGACGCCGGTATAGTCGAGTCTCTCATTTTGTGAGAGTGTCAGGGACTGGGTCCCGAGGGACTCGAGGATCTGGCGGGCTGCCTGGGGACGCGCCGGTGCCTGGTTGAGATGGATTTCGGCGAGAGAAAGTTGAGCCTCGACCCGGTTCGGATGTGAAGGGTTATTTCGAATGAAGGACTGAAGATACGTCAGGGCATCGGATTCCGCTTTTGCAGCCCGGAAGAGGCCGGCTAGGTAAGTCAGGTTGGCGACCCGCCCGGAATTCGGGTTGAGCTTTTTCAGAGTGCCTTCGTGGAGAAGAAAGGAGTCAAAGTCTTCCGCTTTGAGAGCGGCGAGAGCGGCGTTGTAGAGGCTTCGGAAACGGTTCTCGAGGGGATCCGCTCCGGATAGATTCAAAAATTCCCGACTCGCTTTCTCAAAGAGGCCCGCGCTGTAGTGAGCTGAAGCGAGCGAAAATTGCTCCCGGATCGAAAAGTCAGAATTGTTCGCGAAGTCTGTGGAAGGTGGTGGCAACTCAGGAAGTCCTCCCCCCGGCGTCCGTAGGCGTATTCTCACTTCTGCCGAGTAGGGGCTGCCGGGGTGTTGCTCCAACCATTCGCTGAGCTGTCTTTGCTGCTCATCCCCCTCAGGTTCAGTGAGGGCGAGAAACAGGGAGGCACCGGCTGCGAGAGACTGGTTTTCGCCGACAGCCCACCGCTCCAGCGTCTCGCGCGGGGCATTCGTGTTTCCCTCCTTCTCTGCCTGCTCAAGCAAGAGGAACTTTCGAAGTCGAATGTCGTCGCTGCCCTCTTCCCGGATCGACTCCAGGATAAGATCGAACGCCTCGGAAACCTGTCCGAGTTTGATCAGGTTCCACGATTGAAGATTCAGTTTTACCAGTGGATCTATCTTCCCGCCGGCCCCATCAAGCCACTTCAGCGCCGCTTCATGATCTGATGTTTTCCCGGCAATCAGGGCAGCTTGAAGGATCCCGCCGGGTGTCGCGACTGATGACACCGTTTTGAGAAGTTCGTTGGCTCCGGTGATATCGCCACTCATCGCGAGGCAAAATGCGTGATCGAGTTTCGTAGCCTTGGCAGGATCACCCGGGAGTCCGCGGAGAAGACTGTAGGCTTCGGCTGCTTCGGCAAATCGAAGCTGCTTTTGCAGGGCGAGCGCAGTCCAGCGAAGTCTCGCGGAGGAAGGGGCCAGTGATGGATTTTTATCAAGCCATTGAACGGCTTTGCCGGCATCATCATTTTTCACCCAGGCTTCGAGAAGTCGCGAAGTGACGAATTCTTTTTCCACCTCGCCTGCACCTTCTGCTGCAAGGGTGTCCAGGGCTTCGAGAAGATGATCCGATGCGGTTCCATAACGGGCGTCCGCAAGGGCGCGACAACCGTCACGAAACGAGGGAAGGTCTGAGAGGCTCTCCTGAGAAAGAGCTATCCCTCCTGCGGTAAGCCAGAGACTGCCGCCCAGAGCAAGGCTGAACCATTTTCGGAAGGCGCTCATGTCAGGGGTCACCCTGCAGTGTGACTCCTCACGAAGTCGACCATTTTTCCTGCGTCGCCTCCTGTACTCCAGACTGCGCGAAGGAAATCAGCGGGGGCAATGTTGCGGGTTCTGAGAAATTTTCGATCACCGCCGCAGCAGAACATGATGTCGGGATCGAGTTCCCCCCGAAGTTTGCCGACTGCTTTCATGATGATCCGGGGAAGCCAAACGATACCGTCCAGTTCCTCGCCCTTACCGGGGAGGTCTGCCGGTTTGATTTCGCGGGTTCCCAATTCACCGTCCATTTCCCACTTGAAATAGTCCCGTCGGGCGCTGGCCACCAGAATAGCGGTGGTGAGGGTGGGCTCCCCCCCGTCCCCAAAGTCTTCCACGAAGTCGAAAAATTCCCGGGGTTTGTAGCCGAAGGATTCGAGGAATTTTTGATCGGCTTCGTTGTAGTAGCCTGTGAAATCCTCGTCGCCGTTGCGGTACCGCTCAAGGCAGCGCTCGAAGAGTTCCGTGAATTGGGAGTCCCACTGGTAGTTGTTCATGGTTGAGGAGACGTCGGGGGTCGGTTTCACTTACTGAGTTCCAGCATCTTCATGATCGGGGCTTTGGCCCGCTCGCGCGTGGATTCGTCGAGTTGTACTTCCGGACTGAGGTCACGCAGGCAGAGATAGAGTTTTTCCATGGTGTTCATCTTCATGTAGCGGCACTCGGCGCAGGCACAGTTGTCAGTCGGACCCGGGATGAGATTTTTGCCGGGAACTTCGCGGCGGAGGCGGTGCAGCATGTTCGCTTCCGTCACAACGATGATATTCTGCGCTTCCGTTTCTTTGCAGAAATCGACCATCTTCTCGGTCGAGCACACAACGTCCGCGAGAAGACGAACGGCGGTGGTGCATTCGGGGTGCGCGACCGTGACCGCGTCGGGATATTCGTCCTTGATCCGCTGAATGCTGTCACGCGTGAACTCCACGTGCACATAACAGTTGCCGTTCCAGAAATCCATCTCCCTTCCGGTTTGCTGGGAAACCCAGGCCCCCAGATTCTGGTCGGGAACGAAAAGGATTGGGCGGTCTTTCGGGGCCGCTTCGACAATGCGCACCGCATTCCCGCTTGTGCAAATAACGTCCGAGAGCGCTTTCACGGCGGCCGAGGAGTTGATGTAAGTGATGACGTAGTAATTCTTCTCCTTATTCTCTTCGAGAAAAGCACCGAGGTCTTCGGCAGGACAGGAGTCCTCGAGCGAACAGCCGGCATCGGGATCGGGAAGGACGACGGTCTTCTCGGGATTGATCATCTTTGCGGTCTCGGCCATGAAGTGGACGCCGCAAAAAGCGATCACATCTGCGTCCGTTTCCTGAGCGCGGAACGCGAGGCCGAGGGAATCGCCGACGTAGTCAGCGATTTCCTGAATCTCCGCGATCTGATAATTGTGGGCGAGAATCACGGCGTTCCGTTCTTTCTTCAGCGCGAGAATATCGGCGCGCAGGTCGGTTGATTGTAAAGTAGTGGTCATGAGGGATTATCCGATCACGGAGGGGTTGAAGCCCATTTTCACGGGCAGTTGTGTAGAAGTGTCAGGGTCGATGCGGCTTTTGCCGGAAATGGCCGCGCCGTCTTTGAGATCAATCTCGGTCGCGTGGACATCGCCGGTGACGGAACCGGTACGGGAGATGCGAACCGGGCCGGAGCAGGTAAGATTGCCGACGAGTTGTCCCTGGATATCTGCCCGCTGCGCTTTGACTCCGTCCGGGAATTCGATGACACAGTTTTTCTCGATGAGAAGTTTCCGGCAGTAGAGGTTGCCCCTGACGACGCCTGAGTGGCGGAAGACCGCATCCCCGGAGCAGTCGACTCGAGCGTCGATGTTCCCATTGACGGTCAGATGGTGGCAGGCGATCTCGCAATTTTTCAGTCCCCCCCGTTTCCCGATGACGATGTCTCCACGGGTCCGAAGGGTGTGGTTTTTCTGTGTCTTGATTTCGTAATTCGCGAGACTGATGTAGGCGCTGCAACGCTCGCATTGCGTCGACTTTGCGAAGCGCGACACCTGTTGCATGTGATAACAGCGGAAGCAGCGGACCTCGAGTGCTGTTGTGGCATCAGCAGCCCGGCGTCGTTTGTCCGGTGCCTGATAGTTGGGCGGCATTTTTTCCACATCGGCGGAAATGACGGGGCCCTGGGATTGAATCAAGGCTGCCATCGATCCTTCAGCCAGAGCCTCTTTCCCCTGCGCCCGCTCACCCAGTGAGGTCGATCCCGTCGAGAGTGGCGCCGCCGCCTCTTCCCCGTCAGCAAGACCGAAAAAGGCGCCGGCAGAAATTCCCTCTTCAATCGTATCGTCCTCTTCTTTGGGCCCGGGAAGAGGTTTTGCTTTGCGTTCTGTGTCTTCGGCGGAAATCACCCAGGATTCATCGGCGGCTTCGGTCTCCCCGGGTGCATCCAGGACAAAGGGGGCTTCCGTTTTTTTCTCGGGAGCTCTCACCTCAGCGAGGCCGCTGACTCTAGGGCCCGGGTTGGAAATCGCTTTCCCTTTCCTGACACGGAAATGCTCTCCGCAACTTTTGCAGAATGATGAGATCACCAGCGGCGGCTCCTCCTGCGTGTGACCACAGGCAGGGCAGGTCAGCGTGATTCTTTTGGTCTTGTTCAGCTTGCGAAACACAACGTGATCGGAGAGTGCAAATACGAAAAACGCGCCGGAGTGAATCGGCGCGTCTCCGTTGCCGTAATTCTACCATGAATTACGGCTTAGTGTGAGCGGGGAATTCACTTCGAATCCTCGTCACCGGAAGGGGACTCCGAGGAACTCTGGGGTGGCGAAGAAACCGGCTTCGATCCACCAAGTTTGGATGGAGCACCCACGGTGGAAGCTCCCATGAACGCGGCGCCTTCTTCGATCGCCAACTTGCCGGCGACGACGTCTCCATGGAGTTCCGCATTCTGTTTTAACTCGCAGCGATCCGTCACGGTGATATTCCCGTGGATCTTGCCGAAGACAACGACCGTGCGGGTCTTGATGTCGCCGACGATCTGTGCGTTCTCGCCGACAGTGAGATCACCCTCGGAATTCACTTCCCCATCGATGCGACCATCGATGATAAGATCATTCGAAAACCGGAGCTTGCCTTTGATTTGAACGTCGCTGGAAATGATGTTTTTACTCAACGTCATGGGAGGAGCAGGGGTTTTCGGCTTGTTGCTCAAAATGTCTCCGCCGCCCGAAGGCGAGGTGGGTTTGTCACCGGAGTCCGGAGTGTCGTCTTGGTTGATGATTTGCTTAAGCACGGCGAGAAAATTTTAAATTAAGATCTTGAAGCCCGGGCGAATTCCCTACCTTCGGGCAAAACATACAATAATCATTCAAAAATTAAAAGATCTTCTGCTGGATATGACCATATTTCGCTCAAAGTTGGATGATAATGGGGGATTTTTAGAAATTCACCGGTGGTAGAGCCAAAGTGCATCGCGACGACGAGCTCGTGAATAATTTCCACGGCTTCCGGGCCAACTACCGAAGCACCAAGGATTTCGCCCGTTTTCGTATCCGCCATCATTTTGACGAATCCGTGGGTTTCACCCATGACCATCGACTTGCCGTGGTCATCGAACGGATAAGTGGCTGTCGCGAAACTGCGCCCCGCTTTTCTTGCCTCGGCCTCTGTCATTCCCACCATGGCGACGGCAGGATCGGTAAAAATTCCGAGGAGTTTGAGTCGGTAGCTGATTTCTTTTTTTGCTTCTGAAGTGAACCCGAGGTCCACCGCCGCATTGTGCGCGGCGAGCTCCCCCTGCTCGATCGCGATATGGACAATCTCATGCGGCCCGCAGACGTCCCCGGCCGCGTAAATGTGAGGAGTGGAGGTGGACTGAAAAAGATCGCAGGAAATATGGGGGCTTCCTTCACTGAGGCTCACTCCGGCCTGATCGAGGGCAAGGTCGTCCGTGTTGGGAGTTCGTCCCAGCGCTTGCAGGATTTCCCCCCCGCTTACCGTAATTTCTTCCCCGTCCTTTTCAAAAATGACTGCTTTCTGACCGGAGGCTTCGTCTTGAAAAACCCGCCTCAGCGTGGTGCCGGTGTGAACAGTGAGATTTTCCCGCGACCGCAGAGCGTCTTCGAGTGCCTTGGCAACATCGAGGTCGGATCCGGAAAGCAACTGACTGCTCCTTTGAATCACGGTTACATCGCGGCCGATGCCTTCAAAATAGCAGGCCATTTCGAGGGCGATGGCCCCACCACCGAGGACAATGATGCTTTCGGGGATTGACTCCGCTTCAAGGACATCGTCGCTGATCCAGTAGCCGGTTTCCTCCAGTCCCTCGATCGGAATGCGTTTCACTTTTGAGCCCGTCGCGATGAGGGCGGAACGAAATTCAATTTCCCGGGTGGTTCCATCATGGAGGCTTGCTGTGACCGAATTGGGTCCGGAAAAAGACGCAGTTCCGCGGATGAGGTCAAAGCGACCGTCGGCGAGTTGCTCCCGGCGATATTCTGCGAATTCTCCGATGAGTCGTCTTTTCCGGGCGACAATTTCAGATGGATGAACTCCGGTCTGACCGGCGCGCAGTCCAAACTCTTCGGCTCGACGCATCGAGCGGGACCGGTTTGCAGATTCGATGAGAGTCTTCGACGGCATGCAGCCGCGAAGTATGCAAAGACCGCCCAGTTCATCGGCTCCGTCAATCACTGCGGTCTTCATTCCAAGGTCGTGGGCGGTGCGGGCCGCCGCGTAACCGGCGCTTCCGCCACCAATGACTAAAAAATCGTAAACTGGGTGCATGTTGTTTTGGGTATCGACAATTTCTGGACTTGGCACGAGGAAAGAAGCATTCTTCGCTCTACTAAGTCCCTTGGAAAGCATCAATGATGACGAAAATCCCACTTCAAACCTTACGGACCCTCGGGGTCGCGCTTTTCGCAACGCTGTTGACCTCGTGTGACAAACCGGAATTGGCAGTGAAAGATGACGACCCCGTGTCCCCGGGGAAGGCCCCGGCGCCGGAGGCGGCGGTCTCAAAATCCTCCCCGGATGGGAACGCTCCTCCCGGAGAAGCCCCCGGAGCGACTCCGGAATTTGTCAGGCTCGAACCGGCTCACCCCGAGCTTGAGGTCTTTACCGAAGGCGATACGATTATGATTCGGGGGGCGCTGAAGAGTCGCCTTCAAAAGAAGCGTATTGCCGAAGAGCTCCTGCGGGATATTCCGGGGAGTAAGGTCGAGGATCAGCTTGTCGTCGAAGTTCACCGGCATCCCGTGGGCTGGGGGAACCGTGTTAGCGCCGCTTTTCTGATACCCTATTTCATGGAGATCGAAGATCCCTACGTGAGTTACAAAGAAGGTGTCGTTACCCTGAGGGGAAAGTGTAAGGAGCAGGGACAAATCAAATTTTACTCTGAATTGGCAGTGAATACCTTCGCAGGCACGTATCTTTCGGACATTCGAAACGAACTGGAGGTTTCCGGAAATTGAGCGATGTCGCTGCGACTCGAAATGCTGCAGGTCGCCCGGCTTGCTCCAACTGTTCTGGGCGAGGAAGCGAGCGGATTGATCCGGAATTTTGTCCTCTCGCAGGCCCATGCTGAGGGTGGATTCTGTGATCGTGACGGCGATGCTGATCTCTACTACACCAGTTTTGCGATCGACTGTCTTACTGCGTTGCAGGCCGATCTCCCGGAGAAAAAGCTGAGCGCTTTTCTGACCTCAAAATTATCCCGACTGGATGAACTTGATTTTGTTCATCTCTGCTGCCTCGCACGATGTTTTTCCGCGCTGAAAGACAAGCCTGCCGCAGCCGGGTTGGCCCCTGTGTTTTCGGCGATTGAGAATTATCGCACGGCCGATGGAGGGTACAATCAGAGCGACGACGCGGAAACCGGATCCGCTTACGCCTGCTTTCTCGCCTACGGTGCCTACGCCGATCACGGACAATCCGTTCCGGACGCCGACGGCATCGCCCGCTCCCTGAAACAGCTCGAGGTGGAAGGCGGGGCCTGGGCGAATGAGGTTGAGTTACCCATTCCCAATGTCCCCTCGACTGCCGCAGCGATCACCCTGTGCCGCAACCTGCGCCTTCCCATTCCCGAAGAAACACCCGGCTGGATTCTGAATTCCCTGCATCCCACCGGTGGGTTTCTTCCCTTTCCAATGGCCCCTTTGCCGGACCTTCTCTCGACCGCGGTGGCGCTGCATGCCCTCGACGGACTCCAGATTTCATTTGAGGGGAAAAAGGACCGCATCCTCGATTTTGTCGACAGTCTCTGGACTGCCGCGGGCGGATTCCATGGAACCTGGGACGACGACGACCTCGATATCGAATATACCTACTATGGGCTTCTCGCCCTCGGTCATCTGGCGCTGTGAGGAAATGATCGAAGCTCTCGAAAACGCGCGTCGCCGACTGCTTGAGGAAAGAATTGAAGCGGGTCACTGGGAAGGTGAATTATCCACCTCGGCGCTTTCAACGGCGACGGCCCTGGTCGCCCTCGGCTGCGTCGATCCTGACAAATACGCGACGCAGGTTTCATCGGCGGCAGGCTGGCTCATCGCGAATCAAAACGAAGACGGGGGCTGGGGGGACACCACGAAAAGCTTCTCCAACATTTCCACGACGCTGCTCTGCTGGTCAGCCCTGACCCGTTTCGGAGGTGGCGCCGCGAAAGGCTCCATCGGACATGCCCGCTCCTGGATTCACGACTACGTCGGCTCCCTGAATCCCGGGCTCATCGCTGAAACGGTGAAGGCCCGCTATGGAAAGGACCGGACCTTTTCAGTACCCATCCTCATGCTCTGCGCGATCTGCGGCACGCTCGGTCCAAAGGGCTGGCGACTCGTCCTCCGACTGCCCTTTGAGCTCGCCGCGTTTCCGAGAGAGTGGTTCGCGGTGATGCGTCTGCCGGTCGTGAGTTATGCCCTTCCCGCGCTCATTGCGATCGGCTACGCCGGTTTTCGGAAGAGCTGGTCCGGTCGTTTTCCGCACCCGGTCTGGCCGCGGGTGTCCCGCCTTCTTGAGGAGATTCAGCCGGCCTCGGGAGGATTTCTTGAGGCGGCACCACTCACCAGTTTCGTGACGATGGCCCTCGTTGCGGCGGGGGAAAAGGATCATCCCGTTGCGAAGCGGGGGGTCGGGTTTCTTATCAGTACGGTCCGCGCGGACGGCAGCTGGCCGATCGATACCAATCTCGCGACCTGGGCGACGACTCTCGCCGTGAAGGCCCTCTCCTCCGCGAATTCAACAGGGTCGAATGCCTCATCGCAACCTGTTGAATCAAAGGACCGACAGGGGCAAGCCGACGACTCAACCCTGTTTGAGAGGCAGGACACGGTGCTGGACTGGCTCCTCGGGCAGCAATATCAGGAAGTTCATCCTTTCACCAACAGTGCCCCCGGAGGTTGGGCCTGGACCGATCTCACCGGGGGTGTTCCGGATGCCGACGACACCCCGGGCGCGCTCCTGGCACTCGACTGTTTGAATGCGGAAAGCCGCTCCGACGAGATCCGGAGAGCGGCGGAAAACGGTGCGGTCTGGCTTCTGGATCTGCAGAACCGCGATGGTGGAATCCCGACGTTTTGTCGGGGATGGGGAGCGCTTCCCTTTGATCGTTCCTCTGAAGACCTCACCGCTCATACCCTCCGTGCCTGGCACTGCTGGCGGGACCGGCTCCCGCCTGAAGTCTCGCGACGAATCGAGGAGGGAAAGGAGAAAGCGCTCCGTTATTTGAGAAAACAGCAGCGCTCCGACGGCTCGTGGTCGCCCCTCTGGTTCGGAAACCAGTTTCGATTCGTCGATGAGGAGAATCCCACTTATGGCACGGCCATGGTGGTGCGGGCGCTCGACGAAATGGGAGAGACCGGTCTGGCCGAGCGGGGAGCGGCCTGGCTCATCGCGAACCAGAATGCGGATGGAGGATGGGGGGCCTTGAAAGATGAGACGCCCTCTTCCATCGAAGAAACCGCCCTCGCGGTGGCCAGCCTCGCCGGAAGATCGGAGGCGCAGGAAAGCGTCCTTCGCGGAGTGAACTGGCTCGTTCAAGAGACCGAAAACGGAACCCGATTCGAAGCCAGCCCGATCGGGTTTTACTTCGCCCGGTTGTGGTATTTCGAGCGGAGCTATCCCATCATCTGGACCGTGGAAGCGCTCGGTCGCGCTTCCCGTGCCGGCTTGATTTAGCGCGGGATCGGAGGAGGCGGGATTCGCTCGCTGGATCCTCCGGTTCCGGCCGGCACTTCAATCGGAGGTCTCGTCGGGTCGGGCCGAGCTGCAGATTCTTCCCGAAGGTCTGCCATTCCCGTACGGGGTGGCGGCGTCTGAGCTGTCGAAGTCGGGGGAATCTGGCTCGTCGAGGGCGGCGCGATAGCGGGAGGGTCAGGAATTCCATCGTTGCTGTCCATGACCCGGCCATTCGGGTCGACAGGACGGAACACCTGCGGCGCAGACGCTGTGGGTGGGACGCTTGAAACAGGAGGGTCTGTCATGCGCGGGGTCGACGGGGCGGGAGGCGCCGGAATACCGGCGATGCCGCTCTGGCCCGGTGTCGGATTTTGGAACGGGGGAGACGTCGCCGGCGGGACTGTCTGCACGATACCGGTGTCTTCGCCCGGATACGGGGCACGCGTCGGGACATCACTACCGGTGATTCCGGTATGAAGAGTGCGTTGTGTCGGCGCGAAGGAATCAATGATCAACGGCTCGCCGTCGGAGCGCCCCCGCTGGTCACGGTAGATCCAGATCGTTCTGAGGACCGCTCCGCTGTTCGCGGACAGATAGATTTTCCCCACGACGGCCCGACGCACATCGACGAGATCGAGACGCCAGATCGGCTCGGTCGAGAAATCGCGAACCCGGAGAAGGTAATTGCAGCTGTCGAAGGCCATTTTTGCTTTGCGTGCTTCGCCCTCGGCAACGGTGAAAGCGGCAACGCTGTCGACCGCGATCTGGTTCATGCTGAAGTAGCCGGCGGGCGCGTATTCAGGATAGAATTGACGATCCACACCCATGTCTGTGGCACGTCCTCCTCCGGCGCGGAAGCGATACAGAAGACGGGGGGCGCGGTCATCGAAAGCGACGACGTCCCACTCGAAAGGCTGGGGAACTCCGCCGGTTCCGCTGATTTCAGCAATCCACCGGGTCGCGTTGGGGCCGTATTGAGTCGAAATAATTCCGAGGGCTTCCCGCGCGGAATTCCGGGCCTGAGCCGATGCGGTCAGCGCCGCGAGTGTGAAAGCGAGTGAAAGTCGGGGGATGAGTTTCATGGGGGGAGGGGAAAAGATGAGGCAGAATCGGTTTAGAGACAAGACGTTTCAAAGGGGGCGCCTCTTAGGAAAACGAGCTTTTTTGAGGCAGGTGTGATACGGTAGAAAGCGATCCAATCTTTCAACATTTTCTCATGTTCCGATTTTTCAGGCCCTGTTTGTCACTTTTCGCAGGATTTGTCCTCTCGTTGGAGTTGAGCGCAGCAACTCCGGTCATCATCATTGACCCGGGGCACGGAGGCAGTTCGACAGCAGGCTCGCTCTCCTCGCGGAGCAACAGTTCTCCCAACAATGCGACCTCGCCGGGTGGGTTGAAGGAGAAGGATCTAACATTGGAATTCAGCAAAATTCTCCACGATGAAATCCTGAGGCAGGCTTCGGGAAAAGGAACGCGGGTCGGGGTGCTCCTGACCCGTCAGGATGACTGGAATCTCAACTTCATCGAACGGGCTGAAATCGCGAATCGACCCGACACCGCCTGCGTCATCAGCATCCATTTCAATGCCGACGGGGGAGGCAATGCGAAGGGCAGTCTCGCTCTGATTTCGGCGCGGGAGCGCAATGCAAACTACGCCGCCGATGAAGCCTTCGGTAAAGCGCTCGCCGAAGCCTGCAATGCCGGGGTCCGTCAGTTTCTCCCCTCGTCCAGAAGTCGGGGGGTGATCACGGACGGACACCTTCACGGTGGTCTCGGCTCTAATTTCTTCTTCCAAATGGCGAAGCACAAGGAGATCCGTTCCGTTCCGAAGTGCTTTCTTGAGGTGGAGTTCATTGATAATCCCGCCGTGGAGAAGGCTCTCCTGAAAAGTGGGCGGGAGGAGAAGTTTCGCGTCATATCCCGTTCCATCGCAGAGTTTCTCGTCGACTGGGTTGAGTCGGGCGGGCGCTAAGACAGGAGTGCTTGCGGCTGTCGGGAGCGCTGTAATTAGAAACGCAATTTGCCGGGACTTCCGTTTTTCCGGGGATGGCGGTAATTACGAAGATCCCCCTGCATATGGCGGCGGAGTATTTCCGGTTCTGCAAAGACGCTCCCGGGCAGTTCGCGCCGGTAAATGAGCGCGCGAGGCGGCTTCCCGATGACGTGGGCAAAGTCCGATTCGAAGTAAGTGATCGTCTCCTTTCGATATCTCAGGGCCGCATCGTCAAGGGTGTCCGGATCCAGTTTGCGAAGTTCTTCGATGAGCAATAGATCGGAGTATCGCATGGTGTCCCGTCCCCGGCTCAGGTAATAAGCCAGGTCGTGGCGGCGGAACAGCTCATCCATTGCGTCGATCGGCTCCCCGCCGAGATTGCCGGGACCTCCCCAATTTCCGTAGAGCAGGACTCCCTTAAGCGGCGACACGCTGGCTAGCCGATGGGAAAAAGTGCTGGTGGGGGCGCGGCTCTCTAGATCCACAGGACGGTTTGCGACACAGGAAACCAGACCGACGGATGTCGCTGCCACGAGCAGGGAGGTTACAGCTCCGCCGCCGCGCGTCGACCCGTGTGGGAAGGGGCGCAGAGAGAAGGAGAAGTGAGGAAACCTCATGATCGGGAATTGGACTGCTAATCCTTTCGGTCGTCAAGCTCCTCGAGGTTGATCGTGTCGCCGGGCGCGAAAGTAGATTCCGGGGAACGGGCGCCTACTCCGATCTCGAAGAGAACGGCATCGCATGGACTCCACCCGCCAACAACACTGAGGCGACGGGGACGGCTGATTCAATGGTATCGATGACGAGAACGGCGATAAGCTTCGATTCGGCGAGGAGTGACCCGGGGGCGGAAGTCGGGGTGAGAGCAGGCATTGTTCAAGTGTTGTCTAAGACTTTGCGCAAAAATACCAGTTTTTACGCCTGTTCAGGCCGGTTGAAAACCCGTATCACGGGCTGATATTGATCATCATGTCATTACCCCCCAGACTTTTCGGATTCCTCACCGTTCTTCTCCTTGCTTTGATTCCGTCAGAATCTCCCGGCCAGAATGCGAAGAAGAAACCTAATCCCGCAATGATCCCGGTGAAGGATGTCGAAGGGCTTCCGCGGATTCTCCTTATCGGGGACAGTATTTCAATCGGCTACACGGTGGCAGTACAGGAACTTATGAAGGGCAAAGCGAACGTTCACCGCCCCCTCGCAAACTGCGGTCCGACGACGAGCGGGCTCGCCAATCTTGACGCATGGTTGGAGACGGGCGGTGCGGACAAATCCTGGGACGTGATCCACTTCAACTGGGGGCTCCACGACTTGAAATACATGGGGCCGAATGGCGAGAACCTTTCCGACCCGAAGGCGGCCGACAGTAAGCCTCAAGTCTCACCGGAGGATTACAGGAACAACCTCACCGAACTCGTCGCGAGATTGAAAGAGACTGGAGCTACCCTCATCTGGCGCAACACGACGCCCGTGCCGGAGGGTGCGAAAGGTCGGGTTGTCGGCGATTCCGCAATTTACAACGCCATCGCAGCAGAGGTGATGGAAGAAGCGGGGATTGAGACTCACGATCTGTATTCGTTTGCCAAAGAACGGGCTGCTGAAATTCAGAAAAAAGCAGATGTTCATTACACTCCGGAAGGTTCCCGGGTTCTTGCGGCGGATGTCGCTCGTATCCTTGACGCGGTTCTTGCTGAGTAATTACCCCTCCTCCTCCTTGGATTATGAGAACACTCCTCCCCCTGTTGTCTGTTTTTGCCACGTTGGCTCTTTTTGAACCTGTTGCGATGGCGCAGAACGGTGACCGGGAAGGGCATGTCATGGAGCCGCCGCCGGCTCACTGGAAGATTCCGGATGCGCCGGTGACTGATGCCGACAAAGCGCTCGAAACCTTTGCGATGGAGAAGGGATTCGAGCTCGAGCTTGTCGCCGCTGAACCAATGATCCACGACCCCGTCGCTCTCGCTTTCGATGGAAACGGCCGCATGTGGGTCGCTGAGATGCAGGGTTACATGCCGGACATCGATGCGAAAAAGGAGATGGAGACCTACGGGCGCATTTCGGTTCTGGAGGATACTGATGGTGACGGGAAAGCCGATAAACACACCGTTTTCCTGGAAGAGTTTCTTCTGCCGCGGGCTGTCGCTCTTGTTGACGGAGACAAGTCACTGCTCTTTGCCGACAACCTGAAGCTCTACGAGGCGGAGATCCTGATCGCTGAGGATGGAACGATTTCCGCCGGCGAAGTGGTTGTCGTCGATGACACCTACGCGGAGGGTGGGAACCCTGAACACAAGCCGAACGGGCTCATGTTTGGACTCGACAACTGGCTCTACAACGCAAAGAGCGATCTGCGCTATCGCAAGATCAACGGGCAGTGGATCAAGGAAAAGACGGAGGATCGCGGACAGTGGGGGATCAAGCAGGACAATTATGGTCGGCTTCTCACGAACACGAACTCGAATCTGATCACCGTGGAGGAGATTCCTCCCGGACTTACGGTGAGAAACAAAGCCTATCAGTTCCGTTCCAACGTGAAATCTCAAATCAAGGACCAGGCGGTCTGGCCGGCGCGGATCACTCCCGGGATCAATCGGGGTTACATGGACGGGATGCTCACAGAGGAAGGTCGTCTCACGAAACCGACCGCTGCCTCCGGCATGGCGATTTATCGCGGGGACCAGTTTCCGGCGGAGTATTACGGGAATATTTTTGTTCCGGAACCGGCCGGAAATCTCGTGAAACGCGCGGTCGTGACCGAGGGCGCAGATGGATTTCGCGAGATTAAGAGTGCGCTGAAGAATGCCGAGTTTCTGACCTCGACCGATGAGCGCTCCCGCATGGTGGATGCCTATACGGCTCCGGACGGGAGCCTTTATCTCCTCGATTTCTATCGTGGGATCATTCAGCACCAGACTTACATGACTTCCTATCTCAGAGCACAGGTGATTGAGAGAAAGCTCGACACCCCGATCGGCCTCGGACGAATTTGGAGAGTTCGACACACTGCGGGCAGGGAGTTGGGAGAGCAGCCGCGAATGCAGAATGAGGATTCCGTTGCCCTCGTGGGCTATCTTTCTCATGCCAATGGCTGGTGGCGGGACACGGCTCAGAGGATCATCGTCGAACGCGGCGACAGGTCTGCGGTTCCCGCCTTGAAAGAAGTCGTGAAGAGGGCTGAGAGCCATCTGGGTAAAATTCACGCAATCTGGGCCCTCGAAGGACTCGGAAGCCTCGACCCCGCGACGGTGAGAGCTGCACTCAGTGATTCTCACCCGAGGGTGGCGGCAGAGGCGATTCGCGCTTCCGAGTCGCTGGCGGGATCTGCTGATCACGACGAAATGCTGTCATTGCTTTCGTCTCAAGTGGATACCGGAAATGTTCTCGTAAAGCGACAGCTCGCGGCTTCCCTTGGCCTCTTCGGCGAAAAAGCCGTTCCTGTGATTGCCGGAATGCTGAAGCAGAACCAAGACGATGCGCTTCTCGGCGATCTCGCCGTGAGCGGCCTCAGCGGGCAGGAGCTGACTCTCTTTGCGGCTCTTCCGGATGCTCATCCGCTGAGAGCGCCCCTGATTCAGACTCTTGTGACACGGAACGAGAAAGCGGAACTGCGCGAGCTCATTGCCTCAGTCCAGTCTCCCGCAGAGTGGAAGACCCTCGCCCGCAGTGTCGTCTCAATGCGACGGGGAACCGCCGCCCGTGAGTTGCTCACGATTTCAGTCGATACAGCAACCGATGAAAAGGTTCGCAAGGCGGTCATCGAAGGAATGCTCTCCGGAGGGAAAGACAAAAAATTCAAGCCGATGCCGGTCACCGAATTGACGATGCTCGATGGGGTGGATGGGGAACAATTCAAAGAACTCGCCCGCCTTTTCGAAGTCGGTTCCGGCGAGGAAGCGAACTTTCTGGTCACCGATGAACATCGCCGGCAGTTTAAGGAAGGCGAGGTTCACTACCAGCGGGTCTGCCTCGGATGTCACCAGATTCATGGAAACGGGCAGCAGTATCTGGCGCCGCCACTGGTGGGCTCCGAGTGGGTCCTGGGATCGACGGACCGCCTCGTCGCTCTTGTCATGGACGGCGTCGAAGGTCCTATCGAAGTGCTCGGAAAAACCTACACCGCTCCCGAAATTCAGCCCCTCATGCCGGGTCTTCGGCTTAACCCTGAGGTGACCGATGAACAACTGGCCGCGATTTTGACATACGTTCGAAATGCCTGGGGCAATGCCGCGACACCGGTTCAAGCTGATCAGCTTACGAAGTATCGCGAGTCAACTGAGGTGCGGGCCCCGTGGCCGGCTCATGAGTTGCAGAAGATGAAGTAACGCCAGGAGGAGGGGGCGCCCGGCTTCGGACAGGTAGGAACCCGGCCTTTGCGAAGGCGGCGAGGAAACTGCCCTGCGTCCTCCACGTTTACCCCTCGCTCAAAAATTCCCGGAGCATTGGGATAAATCCGGGAAAACAATCTACCCGGGGAATCAGAAAAGGCTGCTGAAGGTTTTGTCGGGAGGCCGCATGCTGCGCCGTTGCACCCCGGGAATTTGTGCTATTTTGCAGATTCAGACTATCCTTGTTTATGGATCGATGCGGGGCATCAAGACGAAGACATCGCTCGCAAAAGGCGGTGGTTTTCCCCAGTCGATCGGCTGAATGTATTTTTTGATCCTGCCCCTTTTTCCCATGTCGCAACCATCTCATTCCGAGCTCGAACTCTTCAATCGACACCTCGCGGAAGATGCTCCGCTGATCGAAGCTTTCTCCGGAGTTGTGGATCGTGCTCAGGAATTCGACCTCGAACGTCTCCTCGAGCAAGTCGACTCTTCGGACTACTCGGCAGTCGATTGGGCCGAAGCTCTCGTTGAATTTGATCGATGGCTGGAGGAGCAAAATACCGGGGCAAGGCCGTTCCCGCAGATGGTCGGGTATGTCCACTGCTGCACTCTCATGAATGCACCGCAAATTAGTTTACCTTCCTTAAAAGTCATTGTTTATCAATCACTTACTGATTTTGGTTTTGAAGCGGTTTCCGAAACTCAATTTTGAGAATATCCAGTTTTTGCGAAATCCAGAGAGAAATCGGTAGGCACGGCCAGCCGGATGTGGTATACTGTCAGCCATGTCAACCACACGCAGAACACGATTCTCCCGCCGGGTCCCAGATCACGTGACAGACGAACTCGTCACCGTCCTCTCTGATAAACAGACCTTCGGATTCAACGACCTTTTTGAAGTTGTTTATGAGAATCTGAAAGCACGTAACGCAGTCAGCGGAGGTGAAGAAATGCTCCGTCTCCGCGCCTACGAGAAGCTTCAGAATCTCGTCACTCGCGGTCTTGTCGAGAAAAACGGTAAGGAATACCGTGGTCTCGAGAATATCGGCGACGCTTCCAGCGCCGCAGCTGCTGCAAGTAGCTAATTGAGCAATGTTCGAACGGTTTCCGGACTCTTCCTGGTGAGAGTTTAGAGGCCGTTCCGATCATTTCTTCCCGTTCCGACGAAATCGTCTGGACGACACCGCTAATTTCAATACATTCCGGTGCCTTACTTCGTTGAGGCACCGGAATTTTTTTGCCATGTTGTCTGATTACATCCCAGTTGTCATCCAGATCATCCTCGCTTCAGGCTTTGCCGTGGCGACATTGATTGCGAGTGCCCTTCTTGGAAAGAGAGCGCTTCGAAACAAGACCAAGGATTCTGCGTATGAATGCGGAATGCTACCGATTGGAGACGGTCAGGCAAGATTCAGCGTGAAATTCTATCTCGTCGCGATGCTCTTCGTCCTTTTCGACATCGAGGTGGTTTTCCTGTATCCCTGGGCCGTGGTTTACAAAGAGCAGATCGCCGCCGGGGCGAGTGTCTTCTTCTGGTCGATGTTCAGCTTCGTGATGATTTTGTTTGTTGCCTACCTCTACGCTCTGAAAAAGGGTGCGCTGGAGTGGCGCAACTGATCCGGCGTTTCTGCGACGGAGCTAATTTCCCGGTCTCCATCATGGTTCATTTTATCGCGCTTTTTCGACTCCGGAAAGGAACCTCGGAGGACGAGATTGAGGAGATGATCCGCCTCAGCAGGACCTGTTTTCATCGGGTCAACGAGGCCCACAATTTCCGCTCAGGCCGGAGCATCGAGCCGGAAAATGATTTCGGTTTTTTCATTTCCGCTGACTTTGAGAGCAAGGATAAGCTCTCGATGTTCCGTGAGGATCCGAACTATCTTCGCTTCGAGTCCGATGTGATCAAGCCTCACGCCACTGCCCGTCGTGAGTATCTCTATGAGACTGAGCCGGGCAAGGATCCCAAGTATTCCTGATCGGCCGGGGATTGTCGGTCGAAAGGTTCCCGTCGGCCCTGTTTTCTCCTCAATTTTCAGAATTGAGGCCTCGAACAGTGCAAATCGGCGCTCCTGATTCGTCCAATTCGAATCTGCAATCCTTCTGATGAGAGCATCGTTTTTCTACTCCCTGATTATTTTCGCGCTTTCCAGCTTCGTGTTTGGAGGGGATTCGCCGAGGAAAGCGTTGGTGATCGGGAATAACGAATACGTTCACGCCCGCGCTCTCAGCAATCCGGCAAACGATGCCTCCGACATGGCGGAACTGCTTCGTCGCCTCGACTTCGATGTCACCTTTCGAATCGATGCCGATCTGAAAGCGATGAGACGGGCGCTCCGTGAATTTGTCGATGGCCTGCCGACTGACCCGGATCCTGATGCGGTCGCACTCGTCTTTTTCGCGGGGCACGGAGTGCAGATGAAAGGGGAGAATTTTCTGATCCCGGTCGATGCAGAGATGGCGCGTGACTTCGAGGTGCCCGACGAAACACTCTCGATGAATTTGATCATGGAGGGACTCGAGACTGCCGGAGCCGGTCTGAATTTGCTGATCCTCGACTGCTGCCGTAACGACCCTTTTTCGCGGGCCTGGCGTGGCAGTCGCAGCACGTCCTCCGGTGGACTCGCGATGCCCGGCGGAGCGCCCCAGGGAATGTTCATCGCTTTTTCCACCTCCCCTGACGATGTCGCCGATGATGGGGAAGGGAAGAACAGTCCATATACGTCGGCATTGCTCAAGCACCTGCCAAAACCCGGACGCCCCTTTGAGGAAGTCTTCAAGGCTGTTGGTGGAGAAGTCGCCAGTTTGACCGGAGGGGAGCAGGAGCCCTGGTTTAACAGCAAGTTCTACGGCAGCTTTCAGTTCGTTGAAGAAGGTGCCGGGTTACCTGGCGCTTCGATTTCCCCTGAAGAAGCGACGAAAGATCGCCCCTGGGTCAATTCTCTCGGAATGAAGTTCTGTCCGGTTCCAGGTCAGCCCGGAGTGCTCATGTCGACCACTGAGACTCGGGTAAAGGATTTTCGAGTCTTCGTGGAAGCAACGGATTACGTTCAGGCAGGGGGAGCCCACCTGTTCTCCGTCACCGAAAAACCGGCTGGTGGATACACGACCGAATGGGTGCATCAGAAGGAAGCCTCATGGGAGAAGCCGGGATTTCAACAAAGCGGCGATCACCCTGTCGTGTGCGTGACCTGGGATGAAGCGAAGGCGTTCGCCACCTGGCTCTCCGCGCATGAGGGCGAAACCTATCGACTTCCGCGAGATGCCGAGTGGTCGGCTGCGGCTGGAACTGAACGTTTCCCGTGGGGGAACGATTGGCCTCCGCCTGCCAATGTCGGGAATTTCTGGGATGAGGCAGCAATCAGGAACTTGCCGGGAGACTGGAGTAAATCCGTGATTGGTGGAGGCCCCTACGATGATGGGGCGGAACGCACCGCCCGGGTCGGGAGCTATGCGGCGAACGGAAACGGATTTTTTGATCTGGCCGGCAATGTCTGGGAGTGGATCGAGGAAGATTATCGTCCCGAACTCAACTCTATTGAACTCCGCGAGAAGAATCCATCGCTTGATGAAACGAGGGACGAAAAAGGGAGGCCTTTCAAGTCGATCCGGGGAGGAGCGTGGGATAACTTTACCGGGCTCGACTTCCGGAGCGAGCTGAGAGATTACGATGAGCGGGATCGGCGCGATGACGACTACGGTTTTCGCGTCGTGCTTGTGATCGATTAGATTCTCTTCGTTTCCGCCGTTGAATCTGCCGTGTCCGCTTGTTTCGCGGGAAGCAGTCAGTCTCTTCGAATGCGTGGAACCATTCCCGGGCAGCGGAATCAGCATCATGGGGAATCTCTTGAGTGTTTTCGGGGCCTCGCCGCGAAGCAATGTCTTTGAATCCGGGGGATCATCATGGTCGATGGATTCGATGTTCCGGTCTGCCGGTATGACCTGTTCGAGCGTCCTTATCGGACCGGGTCTCGCAATGATCGCCTGCGGGACTCTGGTTTCGCCTCTGCTGTTTCGCTATCGGGTCACACGAAACCGGGGATCGCTACCCGAAGATGTGGAAACCGTTTTCCTTCTCTATCTCGGATGAAGGTGTCACCGTTCAGGATGACGAAGGAAATTCCTCCCATTCAAATCGGGACGAGTTCGTCTCTTCCCACGAACCCCCAAGCACTTTGCATGCGCTATCTCCCGCCGCTTTCCCTATTGTGCCTGCCCGGGAGGCTCATGCCTGAAGTGACCGCGAACGGTTGAAGGCATTAATCCGGTCATCCGTGGAGACGGAAAAGCACCGGACGGCCTGATCGAAAGCCGCGCGGTGCTGCCCTGGAGTTGCCGCATTCCCCGGCGGCGATAAATTCAGTCCGCCAGCTTAAAGACAACGACCTGTCGGTCCTGAGCGAGGAGATACTCAGGATCTCCGGGGCGAAAGCGGGCGTGACTTTCGCCGTGACCGACGGCGAGAAGGCGATCGGGCGAAACTCCTTCGCTCATGAGAAAGTCAAAGATGGCGTTCGCCCGGCGCTGCGAGAGAAGGAGGTTGGAATAGTCCGACCCGTCCGCCGAGGCGTGCCCTTCGACCACGAAACGATGATGGAGGAGAGAGTGATCCTGAAGCGCGGAAGCGAGATTCCGGAGGTATTGATAGGAGGCGCTGTCTGCCAGCTCAGTGCTGCCCTTGCGAAAACGAACCGAGCTGGTGGCAAGTTGGGAATGGGAATCAACCTGGTAGTTGAGTGTAGGTGGCGGCGTCTCGACACGAGGTGGTCGGCTTGACGAGGAGGGCGGGGTAGTCCTTTCTCCGCTCGCCATGGGACGACCGTCCTTGACGCGGGTTGTCTGCGCAGGAGGAGAGGAAACTCCCTCCGCCCGGTCACGGCCCTGTTTCATGCGATAAACCTCGTATCCTTTCGGCATCACTTTCGGATCAATTTTGGTCGTGCGATTCGATATCGTCGGAGCTGAGTGGGAAGAAGTGGAGTTTCCTCTGAGAACCGAGATCATTTTGCCGGTATCCATCGGCACCGGGCGAACTGCCGGGTTCGGGTTCGGCTGGTGGGACGGGTTCGGCTTCGGCTGAAAGCGCTGCGGAGGAAGAGGCTGGACCTTTGGATTCCCCTGATAAACCGGGAGAGGACGGGGAACGGGACGCCGGTCGGTCTGACGACTGATCTCTATGCCTTTCTGAGTCGCCCTGGAAAGATCGATCTGGGCCGATGCCGAAATCGTGCTGGCAAGAAGTGTGATTGAGAGAAGAGGAAGGGCAGAGATTGTTTTCATATCCGGAAATGCTCAGAGTTGCTTTCCCGGGTAAGACGATTTTCTCTTTAACTCATGCAGGAATCCCGGGCATTTCCTGTCTTGATCGATTCGAGTTTGCGGATCGTGACGCCTGCCAAAGTCGGCAAAACAGCAGCTGCGCCGGTGAAGTCGAGAGACTCCGTGATCCGATTCGGAACGATGACGCAATCAATGCCGGCTGCTTTCGCGGCGTTTAAGCCATTCAGGGAATCCTCGAGAACAATGGCTTTGTCAGGATGAATCGAAAGAGCTTCGGCGGCAGTGAGAAATAACTCGGGTGCCGGTTTCGGGGCGGCGACATCGTCGAGGCAGCGGGTCGTCTCGAAAAAATGCCGCAGGCCGAGCCGTTCAAGATGTCCTTCGACCCAGCTTCTGGGGGAACTTGAGGCGACCACGCAGGGCACGTTGGCTGTGGAGGCTTCTTCGAGGAGCGCGATGATTCCGGGGAAAGGAGCCAGCTCGATGGTTTGCTCGCGGGCGATTTGCTCGCGGCGCGGATCCCAATGATTCCAGTCGACGATTGTTTCGGTGAGCGTCTCAAGGTGAGCCTTCGGATCGAAGCGGTTGAAGTCACTGCCCACGCAATTCACGTAGGTCTCGAGGGGGAGCGTTTGTCCATGCGCTTCGTAGTTCTGACGCCACGCTTCATAGACAGGGACTTCAGTATCGAGAATCAGTCCGTCGAAATCAAAAATCAGGGCTTCCGGCATGCAGCTACTTTTTACTTTTCTTTTTTTCTTCAAGAAGTGAAGCCTGTTCCGCAGCCAGATCAATAAACCGCTTCGCGACTTTTTTCAGATCGCCGGAATGAAGCGCTCCGATTGAGAGGGGAGGAAAATCGGAGGGGAGTTTGATTTTTTTGGTTCCCTCCGGCCAGACGGCTCCCGGAATGTCCACAGTGACACCGAATCCGAATCCATTGGCCGCGTAATTTTGGATCAGTCCCAGTTCAGAGACTTCCACCGATGTCTCCCAGCTGAGATGCCGGGCGGTGAGTCCCTGCTGAAAAAGCCGGGCGACGGGCTCATGCTTTGGAAGTGAAATGAGAGGTTGGAGGATCTGCCCTCCCGGAGCTTTTGCACTGAGTTCCCGGAACCTGGTGATCGGAGAATTTGCCGGGGCAACGATGGCAAGGGGCAGATCGATCAGCTTGACCGACTTGATGCCGGGCCCCGGTTTCCGGTGAAGAATTGCCACGGCGACGTCCGCCTCCTGTTTTCGCAACGCTTCTTCAATGTCCCCGTTGTTCAATTCCCGAAGCGTAAGCCGGAGGGTTGGAAACTCCGCCCGAAGGCTCTGGAGCACATCGGGGAGGTGATTCGTCAGGGCCGCGGCGGAGGCTGCGAGCCGGAGATGATGGCTTTCCTCGCCGCTGAGACGCTCCTTCATCTGTCCAAGGCGGGAAAAGAAAGGGTAGACGAAGTCGTAAAGTTCCTCCCCGGCAGGGGTCAGGGCGAAAGGGCGTCGGTGGAAAAGTTTCACGCCGAGATCTTTCTCAAGCTGAAGAATTTGACCACTCACGGCCGGCTGTTGAATTCCATAGGGCATCTTTCGAACAGCTTCGGTGATGCCTTCGAATTTCGCGACGAAATAGAACAGCTCAAGATGATGAACGTTCATGCGGAAAGGGTGTTGTGTGTTTCGGGAAAGGGGAGGATAAGCTAAACGGTTCCGGGGTGGCGGTGTAAACTTAAAAGTGGTTTTGAGCCCCGTTTTCTTTCGGGCCTCATCTTTGAGACGTGAGTTGACGTATTCAGCGTATCGCTATTGAGTGCCGTCCCACCATGTTAAACCGAGACCTCTCCTCTAAATTATTCAAAGCTGCCAGGGAAGTGATCCCCGGCGGAGTGAATTCACCGGTCCGCGCTTTCAAGAGCGTGGACGGCGATCCGTTCTTCGTCCAGCGCGCCCGCGGCTGCCGGATTTGGGATGTCGATGGCAATGAAATGATTGACTACGTGGGCACGTGGGGGCCCGCCATTCTCGGCCATGCCCCTTCGGCGGTGATCGAGGCGGTGAGTCATGCGGCCAAAGAGGGCATCAGTTTTGGAATTCCAAACCGACACGAGGTCGAGCTCGCCCGCATGGTTCGCGACTACGTACCGTCGGTGGAGAAGGTCCGCATGGTGAGCAGCGGCACCGAAGCGACGATGACGGCGATCCGTCTCGCCCGGGGCTACACCGGTCGGGACAAAATCATCAAGTTCGAAGGCTGCTATCATGGCCATGTCGATTCCCTGCTCGTCGCGGCGGGCAGCGGTGCCTTGACCCTGGGAACGCCGGACAGTGCCGGAGTCCCCAAAGACCTTGCGAGGCTCACGATCACGCTTCCTTTCAATCGCCCAGACGCAGTCGAGGAAGCGTTTCGTCTCGAGGGCGAGAACATCGCGGCGATCATCCTCGAACCGATCCCGGCCAATGCCGGTCTGATTTTTCCGAAAGAAGGTTATCTTCAATTCCTGCGGGATATCACCGAAAAATACGGAGCCGTGTTGATCTTTGATGAAGTCATGACTGGTTTCCGGCTCGCCAAAGGCGGGGTCCAGGAGTTGGTGGGCATCACGCCGGATCTCACCGCGATGGGAAAAGTGATCGGTGGCGGTCTCCCTGTGGGAGCGTTCGGCGGCAAGGCGAAGATCATGGATTATCTCGCTCCGGACGGGCCGGTCTACCAGGCGGGAACTCTCTCCGGCAATCCGCTTGCGATGGTGGCGGGAATCACCCAGTTGAAAGAGATGGAGCGTCACAATGGCTGGGCGCGACTCGATGAAATCGGGCAGCAGTTTGAAGACGGGGTTCGCGCGGTCTTGAAGGAGGCAGGACGCGATCTTACGCTCAATCGAATCGGCTCGATGTTCTGTCTGTTTTTCACCGAAGAGGAAATCACCAACGTGGATGACGTGAAGAAGTCTGATTTTGATGCCTTCCGGAAGTTCTTCTGGGCGGCACTGGATCGAGGCGTTTATTTCGCGCCCTCGCAGTATGAAGCGGGATTTATCTCGCTCGCGCACGGGCCGGATGAGATAGAAAAAACGGCTGAAGTCACCGCTGAAGCGCTTAAAGTAGCTCTGAGTTAAGGGGATACGATGAGATGGGAATTGGCGGCAAGGTGACAATTTTGATATCTGCCCCGACCCGATCCGGAGTGTAGGCTCCAACTTTAGACCGATTAGAATCACGCAGTAGATGTCAGAAGCAGTTCTGACTCAGTCCACCATGAGCGACGAAGACAAGCCCCTCGAATTTTCCGCCTTTGACCTGATGCCCGACTGGGCCCAGGAGTCTGCGAAGCCGAAAGAGATAAAACAGCGCCCGCGCGATGATCGCGAGGATTCACGGGGTGACTCCCGAGGTGGTGGTGGCCGCGATGATCGACGGGGAGGTTTCCGCGGAGACCGTCGAGGCGGGGGAGACCGTCGTGGCCAGGGGCAGGGCCAGGGACGTGGTAATTTTGGAGGAGGAGACCGCCGTGGCGGCGGCGGCCGTGAGGATCGACGGGGTGGTGGTAACCGCCGTGGCGGGGGGCGTGATGACTTTCGGGGTGGCGATCGACGCGAGCGCCCGCCGGAGGACAAGCCGGCGCCCGGGGTTAAGGCTTCGATCGAGCCGTCCGACTCTGCGATCAAGGGAATCACCAGGCATATCCGGGAAACCTACCGGGCATTTCCTCTGGCCGATCTCGCCAAGATGATTTTGAGTGGGCGCGACCGCTATCAGGTTTGTTTTGAAGCGACTGAAGATGGCGTCTCTTTGTATCAGTGTAAGGATGACAAATCGATTTGGCTGAGCCGTGACGAAGCAATCAAACATTTGCTGAGTTCCGATGTGCTTTCCAGGTATTATGTGGTCGAGGAAGTCGATGTGGGTGCTCCTGCGGGTAATTTTTCGAACATCGCTGTTTGCGGGATGAGTGGAGAAATTCTCGGGCCGCCCAACCATCATGAGTACCAGCGCAACATTGCGAGGCTTCATGCCGAGCGGTTTGCCAACATGCCTCTCGAGCGATACAAGTCCCGCATCGTCATGGAAAGTGGCGAAGAGATCGTCGAGAAGTGGAAGGAAAAAGTCAGCAAGCGTCTTCAGTATCGGCTGAAGTCCGGGGAGGCTCCGGAAGCGGCACCGCCTGAGGAAGTTGAAGCTGCGCCAGAGGCAGCGGAACCGGTTGAGGCCGCAGAAACTGTGGTCGAGACAGAGAATTCGACAGAAGCGCCAACCGAAGTGGATGCGACGGAAACTGCCGTGGCGGCGGAAGAAGCTGCGGTGGAAGAAACCGTGGTGGAAGAAACCGTGGTGGAAGAGGCTGTCGAAGCTGCTCCGGAAAGTGAGGAGGAGGAAACGAGACCCGAAGCTGAGGGCGATGGCACCGAGCTCGTCGAGTCAGGGGAAGAAGCTCCCGCTGAAGAGGCAAGGGTGGAAGAAGCGCCGGCCCCGGCAAAAGAGGAGGGCCCTCTTTTGAAGTCTCCCGAGGAGTTGGCCCGACATTTCCGCGAGCACTTTGCCTCAGAGGCGGTGATCGAGACGAAGAAGGCTGTCGTCCGCGGTGACGTTCAGGGACGTGATCTTTCCCGTGGTCTCCTCGTGCATTTGAAGCAGGAGAGTGAGAAACTTCGTCGTGGATTTCCGCTTCCGTTGATTCAGGCCCTCTGCCGTGATTTCGAAAAAGAGGGGCTTCGTTTCTTCAAGCGTGGGAAAAAGGCTCTCCATGTCTCCAGCGTAAGACCGAAAGAAATCAATGAATCGGTCTCTTTGACGGGACATGTCCAGGCCATCATTGACCGCATTCTGGCGAAGCCCGGAATGAAGGTAATCGACCTTCTCGTTGAGTTGGCGGATGACTTTACCCGGCCGGAAAAGGACCAGGCCCCGGAATCGCTCGAGCTGACTGTCAAAGCCAAAACGATCTTGAAGGATCTTCGCTGGCTCACTTCGGAAGGTTATGTGATCGAATTTCCCGACACGAAGCTTGCTCTCGGCAAGCAGCCGAAGCAGGGCGGGCCGGATCCCTCTGTGAAAAAGACGGCATCGGCCAAAAAGAAAGCTCTGGCGAACGAGGTGAAGCCTGCATCAGCGGAAACGGAGGAAACGAGTGAAGAACCGGCTGCGGTGGAAAGCGAAGTGAAGCCGGAAGTTGAAGCCAAGCCAGCAGTCGGGGAAGCAGCAGAGACCTTGAGTCCGGGGGGGCCTGCAACGGAAGAGTCAGCCGCGTCAGCGGATGAAGTCCCCGCGATCGAACAAGCATCAGCGGAAACGGAGGAGCCGAAAGAAGTGGCTTCAGAAGCAGAAGCAGAAGCAGAAGC
>JARGOP010000001.1:144597-229918 GCA_029233965.1 Verrucomicrobiales bacterium | reverse complement strand
GCGAGCCATTGCCACTCGGTATGAAAAGCCGGCCTCCAGATACCTTGGCCTCGTCAACCTCGCTGCCATCTGTGATTGGCTGAAAAAGTAGGTTTTCGAACACGCCCTAACGGAGTGTTCGCTCTACGGCCTTCCTCCACTCCCCGAGGTTTGCCTGCATCGCCGGTGAGCCCGGGCCCGGTTCGAAGCGGTCGCGCTCTGCCCAGATTCGCGCGATCGCCTCTTTGCTCTCCCACACGCCGGTGGCGAGTCCGGCGAGATAGGCCGCGCCGAGAGCGGTCGATTCCGCCGCTTCGGAGCGCACTACCGGAACGCCAAGGAGATCCGCCTGGATTTGCATGAGCAGTTCGTTGCCGGTCGCACCCCCGTCGACTCTCAGTTCCCTGAGTTCGGTACCGGAGTCCAGGGCCATCGCTTTGAGGATATCGTGCACTTGAAAAGCGATCCCTTCGAGTGCGGCGCGGGCGATGTGTGATTTGTTTGATCCCCGCGTCAGCCCGGTGATTGCGCCACGTGCGAAGCCATCCCAGTAAGGAGCTCCGAGGCCGGCAAAAGCTGGGACAAAGTAGACACCGCCGTTGTCGTCCACCTCGCGGGCCAGATTCTCGATTTCCTCCGAGGATTGAATGATGCCTAACTGGTCGCGCAACCACTGGACCACGGCGCCGCCGATGAAGATACTCCCTTCGAGGGCATACTCAGTGATACCATCAATTTGCCAGGCGACTGTCGTCAAGAGTCGGTGCGTTGACTTCACCGCTTTGGAACCGGTATTCATGAGCATGAAACAGCCGGTGCCGTAGGTGTTTTTCGCCATGCCGGGTTCGTGGCATGCCTGCCCGAAGAGAGAGGCGTGCTGGTCGCCTGCGATCCCGGCGATCGGAATTTCCGTCCCGAAAAGTTCGGGGCAGGTGGAAGTGTAGACCTCGCTGCTGCTTCGCACTTCGGGGAGGAGAGAGCGGGGGATGTCGAGAATTTCCAGCATCCTGTCACTCCAATCGAGAGCTTGAATGTCGAAGAGGAGAGTCCGGCTCGCGTTGGTGACATCGGTGAGGTGATACTCTCCACCGGTCAGATTCCAAATGAGCCACGAATCGATCGTTCCGAAGGCCAGTTCGCCAGCCTCGGCCCGGTCCCGGACCCCGGGCACATGATCCAGCATCCAGCGAATCTTGGTGCCTGAGAAGTAGGCGTCGATGACGAGTCCTGTGATGGATTGAATTTCATCGGCCAACCCCTCATCCGTGAGCTTCGCGCAAAACTCCGCGGTCCGTCGGTCCTGCCAGACGATGGCGTGGTGCACGGGCTCTCCCGTTTTGCGATCCCAGATGACCGCCGTTTCCCGCTGATTCGTGATACCGATCCCTGCGATTTCATGCGCTGGACAACCGGATTGCTCAATGGCGGAACGAGCGACTTCCAACTGCGTTCTCCAAATGGTCGAGGCATCGTGCTCAACGAGGCCGGGCTTCGGGAAAATCTGCGGAAACTCTTTCCGGGCTGTGGAGACAGCGGTGCCCGATTGATCAAAGAGAATCGCTCTGGAGCTGGTGGTGCCTTGATCTAGGGAAAGGATAAACGGCATATTTTGATTGTGTGAAAGAATGAAAATTATTTGAAGCAAAAACGGGCACTTCAAAAAGAATGTGTTCCATTGCCCCGACTCACGTTGAAGTGCTCAAAAAATGCCCGGGGATCCGTTTCAGAAAATCAAATCCGATGCCGGGGAGTTGTTTGATGTCGCGCGGGCTCAAGGAATTAGGGCAAGCCTGCACTGGCTGGTCTCGCGGGATGCCCCCGTGACTTTCCAATTCATGAAATATGCGATGATGGGTGCCGGAAGCACGGTTGTCCATCTCGCGGTCTTCGCGATCGTATCTCATACGATCTTTCCAGCTCACGACTACCTCGAGATTGAGGGGCTCGACGATGCGGTTAAAGAGAAGCACGCAATATGGAGTAACCTGATTGCTTTTCCTTTTTCCAACCTGTTTGCCTACCTGACGAACGCCCGGTTTGTCTTCACCGGAGGGCGGCATTCGAGGATTCGTGAAGTGAGTCTCTTCACGATGATCAGTTTTGCGAGTTTTATCGCCGGGCTCATCAGCGGCCCGATTCTGATTTCCCGTGGCCTTAATCCCTGGTTTGCCCAGTTCGGGTTCATGATCGCGTCCGCTCTCGTAAACTTCGTCAGCAGAAAGTTCCTCGTATTTTCCCGCTGAAGCGAAATCGAGCGAATATGAGGGCCGGCCGACGAACATGAATCGTTGCGTTTGCCTTGCAATGCCAATGATTAAAATTACCTTAATTTATGAAAATTATGAAATGGGGGTTTTTCTTCGGTATGGCTCTGGCCCTGCTGACAAGTTGCGCGAACCGCAAGCCGTTCGAGCGAACCGAGTTCATCCCGTTGGAAGCGACCGGCTACTGCAAGTGCCAGGAGTGCTGTGGATGGAAGCGCAATCTCCTCATGCAACCGGTCTATGCCTATGGCCCTCAGAAGGGAGAGCGT
The DNA here is from genome assembly GCA_029233965.1 of Verrucomicrobiales bacterium. GTDB lineage: Bacteria > Verrucomicrobiota > Verrucomicrobiia > Verrucomicrobiales > DEV007 > Arctic95D-9. The sequence goes on along the minus strand of JARGOP010000001.1, from coordinate 227,406 downwards.
AAGAAGTTGGGTGTGACCGCTTCAGGAACGAAGGCGAAGCCGGGAACGATCGCGGCTGACACCGATGTCTTTCCGTTCGGCACCCGGATGAGAATTCCCGGCTACGGCCGGGGAACGGTCGAAGACCGCGGGGGAGCAATCAAAGGCGGCAAAATTGATCTCTTTTTCAAGACTCACAAACAGGCGCTTGAGTGGGGGCGGCAGAACGTCACCGTTGAAGTGGTGAGACCTTGATTTCCGTTTTCCTGCGATTGGACACGCAAAGCGTGCCTTTATGACGCAAGTGCAATTAATTCAGGAATTCGATACCTTGTCGCCCGATGAGGATCGCTCCCCATGCTTTTTGGCTCACCCTGCTGCCGGCATCTGCCGCGCCCGTTTTGTGGGCGGGTGATCTGAGTCAGGATGATCTCGTGTTTTTCGAATCGAAGATTCGCCCTGCGCTGGTGACCCATTGCTACGAGTGTCATTCCCGGGAAGCTGAAAAGAAAAAAGGAGGTCTCTGGCTGGACCGGAAGGCCGGCTGGGAAGCGGGCGGCGATTCAGGACCGGCCGCGATCCCCGGTGACGTCGAGGGAAGTCTTTTCATCGAAACGATCCGGTATGCGAATCCGGATCTGGAGATGCCTCCGAAGAGCAAGCTTCCGCCCTCCGTCATCGCCGATTTCGAGGAGTGGGTTCGTCGCGGGCTTCCCGATCCGAGGACGGAAGCCCCGGCTGCGTACGAGGAGGAGGGCATGAGCATCGAGGACGGTCGACAGTTCTGGTCCTTCCGTCCCCGGCAGGAAACTTTTGGGGAAAAAGATACGATTGATGAGTTTATCAATGCGAGGCTGGCAGCCGTCGGGCTCGTGGCCGAACCGCAGACCGAGCCACTGCAGCGACTGCGCCGGGCCAAGCTGGATCTGACTGGATTGATCCCGACCCTGGACGAGCAGGATGAATTTCTGGAAAACCCGGGGGAGGAAGCGTGGGAGGCAATGATCGATCGCTGGCTCGCCTCGGATGCTTTCGGGGAGCGATGGGGGAGACATTGGCTCGATCTCGTTCGCTACGCGGATTCGAGTGGCGGCGGACGGGCGATGCCGTTTCCCGATGCGTGGCGCTACCGGGACTACATCATCGACGCCTTCCGCGAGGACCGGCCGCTGGACCGGATCATCACGGAACAGATCGCGGGCGATTTGCTGCGATACGCTGACTTGAAGGAGCGGCAGAGAAATCTGACCGCGACAGGATTTCTCGTGCTTGGTCCTCACAACTACGAAAACCAGAACAAAGCGGAACTCGATTTTGAAATCATCGATGAGCAGATCGACACGATCGGTCGGGCCTTCATGGGGCAGACGATCGGGTGTGCCCGCTGCCATGATCACAAGTTCGATCCTGTCCCGACGCGCGACTACTACGCCATGGCCGGGATCTTTCTGAGCACGAACTCCGTCACCCACGCCAATGTCTCGAAGTGGCATCGCGAGCCGGTGCCACCCACCGAAGAGGCGAGGGCCGCGATCGCGAAATTCGAAAAAGAGGAGAAACAACTTTCCGGCGAAATCGAGCGACTCTCGAACGCTCTAGCAGAAATGGGCCGGGGGAGTGGCGGGAAAGTCCGGAGCGTCAGGGCGAAATCTCTTCCCGGAGTCGTGCTCGATGACACCGAAGCTGTTTTTTCCGGTGAGTGGGAGTTGTCGACCAGTTCCCCACGATGGATTGGGGAAGGCTACTTCCATGACATGAATGCTCACGGGGATCCGAAAACGGTGACTTGGAAAACCAGTCTTGAGGCGGCAGGCAGGTATGAGCTTCGTATTTCCTATTCCACTGGCCCGAACCGGAATACGAAAGTGCCGGTACGCGTCCATGCCGGCGAAAGGGAAGCTCTTGTCCTCGTCAACCAGAAGCTCGCGCCTGAGCATGACAATCTCTTTCAAACTGTGGGTGTCTACGAAATCAAAGCCGGTGAGGAGGTCACGGTCGTCTTGAGCAATCAAAGTTCGGAGAAAGGACACATCATTGCGGACGCCGTTCAGTGGCTTCCGGTTGGCGAGCGCGTTGTCGAGGACCTTTCCCCTGAGATCACGCAGAGAATCCGGGAGCTTGAAGAAGCGCTGAAAGACTCGGAAGAGGCGCTGAAGAAACTCCGAGCAAAAGCTCCGGCAATGCCACAGGCGATGAGCGTCGTCGACAAAGGAAGCGATGCGATCGGCGGCACCGAGCTTCGCATCCGCGGAGTGGAGTCGAATCGCGGGGAGGTTGTTCCGCGCGGTTTCCTCGAGGTTGCGACCTGGGAGCAGCCGGATTTTCCCGAGACCTCAAGCGGACGCCTCGAGCTGGCAAACTGGATCGTCGATGAGCGTCACCCGCTCACCGCCCGCGTCCTCGCGAACCGCATCTGGCTCAAACTGATGGGGGAGGGGCTCGTGAGAACCGCTGACAATTTCGGCGTGACGGGGGAGGAGCCGACGCATCCGGAGTTGCTTGATTTTCTCGCGGGACGACTCATCGCGAGCGGCTGGTCGACGAAGTCTCTCGTCCGGGAAATCATGATGTCAGAGGTCTACTCGCGTTCAACCGGTCGCGGATTGCAGGAGGGTGATGAAACTGATCCCGAAAACAAACTCTACGCGAGAGCCCATCTGCGGCCCCTCGATGTCGAGTCCCTCCGCGATGCAATCCTCACCCTCTCCGGAGAGCTCGATCCCAAGGCGGGCGGTCCCTCGCTGCCGGACAATTTCCGCAGTGAGTTCGGTTACGAATTCAAAACAATGCGACGCAGCGTCTACGTTCCCGTGTTCCGGAACTCCGGGTATGAAATGTTCACCGTCTTCGATTTTGCGAATCCAAATTTCACCGTCGGGAAACGCTCGAAGAGCACGATTCCGACGCAGGCTCTTTTCCTGACGAACAGCGATTTTATCCATCAGCGTTCCCGGGCCGCCGCCGCCGAGTTGTTGAAATCAGGCGTGAGTTCCGATGAGTCGCGCGTCGAACTCGCCTTTCGCCGGGCGATGGGCCGCCCCCCCACGGAAAGCGAAGCCTCCCTTGCAATGAGTTTCCTGAGAGAGTCCGGAGATGACGCCTCGACTGACAAAAGCGAAGCGTGGGCTGCCCTGAAGCGGGCCCTTTTCGCCTCCGTGGATTTCCGCTACCTGAGATGAACCAACCCTGTTGAATGATGGACCCTACCCTCATACATCCCAGTCGCCGCCAACTCCTCAAAGCTGCAGGATGTGGTTTTGGCAGTCTCGCTTTTTCGGCGATGGCCAATCAAATGCCGGTCATCGCGCCGAGAGCGAAGCGGGTTATTTTCATTTTTCTGCAGGGCGGGCCGAGCCAGGTCGATACGTACGATTACAAGCCGGAGCTGTTCAGGGCGGATCAGCGCGAGGTTGGATTCTACGTTCCCCGAACCCGGGTCGAAGAGCAGCGCACGGTCATGAAACCGATGTGGGATTTCCAGCAGTATGGAGAGTCGGGACGCTGGTCGTCCTCGCTTTTCCCTGAAGTGGCCCGTCATATCGATGACCTGTGTTTTATTCACTCCATGCACACCGAAGGCGTCGCGCATGGTCCCGCGACCCTGTTTCTCCACACGGGGGCCACGAATCTGGTGCGCCCCTCGATGGGCGCCTGGATCAGCTACGGACTGGGATCGGAAAATGAGAACCTTCCTGCTTTCGTGACCGTGAATCCTCCGGCCAATAAAGGGGGGCCGAGAAACTACGCGAATGCGTTTTTACCCGCCTTTCATCAGGGGACGGTGCTTGGTCAGCCCGGGAATCCGAACGCGAGTCCGGAGATCCGGAATCTGGGGAGTCCGCTCAACGACGAATCGGTGAAGCGTGAGCACGATTTCCTGGATCAGCTGAACCGGATCCAAGTCGGCGATTCGAATGACTCTGTGCTCGACGGAGTGATCAAGTCCCACGAGTTGGCGTGGCGCATGCAAACCCATGCCGCGGAGATGGTCGATGTCGAACGGGAGACTCGCGAGACGCGGGAACTCTACGGGATTGGAAACGACACGACTGATGGCTTTGCCCGCCAGTGCCTTGCGGCAAGGCAGCTTGCTGAATCCGGGGTGCGATTCATCCAGGTGAGCCATTGCGACAATTCCTCCACACCGGTATGGGATCAGCATAGCAACATGCCGAAACACGAGGAGCTGGCCGGTCAGGTGGACAAACCGATCGCCGGTCTTCTTGAGGATTTGAAACGCCGGGGTCTCCTCGAAGACACGCTCGTCTGGTGGGGGGCAGAGTTCGGCCGGACTCCTTTTTCGCAGAACAACAACGGTCGGGATCACAACCCGCGCGGTTTCACGGTGTGGCTTGCGGGAGGGGGCGTGAAGCCCGGAATGTCTTACGGATCGACAGATGAGTTCGGCTTTCAGGCAGTGGAGGACAAGGTGCACATGCATGACCTTCACGCCACAATCCTTCACCTCCTGGGTCTCGATCACGAGAAGCTGACCTACCGCTTTGCGGGCCGCGATTTCCGCCTCACCGATGTGCACGGTCGTGTCGTGAAGGAAATTTTCGCGTAGGCAGCGTAAACGGGCCTGCGCGTGGCTGCCACCACCTGCCGCTACGTCCCGCTGGCTTAAGCATGTGCGTAGAAACTCCTTCGCGTCTGAGAGTAGCGACGCTATTGCCCGAACAGGGCCGTGATCTCAGGATCCAGCGGCGCCGGGACCGCTTTTGTGCTCCGATCCGCGCTGCTGATGACACTCTCCATTTACTTTTTGTCGACGGTTTTGACGTGCTCCAGGTAGGAAGCGGCTTCACGTTTTACAACTGGAAGAAGAAAATAGAGGCCGATGAGGTTGGGGATAACCATCGCGAAAATCATCGCGTCGGACAGGTTCAGCACGTTCGTGAGCGAAGCGGATGACCCTACCACAATGAGAAGACAGAAGACCACTTTGTATACCAGTACTGGGATTTTGATTTTGTCATCGCCGAGCGAACTGAAGAGATACATGACACCCTGTTCGCCATAATAGGACCACGAGATCATGGTCGAGAAAGCAAAGAGAACCACGGCGATGGTGAGAAGGGCGGGGAACCAGGAAATGACGGAGCCAAATGCCATCGAGGTCATGGGGACGCCCTTGCGATCGGTGACGGTGTCAACAGCGATCCAGCCATTTACGTCTTCCACCGAGGTGTCTTCGGCGGAGACGAGCCCGATGACTTCGAGGTGATCTTCTTTGGACAATCTCGTGTGAACGTATTGTCCCTCCTCGAGTTCCCGCACGACTTCTGACGAGCCCGGTGCGGCCACCATTTGTGTCCCGCCCGGATTGACCTCCGCACTGACCTGCCAAACGCCGGTGATCACGATGACGAGGGCGGTCATGGTGCAGACGACAACGGTGTCGACGAATGGCTCTAACAGAGCAACGAAGCCCTCTGACGCCGGTTTGTCGGTTTTCACCGCCGAGTGGGCAATGGGAGCGGAGCCGAGACCGGCTTCGTTCGAAAACGCCGCCCGGCGGATTCCCTGAATCAGGACTCCGATGAGTCCTCCCGTGACCGCCTCATTGCTGAAGGCGGAGGTGAGAATGGTGCCGCAGGCCGGCAGGACCTCACCAAGATTGGTTACGATGATGACCAGTGCGGTGAGCATGTAGATGCCGCACATGAAGGGAACGAGAAAAGCGGTGACCTGGGCAATCCTGACAATGCCACCAATAATTACAAGTGCGACGATAACGGCGAGGATGATTCCAAAGCCCAGTTTGGCACCGCTGCTTGCGGCTACATCGGCATCGAGGAAGGTGGAACTGAACTGGCTGAATGCCTGATTCGACTGGAACATGTTTCCGGCGCCAAATGCTCCGCCAATCACAAAGAAAGCGAAAAAGACGGCAAGAACCGCTCCAACCGGTCCCATCCCGATCTCTTTGAATCCGTCGCGGAGGTAGTACATCGCACCACCTTTGACGGTCCCATCTTTGGCAATGCGACGGTATTTCACCCCGAGGGTGCACTCGGCGAATTTCGTGGTCATTCCGCAGAGTCCCATCACGATCATCCAGAAGGTGGCTCCGGGTCCGCCGACACCCACAGCGACAGCGACCCCTCCGATATTGCCCAGTCCGACTGTGGCGGAGAGAGCGGCACTGAGAGCCTGGAAATGGGTGATCTGCCCGGGTGCATCGGGGTCGGTGTATTTTCCTTTGGCGGTGCGCAGGGCGATACCGAAGGCTCGAAGGTTGATGAACTTGAAGTAGAGGGTCAGAAAGACGGCCGTGCCCCCGAGGACAACGAGGACCACAGGCAGCGTCACTCCGTCAGTGACTTCGAACCCCCAGAAGATGATATTCATCGCCGTGTTCGCGATCGGCTCGAGGGCGGAGTCGATTTTGTCGGCTGCGGAAGAAGAGGTTTCCTCCGCAAAAATGGCAACGGGAGAGAACAGCACGAGGAAAAATGCGAGTAAGCGGCGGGATGTCGACATGGTTCCGAAATGGGTGATGCTAGGGGGCGCCAAGGGCATTTGGCAATGAGAATATGTCCCAAGAGACCCTGGTATTCCGCAACGAATGCACCAATTTTGCAGGGAATCGATTTATTTTGCACTATTTCCGTTTTTCGCCCCCCATCTTCTTGCAAAAAGGCATCGTATTGCTTAAGAAACCGGAAATGAACGCGCTAGGAAAAGCACTTATTGGATTTTGGGAATCCTCCATTGGTAAAAAGCTCATCGTTGCTGTGACAGGGGTCATGCTCGTAGGTTTTCTTATCGCTCACATGGTCGGCAATCTGTTGATTTTTCAGGGACGTGAGTCGCTGAACGATTATGCCTACTTTCTCCATCACTTCCTTCACGGCTGGGGCATCTGGATTTTCCGTCTCGGCCTCATGGGTGCCTTTGTGCTTCATATCGTCGCAACGATCGCGCTGGTCCGGGAAAACCGTGCCGCCCGCAGCAGCCGTTACGCCTACGAGGCAACGGTCCAGGCGCCCCGCAGTTCCCGCATGATGATATTCAGCGGACTCACGGTTCTGGGATTTGTTGTCTTTCATCTTCTCCACTTTACCGTCCGCGTCGACCCCGATCTCGCGGCGATGAAAGACCCGATGGATCCGAGCCGTCATGATGTCTATGGCATGGTCATCGCGGGATTCCAGAACCCCCTCGTGGTGCTTTTTTACATCGTGGCGATCTCCTTTTTCTGCACGCATCTGAATCACGGTATCTCCTCGCTTTTCCAGACCTTGGGGCTTCGCTCGGAGAAGACGAAATGGATTACCGGCAAGATCGGTCTCGCCGTTACGGTGATCCTGTGGCTCGGGTTTATCTCCATTCCGTTCCTCAGCTCCGTCAATATTCTGAAGGACAAGGGGGTGCCTGAAAAATCAGCGGCACACTCCGCGGTCATTGAAGCAACTACCGAATCCTGATCCGAAATTTCCCGAAACTCTCACTGACTCATCCCATGGCATACGACGGCTCAACCACAGGCTCACTCGCCGGCACGCTCGAATCCTCTATCCCCGACGGCCCTCTCGCTGATAAGTGGACCAACTTCAAGAGTACTGCGAAGCTGATTAACCCGGCCAACAAGCGAAAATATACCATCATTGTGGTGGGTTCCGGTCTCGCCGGTGGATCGGCGGCCGCGACTCTTTCAGAACTCGGCTACCAGGTGAAGTGTTTCTGTTATCAGGACTCTCCGCGACGTGCGCACTCCATCGCGGCACAGGGGGGAATCAACGCGGCGAAGAACTATCAGAATGACGGGGACTCAGTCTGGCGTCTTTTCTACGACACGATCAAAGGTGGCGATTTCCGCTCCCGCGAAGCCAACGTGCACCGCCTCGCCGAGGTCAGTGTGAACATCATTGACCAGTGCGTCGCCCAGGGCGTTCCTTTTGCCCGCGAGTATGGCGGACTCCTCGACAACCGATCCTTCGGTGGTGCTCAGGTGAGCCGGACCTTTTACGCCAGAGGCCAGACCGGTCAGCAACTTCTCATCGGGGCCTACCAGGCGCTTGAGAAGGAAATCGCCAAAGGTGGAGTGACGATGTATCCGCGCACCGAAATGCTGGATCTCGTGAAAGTGGACGGACACGCGAAGGGCATTATCACTCGTGATCTTCGCACGGGCGAAATCGAAAGCCACGCCGCAGACTGCGTTATTCTTGCTACCGGCGGTTACGGCAACGTCTTCTTCCTTTCCACCAATGCGATGGGCTGCAACGTCATGGCGGCCTTCCGTGCTCACAAGCGCGGCGCCTACATGGCGAATCCCTGCTACACGCAGATTCACCCGACCTGTATTCCCGTGAGCGGTGACTATCAGAGCAAGCTGACCCTGATGTCTGAGTCACTCCGAAACGATGGTCGCATCTGGGCGCCGAAAGATGCTGAGGTTGCAAAGAAGATTCGCGAAGGAGAGCTCACCGCCAAAGACGTGGCTGAGGAAGATCGGGATTACTACCTCGAGCGGAAGTATCCCTCCTTCGGAAATCTGGCACCCCGTGACATCTCCTCCCGCTCCGCGAAGGAAGTCTGTGACGAAGGTCGCGGCGTTGCGAAGACCGGGCTCGGTGTCTTCCTTGATTTCAGCGATGCGATCGCCCGCCTTGGCGAAGATACGATCCGCGCCCGCTACGGTAACCTTTTCCAGATGTATGAGAAGATTACCGGCGACAACCCTTACAAGACGCCGATGATGATTTACCCGGCAGTCCACTACACGATGGGCGGCCTCTGGGTGGACTACAATCTCCAGTCGAATGTGAAAGGCCTTCACGTTCTCGGCGAAGCCAATTTCTCCGACCACGGCGCCAACCGCCTCGGAGCGAGTGCTCTTATGCAGGGACTTGCCGACGGCTACTTCGTGATTCCGGCGACGCTTCCGGATTATCTCGTTGATCAGACTCCCGGTGCCGTGACCGTTGACGCCCCGGAGTTTGCCGAGGCGGAAGCGCAGGTGAAAGAGCGCATCGAAAAGCTTCTCAGCATCAAGGGGACAAAAACGGTCGACAGTTTTCATCGTGAACTCGGTCTTCTCATCTGGGATAAGTGCGGCATGGCGCGCACGAGGGAGGGGCTGGAAGAAGCGCTCAAGCGGATTCCCGAAATCAGGAAAGACTTCTGGGAGAACGTGAAAATTCCGGGCACCGCTGACGGGGTGAACATGGAGCTCGAGAAGGCCGGCCGGGTTGCTGACTTTATCGACTTTGCGGAAGTCCTTTGTCATGACGCGCTCAACCGCGAGGAATCCTGTGGTGGTCACTTCCGTGAGGAATACCAGTTCACGAAGGACGACGAAGCCGTTCAGTCCGGCTTCACCAACGAAGGCGAGGCAAAGCGTCGCGACGATGAATTTGCGTATGTTGCCGCCTGGGAATACACCGAACCGGGTGAGGAGCCAATTCTGCACAAGGAAAAACTGGTCTTCGAAAATGTGAAACTCAGCGTCCGCAGCTACAAGTAAGCGCTTGCCAACGTAACACTCTCCAAATTTACCGACGACGATATGAATCTCACTCTCAAAGTCTGGCGTCAGGCCCACGCGAACGATACTGGAAGCATCCAGACCTACGATGCGAAGGACATCCCGGAGGAGGCCTCCTTCCTCGAGATGCTCGACATCGTGAACGAGCGCATCATCCTTGATGGCCATGATCCGATTCACTTCGACCACGATTGTCGCGAGGGGATCTGCGGAATGTGTTCGCTGACGATTAACGGTGTGCCTCACAGCAAAGAAAAGGGCATCACGACCTGTCAGGTTCACATGCGGAAGTTCCGCGACGGTGACACGATCTGGATCGAGCCTTTCCGGGCGAAAGCGTTCCCGATTGTGAAAGATCTCATGGTGGATCGTTCCGCCTTTGACCGCATTATTGCAGCCGGAGGATACATCGATGTCAGGACCGGTTCGGCACCGGATGCGAATGCTGTTCCGATCGGCAAACACGATGCGGACGCCTCTTTCGATTCGGCGGCCTGCATCGGTTGCGGAGCTTGTGTTGCCGCGTGTAAGAATGCGAGCGCGATGCTCTTTGTCGGAGCGAAAGCGAATCACCTCAACCGCCTTCCCCAGGGGCACCCTGAAAAGGACAAGAGAACCCTGGCTCTCGTAAGGCAGATGGATGCAGAGGGCTTCGGCAACTGCACCAACCAATACGAGTGCGAAGCGGTCTGTCCGAAGGAGATCAGTGCTGACGTGATCGCGAAATTGAACCGGGATTACACCGCCGCGGCTGCCCGTGAGGCAGTGGCGGACTGACCTTCATCAGCCGGGGCACTGCGAGCGACAGGAGTGTCGCCCCTTCCTCTTATCATCTTCGAGACGGAATTCAAGTCGGGCCGACTTTGCCTTCGGCTGTATCCGCTCTACTCCCGTTGATTTCGGACAAAAGGCCCGGTTCTTCGCCCGGTCAGCGTGAGCGGCGGAAGTTCCGGTTATCGCGCTCGTTTCAGGAGAACTAATTCCCACCGGTGTGCGTATTGATCATCAATGGATCACGAGCACGTCATTGGGAAATATATCCACACCGTTCTGGAGACAGGGCATCCTCCTGCTTCCGTCTACTCTTTCGCAAAAGAACTCGAGATCAGTGAGCGGGAGTTCTTCGAGCACTTTGCTTCCTTCGATGCACTCGAGGCTCACCTCTGGAAGCGGGTTGTCACCGATGCGATCGCCGCAGTTGAGCATTCGGAGGAATGGGGCGGCTTCAGCGCGCAGCAGAAACTGCTCACTTTCTGCTACGCTCTCTGTGACCGCATTCTCGATCAACGGTCATTCTTTCTCTCCCGCTTTCCCCGACTTCCGAAAGGGGATAAGCCTCACCGGAGTCTCTGCGGGATGCGTCAGGTCTTCACCGAATTTGCTGAGCGCGTTCTCGATTCGGGGAAGGAAAGCGGCGAAGTTGCCTGTCGCGGTACCCTGACACAGGCCTATCCTCTCGGGCTTTTCGGCCATCTTCTTTCGGTGATCGAGTTTAATCTCGAGGACACGAGCACCCGCTTCGAGCGGACCGATGCTTACATCGAAAAATCAGTCCGTCTTGCTTTTGACGTCATCGGAACGCAGGCCGTTGACTCCGCCTTTGATCTCTTTCGTTTCCTCAGCGGTCGCAGTTGGGGGCCGTCAAACCAGGCATGAAAACTCCCGGGCAATCATCGATGCCTTCAGGCAAGGCTTCAAGAATCGCGGCTCTCGCCGGAGCAGGGGCCAAAGTCGGGGTGAACTATCTCAAGCACTACGGCAGGCGTGCTGTGGGCGGAGGGAATGATCGCACGGCGCTCGACGAGGCTAATGCCGGTGCTGTTTACGACACCTTTTCGAGGCTCAAAGGAGGGCCGCTCAAGCTCGCCCAGATGCTGAGCATCGACAGGAACATGCTCCCGGAAGCCTTCCGGACCCAGTTTGCGCAGGCCCAGTATTCGGCTCCACCGCTGTCTTATCCACTCGTTGTGAGAACCTTCCAGCGTGAGTTCGCGAAGGCCCCTCTCGATCTCTTCGATACGTTTTCCCAATTCGCAAAGCATGGCGCTTCGATCGGACAGGTTCATGAGGCGACAAAAGGCGGGCAGACCTTCGCGGTCAAGGTTCAGTATCCGGGTGTCGCCGACAGCTTACACAGTGATCTCGCGGTCGTGAAGCCCGTCGCATTGCAAATGCTGGGACTGAGCGACCTGGATGTGGAGCCTTATTTTCAGGAGGTCAAAAAGCGCCTTCTCGAGGAGACCGATTATTCACTGGAACTGGAGCGGTCCATCCACCTTTCCAGGGCCACTCAAGGCAAGGTTGAGGGGCTCAGGTTTCCGACCTACTACCCGGAACTCTCGAACCGGCGGGTCCTCACGATGGACTGGATCGATGGTCGGCCTCTCGATCGCTTTGCGAGTGGGGAGTCGGACCAGGAAGTGAAGAACCGCGTTGCCCAGGCGATCTGGGATTTCTACCAGTTCCAGATTCATGAGCTGAAGCAATTCCATGCCGATCCCCATCCCGGCAACTTTCTCGTTGATGAAAACAACGAAGTGGTGGTGTTGGACTTCGGATGCACCAAAGAGCTCGATCCGGATTTTCACCGGGATTACTTCCGCTTTCTCGATCTTGAGGTGTTGAACGATCCCGTCCAATTTGAAGCGGGCCTGAGGCAACTTCAGGTTCTTTCGGATGCGGACTCGCCCCGCGAGCGTGCGTTGATTCTCGAAGGCGCGGAGCGGGGGGCAAGGTTGCTGGGGCGACCGTTTCATGAAGGTTCTTTCGACTTCAGTGACGAGTCCTACATGGCCGGCATCTTCGAGATGGGGGAGGAGCAGCGGAAGAATTCCGAACTCAAGCAGATGAAAACGGCGCGGGGATCGGCCGACTCGATTTACCTGAACCGGGCCTACTTCGGTTTGTATTCGCTGATGGGACTGCTGAAAGCGAAAATACAAACTCACGGAGTGAGTTGAGTGAGTGGGTTTCCTGTCGGGAAGTCTCAGGGTCTCCTCGCCTTCAGTAGCGCTGTCAGCTCGGCGACGACTTCGGGATTTGCTTCGGCGACATTGACTGTTTCACCTGCCTCCGTCGTGTGGTCATAAAGTTCCACAAAGTCCGGATGAAGAATCATGCGGTAGCGATCTGTCCGGATCGTTGTGAGATTATTGCGGTAGTAGGAAATAGCGGGTCGGCCGGAAGCCTTTTCTTCGATGAGGGGACGCAGAGAGCGGCCATCCGGAAAGTCCGGTGCCTGAAGACCGGCAAGGTCGGCGAGGGTGGGAAAAATGTCGATTGTCTCGACGATTTCATTCGTCGCTGCGCCGGGTTCAGGCATGCCGGGGTAGCGAACGATGAGCGGTGAATGCAGCGATTCCTCAAACAGCGCATGTTTTCCCCAGATCGCATGTTCCCCGAGATGCCATCCATGATCCCCCCACAGAACCACAATCGTATTGCCGCTGAGTCCCAGTTCCTCAAGTCGATTGAGAAGCCGTCCCGCCTGTGCATCCGCATAGGTGACGCAGGCGGCGTAGTGGCGGCGCACCTCATCGGCAAACTCTGCGTCGGTATTCGGATCGCGCCCCCAACGATTGTATTTCATGAACTCCCCGGATTTGTGCCAGGTGGTTTTGCCTTCCGGCTTTGCGGAGTGAGGAATCGGGGGAAGCTCGACGCCTTCGTAGTGCTTCATGTATTTCGCGGGAGCACCGAAGGGGAGGTGCGGGCGAATAATACCGACGGCGAGAAAGAAAGGTTCGGTATCACTCGCCGCAGCCAGTTCATTCAACTCTTCCAGCGCGGTATCGGTGATGAGACCGTCCGGGTAGATGTCGTCGTAGCCTTCTTCCGACTGGAACAGATCCATGTCTTTGGCGTTTACGCGAATCTCCCCGTGCGCGAGGCCATGCATCGCTCCGCGGGGGTGTTGCCAGTCGCCCACGGGCATGGGGTGACGGACCCAGGCATTGGGCATTTCGATAATTGCTTCGTTGTTCCAATCCGGACCGCCAAGGCCTCCGGGATGATGAGACACTTTCCCGACCGAAACAGTGATGTAGCCGTTTTCGCGGAACCACTCCGGTGCCGTGGGTGAGCTCACTCCTTCGATCCGCTTGAAAAGAGCGTCGTTGGCGGAAGGGCCATACTTGCCGGTCATCAAGGCGTAGCGTGAGGCACCACAAGTTGGAGCCTGCACATAGTGCCGGTCAAAGCGAATCCCTGTCGCCGCGAGACGGTCGATGTGGGGGGAATGAATGTAGTCGACGCCGTAGCAATTCAGCTCCGGACGAAGGTCATCAATGCAAATCAGGAGGACATTGGGGCGGTCCTTTGCATGGATGAGTCCGGTGAGGAAGAGGAGGAGAGCGGCAGGGAAGAATCGCATGCCGGAACTCTATCGCGTGACCATTCGCAAATACCAGTGCCAATTAGTGCCACCCAACAGGGTTGGGTCGCAGACTCAACCCTGCTGGATGCCGCAGAAGACTCAAGCCAGAAATGTCGCACGTCGCTTGCGGACGTCTGTCGCGAGCTGATCGATCATCTTAACCGTGGTTTCCCAGCTGACGCAGGAGTCGGTGACACTGACGCCGTATTCCAGCTTGGAGCGGTCGGAATTGATCTTCTGAGCGCCTTCATTGAGATTGCTTTCGATCATGACTGCGCGGATGGAGGTATCACCACTCGCGATCTGCGCACCGATTTCGGCGGCGACGCCAGGCTGGTTGTGGTAGTCCTTGCCGCTGTTGGCATGGCTGCAGTCGATCATCAGGGCAGGCTCCAGGCCCTTTTCTTCCAGCGCCTTGCGAACCTCGGCGACGCTTTCGCGATCATAGTTCGGTCCGGTTTTTCCGCCACGCAAAATGATGTGGCAGGTGTCATTGCCCTTGGTCGCGACGATGGCGCTGTCTCCTGATTTGGTGACGGAGAGAAAACGGTGGGGCTGGCTTGCCGACTGGATTGCATCGATTGCGATCTGGAAATTCCCGCCGGTTCCATTCTTGAATCCGACCGGCATGCTGAGACCGCTGGCGAGCTCGCGGTGGAGTTGGCACTCGGTGGTGCGTGCTCCGATCGCACCCCAGCTGATGAGATCAGCGTAGAACTGCGGGCTGATCGTGTCGAGAAACTCGGTGCCTGCGGAGATTCCTTTCTCGGCGATGCCGAGGAGGAGCTTGCGGGCGATCGCAACGCCTTCGTTGATATCGTAGGACTCGTCGAGGTGAGGATCGTTGATCAGGCCCTTCCAGCCCACCGTGGTGCGCGGCTTCTCAAAGTATACCCGCATCACGAGGAGAAGTTCATTCGAGACCTTCGCTTTCAAGCCGACAAGGCGATCCGCGTATTCGAGCGCGGCGTCTGTGTCATGAATCGAGCAGGGACCGACGACAGCGAGGACACGATCATCTTTTCCGGAGAGAATATCTGCGATCTCGGATCGTGCCGCCGATACCACTTCAGCCGCAGCGGTGGATACGGGAACCTCTTCAATAAGAATGGTTGGCGCGATGAGCTGCTTGAGGCTGTCGATTCTGATATCGTCAAGTGGGATAGACATGGGGCGGGGAATAAGCACGCTAAATCGGGGGCACGAAAGGAAAAAATCGGCTTTTTCAGTGCGGGATTCTTCGATCAGAGATTGAGCCGCAGGCATTCCTCCCGTAGCCTCGGCCCGTATGAGTAAAAGACGCCATCTTCGACGGGATCCTCGTGACTTCACCGGAGGCGGGATTTTCGGGCTTCCCCGCAAATCGGGGACGACCGGAGATGAGGCCATTGATGCAAAAATTCGCGAGCTGGTAGAGGAGTGGGCCTGCGACGCATCCAATTCCCTCGTCCGGGAAATGATTGTCACGGCATTGAAATTCGGGCGGGATTGCCCTCCGGAAGGAGACCTGAAGCTCTACAACCGGGCGCTCAAGGAAATGAGGCAATCGAGCCGGGTCTTCGGCCCCTACGCAGATGAGCGGAAAATCTCCATCTTTGGAAGTGCCCGGACCAGACCCGAGGAGCCTGAGTATCAGGCTGCCATCGAGTTCGCTTCCAAAATGCGGGAGGCAGGCTTCATGTCGATTACCGGTGCCGGTCCCGGCATCATGGAAGCGGCGCAGGAAGGATCGGGGCGCGACGGGAGTTTCGGGCTGAACATCAAGCTCCCTTTCGAGCAGGGAGCCAACGTTCACATTGAGGGGGATGAGAAGCTGATCAATTTCAACTATTTCTTCACGCGCAAGCTGGCCTTTGTGAAGGAGAGCGATGCGATCGCGGCATTACCGGGTGGATTCGGCACCATGGATGAACTCTTCGAAGTGCTCACTTTGATTCAAACGGGGAAGGCGCAGGTTGTCCCGGTCGTTCTTGTCGATGCGGAAGGCGGGACCTACTGGAAAACCTGGATGCAGTTTGTGAAAGATCACCTCTTTCGCCTCGGACTGATTTCGGAAGACGATTTTCATCTCTTCAAAGTGATGGTCGATGTGGATGCGGCGGTAGAGGAGGTCACCAATTTCTACAGCAACTTTCACAGCTATCGATACGTCGGGAAACGTCTCGTGATGCGTTTGCAGAAGCCGGTCACGCCTGCGCTGCTTGGCGAGCTCAACGCCGGGTATCTCGATCTTCTCGAAGACGGCGAATACGAAGCCTGTGAGGCCCTGCCGGAGGAAGCTGATGAGACGCATCTCAAGGATTTGCCCCGCCTCATTTGCTCGAAAAGGCGGGGGATGGCAGGACGTTTCCGTCAGCTGATCGATGAGGTGAATCGAGTGGTTTGAGCCAACGTCTCAGGAAGATGCCGGACCTTTCCTACGAGAAAGCTTTGCGAAAAGAAGGGTATCCCGTAGTTGCCGGGATCGACGAGGCAGGTCGCGGTCCGCTTGCCGGTCCGGTTTCCGTGGCGGCGGTGGTTCTCCCGGTCGGTTACGAACATTCCGTCCTCAATGATTCGAAGCAACTGTCCGAGAAAAAGAGGGAAATACTCTACGAAGAGATCACGAACGATCCGCAGATTCGATGGGCCTCCGTCATGGTCGGGCCCGATGAGATCGATGAAATCAACATCCTCCAGGCAACGTGGGAGGGCATGCGGCGCTCCTTTCTGAGGCTCGAGCCGCAGCCAGATTTCGCGCTCATCGACGGGAAACCGGTGAAGGATTTTCCGGCTCCGCACCGGGGACTGGTGAAAGGGGATTCGCTCAGCCTCTCGATTGCCGCTGCCAGCATTATTGCCAAGGTGGAGCGGGACCGGCTCATGATGAAGTATGCGGCCACGTATTCAGAGTATGGCTTTGAGCGACACAAGGGATACGGAACCGCACTGCACAAGGCAGCACTGGCGAAGTACGGGCCCTGCCCGATTCATCGAAGAAGTTTTGCCCCGGTCGCAGCCGCAGCCAAGTTGAAGTCGTGAACTGGATTCGTACAGCCTGGTATCGATGGATGGATCGCGAACTGGATCGGGTTGTCGCGTTGCCGGAACGCGAATGGATGGAAGCGGGGGAATGGAATCGTTTCATCGGTGAAACCGGGGAACGTCTTGCGGGGAAGCAGATTCACCGTGAAAAAGGGAAAGTGCTTTACCGGAATTTCCGTGCCCCGAAAGGCGGTGAGGTGGACATTGTTTACCGCGATGGAGACACTCTCGTGTTTGCCGAGGTCAAGACGCGGACGAGCGATCAGTTCGGCCGTCCCGGCGATGCGGTGAACCGGGAGAAAGAGCGGCTCATCATTCGGGGGGCCAACGCATGGCTGCGTGAGTTGAACTACCCGGAAGTGTTGTTCCGGTTCGATGTCATCGAGGTTCTCCTGCTCGCCGGGGAGCCACCACAAGTGAAGATCAACCGGGATAGTTTCACGACACCGCAGGTGGGCCCGGGGATGTGAGGGAGGGTTTGTGTGTCGGGAGATGAATCAACCTCAGCGGATCTGCAGCTGCTTCTCGGGCCATTCGAATTTCTCCGCATGCTTGCTGAGGAAACTCCAGGGCGTGGCGTCGTCAGTGTAGATACGCAACTGGCTGTTCGCGCCTGCGATCGCGGCAATCTCCGGCAGATCCGTGAAGCGGAGCACGTTGAGGAGTTCAGGGCCTTCGCGATGTGAAGGGGGAAGGTCGTGAAGATCAAGCCGGGCAATGTCGGGTTCAAAGAGCGAGGCATAGAGAGCGTTCGCGGCCATGTGACCACCGGCCTGCAACCAGAGAGGTGATATCTCTGTCTCTGCATCGGTCCGCGACCGCAGGGCCTGGATGCCGCGCCGGATATCCCAGATCTGCATCGTGTCCAGGGTTTGACCCAGCAGAGCAAAGCGGCGGCGGATATGAGTGCGTTCCTTCTCGTCGCTTGTCCAGGCCGTCGGGCCAACGCCGCGGACCGGCAGGTAGACCATGCTCCACTTTTGCGAGGCATGCATTTTCTTCTCGGACTCGTAGGCTTCCGTATCGAGTTCAGGAAGCGCCGCTCCCGGAAACGCCTCGGGAAAGGCCGCCCCGATCTGAGTGAGAAAGTCATTCCAGTCCGTTTCACTGAGCGGATTCAGGACGGTGAGTTCGAGTTCAGTTTCATCGGCTCCCGCAGGAGCGGCCATGTAGAGAGGCAGGCGGATTCCGTTCTGGCTGTCAAAACTCCATCGACTGAAGGCGATGCCGTCGCGCTCGATGCGCAGATCTTCGGTCAGGTTCAGATCCTCGCTGGTCGAGGGCCACCCCCGGAAGGTTCGTGACTTGAGACGGTTGAGAATCAGGGCCTGCTTCGCGGCCCAGTCCGATTTGTTTGCGGTGACACTCAAGGTGCGGGGAACACGCCGGGTGAAATAGTCGTCGATGTAGGTGTTTCTCTCATTTCCGGGGATTTTATCGAGCACCTTCAGTTCGGTGGGTTCAAAAATTTTGGGCGCTGTGGTGTCTTCCATTTCCTCATCGATGCTCTTCCCTTTGAGGTGTCGCTCAAACCAGTGAAAGGCGGCGACCCGCAACGGCTGGGTGTCTTTGTGGCCGCCTTCATACATCGCGAGGCCGATGTTGTCCCCCGCTCCGATGGACTCGTAGAGTCCGCGGGTCTTTTCATAGACGTCGACCACGCCATCGAGCGGGAAGATGGTGTCTTTATCCGTGTTGAGGATGAGCTGAGGTCGCGGAGCCATGAGGGAGGCTAAAAGCGGGAAATCCCAGCGGTAGGTGTTGACCATAAACATGCAATCGCAGTGTCCTTCAATGCAGTCATCGACGACATGGTTTTGCATCGAAGTGATTCCCGCGACCGGCGCGGAGACCTGGATTCTCTCATCCAGTGCCCCGATCCAGAAAGTGTAGGCTCCGCCGCCGGAGCGACCGGTTGCTCCGATTTTTGAGGCATCGACCTCTTTCCGTGATTCCAGATAGTCGAGGGCGCGGATTGCGTTCCAGGCTTCGACTCCGGCCGGGGTGTAGCCGCGCGAATTCCACCACCAGCGATTGAGACGATGCGTTCCGTGATGGTGTCCCTCAATCTCCCCGAGCTGGAGGGTGTCGATCGTGAGGCAGGTGTAACCGTTTTTGGCGAACCAGGTTCCGTGATGCTGGTAGTGCGTTTTGTTTCCGTAGCTGACATCGTCGATCTTCACTTTTCCGTGGCCGCATTGATAGAGGATCGTCGGCAGGGGGCCATCCTGCTCCGCGGGGCGGTAAAAGTTTGCGGTCACGTAGAGCCCGGGGCGGGACTGGAAGACAATGTTCTCTACGATGATGCCGTCCCGTTCCGTGCTGCCGGTGATTTCAGCTTTGAGATCGGAACGCGCCGGCAGCGGTTGCAGACCAAGCATTTCGAAGAGCTGGCGGCGAAGGTCCGCTTTGAGGCGGGGCCAGTCTTCGACGTCGGTGAGAAGCGACTCCGTGCGGGCGGAAAGTTTTCGGGTTTCCCTCTCAAAGTAGTCTTCCAACATGGCATCTCCTGCGGTGGGTTCGGTCGGAATGTCACTGAACTCAGCTGCTTCGCTTTTCGGAGGGGCTGTGAAAAGCAGGGCGAGGGTAAGGCAGAAAAAGATTCGCATTCGAAGAGGCTAGAAGGAGTGCTGCGATTACGGCAAGACCAAATCCGGCGCCTCTCCGTAAACTTACCTGCTGAGGGACCTCCTGAGTTTTCGAACGGTTGACCTTCCTGAAGGTCTCTCACGGCACTCTTCCATGGTGATTCCCCGTCGCTTCCCTCCGGCGTTCGCTGTCTTGTTCGGCCCGCTTTTGAGTGGCTGTCAGAGCCCGGTTCAGGAAGGGAATCCGGTTTCCTACGGTCAGGGTTCTTTTTACTCCTCTTTCCTGCTGTGGTTTCCTCTCGGGAAGACGGGGACTGATGAGTTCCGTGTTTCCAATTTCATCTCGCGGAGTTGTCCCACGCGGTTGAAGATCTACGGACGCGGTGGCAGCTGTTCCGGTCACCTACGCATTATGATCCGGTAGGTCGGTGGTATTATAAACTCAAAGCTCGACTGAGCGGCTGGATTCGGACACGCTTTCCTCATGAAAGCCCTCGTGAAACGATACGCCGAGCCGGGCCTTTGGCTCGACGAGGTGCCGGACCCGGAGATGGGAATCAACGATGTCCTCATCAAGGTGGATCGGACTGGTATTTGCGGCACCGATGTACATATTCACAACTGGGATTCATGGGCGCAAAAAGCGGTGCCGGTTCCGATGGTGGTGGGGCATGAGTTTGTCGGCGAGATTGTTGAGGTCGGTTCGAACGTGGCTGATTTCCATGCCGGCGATGTTGTCTCGGGCGAGGGGCATGTCGTTTGCGGCCGCTGCCGGAATTGCATGGCGGGGCGGCGACATCTCTGTGCAGATACCAAGGGGATCGGGGTGAACCGTCCCGGGGCGTTTGCGGAGTATATCGTCTTGCCAATGGCGAACGTCTGGCATCATGCCGATGGCATCGATCGGGATCTCGCCGCCATTTTTGATCCTTTCGGCAACGCGGTTCACACCGCGCTGACGTTTGATCTGCTTGGTGAGGATGTCCTCATCACGGGAGCGGGCCCGATCGGCTGCATGGCCGCTGCGGTGGCTCAATACGCCGGGGCGCGCTATGTTGTGGTTACGGATGTCAATCCCTGGCGACTTGAGCTGGCTTCCAGACTCGGCGCGACCCGGGTCGTGGATGTGCGGAGCGAGAGCCTTGGCGATGTCCAGAAGGAACTGGGCATGAAAGAGGGTTTCGACGTGGGGCTGGAGATGTCAGGCAATCCATCCGCTTTTCGTGAGATGATTTCCAACATGTCTCATGGAGGAAAGATTGCCCTCCTCGGAATCCCCTCCGAAGAGATTGCGATCGACTGGAACACGGTCGTGTTTAACATGCTGACGATCTCCGGAATCTATGGACGCCGCATGTATGAAACCTGGTACACGATGACAGTGATGCTTCAGGGCGGCCTCGAGATCCGGCCGGTCATCACCCACCATTTTGACCACACTGAATTTGAAAAAGGTTTTGAAGTGATGAAAAGCGGAGAGAGTGGCAAGGTGATTTTACAATGGTGACGCGATCTCATGCAGGAATCATTCAGACTCAAATTAGAGGAGACTCTCAGTGAAATCCGGAGCGCCGGTCTCTACAAGACCGAGCGGATCATCACGACTTCGCAGTCCCCCCATATCGCGGTTCAGTCGGGTAGAGAGGTTTTGAATCTCTGCGCGAATAACTACCTGGGACTGGCGAGCCATCCTGAGGTGGAGGCGGCCGCAAAGGAGGCGATTGACCGATGGGGCTATGGTCTTTCTTCGGTGCGCTTCATCTGTGGAACCCAGGTGATTCACCGGGAGCTGGAAGAGTCCCTCAGCGATTTTCTCCAAACCGATGACACCATTCTCTACTCCTCCTGTTTCGATGCGAACGGTGGCCTCTTTGAGACGATTCTTGAGGAGGAAGACGCGGTGATTTCCGATTCCCTGAATCATGCCTCGATTATCGACGGGATCCGGCTTTGCAAAGCGAGGCGCTATCGTTATGAGAACAATAATATGGCGGATCTCGAAGCCCGGCTCGTCGAGGCGCAGGAATCGCGATTTCGACTCATCGCAACAGACGGTGTCTTTTCGATGGATGGTTCGATTGCCGATCTGCGCTCCATCTGCGATCTCGCGGAGAAATATAATGCGCTCGTCATGGTCGATGATTCTCATGCGGTCGGGGTCATCGGAGAACACGGTCGGGGTTCCCATGAACATTGCGGGGTCATGGATCGTGTTGACATCATTACCGGCACGCTTGGCAAGGCGCTGGGAGGAGCGAGCGGGGGATATACGAGCGGGCGCCGTGAGATCATTGAGCTTCTCCGGCAACGTTCGCGGCCTTACCTTTTCTCAAATTCGCTCGCCCCGGCGATCGTGGCGGCGTCTCTGAAAGCCCTCGAACTGCTGCGCGACTCACCGGAACTGCTTGTAACCCTCCGTGAGAACACGCGGCTCTTTCGCACGGAGATGGAGAAAACCGGACTCGCCTTGCTGCCGGGTGAGCATCCCATTGTTCCGGTGATGCTCGGTGACGCGGATCTCGCTGCGCGGATGTCCGGAGATTTGCTGGACCGCGGCATCTACGTGATCGGTTTCTTCTTTCCGGTCGTGCCGAAGGGGAAAGCCCGAATCCGGACGCAAATCTCAGCAGCCCACACGGACGATGACCTGATCTTTGCCGCCGGGCAATTCGGGGAAGTGGCGCAGTCTTACCTCTAACCGGTCACCACATGGAAGTTCCGACGTTCCACTCTTCCGTGAGTTCGGTCGGGATGTCATCCAGAAAGCGGGAGGGGCGCTGAATGACTTCGCCGTTGAAGGAGCCGTGCCACATCAGCGGATAGGTCAGGTAGAGTTCATCCTTTGCCCGGGTTACGGCGACGTAGAAGAGGCGCCGCTCCTCCTCGAGTCCAGTCTGATCGTCGTTGTCTTCATCGATGACGCGGTTGTTTGGAAACATGCCGTCGGCAAGCCAGACCGCGAAGACGACGCGCCACTCAAGGCCTTTGGCCTGATGCACCGAGCTGAGGCAGACGGACTCCGAGTCCGGTTCGTCCTGCGTCGCGTTGACGGCGTCCTGTCCCGCGAGAAGGCTGAGCTGGCTGAGGAATTCTTCAAGGTCTTCGAATTTTTCAGAGTATTTCTGGAGCTGAAGCAGATCCTGACGACGGTTGTCGAAGTTCGAGAATTTGCTGCGCATGTAGTCCTCGTAAACGCCGCCGAGAATGGATGGCATCATCGGGGCGGGGGGCTTAGGCCTGCCTTCGTGATCGACCAGTTCGTCGAGGGTGAAAACGAGCTGCTCGAAGCTGCTCTTTGCCTTGGCCGGCAGTTTGAAACCGAGCATGACATCTGAGAATGACTTCACCGTTTCCGACGTCGTTTCCTCACAGGAGAGCCATTCGCGCCAGAGGTTGTCGGCGCTTTTGGCCCCGATTCCCGGCAGCATTTTCACAATCCGTTTGAAGGAAACTTCGTCGCGGCGGTTGTAGACGAATTTCATGAACGCGGCGACGTCCTTGATGTGAGCCTGCTCGAAGAAGCGAAGCCCACTTGTGATGACAAAGGGAATCCCGCGATTCGTCAGCTCCAACTGGATTTCCATGGCATGAAAATGCGCACGATAGAGCACCGCAATCTCATTCAGCTCGATGCCTTCATCTCGCAGCTCGAGAATGCGCTGAGCCACGAACGCCGCCTGAGTCTGAGTGTCCTGCAAGGGGATCAGCGCGGGGAGTTCCCGGCGGTCAGGGCGGGCCGGAGCGAGGTCTTTGCGAAACTGCTTCGTATTCGGGGCGATCGCGGCGTTAGCCAGCGTGAGGATTTCAGGGACAGAACGGTAGTTCGTCTCGATCACATAGCGTTTCGCGCCCTCATAGCGGTCCGGAAATTCAAGGATGTTCCGAAAATCGGCGCCGCGCCACGAGTAGATCGACTGAGCGTCATCACCCACGACCATGACATTTTTCTGCGGAGCGGCGAGAAAGTCAATCAGCTCGGCCTGGAGGGAATTGGTGTCCTGATACTCATCGACGAGAACCCATTCGAACTGTCGCTGGTAGTGTTCGAGAATTCCCGGATTCTCGTGGAAGAGACGGAGCACTTTCTCCAGGAGATCATCGAAATCCATCGAGTTGGTCTGCTTCTTCTTCGTCTCGTAGTCATCCTGCAGGGCGATGATGGGCTCGGCGAGGTGGTGAAAGTAGGAGTACCGGGAATGCAGAATATCGGCAATCTCCTCCCCCGTGTTCTTGGCGAGGCTGAAAATATCGAGGAGAACGTCCGGCTTCGGGAAACGGGTCGCCTTGGTGTCGAACTCACTCTCGCCGATGACGGCGTTCATGATTTCTTTCTGATCCTCCCGGTCCATGATCGAGAAACTCCGCTCCCAACCCAGCTCGGTGGCGTGGCGACGGAGAATCTTGTTTCCGATGGAGTGAAAAGTGCCGCCCCAGATGTCCTGTGTCTCGTAGGGGACGAGCTCTTCGACGCGCTGCAACATCTCCCGGGCCGCCTTGTTCGTGAAGGTGAGGAGGAGGATATTTTTCGGTGCAACCCCGTTGTCGAGAAGGTAGGCGACGCGGTAGGTCAGTGTCCTCGTTTTGCCGCTTCCGGCTCCGGCAATGACGAGAGAAGGGCCGGGAGGTGCCGTCACGGCGGCGAACTGAGCATCATTCAGTTCCTTCCGGTAATCGATTTCCGATTTCGCGCCTTTCGGAACACGATTGATTGTGTAGTCACGAGCCATCCTCGGGGAACCTTATTCCCCGTTGCTGCCCTTTGCGCAAATAAAATGCGGTAGGTTCTCCGGATTTACATTTTCTTCGCGGCTGCTTCCGCCAACTGGCTCCGTTCGCCACGTTCCAGGGTAACGTGCGAACTACAGGCCTCGTCGCGAAGACGGTCGCGAGTGTAAACCAGACCATTGCTAAGTCGATCCACATAAGGATTATCAATTTGGGCGGGGTCGCCAATGAGAACGAGCTTCGAGCCGCGCGCCATCCGGGTGACGATGGTCTTCGCTTCGAGCGGCGTCAACTGCTGGGCTTCGTCGAGAATGAAATAGCGGTTGGGGATCGAGCGACCCCTGATGTAGCAGAGTGCCTCGATTTCGACGAGCCCGGAGTCGAGCATTGAGTCGTAGACCTTTTTCCCGGGCGGGTTGAATGGTCCGTCAGTCGCTCCTTTGCGGCCGCGGGGCTGTTTCCGCTTCGCCGGATTCTGCTCGGGAGTGAGGAGGAATTCGAGAGCATCGAAGATGGGTTTCAACCAGGGATCGAGCTTCTCTTCGAGGGAGCCGGGGAGAAAGCCGAGGGTGTCTCCGAGAGGAATGACGGGACGGCTCACCGTGACCCCGTTGTATTCGCCTCCAAAAGTCGCGTGAAGGGCGGAAGCCACAGCGAGGAGAGTCTTCCCCGTTCCGGCCTGGCCATAGCAGGTCACGAGGGTCGCCTCCGGATTGAGCAGGGCGTCAATGAAACACTGCTGCCCGAGATTGAGGGGGCGAAGCGGCTTGCCTTGTTGAATGCGGATCTGGTCCGGGATGAAAAGCTTGTGGAAAAGCCCGTCGCTTCCCATCCTTGCCGGCATCGTTCTTTTTTCCCCCGCTTTGAGGAGAACATACTCGTTCGGATAGATTTTCTTCACATGGGAGGGAAGCTCGATCGTGCCGGAACTTGCGAACCGCTGCAGGTCACTGGGCCGGAGGTCAATGATCGTTGGGCCCGTCTCTTTGACAAGATTGCTGTCGACTTTGTCGTTTTGATAGTCTTCACAGGGCAGCCCGATCGCATGCGCCTTGAGCTGCATGTTGAGATCCTTCGTCACGAGCACAGTGGGAGCGGAATTCTTTGAAGCGATGAGCCGGGTCGTGACAAGAATCCGGTTGTCGTTCGTGTCCTGTCCCCGAAAGAGCGAGAGGAGTTCATCGGCGGCGGCACCGCGGGTTCCGCCCGGGAGTTGACCGGGAACGAGGCGAATCGATCCTCCTTCAGAAAGGGCAATGCCTGAAGTGGAATTACCCGGATGACAGGAAAAGTGCGCCGCCAGCTTCCGGTGGGCGGCTCTCGCATTGGCACCCCGCTCGGTCTGTTCCGTTTTGAAGCGGTCCAGTTCACAGAGAACCTCTAACGGAATACAAATATGGTTGTCGCCGAACCGGTCCAGACAGTCCGGGTCATGAAGGAGGACATTGGTATCGAGAACGAAATTTTTCCCGAGCGCCGAGGGGGCCTTTAAACCGTCTCCGTAAATTCGCCCCTTTGCACGGCGTTGCTTTCCCGTCGCGCTTCCTTTGAACATCTCGACTTGAACAGTCCCTTCTGAAGATGTTCCACCCGCCCCCGTTTCAGATTGCAGATCACTCATAGTATCGATTCGGTCCCAACGGAGTATCCGTGAAAACGAACGTGTATGAAACACAGCATGGACACTTTACTTTGTGTTGTCAAAAAATTAGGAGAACTAAAATTCCACCACGCAATCCTTCGTCCGCCCCGGGGCATGACCGGCGGCGAGTTGGCGTACCAGAGCATCGACTTCGTGTTCGATTTTTGCCAATGCGAGGGCGGGGGTAGTGACATCAATGTCAGGAACCTGCCAGTAGCGGATCCGCTCGATCCATCGTGGAAACTGTTCTTTAACCATGGGGGCGTGCTCGGCCTCGTCGAGCGCAATCACGAGCGAAGACTCAGCGAGGTCGAGTGCGTTGAGCTTTGCCGGCTTCGTTGCCGTGCAGGAAAGAGGGACATGGTGCTCCTCAAGACGTTCGACCACCCAGTGGGAAAGATCTTCGTTCGCGAGGTGTGGACGAAACCCCTTTGACCTTGCCCGCCAGTTTAAGCCGACCCGGCTTGCCTGATCGTTGAAAAGAGCTTCAGCGTAGCGGCTGCGGTAGAAATTTCCGGTGCACAGGAAAAGGACGATCTGTTCATTCATCACGGTGCCACCGTAGGCCGCGCCGATCCGCAAAAACCACTTAGGGTTTGTTAAGTTTTCGACCCGAAAGCCGAATCACGCTGCGCCGGTTGCCTCGTCGATGACGCGCAGGAGAAGAGAGAGGTCGACCGGCTTGGGAAGCACGATCGAGGAGCCGCTTTGGGCTACGGCCCCGGCGGAGAGTTCAGCGGAATCCACCAGCGCTGTCAGCATGATAACAGGCACACGATTCAGAATGGAGTCGGACTGGAACTGGGCTTGAACATCGCCCCCGTCCATGCCCGGCATGACCACATCGAGGAGGACGACGTCGGGCTGAAACGATCTCGCCGTGGCGATCGCTTTCGTCGAATCATTCTCAATCGTGACTTCAAAATCGCCCGACTTTTCGAGGTTCATTTTGAGAAGCTGGGTGAAACCGGCTTCGTCATCAACGAGAAGAATTTTGCGAGCCATCGAGAGGGGGGGAATTGAAATGTCCTGACAGATGGGCACAGCGTCTCAAGATAAGCGCGTCACTGTCAACCTATTTCGGGAAATTCGAGGTCAGTGCCACCTTTCCGGTGTCGACTTTGGTCGGGAGGATTAACTTTGCGATGGCACCTTTCTTGTCAGGCCGGTCGCTCACGTGAAGTTCCCCGCCATGGAGCTGCACAATTTTTCTTGCGACCGAAAGGCCAAGTCCGGTCCCGACACCGGTCGCTTTCGTCGTGAAGAACGGGTCGAAAAGCCTCGAAGCATCTCCGCTGTCGATACCACAGCCGTTGTCGATCAGCTCGAGAGTGACGACATTATCGCCGCTGCGAAAGACCTCGTATTTGCGGGCTCCCTGATTTTTGATCACATCCGAAAGCTTTTCAGCACGGGCCATGATTTCAAGGCGGGGACTCTTTGATTCGGACATGGCGTGAACGGCGTTGATGACGAGGTTGATGACAACCTGCTCGAACTTGGAAAGGTCGAGAAAGACGTGGGGGAGGTCAGCCGGAATTGAAACGGAAACCTTTGTGTTGGAACGGGTAAGCTCATGCTTCACGAGAAGCAGGACTTCATCGATGACGGCATGCAACTGAACCGGCTCGCGTGTGAGGGCCCGCTGCGAAGAGAAGTCGACAAGACCGCGAACAATCCGGTCGGCGCGGTCTACGGCTTCGCGCATCTGCGTGAGAATCGTTTCCACGTTGGGATCAGCCGGATCAATCCCGCCGGAGAGGTAGTCAACCCCGAGGAGAAGCAGCGCGAGCGGGTTCTTGACCTCATGCGCAACCCCGGCGGCGAGTCGCCCGATCGATTCGAGTTTCTCCGCCTGGATGAGTTGCAGTTGCGTTTCCTGAAGCTCCTGATTGGTTTCCAGAAGGTTCTTGTTCAGGCTCTCAAGCTTTGCGCGGGACTGGACCTGCTCGGTAATGTCCTCACTGATCCCGACAACGAGGCGGCGGCCGGTTTCCTCCTCGATGACAGGGATTTTCACAGTGCGAAGATGGATATCCTGTCCGTCTTTCCCTTCGATGATTTCCTCGGGCACTTCGAGGAGCTTTCCCCGTTTTAAGACTGCTTTGTCGACACTGCGGAAATAGTCCGCCGATTCCTCCGAGAAGAGGTCGTAGTCATCGCGGCCAACAGCCTTGGATGCTTTGACGGTTGTAATTTGTTCCTGCTTTTTGTTCCAGAGGACAAAGCGAAAATCATCATTCGCGTCTTTGGCAAAGACGGCCACGGGGAGGTTGTCGAGGACGGACTCGACGAGAGTGAGGGGCTCCATAAGATCCGGTGATTTACGGAGTTGTAGCAAAATGCTGAGGAGCTGAAAAGCGCTCAGTTTCCAGCGAGCGCTTCGATGAAGCACCCGATCGCCTCGGTCTCACGAAATTCGACGGGGTTACCGGCGAGGAGATCGGAAAGCACATCGCGGAGATAGGTCTCAGTCGCGGTGTTGCGGCGGTCGCCGAATTCCGTGTAGCGATTATCGATTTTTCCCCGGTAGACCAACTGATCATTCGCATCAAAAACGGCCACTTCAGGAGTGGTCGTGACGCCGCTCTTTTTCACGTAGGAATGGTCCCTGTCGTGATGATAATCAAGGTCGAGTGCATAATCCTTCAGGTGTGAAGAGATCGCTGATTCGCTCAAGGCCGGTTCCGGATAGATGAGCGTGAAGGCAACTCCTCGACTCTCGAAATCATCCTGGAGGCGAATCATTTCCGGGGCATAACCGTTTGCAATCGGGCAATCGACCGCCACGAAGATCCAGACGCTTGCCTTCTCTTTTTCCTCTGCTGAGGAGAGAGAGGGAACCAGGAAAACAAGGCTGAGAATGAGTCGGATGAGTGTCATACGTTTTCCCCGGCCTGCAGATTCTCAAGCCAGTCTTTCAGTGCCTGCAACTCGGACGGGTTGAGTGATTTGTCGCCATCTGTATCGAGCTTCAAAAGGAGGGCGCCTCTCATCCGCTCCGGCAACTCGGAAGCATCGAGGTTGCCGTCACGGTTCTTGTCGAGGGACTTCATGATCTGCGGAAGCCGGCTTGCGACCCGTGAATTGATCAGTTCCCGTCCAAGGTTGGAGAGAATTTTGGCGCGTTCGACTTTGGTGGCCCGGCTCAATCGGGTGAAGTCGTCGGCCTCGACCGGCACCCCGACGAGAGTAAGGCTCCCCATCTCATCGGTGGACTCGCGTCCCCACTTGATTCGCTGTGGCGGGGTGTGAGGGTTGTCGGGATTGTTGGCGGAGTTGTCGTAACTGATGACGGATTTGATCACGGTCCCTGCCGGGAGAATGACCGGTTCAGTAAAGTAGTAGGTGTCCTGCCAGTCCATGTCCCAGTCCGTGATTTCGAGGAGAACCTTCTCCTCACCATCCGGCAGCGTCGCCGTCATCTTCATCGTTTCGCAGATGTAGTGGGCATGGCCACCCACGGAGATGGCTTCATAATCGACGGGAAGGGTGAAGGTGTCTTCGATGACGTAGTTCGATTCCCCGGCCGGGATGTCGATTCCGGCGCCGCGACCGAAACCGGGCGGGACCTGCACTTCCTGCAACTGTCGGCTTGGGGGAGCATCGGCAAAATAGAGACCAATCGTGGTTTGCTCATTCTCCACCTTTCCCGAGGGATGAAAGTGGGTGGCAAGCACGATGTCGGATCCTTTGGGAAGCGGGCGGGCAAGGTCTCCGGGAAGCTTTTGAGCAGTGACCCCGGGGACGTAGCCTCCCAGTGATCCGCTTTTTCGAAATCCCATCCCTGAAAAGCCGGGCTTTCCGTCTTTTCCATCGAGGGATCGGGCTGTCCCGCTGTCATCGAGAAAGAAGAGGCTGTGGTGAAGGACGGAGCGGGCGGAGGGGCGAAGCTCGACTGCCTTGACCCATTTGTCTTCGGGAAGGTCGAGCGGGAGGACGAAATTTCGATAAATGTCAGGACCATCCGCAGGGACCTCGTAGGCCGAGGCCATGGTGACGACGAGATCTGGTTCGCCAAGTTGCCACCCTTTCGGGAAATCCGGCAGAGAAGGAGCCGTGGCGGGATCCCCCTCCGGTTTTCCCGCCTCGATCCAGGACGCGAAGCGGGCAATTTCCTCATCGCTGAGTCGGCGCATGTCCCGAAAAGGGAGGTGATCGATCGAGGCGTGCCACGGGGGCATGTAGCGACCATCCATGACCCGGGCGATCGTTTTTGCTTTCCGGGAAACTTCTTCGTAGTTGCTCAGCGAGAAGGGAGCGCTTTCGCCTTCGCGATGACAGCTCGTGCAGTTCTGATAGACGATAGGGGCGATGTCCTGATGATAGGTGACTTCAGCAGCACCGGAACAGGGAACGAGCAGAAGAAGGGCGGTGGAGATTCTGGAGGCCATGTTGCAGAAAAAGACGTGGTGGAGGTTCTCCCGGTTACAACACGGCTCAGCCTGGAAAGTTTCCGGAAATAATATCGACGAGGACGGGCACCTGCGAGCGGCTCAGGGTCTCCACTCCGTCCGGAGGAAACTCCCAGGTGATGATCGGGATTCCGGCTTCAGCGGCCCAGGTTCCCATGGAGCCCGGCGTCGGGTATCCGATGTCCTTCACAAGGGGCAGGCCGGTGCGATCTGCGATCCAGCACCCGAGAGAGCTTGCCTCCGGATCATCAATGCAGGCGAGTGGTCCGTGCAGTGTCAGGATTTGCTTTGGTTTAAGTGACCCGATCAATGAAATGAGCGCTTTCGTCTCGGCTTCCGAGCCCGGTTCTCCGCCGGTGAGAATTGGAATGGTATCGTCTTCATCGGCATGCCAGCGGCACGTGGTGGCATCGGGTGACCAGTTTGAGGCGGGAAAGTTCCGGTTGAGGTCGACTCCGTTCGCGTTTCCCCGGGTTCCGAGGAGAACCCCGTCCGGATTCGCGCAGAACACGGCGGCAACGGAAGGCGCGATATTTTCCAAAGAAACGGATCGAAAGGCCCGCGACAGGGCGATGACTCCGTCTGATTCCTCTCCGTGAATACCTGCAACAATGAGGAGATCGCAGGCATCGCCCGCTTCAAGGTAGTCCAATGAAACGCCACGTTCCGACCTGCCGTAGCGGGCCAGAGGAAGATCAAGAACGGTGCGGCGGGACATCTCAGGGGTTTTCCCGCTGCCAGGGGATCTTCCCGGCATGGTTGTGATGCATCATGAGCGCGTTGTAGAGCTCATCGAATTTTTTAGGAGCCTTGGAACGATCCACCGGTCTTTCTTCGCCTGAATCCTGATCGAGATTGAACATCTGATAGGGCTCGTAGGGTGTGTTGCGAAGAATTTTCCAATCGCCCATCCTCGCAGCATGATAGGCGAGGCCGCCGTATCTCGGATTCCCTTCGAGTCGAACCCAGAAAAGAGGGCGAGGCTCCTCTTCGAACGCTTCCCCCCTCAGTACAGGGAGAAAGCTTCGGCCATCAAGATGAAAATCGACGGGGATACCGGCGATTTCGGCAAGGGTGGGGAAGAGATCCATCGTGAGTGAGACGTGATCGGGTTGCACTGTGCCGGCCTCGATCGTTCCCGGCCAGGTCACAGAGGTTCCGACGCGGATACCGCCTTCCCACATTTCCTGCTTTCCTCCCCGCCAGGGCTCGTTGCGGGCTCCGACGCTGGACTGACCACCATTATCACTCGTGAAAATGGTCACAGTGTTCTCCCAGAGCCCTTCCTCTTTGAGTGTCTGCACGACACGACCGACGCCGTCGTCGAGATGTTCGATCAGGGCGACAAGAGCGGCACGCTTTTCATCGATCCCCGCTTCCCGGGCTTTGACCTTTTCAAGCCAGTCCTGAGGCGGCTGGATCGGGGTGTGCGGTGCGTTGTAGGCCAGGAAGATAAAGAACGGGTTTTCCTGGTCCTTCCTCTCTTTCAGGTAATCGACGGTCCAGTCCGTGAAGAGATCGGTGGCGTGTCCCTCCGGGTGGATCGCTTCCTCGTTGCGACGCATGTAGTGCTCGCCGTGACGGAGGTGATCGTAGTAGTCATCCATCATGTCCCCGAGGAACCCATGGAAGAAATCGAACCCGACATCGTTGGGTCGATCCGGCGCCTCAAGTCCGAGATGCCATTTTCCGATGAGGGCGGTGTCGTATCCTGCTGTTTTCAAGTGGCCCGGCAGGGTCGTAACGTCGTTTCGCAGATTGCCCCAGCTCGTCGGTCGCTCAGGGAGAGGGGTTCGAATGACGCCGGGGACGCCCGCCATGTCAGGATAAAGGCCGGTCAGAAACGAGGCGCGGGTGGGGGAGCAAACAGGGCAGTTGGCGTAGAAGGCATCGAAGCGCATGCCGTCATTCATGAGTGCGTCGATATGAGGTGACTTCAGATCGGGCGCTCCATAGACGGAGAGATCCCCGTAGCCGAGATCATCGACCATGATGACGAGGAGATTGGGTTTTTCAGCCGGGAAAGCCTGAACGGTGATCAGGGTCGTTAGCGCGAAAAGGGCGGAAAAGAGTTTCATCTCCCCAGTCTTGTCGCGTTTACTGCAGGAAGACAAGTCATGAGGCCGCTTTTTTTGATCCCTGTTTTCGCCATTCTTTTTTCGAATCCTGCCATCGGAGCCGATGAGGTTCCTGTGATCGAGATGGGATCGCGCGGGGTTTCCAATTTTATCGCAAAGATGGAGAAGGAACGAAAGGCTCACGTGGCCTTTCTCGGGGGATCGATCACGCAAAAGGCGACAGGCCACAGCAAAATGGTCGCTGACTGGTTGAAGGAGAACTGGTCCGATGTGGATTTTACCTTCACGAATGCGGGGCTGAGTTCCACCTGTTCGCTGAGCGGTGCTTTTCGTGTCGAACGCGACGTGCTTTCGCAGGGCGAAATCGATCTTCTCATCGTCGAATTTGCGGTGAATGACGATCAGGATGCCGCTCACGACTACGAGACTGCGGTTCGGGGGCTTGAGGGGATTGTCCGTCAATATTTTGAAGCCAACCCGAAAGGCGACGTCATTTCGGTTCAGTTCGTGAATCCACAGATCCTTGAGAAGAAGCAGGCGGGTGAAGAAGCCGTGAGCATCTCCGCGCACAAGGATGTCGCACGGCACTACGATATTCCCATCGTCGATATCGGTCAGGCGCTTGCAAATGAGATCGAGGCAGGGACGATGACCTGGGAAGAGGACTACCATGAGACTCATCCGAACGAAGCCGGGTACCGTTTCGCCACCGGTCTCATTACAAAAGTCATCGACGAGACGGTTTCCGGGGAGACTCCGCAGTTGGTCGCAATTCCGGAGCGGCTGGACTCCGGTGCCTATGATGCCATCGAACTCGTTGATCCTCAAAAGCTCAACTGGCTCGGCGGATGGAAGTTTGAGCCGGTCTCAGAATCGTTGCTCCCGGTCGGGCAGATCCGGAACGACTACAAAGTGTATGAGGCGCTTCGCTCTGACGAGGCGGGGAACTACCTTTATTTCACCTTTTCCGGGAACATGCTGGGAGCGTTCGTGCTTGCGGGACCGGATGCCGGAATCCTCGAGGTCAGCATCGATGGCGGCGACTGGGAGCCCATCGATCTCTATCACCACTACAGCAAGGGTCTCAACTATCCTCGCAGTGTTATTCTCGCTCAGGGACTTGGTAATGCCTTTCACACTGCTGCAATCCGCGTTGCGGAGACGAAAAACGAGCTGAGTGAGGGCCATGCCGCGACCATTCTGAACATCGCGGTGAATCGGTAGACAACACTGCGAACCCAAACGTTACAAAACGTTGCCGAAAATGTTCCCTTAATTGCGCAGGACGCTATTCATTGAATGAATTGTGCTTTTCGAGACTCTGTCTCATGTTAGAGTCCACTGAACAGGGTTGAGTCCATAAGCTGACCCTCTTGAATCGACCTCCTTTCTATGTCCTCACCCGTCGACTCCATCCAAACCATCAAGATTCCGAAGCCGGTTCCCGTTACCACGACCCGTTTTCGTCCGCCGAAGAAATACATTCCGCAGACCAAGATCGAACGGGATCACTTTCTCGCTTCGATCCGTGCCTACATCGAAAAGGTGAATCCGGTTCCGCCGATGCCTCTGGACGAACTGGATGTTCACGCCCGCGTCATTCTCAAGGAACTTGGCTACGAAGGCGACGAGACGTATCTCCACTACACGGCGGTCTGTCTGAACAATGAGATGTGGCGGGAAACACTCGCCGAGATTCCCTACGAGCGTAGACTGCTCCTCATGCCGAAGTGCCTTCGCGTCGAGGACAAGTGCCCCGCGCCATTCGATGAATTTGGCCTTCTCTGCAAACAGTGCGGGCTCTGCTCGATCCAGGATTTCCAGAACGAGGCGGAGCGTCTCGGATATGCTGTTCTGGTCGCGGAGGGATCGGCAATTGTGATGTCTCTGATTCAGACCGGCCAGATTGAGGCCATCGTCGGGATCTCCTGCCTGCCCGTTCTCGAACGCACGTTTCCCTATGTCGAAGCGGCCGCGATTCCCTCCATCGCTGTGCCCCTTCTGCAGGACGACTGCATCAACACCACCGTCGACATTGACTGGGTCTGGGAATACATCCATCTCACGAGCGACGACAAAACCCGCCGTCTTGATCTCAACGCTCTGCACGAAGAGGTGAAGGAGTGGTTCACCGCTGAGTCGATCGAGACGATCATGGGGCCTGCCGAAGGTCGCCAGGAGGAAATCGCCCGCGAATGGCTGGCCCGTGACGGCAAGCGCTGGCGTCCTTTCCTGACCGCCGCCGCGTTTGAAGCGTTGCGCGATGATCGCGGAGAACCGATCCCGGAGGATCTCAAGAAGATCGCCGTCGCGACCGAGCTCTTCCACAAAGCGTCACTCATCCACGACGATATCGAAGACGAGGATCACGGTCGCTACGATCAGCCCACGCTTCATGTTGAGCACAGCATTCCGGTTGCACTCAACGCCGGGGACTTGCTGATCGGTGAGGGCTATCGCCTCATTGGCGAGAGTGAAATTTCCGATGCACAGAAGACCGAAATGCTTCTCGTTTCATCCCGCGGACAGCGTGAATTGTGTCGTGGTCAGGGCGCTGAGCTCGTTTGGGCTCAGGATCCCAAGCCGTTGAAATCCAAGCAGGTGCTCGAGATTTTCAGACAAAAGACAGCACCGGCCTTTGAGGTCGCTCTGAAGCTCGGAGCCAGCTACGCAGGCAAGCTCGATGAAGTCGGGGATGTGCTCAAGGAGTATTCCGAAAATCTCGGGATCGCCTACCAGATCCGCGATGACATGGACGACCTGGGAGCCGATGCCGGCGACAATGAACTCGAGAAAATGCGTCCGAGTGTTCTCCTCGCTCTCGCTCGTGAGCGGGCAAGGGGGGACGACAAGGCACTGATGGAGTCACTCTGGAGCCACGAAGACCTCAAGGACATCGCGATTCATAAAATCCGCACCCTGGCCCACGAAGTCGAGGCGGATGAAAAGTGCCTCCTCCTTCTGGAAACCTACAAAGATGCCGCGGTGCGCAGTCTTGCCGGGTTGGAGAATCCCAATCTTAAGGGACTTCTTCGTCGCGTCATGGGCAAGATCTTCAATGATCTCGAAATCAAGGGCTGGTGCCGTGAATTCGAGGTGAAGAATGGAGTTCGCGAAGAGGAGACTGAAGCTGCGGAGTGATGCCGCTTGCTTGCTTTGATCAGTGATCTTTGTCCCCGGAGACTTCCCCGGGGACCAGTGTGGGACGTATTGCCTACTCCGTCTCCCGCTGCTCTTGATGAAGACAGACTGCGCAGTCCGTCCCGTGACTTACGAGGCCTAAACCCCCGCAAAGATCAGCCACCAGCCGAGCCCACAGGCTGTGCAGAACATGACGAGGAATTTAAGACTCGTGCGGTTCCGCTCTGCATCCTCACGACGGCGGGCTGCCATGGTCACCGACTTTCGGGCTTTGCGATGCCGGGAGCGATCCGGAGGAGGAAGGATGTTCTCTTCTTTCATCTTCATCCGCTGAATTTCCGCCTGATGATGTTTGGCGAGGAAATTCTCAATCGCTCCGATCTGCGCGTGAAGCTGGTGCGCTTTCTCACGGGGATGGGTCGGCCCGGCCTTCCGTGCGGTTCGGGGCTTGACTCTTGTTGAAGCCGGTTCATCGATCCAGGATCGATCCGCTTTCTTCTTGCTACGGCGACGACGATTGGATGGAGAGGATGAAAACATTCCCATAACTTGCTGTCTTTGAATGAGCCCGGGGCAGGGTGGTTACACTCTGAGTGGTCAGCTGCAGAAAAACGGTCTTTTTAGAAAAAGAGAACGACGAGGAGCGCGATCACCGCAAATCCGACAAGCGGAAGGGAGAACGCGAAGCCGCTCTTCAGCCAGTAGCCGAAGTCCTGCTGCTGCGAGGAGCCGTTGCCCGAGCTGGAAGGGCGACGGTGATGTGCTTTAAGCTGAAAGAGTCCCGGGCTTTTTTTACCAAAACTGTTTACCAGAGAGGTGACATCTTCGAGTTCCTCTTCGGCGGCCTCAACGTAGCTCAGGGCGCGGGCGATTTCCGCCTTGCGGTCGGCGCGGCTCCAGGTCTCCGGACGAAGTGCGTTGATGTGTGAAAGGTGACTCTCGAGACGCTCATGGGCTGCGCCGCAGTCTTCGGCAAGACGTTGCGCCTCAGTTGCTTCCTGATCCAGGATGGAAAGGTACTTGCTGAGCTGCTCGGTCACTGAGGAACGACCTTCTTTGAACTGCTCTTCCTTTTGCGTGAGCTCTTCGAGTTCCTCAGCCTGTCGGCGGATCTGCTCTTCCTGCTGGCGAAGCTGGCGCAGTTGATCCTGTGCCTGCTGGTACTCATCGTTGAGATCTTCGCTGTACGGTGTCACTGCTTCGAACTGCCTGGGATCGAACTGGATCTCAAGATCGTTTCCACCTTCTTCATCAAAAAACATCGGTTGGATTTCAGCAGCAGCAGACATGGGAAGAAATGATTGGTTAAATTTAGTTAACAAACCATTAATATTATAAATTGCTTATAATTTCCAGTCTTTTTAGCTTTTTCTGTGAAAAAATTAGAGGAACCACGCTTACCACAGTATTTATGAACAGCGCTCCAGCGATCGCGGCCTGACTTTGCGGGTTGTAGAGCCAGTTGGAATTGATCTCATTCGATTGAAATACGTCCCATCGGGCCCACGCGAGGAGGAGAATGAAGAGGAGAATGTAGATAAAACTGCCGATGAGACAGAGAGTTCCGCCGAATCCGCTGACAATTTTGGCGGCGTTGGATTCTTCCAGATTGGGGAAGATTACGCCGAGGCCGACCGCGAGGGCGTTCAATCCGATTGCCAGAAATCCGATCGCAAAGGCGAAGAAGAGAGAGTCGGCCCAACCCAGTTGCAGGTTGTATCCACCGATCAGGAGGATCATCACGATAATGAATCCACTGAAGAGGGTGCTGGTGACAAATTTCTGGATGACCAGCGACGAAAGCTTGAGTGGCGACATTGCGAGGATCCAGAGTTTCCGGCCTTCGAGACTGAACTGGGGAAAAACGAAGCGGGTTGTCAGGGTGGACAGGGCGAGGGCACAAACGGCGAGGTTCAGGAAGGCGACGAGATAGAGGTCTTTCGGCATGTCGATGTTTCCGTTCATCTGCCGCAGCCCGCTTGCGTAGATTGCGAGGAGCCCGAAGACGAGGGAGAACTGCACCCATTGAGCCGGGTCACGGAAAAAGGTGAGGAAGTCCTTTCTCGAGATTGCGGCATTGGGGCGCCCGATGAGTGCCCGGATCAAAGGGTTGGTCGTCCGCTTTTTGACAAACTGCTCCACGGACGGGGCGTTGTGGTAGGATTCCCGGCGAATCGCGGAATAAGCGGAATGTTGCAGAGATCGATTCCATGATCGGTAAAACCAGGCCCCGCCGGCCCGATGAACCAGCATCAGGCCCATGAGGGCGTTGCTGAAGAGTAGGGTGGGGTAGAGGAAGTTCCCAAAGTGTCGGTAGGGCCGCGTCCAGTTGATGATCGCCCCTGAGAGCCAGGTGCTGGGGAGGGCCCGGTTGACTGAGATATTGGTGTGGTGAAGGACCCGCTGAAAGGTGAAGGCTGAACTCAATTCCTCTTTTTGAATCACTTCCCGATTGAGGAGGGCGGTTTGGATGGCTGAAGCAACGAGGATCAGACCAACGAGGGCGGTCACGAAGAGAATCTGTCGACGGGAAAGAAAGCGGACGGCGGTCACGAGAATGAGCGATCCCAGAGTGCTCGCAAGAATCAGAAAGGGAATGAGAACGAAGAGCACTTTCAGAAAAAAGCCGAAAGGGACATCGCGAATCTGCGCGAAGGCGAGGAGGAGGGGAAAAAGGATGAAGATC
Organism: Verrucomicrobiales bacterium; assembly: GCA_029233965.1. Taxonomy (GTDB): domain Bacteria; phylum Verrucomicrobiota; class Verrucomicrobiia; order Verrucomicrobiales; family DEV007; genus Arctic95D-9. Next base: position 189,257 of record JARGOP010000001.1, on the reverse strand, counting down.
AAACCCCAGCCCGAAAACATCGCCGACTCAAAGCATTTCCAGAGAAAGATGGTGCGATGAGAAATCGGCAGCGTCAGAAGCCACCTCGTATCCCGATTCCGATAGAGGGAAATGTAGCTCGTGACCGCGACTGAGAAGATCAGCATCATCATGAAGCAAAAAAACATCACGTAGATGAGCCGGTCGCTGAGGAGGGCCCCCGCGCCGGGGAGTCGCGCCACATAGGCAAGCCCCTCGCTGAAGAGCCAGTAGGCCGACAGTGTGTAGGCGAGCAGGAAGAGAAGAATCGTCGCCGTCATGAGACGTGCGTTCTTCACGGAGTGGGTCGCTTTGACGCCGGCCATGCGTGCATGAACGCGGAGGAGAAGAAGCCATTGAGAAGCGGTCGACATGGGAACGGAAAGAATCTTCCTGCTGGAGCGGGAAAATTCCTTTGGTATTTCGAGTTTATCTCTAAGGTAGCGACCATGGCAAGCATAGGAACCCCGTTTACGTCAGAAGCCACCCGCGTCATGCTTTGCGGGTCCGGCGAACTGGGCAAGGAAGTCGTCATCGAACTTCAGCGCTACGGCGTTGAGGTGATCGCGGTGGACGCCTACGAAAATGCCCCGGCGATGCAGGTCGCGGACCGGTCCTACGTCGTTTCGATGCTCGATGGGGAAGCGCTGAAGCGGATCATTGAGAAGGAAAAGCCCCATCTCGTCGTTCCTGAAGTGGAAGCGATTGCGACAGACACGCTTGCAGAACTGGAAGCGGCCGGAACCACGACGGTAATCCCCACGGCACGGGCGACGCAGCTGACGATGAATCGCGAGGGGATCAGACGACTTGCTGCCGAGGATCTCGGGCTCCGGACTTCGCCCTACCGGTTTGCGTCGACGGAGGAGGAATATCGCGAAGCCGTGAAGGCAATCGGCCTGCCTTTCGTGATCAAGCCGATCATGAGCTCTTCCGGCAAAGGGCAGAGCACCGTGCGCTCCGCTGAAGAAGTGGATGCGGCGTGGCAGTATGCCCAGGAAGGTGGACGAGCGGGGAAGGGAAAGGTCATCGTTGAGGGCTTTGTCGAATTCGACTACGAAATCACCCAGCTCACGGTTCGGCATGTCGGCGGGACGTCTTATTGCGAGCCGATTGGCCACATTCAGGTCGATGGCGATTACCGGGAAAGCTGGCAGCCGCAGCCGATGAGCGCCGCAGCCAGGGCAGAGGCTCAGGAGTATGCAAAGAAGATCACCGATGAGCTGGGCGGCAGCGGGATCTTTGGTGTCGAACTTTTTGTCAAAGGGGACGAGGTCATTTTTTCCGAAGTTTCCCCGCGACCGCACGATACCGGCATGGTCACGATGATTTCGCAGGATCTCTCCCAGTTCGCGATTCACGCCCGCGCTATTCTCGGGTTGCCGATTCCTAACATTCAACAACATGGCCCTTCCGCTTCCGCGGTCCTTCTCGTCGAGGGCGAGTCGCAGAGCGTATCCTACGGTAACCTTGAAGCCGCGCTCGTCGAGCCCGATACCCAGATCCGTCTTTTCGGAAAGCCGAAGGTCGCCGGCAAACGCCGTATGGGCGTTGCGGTGGCTCGTGGAGCCACGATCGATGAAGCCCGCGAAAAAGCCCGCAACGCCAGCGCGGCGATCAACGTTTCTCTCTAAAACCTTTCTTCATGTCGAACATTACCCAACAAGCCCACCCCTGGCTCGAGAATCTCGTCGCCTACGATCCCGGTAAGCCGATCGAGGAGACCGCCCGCGAACTTGGACTCAACCCGGAGGACATCATCAAGGTAGCTTCCAATGAAAATCCACTCGGACCGTCGCCCAAAGCGATTGAGGCGATGAAAGAAGCCGCGGAGGGCGTGCACGTATATCCTGATGGCGGCGGTTATAAGCTTCGCACGGCCATTGCCGAGAAGTTCGGACTCGGGCGCGAGAATATCATTCTCGGGAACGGCTCGAACGAAATCATCGAACTGATCGGTCACGGATTTCTGAATCCCGGCGACAACGTCATTGCGGCGGAGCATGCCTTCGTGGTCTATAAACTGATGGCGACCCTCTTCGGTGCGGAGACGATCGAAGTGCCGGATCCGGGCTACGTGCACGATCTCGATGCGATGGCGGCGGCGATCACCCCGAAGACGAGAAAGGTTTTCATCGCCAATCCTAACAATCCGACCGGAACTATGGTCGGGCAGGAGGAGATTGATCGCTTCATGGCGAAAGTCCCGGACCACGTCATGGTCATTTTTGACGAGGCGTATCATGAGTTCCTGCACGATGCCCCCGACACCCTCAAGTATGTTCGCGAGGGGCGGAACGTTGTCATCATGCGCACCTTTTCCAAGATTCAGGGTCTTGCCGGGTTGCGGATCGGATACGGGATCACGACGCCGGAAATCGCGACGGTTCTTCAGAAATGCCGTCAGCCTTTCAACACGAACATGATCGCCCAGGCCGGTGCGATTGCCGGGCTCGCCGACGGGGATCATCAGCAGCGCACCCGTGACGTAAACGACGAAGGTCTCGCCTTTCTCCACGCGTCTTTCGACGAGATGGGGCTTGAGTATGTTCCCAGCGTCGCGAACTTCGTTCTCGTGAAGGTGGGAGACGGCGATGCAGTGTTCAAAGCCATGCTTCAAAAGGGAGTTATCATCCGTGCCATGAGCGGCTACAAACTGCCGGAATGGGTGCGGATTTCAGTCGGGACGATGGATCAGAATCGCCGCTGCATCGCAACCCTGAAAGAAGTCCTCGCTCCGTCATGACCAAACACGAATGGCGTGACCGGGCGAAAGACGGTGAGCAGGTATTTTACCGGGCCCAGCATTTTGCCGGTCGGTGGGAGTTCTTCTTCACCCGCAAATCAGACCCCGAGTGGGAGCAGAAGGAAATGCTTTCGCTCGAAGAAATGGAGGCGTTCCGCGAGGTTCTCTGGAACAAGCATCTGCGCCGCCGGGCCCCTCTGAAGCATGTCGATCAGATCGATAAGATGATTGAAGAGCTACGGACGCAACAAGCTGAGGTTGAGGAATTCCCCGAAGGCTGACTGAGAGAAAACCTCAATCCCGGCGCCGTCTGGATTCGGTCGGACATCCTGCAGGGAGGGCTCTTTCAGGTCAACAGGGTGGCGTCATCAGGTCTCATAAAGAGCTGCAACGTTTTCCAATTGTCGGGGTATTCTGTTTGCAACCTGCTCGTGACTATGCACATCCTCCGTTCTATCTTCTGGATCATGCCATTTCTGGCGGCCTCCATCAATGCTGCCAATCCTGCTGCAAAAGGGTCGGCAGAGACTGTCGATCTGAACGCCGCCGCGAAGGAGGTGGATCGCCTTGTGAATGCAGTGCTGAAGGAAAATGGTGTTGCGCCGAATCCTCCGATTGATGATGCGACATTTGTCCGGCGGGCCTATCTCGATATTGCCGGACGGATCCCGACGATCGAAGAAGCCGAAAACTTTCACGGATCGACCTACGAGCGGAAGCGGGAGCAGCTCATTCGGGATCTTCTGGAGAGCGATGGTCATGTCAGCCATGCCTTTAACTTCTGGGCGGATATCCTGCGGATCAATTCCGGCCTCGGAAACAACGCCCGACAGGCGGAGGCTGCCTACCAGCTCTGGGTGCGGGATGCGATCGAGAAGAACATGCCCTATGACGATTTTGTGAGGGAGTTGATCGCAGCGCGGGGTCAAATCTGGGACAATGGAGCAGTGGGATACTACATTCGTGACCGCGGGATGCCCCTCGACAACATGTCGAACACCGTCCGTGTCTTTCTCGGGACGCGTCTTGAGTGCGCGCAGTGTCATAATCACCCTTTTGATGACTGGACGCAGATGGATTATTTCCACATGGCTGCCTTTTCCTACGGGATGGATGCGAGACGCTACGATTCGGAGAACCGGAAGGCTCTGGCGGAATATCAGCGCAATGAGCGAAAGGCTGTGCTGGAGAATGCAGTGAAGATCGAAAAATTTCCTCAAATAACCAATGAGAGAACTCTGAAGTCCTTTGTTTCGAATAAGAATTACGAGAGATCTCTTGAACGGCTTGGGATTACGGATGCCCAGTTCAGGAAGCACGCAAAACGTTCCATCGATGCTTATGCCGCCTACGAACACGAAAATCGGGGCATGCGCGATGCGATTAACGAACTCTACAATCCTCTTCAGTATATTCAAACCAGCGAGGTGGAGAAGACGCTCAAGCTTCCTCACGACTATCAGTATGATGATGCGAAGCCGAATGACCCGGTGAAGCCGCGGACGATGTTTGGTGCGGATATCGACCTTGAGAGCATTGATGACAGCATGATTGATGCCTATGCCGGGTGGATCACTTCATCGGAGAATCCCACTTTTACCCGAGTCATTGCGAACCGTCTCTGGAAGCGGGTTTTCGGGCACGGGATTTTTGAGCCGGTGGATGAATTGACTGATAACACGGCAGTGACCAATCCGGACCTGCTTGCCTACCTCGAAGGTCTCATGCGGGATCTCGACTACGATATGAGGGCATTCCAGGAGGTTCTCTATCGCACGAATGCCTACCAGCGCGAAGTGAATCGCGAGGAGTTGGTTCTCGGCATGCCCTATTATTTCGAGGGACCGGTCCTTCGTCGCATGACCGCAGAGCAGATCTGGGATTCGATCGTGGCGCTTGCCCTTCCGGAGGCCGATGGATACCGACCACGCCTGAAGGCACAGCTTGAGTCCGTCGAGAGAGTTCGCCAGGTTTACAATGCCCTCGAAGGTCGCAGCGAGGAGGATTTTATCGCCATGGTCAAGGAAGTGGCTTCCACCTACGATAAGAGTAGGCCTCAACAGGACAAGATCAGAGAGCAGATGTATACCGCTCGTGAATCGGGCGATGAGGTGAAATACAGGAAACTGCAGAACGAGCTGAACGGCCTTCGTCGGGAGGCAAGAAACGTGGTCGAGAGCATTGGCTACAACCACATCGGAAAGAAAGTGGATGGCGATGACCTTCTCGCGGCGATGGGCATGAGCGAAATGAGCATGACAATGCAGGGCGGAGAAATGATGGCTTCCGGAGACGAAGGCGCGGTCCTCACCAAGCTTCCCAAGCCTGCCTATCCGGACCCTCCCGAAGGTCTCGACCGGAAACAGGAGAAGGTCTGGAAAGATCGCCTGAAAGGGGAGTATCGGGTTTACACATCACTGGTGTCGCAAATGGCACGGGCATCTGAACTGGAGTCGCCGGCAAGACGGGGGCATTTTCTCCGTGAATTTGGACAGTCTGATCGGGAGGTGATCGAAAATGCTTCCTACTCAGCGTCAGTTCCTCAAGCGCTCAACCTTCTCAATGGCACCATTTCCGAGGCATTGACGAATCAGTTTGCTGTCTTCGGTCGCCGCATTCACTCCGCTGGGGACACGAAAGAGAAGACCAGGATGATCTTTCAGGCGATGCTGACGCGCGAGCCAACAGATCGCGAGATGGAGATCGCTCTCAACCAGATCGGGAAAAACGGAGACTCCGCCTACGAAGGACTCGTCTGGGCGCTCCTCAACACGCAACAGTTCATGTTTGTCCAATAATTTCAGTCCAACCCAATCATCCGCCCACCCAAAAAATTCACGATATGAAATCCGCACTCAAATCCGACGAATGGAGCCGCAGGCGCTTCATGGAAGGAACCGCAAAAACTTTCCTCGGAGTTGGTGCTCTCGGGATGACAACCCGCAGTCATAGTGCCCTTGGGCCAAATCTCGGGCTAACTCCCCGGGAGAATGCGGCCAAGCATGTCATTTACCTTTACATGAGCGGGGGGATGACTCACCTCGATACCTTCGATACCAAGCCGGGGCATGAGAATCAGGGAGTGACGAAAACGATTCAGACCAATGTCGATGGTATTCAGATTTCCGAATATCTCCCGGCGTTGGCGGGGCAGGCCGACAAGTTGGCAATTGTGAGATCATTGACTTCAACGGCGGGAGCCCACGCGCAGGGAAATTATCTCATGCACACCAGCTACGAGGAGCGGGCTACGATCAAGCACCCGGGAATCGGCGCATGGGCCCTGAAGTTCAAAGGAAAGTTGAACGAAAATCTTCCGGGCTCCGTTTACGTTGGCGGAAGCAGTCGCATCAATGGTGGTGGCGGTTTTTTTGAGCCTCAGTATGAGCCGCTCGCGATCAACGATCCGGAATCCGGTTTGAGGAACTCAAAGCTTCGCGGCGTGAAGGAGGAGATTTTTGAGGAACGACTAGGGCTGGCGAAGGAGTTTGATGCTGAGTTTCATCAGCGCTACGACGTGAAGCAGGTCCGGGCCTACACACAGATGTATGAAGACGCCGTTCGCCTCATGAAAAGCGAAGATCTGAAAGCGTTCGACCTCAAGGACGAAAACGAAGCGACGCGGGAACGCTATGGCGACAACTCATTCGGTCAGGGCTGTCTCCTTGCGAGACGACTCGTGGAAAATGATGTCCGGGCCGTCGAAGTGTCCCTGAATGGATGGGACATGCACAATAACGTCTTTGTGGAAGCTCCGGAAAAGTGCGCAATTCTGGACCAGGCAATGGGTGCTCTTCTCGAAGATCTCGAAGCCCGTGGAAAACTGAAGGACACGATCGTGGTTCTCACGACCGAGTTCGGCAGAACTCCCCGGGTCAACCAGAATGCCGGTCGCGACCATTATCCGAAGGCTTTCAGCTCAGTGCTGGCCGGTGGCGGGGTCAAAGGAGGCACCGTTTATGGGAAGACTGATGAAGGTGGTGAGACGGTGATCGAGAATGCCATCAAGATTCCTGACTTCAACGCGACGATTGCTCACGCGTTGGGGCTTCCTCTCGATCAAGTTCTCTATAGCCCGAGTAAGCGGCCCTTCACGGTGGCGCACAAGGGAGTGCCGGTTCTGGATCTCTTGACCTGATCCTGCGACCTCGCTTGAATCAACGACATTGGGAAAGGCTGCCTGCTGGAAATCTACAGGCGGCCTTTTTGTGGTCCCCGTTCAGGACGGTGGATTCTGATCAGGGATAGCTTCTCGGGGAAAAAGTAAGGTTCTCGTTGCAACTGATGCGAGAACAATCATCTCCTCCCCGGAACGGGCTTGCTCACAAAATTGTTGGCGGAAAGGCTCCCCTTCCCGGGTCATAACCCAAATCGGCCGCGGCTTCGCAGATGCCCGTCCGGCGCACTATTTGGGTAGAGCGAGAGGGGAAAATGCAGAATGAGGACGAGGAACCGTCGGGGAAAAATAAGAGCGGAAAGCGAAAAGAAATGCATAGATTAAAAATTAATAAAATTTAAAATAATGGCTTAATTTTTATTAAAATCTTACTGAGCTAAGCGAGGAGATTCTATGATTGCCCGTTTCACACCGTTTCTGATTTTTGTGCTGTCGTGTGGAGGTTTACGTGCCCAATCGGCGGGGGCGTAGGGCGGCATGATTCGAATCTACAGCGATCAGTTGCAGGGAAGAGTAACCGCAAGCGGAGAATTGTACGAAGTGTCGGCCCTGACCGGCGCTCATTCATCCCTGCCTCTGGGGACGATGGGGAGGGTGGCGAACTTCGAGAGCGGAAAAATGGTTGATGTCCGGATCAATGATCGAAAGCGATCAGATTCCACCTTGATTCATTTGTCGCGGGCGGCTGCAAGGCACACTGGCCTGCCGCCGGAGCGGGCTGCCCGTGGTTCGATGATGGTGATTGGAACGATGCCGCCGCTTTCATCTGCGGTAAGTAAGGAGCGATCGGCGCCGTTGCTGGTCCCGAACTCCACTGATGCGCCTGCACAAAAGCGATTCGCCCCGTCTCAAGCCTTTAAAAAGGACCCTCTCCCTGAAGCCGGGAATGAACCGGAGGACGCGGCCCGACTTGCCGGGAATGAGCAGTCGACGGTTCCTTCCGAAAAGCGCGTCCTTGTTGGAAGGAGGAAAGACGTCCAGTACGGAATTCCGGCGGAACAGTATGCGCCGCCGGCAATCGCTCACAACACGGCCAACCGTTCGGTTGGCGGGCAGTGGGAGCTGGTTCCGCTGAGCGCCGGCGCACAGATTCCTGCCCGGTCTGCGCCCGCGGCACTGCCTCCGCGGAGTTCGTCGTCCGCGGCAGTGGCTCCTTATCGGGTGTAATTCGGGGCGTTTCGCCGCGGATCGAATGCGTCTGAGATGAATGATGCACTGCTTCGTTCCGGAATCGGGACCGCGGTGATTCAATCTCCTGCGAATACGCTCTATCTCGTGGTGACGTCCGGCGGCTTCCGGACTGCCGAGGAGGCGCAGCGCTTGATTCACTGAGAAGGTACAAGAAGGTGGTTGTGTGAGCGACCTGTTGTGATTCGATAACCGAAATTTCTGAGTTTCAGAGGCTCAGGTAGTGGTGACCCTGTTCGGGCAGTGGTAGTCCGGACGGGGTCGCTTTTTTGCGCCCCCCGCAGACTTCGGAAAGGGCGAATTCTCATTTCCTTTCTGCGGGATATTCGTAAAGTATTCGAGCGAACAATTATCCATCATCATGTCTTTCGGGGGAATCGATATCATATACTACGTCATTACCATTGCGACCATGCTTGTCAGCACTTGGGTCGGTTCGATACTGAAGAAACGTTTCCGGGAGTATTCTGAGCGGCCCATCGCGATGTCCGGTGCGGAAATTGCAGCCAAAATGCTGCAGGATGAGGGAATCTCTGATGTTCAGATTATTTCGACTCCCGGCCAACTGACGGATCACTACAATCCGCTCAACAAGACAGTTAATCTGAGCGATGTCGTCTACAGCCAGAGGAATGTTGCCGCTGCGGCCGTGGCCGCTCACGAGTGCGGCCACGCGGTTCAGCATGCGCGGGCCTACGGTCCGCTCAAGATGCGTTCAGCGCTGGTTCCTGTCGTCAACCTTTCCAACAAATTCATGATGTATGTTTTGATGGCAGGCCTTTTCATGGCGGCTTCAGGAAATACTACGGTGCTGCTGATCGGGGTGATCATGTTCGCCGCAACGACTTTGTTTTCGTTCATCACTCTTCCGGTGGAATTCGATGCCAGCAACCGTGCCCTTGCCTGGTTGGACACTTCTCACGCGATGGGGAGTCTCGATCACGATAAGGCGAAGAATGCCTTGTTCTGGGCCGCGATGACCTACACGGTCGCGGCGATTGCATCCCTGGGCCAGCTTCTCTACTTCGTGATGCGTCTCCTTGCGGCACGCCGCTAAGCTCTTCGGCTGGACCGCTACTTGAGATCACGGAATTTTTGCCTGAGGAGGATTCTCTAGCGGTTCCGGTCCGCCGGCTGACTGCTCCCCACAAGTCGGGTCGCGGGAATGGAAATGATGAATTCGGTTTTCCTGCCCGGCTCGCTGGTCAGGGAAATAGTTCCGTGATGAGCTTCTATCGCCCGCTTCACAATGGAGAGCCCGAGCCCTGTTCCGGGGGTTTTGTGCTGCGCGTGATGTTTCTCGACTCGATAGAAACGTTTGAAAACCAGGGGGACGTCTGCTGAAGGAATCCCGATTCCGTCGTCGCTGATTGAAATTACGTATCGTCCGTTCTCTTCATAGAAGCGGACCTTGATGTTCAGACCCGGCTCCGGGTTCTGTTTCAGAGCGTTCTCAATGAGGTTGAAGAAAACCTGGTCCCAGTAAAAGCGATCGCCGATGAGAGTCCATTCGGCGTTTGCCGGGTCCGACTTGATGCTGACACGCGCATGGTTGGCTTCGATGATGGGCATGAGCTGGGAGATCATTTCATCTACGGAATCCCTCAGGCTGAAAGCTTCATGTCGGAGAGGATTGTCTGCATTCTCCAGTTTGGAGATCGTGAGCATGTCATCAATGATCCGTGCGATCCGTTCGCCGTGTTTGCTCATTGTCCGAATGGCGCGCCGGTAAAGCGCCTGGTTGAGATCGACGTCGGAGTCATCCATCGACTCCAGGTAGCCATTGATAATGGAAAGCGGAGTACGGAGTTCGTGGGAAGCGTTCGCGACGAAGTCCCGCCGGATCTGCTCGGTCTCAAGCTGTGAGGTGATGTCGCGCAGGAGAACCCATGCGCCCGTGTCTGCACTCGGTCCGCTGCGTTGAAACGTCAGCGGCTCGGCTTCCACGAGGAGGTTGATCTCCTGCATTCTGCCGGTCTCCGGATTGATTTTTCGCAGGACGATGTTGTCGGAGACTTTTGCTCCGACTTCGTCTGCGAGGACGAGGGTGTCGAAAACCCGATGATCGCGACAGATATCAATGAAGGCCCTCGCGGTGTAGGGCTGGTCGCTCGGGAAGAGTTGTCGGGCCGATTCATTGAGGAACCTGATTTCACGGTTGCTGTCGAGAATGAAAATGGCGTCTTTGATCTCGTTGAGCAGTGCTTCGAGGAATTCCCGTTTTCTGAGTTCCGAGTCTCTTGTCAGGGTCGCTTCAGCAACGGTGTTGAGAGCCGCTGAACTGAGTTCCTTCAGGCGTTCCTGGTAGACATCGGCGTCGATTTCGCGAACGGACGGAAGCGGATCTTTCTGAATCGCCGCAGTGAGGCCTTCGATTCCCTTTCTCAATCGATAGAGTCTCCAGCCCAGCCAGCCTGCCAAAGCGGCAAGGGCGATGATGATGGTCGTTTCCAAGTTTTAATTCTTTTCGACGGTCTCTTCGAGAAATCGATAACCGACGCCGCGCACTGTCTCAATAGAATTTCCGTTGGAGCCGAGTTTCTCGCGCAAGCGCTTGATGTGAGTATCGAGCGTGCGGGTTTGGATCATATCACTGTACCCCCAGACCTTTTTGAGGAGATCGCTCCGTTCCTGGGTGATTCCGGGGGATTCGATGAGGCTGAGGAGGAGTTTGAACTCGGTAGCAGTAAGCTCGATTTCGTCCCCTTCGAGATGCAGTTTCAGCGCATTCTTGTCGAGACTGAACGGACCTGACTCGATGAGGCTCCCTCCCTGGTTCTGATTGGTGCGGCGCAGCAGGTTTCTCACTCGCAGCATGAGCTCCTTCGGGCTGAAGGGCTTGGAAAGATAGTCGTCGGCTCCCATTTCCAAGCCCTGGATTTTTTCCTCAAGGCGGCCACGCGCCGTCAACATGATCACCGGGATGTTCACGGTCCTGGGATCTTCGCGAAGATTTTTGTGAACCGTGAGGCCATCCATCTCCGGAAGCATCAGGTCCAGGATGACCAAATCCGGACGTTTCGTCTTGGCGAGATGCAACGCTTCAAGGCCGTTAATAGCTTCGAGAAGAGTATATTTCTCTTCGCGCATCAAGTTGATCGCGATGAGTTCGCGAATATCTTCTTCGTCGTCAACGATGAGGATGGTGGGCATGAGTGGAATGGGGTGTCGAAACGGAAACGTGCCAAGGGTGCGACTATTTCACTGATCCGAAAGAATGCTGTCGTGACAATTACGTCACTACGAGGTAGTTATCACTCGTCCGGAATAGCAGCCTACAAGGAAATGGACGTTCCTTGCAATTGATTCTACACTATCCAGCCAACCCGGAACTGCATGTCGATTAAGCCGGTCAATCTTCAAACACTGAGTAAGCCCAAGTCGGTGATGGTGGTGGTGAATCCCGCTCCTTCGCGGAGGATACCACTTCTCGCGATCCTGAATCAGGCATTCCGCGATGCCGGAATTCACTGGGATATCTCGATCACCCATGGGACCGGAGACGGTCGCACGCTGGCGAAAGAAGCTGCTGAGAAGGGCTTTGAAGTAGTTGCCGTTTACGGGGGCGACGGAACGGTCATGGAGGTGGCCTCCGGTCTTGTCGGAACGGATGTGCCTCTTCTGATCCTCGGCGGCGGTACGGGGAACCTCGTGGCATCCGAGCTGCGACTGCCGGGCGATCTCGAAAAGGCCTGTGACTTAATCTGCGGCGAAACCTACCGGACGAAACATATCGACATCGGGATGATGGGGGACATGCCGTTTCTTCTCCGCATCGGTTGCGGCATTGAAGTGGGGGTCGTCCAGGAGGCAACCCGTGAGCTCAAGGATCAGTTCGGCAAATGGGCCTATGTTTTCGCGGCGATCAAGATGCTGCAGGATATACCGGAAGCAAACTACGAGCTGGTCATGAATGGTGAGGAAAAGGTGAGTGCGTCCGGAGTCGCCTGCGTCGTTGCCAATGCCGGCACCGTCGGGATCGGTCGTCTCACCCTGGCGCCCTCGGTCGATGTCAATGACGGTCGGCTCGATGTATTTCTTCTTCGTAAGGCAAACATTGAGGGCATTGTTCAGCTGGCGAGAAAGATGATGGGGCTTGAACGGATGCGCAAGACGGAGCCGGACCAGATAGACCTCGACGCTTCCAAGTTGATCACGCATTGGAGAGTGAAGACTGTCGACATCAAAACGGATCCGGTGATCGATATTCAGGTGGATGGAGATGTCGCCGCGCGAACTCCCCAGCTTATCAAGGCAGTCCCGAACGCACTTCGGGTCGTGGTTTAATCGATAGCCAGGTTTCTCCGGACATTGCCTCTCCCTGTATTCTTCGGTGCAATGCTGTCAAAAAGTGCTAAGTCAGCTTCTTTGGAATGCATTCGAATGAATGAGAGAGTATTCTTTCTTGTAATTCTGAAATTAGTGCTAAATATCCTGTTTCCCGAATTTATACATGCCCGATTCATCTCAGAAGCGTCTTGTCATTGCCTGCGGAGGAACCGGAGGCCATCTTTTTCCGGGAATCGCCGTCGCTGAGGAATGGACGAGACGGGGAGGGGAAGTTCTGCTCCTCATCTCAGAAAAGCACATCGATGCGCTCGCTTCGGAGGGATATGGACATCTTCGCTTTGAGAAAATGCCGACGGTGGCGATGCCTAAACTGGTATCCCTGAAGATGCCCGGATTTCTGATTCGCTTTGTTGGAGCCTTCTTTTCCTGTCGAAAGCTCCTGAAGTCATTTCAAGCTGATGCCGTGCTCGGGATGGGTGGGTTTACCTCGACCGCACCGCTCATGGCGGGGCAGTCGAAAGGGCTCCCCACCTTCATTCACGAGTCGAATGCGATCCCCGGGCGGGCGAATCGACTGAACGCGAAATTCGCACGCACTATTCTCGTCGGATTCGAGCGTTGTGTTGCTCCCTTTGGCGAGGGAAAGCCGGTGAAAGTCGTCGGAACGCCTCTGAGGCCTTCGCTTGCAGCCCGGTTACCGAAAACGGAGACGCTCCTGGAATGGGGACTGGATCCGGCGAAGAAGACAATCCTTGTCATGGGAGGGAGCCAGGGAGCCCGGCGTCTCAATGAGCTGGTCTCAAGCAGTCTTGCGGAGTTTGCAGAGGCTGGGATTCAGATTCTGCAGATCAGCGGACCGAAAGACTATGACGCGGCCCTGCCTGCCTACGAAGAGCATCCGAAGGCGGGAAAACTCATCCCCTTCTGCAGCGAAATGCAGAAAGTGCTCGCTGTCGCAGACCTTGCCGTGTGTCGATCCGGTGCGTCATCTCTGACGGAACTGGCTCATTATGAAATACCCTCGGTGTTGATCCCGTATCCGTTTGCAGCGGATGATCACCAGACCTTGAATGCCGCTATTTTCGAGGAGGTTGGTGCTGCCGAAAGTTGGCCGCAGGGAAAGCTGGGCGGGGAGAACTTCGCCCCGCGAATGATTGAATTGATTCGAAATGAGGAAAAGCTGAACCGGATGAGCGAGGCGATGAAGTCACTGGCGATGCCGGATGCGTCCGGCAGGGTGTGCGATGTGATCTGCGGGGAGCTGTGAATAGTTCATGAGTTTATGAGTAATATTTGTGATGTCTGGGGGGCGAAGTTCGGGAATCGGGATGCTCCCGTTCGAGTTCATTTGATCGGGGTTGCCGGCTCGGGAATGAGCGGGCTTGCCTCTCTATTGCTGGGGCTCGGGCATCACGTTTCTGGTTCGGATCGAGTTACCTCCCGCGAGACGGAACGCCTCGAAAAGGCCGGTTTGAAATTCTCCTCGCCACACTCTGCGGAAGCGGTCGCAGATGCAGAAGTGGTGATTTATTCCAGCGCAATCAAGTCGGGGAATGCTGCTTTCGACGCTGCCGTCGAAAAAGGGATTCCCATGCTCCGGCGCGCCGAGGCTCTCGCGTCAATCATGCAGAGTAAAAAAGGCATCGTTGTTGCGGGAACTCATGGAAAAACGACGACTTCGGCTTTAGCGGCGCACGTTCTCAAGGTCGGAGCGAAAGCTCCTTCCCACTACGTCGGGGCTGAGATCCCGATCCTGGGCACGAATGCGAACTGGGACGAGAAAGGGGAGTTCTTCGTCGCGGAGGGGGATGAGAGTGATGGAACGCTCGTCAATTTTCATCCTGAGCACGCTATCCTTCTGAATGTCGAGGAAGAGCACCTTGATTTTTACGAGGGCGGAATTGATCAGATCCGCGCGGTATTCGGTCAGTTCTGCGATCAGACCTCCGGCAAAATCTTCTACTGTGGCGATGATCATCATGCTTCCGGGGTTTGTTCCGGGAGAGATAACGCAGTGAGCTACGGCTGGCGGAGGGAACTTGACTTTTCTGCAGGCGACCTTGCTCCGAAGGGGGCGGGAACTGAATTCACCGTCTATAAAAAGGGGGGGGAGCATGGACGGGTCCGGCTCGGGATTCCGGGGCGCCACAATGTCCTCAATGCGCTCGCCGTGATCGCACTGGCGGACGAAGCCGGCGTTTCTTTTGACCTGGTTGACGAGGCTCTCGGGTCATTTCGTGGCGCCCGCCGTCGCTTCGAACTCAAGCGCAACGAGGACTTTGTCACCGTGGTGGATGACTACGGCCACCATCCCACCGAGATCGCGGCGACGATTCAGACCGCCCGCAGCCAGCACGCCGGACGATTGATTTGCCTCTTTCAACCTCACCGCTTCTCCCGCACGCAGCTTCTGCGCGATGAATTTGGGAAATGCTTTGATGGAGTCGATGAGCTTTGGGTCACGGACATCTACCCCGCGAGTGAGCAGCCCATTCCCGGCATCACCGGCGCCACGATTGTGGAAGCGATTCGGGAGCTTGGCGAGGTGGCTCAGGCGCAGAGCCATCCGGACCTGAGTTCTCTTCACCTTCCGGTGGGGCGGAAGCTCAAGGCAGGTGACTGGGTCTTGACCCTCGGCGCCGGCAATATTCACGAAGTCGGCACGAGGCTCGCCAGGGACCTTGCCGGGATGGATCACCTGAAAACGATTCTTGGCGAAGACGAGGGGGTAGTCAGGCTTTATGAGCCGATGCGCAAACACACCACGATGAAAGTGGGAGGTCCGGCTCAGTTCTGGATCGAGCCTTCGACAGTGAGTGGACTCGCAAGGATTGTTCGCTATTGTGCCGAGTCAGGAACCCCGCTGCGGGTTGTCGGAAGGGGATCCAATCTCTTAGTGCGTGACGGTGGAATCCCCGGAGTCGTGGTGAATCCTGTTCGCGGTGAGTTCGCCCAGATTACTGTCGACGGAAACACGATACGTGCCGGGGCGGGGGTAAAGTTTAAAGCACTCGCGGCCGCAGCACAGTCGGCGGGGATCGGCGATTTCGAGTGGATGGAAGGTATTCCCGGCGCAGTGGGCGGGAGCCTGCGAATGAATGCGGGGGCAATGGGATGGGAAACTTTTGATCAGGTCGTCAGTGTTACGATGATTGATGCCGAGGGAGTGGTTTTGGAAAAGCCGGTCGGGGAGATTCGCCATCACTACCGGAACGTTCCCGAGTTGGCTCACAACGTAGCAGTGTCGGCCGTGTTTCAGGGGACTCCCGCTCTCGACCACGAAATCGCGGAGCGTATGGATGCCTCCAAGGACAAGCGCCGTTCCTCCCAGCCCGTCGCGGCCAGTGCGGGATGCATCTTCAAGAACCCGGAGGGAATCGGCGCCGGGCAGTTAGTCGATGAAATGGGGCTGAAGGAGTCCTGTGTCGGCGGAGCGATGGTCAGCTCGATCCATGGCAACTTTATTGTGAACGAAAACGCCGCAACGGCTCGAGATGTGCTCGATTTGATTGCGGGGATAAAGAAAAAAGCGCTCGATGAACGGGGGATCGAACTGGAGACTGAGGTTCAGGTCATTGGCCAGGACGATCCCATTTAATCATCATGAACAATCACTTCTCGGCCGGAAATCCGGAGCCGGAATCCTGGAAATCCGGAGAGGTTGCGCGAAGAATTGATGCTCCCTTGCTGGACGGCGGTCAGCCGGAAACCGATTCGGAGTCTGTTGAGGTAGTTCCGGTTTTCAAGCCATGGCAAAAAGTCGAAGGATTAGCGCGCCGGGGAAATTCTCCTCCTGCTTTGGGAATGGATGAAATCTCGCGCCAGACCTGTCGATACCTCGATTTCACCGGGAGGGCGCGAACCGCCGGTTCGGGTAGTGAATGCCGACGACACGCACCGGCGCCCGTCGCGAATCAGCTCGCTTCGTGGCCACAGGTGACCTGGGAGGGCTCTTGTAGAGAATGGGAGTCAGGTTTCAGCGCGGAAGCCATGGTCAAGATAGCGCGAGCCATCGCTGATCGGCTGCCCGAAGGACCTGCAGGCGGATTCATTAAAGGCGCATCGACAAAGCCAGTGGCATAACCCTGTCCGGGCGACGACTCAACCCTGTTGAATACTTCGATAAGAAAAAGTTTATGAAAGAATTGAGAGATTTGAAGGTGGCTGTCCTTGCCGGTGGTCCCGGTTCTGAGAGGGAAGTTTCGCTGGCTTCAGCGAAAGGGGTTCTGGGTGCGCTGGAAGGTCGGGTCAGAGAGGTTGTCCTCGTGGATGTCACGGGAGAGGACTTCGATCTGCCTGTCGGGACGGACATCGGTTTCAATGTCATTCATGGAACCTTTGGCGAAGACGGTGCTCTTCAGGCCTTGATGGAAAAGAAAGGGGTGCCATACACAGGGGCTCGTGAATCCAGTTCACGCGTCGCCTTTGATAAGATTCTCAGCAAGAAATGCTTTCTGCAGGCCGGGGTCAGCACTCCGCTCTCCGAGACGGTCGTGGTCAATGACGGAACGGCGGAGCCCGGAGAAGTGGGGATTCCCTGTGTCGTGAAGCCTCCGCGTGAGGGGTCCAGCGTCGGGGTTCACCTCGTTCACGATTTGGAGGAATGGAAAACCGCGATTGCTGACGCGGCGAAATACAGTCCGGATGTTCTCGTCGAGCAATTGATCACCGGCAAAGAGTTGACCGTCGGTGTCTTGGGTGATGAGGTCTTTCCGATTGTTCATATTCAGCCACGCTCCGGGTTCTACGACATTTCCAACAAGTATCCCTGGATGACCGGCGCCGGGGGAACTGACTATTTTTGCCCCGCTGATTTGCCGGAGGAAATCACTGCGACGGTTCAGGGCGAAGCGCTGAAGGCTCACCGGTCTCTGGGAGTGGAAGTCTATTCGCGCGTCGACGTGTTGCTGCGGGAACAGGATTCAAAACCGTTTGTTCTCGAAGTGAATACGATTCCGGGCATGACTGAAAGCAGTTTGCTGCCCAAAGCGGCTGCAGCGGCAGGCATCGATTACGCAACTCTCTGTTTGAAAATTATTAAACTTTCGTTTAATTTCGGCTAATGCGAAAGAAACGGGGAATTTTAAATCAGCGAAAGAAACAGAGAGGGGGGATTTTCCGGCGTCGCCACCAGGGTGTCGATGAGACCGAATGGATCATGCTTGAGGCCGACCCCGGTTCCTCCACCGGCAGGATAAATAAGACGGTTCGCAGTCGGGCAAAGATCTGGGCGATTCGTGGTTTGGCGCTTGCCTGCCTCTCCGTCAGTATTCCTTATGGCGCTAAGTGGGCGCACAACGAGATCTTTTTTGAGAACGACGAGTTTGTTCTCAAGCAGTTGAATTTCCAAAGTGACGGTGTCCTCACCGCAGCAAGCCTGTCAGAGATTTCCAATGTTTCTGCCGGAATGAAACTTCTCGAGCTCGATTTGGAGAAGATCAGAGAGCGTATTTCGAAGATTCCGGTGGTGCAGGAAGTCGTCGTTTCACGGGAAATGCCGGATCGATTGAACATCATGGTGAAGGAGCGCATGCCTGTCGCCTGGATCTCATGCCCGCCGCTTGGTGTTCGTCCCGGCGACATGGAGCGCGGATTTCTCGTTGATGAAGGTGGCTACCTCTTCCGCTGCCTTGACCTGACCGAGGGGATTCAGTCGCTTCCGATCATTGAAAATTTTGCGATGGCGGAGCCGGTTGAGGGCATTCAGTTGACTGACGACGGGATGCTTGGAGCGATTGATCTTGTGCTGAAATCCCCTGAATTGTCAGAGGACGGCTCCATGGAGGTGCAACTTGTCAGGGTCCGGAATGAGTGGTCGCTCCAGTGCCGCTATCGCAGTGGGCTCCAGACGGTTTTTTCCCTTTATGATGTAGACCGCGGGCTGGAGGATCTCGAATTGGTTCTCAAGCAGGCTGAGAAGATAGGGCAGCATCTTGCTACGGTGGACGTTTCCATGAGTGAAAATATCCCGGCTACCTTTGCCGGACCGGTGGACCCCGATAGCATTTCAGCCGTTGCAGAACCGCTTGGCACGACCGATTATTCGGGTGGCGGTGCTCCTGTTGATGAGAAAGAAAAACACTTGCGCTCCATTTTGAATGGCGGCTAAACTGTCAGGGGATCCTAAGTTTTAATGGCCTCGTCCAATATTTATGTCGGTCTGGAAATCGGCACTTCTAAAGTTTGTCTCGTCGTCGGAGAAGTGCGCAGTGACGGCGCGATCAAAATTCTCGGCGTGGGGCAACATCCGTCCGCCGGTGTCAGGAAAAGTGAGGTGGTTGACCCCGAGACTGTCCAGACTTGTTTGCATGACGCGCTCTCCCGCGCTGAAGAAAGAAGTGATGTGGAGATCAATACTGTCTTTCTTGCGGTGACTGGATCTCATATCGAGAGCCTTAACAACCGCGGAACAATCCGGGTGGCTGACGAGCAGATGGAGATCACGCCGGAGGATCTGGAAGAGGTTAAGAAGATCGCCAGAGACGTTCCGATTCCGAAAGAGAATGGCTACGTGCATTCCATTATCCAGCACTACTACGTGGACGGTCAGGAAAAGGTGTTGAATCCGCTCGGCATGGTCGGTCAAAAACTTGAAGCCGACTATCACATCATCCACGGAACCAAAACCCGCATTCAGAATGTGATTAAGTGTGTTCGTGAAGTCCCGCTGGAGGTTGAAGATATCGTTTTCTCTCCGGTTGCTGCGGCCCAGGTTGTCTTGAATCGTGAGGCGAAAAATGAAGGGGCTCTTTTGCTTGATATAGGTGGTGGAACCACTGATTACATCTGTTTCGTCGACGGGGCGGTGGTAGCCAGTGGTTGCGTTGCCATCGGAGGTGATCATATCACCAACGATATTGCCCTTGTTTTGAAAATCCCGCTTTCGCGAGCCGAAAAGCTCAAGGTTGCTCACGGCAGTGCCTCACTCAGGAATATTGCTCATGGGGAAATTCCGATTGAAGGGGAAAGCGGTAAGACCGTCGAGCAGGAATTGCTGAACCAGATCATGAACGCGCGGGCAACGGAATTGCTTGCAGTGATTGCGGAACCTCTTCGTAAGCAGGGAGTTCTGAATAAATTAGGTAAGGGGATTTTCCTCACTGGCGGTTCGAGTCTGATGAAAGGGATCGGAGAGGTAACTTCGGAAATTTTTGGAGTTCCAGTTCAGGAGTCGGGTTCGGCGGCTATGTCCGGGCCGTCGGCCCTTTTTGAGAACCCGCAGTATGCAACGCCTGTGGGCTTGATTCGATATGCGCAGCTTCTCGATGAACAGCGTCCCAGAAAAGGGGCTTTGTCGAAGCTTGGGCAGCGTTTTGAAAAGATACTGGGAGGGAAGAGGTAGCGCTGGCGTTTATCTCAATTTGTTTGACAATATTATTGCGTTAAGGAAGGTGTAGATCCCCATGATTGAATACGATGAATCCGTTCACGGCGAACTCCAACTCGACTCCGACCTCGGAGTGAAAGTTATCGGAGTTGGCGGTGCTGGCGCCAATGTTCTTGACCGAATGGCTCTGGAGGGCAGTGATGTCGCCGAGCTTCTTGCGCTGAATACCGATGTGAGAGCGCTCAAGAACTCGGTTTCGAGTGACAAAATTCAACTTGGTTCGACTCTTCTGAAGGGCATGGGAACCGGAGGGGATCCTGGTCTGGGGAAACAGGCGGCAATTGAAGCGGTCGACGGAATTCGCGAAGCGGTTCGTGGCGCGGGAATGGTTTTTGTCTGTGTCGGTCTTGGCGGTGGAACAGGATCGGGTGCGGCCCCCGAAGTTTGCCGTGTCGCTAAAGAAGAGGGCGTTTTCCTGGCGGTTTTCGCCACGATGCCGTTTTCTTTTGAGGGTCAGCGGCGCATGGCCCAGGCGGAAGAGTCTCTCTCCCTCATTGGACGCTATGCCGATGCGGTGATCACTTTCGACAATGATCGCATGGGGGAGCTGATTGTTCCGAAGGACGGAGTTTCCCAGGCATTCGCCGCTGCCGATAAGATTATCAGTCAGAGCATTCGGGCGACGATGAATATCGTTTTCCGACCGGGCATTATCCACATCGGGATGGACGATCTCCTTTCGGCCATTGAATCAAGTGACTCACGCTGTCTTTTCGGATACGGCGTTTCCAAGGGGGATAACCGCTCGCATGAGGCGGTCGAGCAGGCCATGAAATGCCCGCTCCTCGACCGCGGTAAACTGCTGAGCGAGGCTAAGGCAGTTCTCGTTCAGGTTTCAGGAGGCGATAACATGACTCTGTATGAAGTGCAGTTGGTCATGGAGGAGGTTTCGAAGCATGTCAGTCGGGACACTCAGATTCTATTCGGCACCGGAACAGACAAGCGTCTGGGAAGTGCACTTGCGGTGACCATTATCAGTTCGATTGCCGGTCCGGGTGCTTCTTCGAAGAGTGATTCGGGAAATGACGCGGCGGCGGTAGCTCCGGTAAGTCTTGGAATGGCTTCGGCAGAGCCTGCTTTACCGGCTGCGGTGGCCCCTGCTTCGATACAGACTCCGGAACCACAGCCCGGATTTGAAGAGCCTGAAGATTCGGAAGAGGAAGCTCCTGCGCTCATGGAAGAGCCTGAAGCACCTGCAGAGGTGGATGGATTTGTTCCGGATGATGACGAGATGACGGGGCCTATCGGAGAAGGCATGGTTGATAAATCAGTTGAGGAAGATGAAACGTTGGTTTTTGAGCCCCTCGACGATGAAGAGGAGGAGGAGTCCCCTTCCTATTCCCCGCCTTCATTCCCTTCCGCCTTTGAGAGTGAGGAGGATAGCGATGATGTTTCTGATGATCGAAATCCGATTGCCCGCGCTATCGAGGATTCTCAAGTCGCAGATACGGGGTCAATTGCTCCGATCCAACCGGCTGATCTTGGTATCGAGCCTGCCGCAAGCGAAGGCAGCAGAGAGGCCGGGCGCGTTGAGGCGGTGACTGAAAGTTCTCAGAAGATTACCCTTACCCGGGTTGTCGGCAGCGGCAATACGGGACGAATCAAAACTCGTTCGCCCGGTGAGGGAGACACTAGGGGGCCTGTCATGCCGCCAACGAAGCCACCTGCAGCGCCTGCTGAGCATTTTGAGTCGGATATTCCCGACGATGTGAAGCAACAGCAGGAACTCCTCCAACTGGAGCCAGTGAAGTCAAAAGGCCGTTTTGCCAAGACCGACCCGACGATTGTTGACGGCGAGGATCTCGATGTTCCGACCTTCCTCCGGAAGAAGAAGTAAATCGGGTTTCCGGCGTGCCTGCTTTGGAAGCGCCAGTGGTGGACCGGGATGCTTCGGCTCCGTGTCGGTTATAAAAAAGTCGATCACGGTTTTGTCCCTCGCGAGATTTTCACGAATCCATGTTTTGATTTGTGCCGGGGATTCGACTTCGTCAGCATTAAATCCGCATTTCTCATAGGCCGAATCGGTTTCGCAGTTCTCGGGATGATTTCACTCCTGAACCTCGGATGAGGTGCTCGCGAGGCCGTTCGACCTTCCTTGGATCGGTTTTGATGACGGTGAGGTTGGTTTTTGAGTCATCAGAACGATCAAAGCATTTTGATTTCGTCTTCACCCGAGCCTTGCGGGCATAGTTTCGCGTTGCGCCACTTCCTGAGACGCTCGATTCTTCCCTGCTGATGCTGACCAGGCTCCTACGCGGGTGCCGACCGCAACCGTTCCAGCATTCCGCGACTTCCGTCTGGAAGCGAAAGCTGCTGCTCCAGCGCACGAAGACGCGCCGGACGCTCACCGTCACCACTGCCGCGATTTTGAGCAGGTGTTCACGGATCCTTGCGGGGGTTGCTTTTGCGTAGTTCTTGTTTTCTTTCAAACCCATTTCGCGCAGATCGATCATCCACACGTAGGCGAAGGTCGAAAACCACAGCCTCAGTTGATTCGCGCTCATAGCATCGCAACTCATCCGGTCGGCAAAAAGGTCGAGTTGCTGCTCCTTGATCCGGTTTTCCATGTCTCCACGTGCGCAGTAAAACTCACGGTAGAGCGGCTCCGGTCTCCATTGCGGTAGATCTCCCGGCAAATTGGTCACCACGAAGCGGGGATTTTCCCGTTTCGGATTGACCTGGGCCTTGCCAATGACGCGACAGACGCAACTCCAGCTTTTGGCGGTGCGATACTCGAACTCGCAGAAGTACGTGCTCCACCCCCCTCGCACGCAGGCGTCCGCCTTGGCCCGGAACATCGTCGGATCGAGATGGCGTAGCAGGGCGGCGTTCTTTGCCATCCCGGTGACGTAGAACAGGTCGTTGTTCTCACACCAGGCGAAGATCGATTCGCGGGCAAAACCACTGTCGGCCCGCAGGATGATGCGGGCTTCGGGGAAGCACTCGCGGATGACCGGGACGATCTTTTCGAGTGCTTCCACGGTCCCGTCGCTGGCATCGCGATTGCCGGTGCGCAACTGCGCCCATACCGGCCACGGACCGATGAAGCAATACAGCGGGGGGAAGCAATAGGAGTCGTAGTAACCGTGGAAAAATCGCCCCTCCTGCCCGCCGTGGATGAGACTGTCGGTCGCGTCAAAATCCAACACGATTTCCCGGGTGTCAGCGGCGAGCCGGGACACGGCAAGGCGCACGAGGAGTCGTTCGATGGCGGCGTGGTTGGCGAGGATTTTGTGGGTTCCGCCCACCTCACCGGCCCCAGTCTTCGTATTGGTCAGCTCGAGCCGCGACGTCAGCCGCGTTGACGAAGTCGCAGGGAAGAGTCTCTCGCCTCTCTACGCAGGTTCCAGGAACCCGGTCGTCATCTCCCGGAGCTGTCTCCGTCATGGTTCATGGCGGGGCTCAACAGAATTGACGGGTTCATGGTCTTCCTGGAGGATGATGGAGTAAAGGGGTGGCGCGGGACTCATTCACGCAATCGGGTCTGGCCGGGAGAGAAGCTCATTCTTTTCCCCCGGGCCGATCCAGCCGCCTTTTCGGAGTTCTCCGCGCCTCCTCCGGCGCGCTGCCTGCCTCGCTCTACGATCATCAGTCATGGAAGTCAGATCTGAACTCCACGATGACTTCGTCATTCCCCTACAAATCATCGAGCGCTTTCCACGCATCGGGATTGCCTCCGGGTTCCTCGTCAGACTCTGCGGAGCCGAGCACCCGGTCCACGAGTTCGGCTTTCGGGCAAAGGTGGTTTTCGATCAGTTCGTCACACCGCAGGTGCTCCGGAAGATTCAGGATAAACTCCTCCCGAATGACTTCTTCGAGAAGAAAGGAGCGTTGCTTCTCCTCGAGATCGAGATCGGAATTCCACTCCGGAAAATCGGCCTCGTAATCGTTGTATTCGAGACAGGTTCCGCACTTCAGTTGAAAGGGGCCTTTAAGCGTTCCGTAGAAGGAGATGATCCCGTCAAAGGCGTGGATGTGGACATCATAGAAGACCGCCCCCATCGGGCGGATGCTGTCTTCGGGTGAGAGGTCAAAGATCGAGGCCGGAAACTGACCTGACTCGTGAAGGCCCTCCTCGGGGATGTCTTTGATGAAAATTTCCATGGTGAATTGTCAGCAACGTCGAAAGTGAATCGCCGCGCAAGCCCTGTGAGCATCTCACTCGAAAAATGAGGCGCATTTTCTGAGGATTCGAAAGTTGCCAGCGATCTGTACTTCGCCTATACCAAGCGCATGAGTCGCTATGCTATTGGATTGGATTACGGGACAAATTCCTGCCGCTCACTTCTCGTGGATCTGGATACCGGGGAAGAGCTGGGATCTGTCGTTTTCCCGTATCCCTCCGGCAAGCTGGGGATTTTGACCGACCCGGCGGATCCCAATGTGGCGCGGCAGAACCCGCAGGATTACCTCGACGGGATGGTCACGATCATTCGCGGGGCTCTCGAGCAGGCGGCAGAAAAACGAAGTGATTTCGATGCTGCTGAGGTGATCGGCATCGGAGTCGATACGACCGGCAGCACGCCCATCCCGGTGAACGGGGAGGGAACGCCGCTCGCGCTCACGCCGGAGTTTGCTGATAATCTCGATGCCCACGTCTGGCTCTGGAAGGATCACACGGCCTATGAAGAGGCGGCACAGATCACGGCGCTGGCGTCCGAGATGCGTCCGGAGTATCTCGCCAAATGCGGTGGAACTTACTCGAGCGAATGGTGGTGGAGTAAGATCCTTCGCTGCAGAAACGCGGCGCCGGAGGTCTTTGCGGCCGCAGAGTCGTGGATCGAACACTGTGACTGGCTTCCCGCCGTTCTCACGGGCAATGAAAAGCCGGCGCTGGCGAAAAGGAGCGTCTGCGCAGCCGGTCATAAGGCTATGTATGCGAAGGCGTGGGGAGGCTTGCCGGACAAGGAGTTTTTGAGTGCACTCGATCCGGCACTCGCGGACCTTCGCGACCGTCTCTACGACGAAGCCTTTTCCTCCGATGTTTCGGCCGGAAACCTGACCGCGGAATGGGCGGAGAAGCTCGGCCTGAAGGCGGGAATCACGGTGGCGGTAGGGGCCTTTGATGCGCACATGGGTGCGGTCGGTTCCGGAGTGAAAGCCGGAATCCTCGTCAAGATTCTCGGGACGAGTACCTGCGACATCACCGTGCTGCCTGTAGATCGCGATCTCGCGGATGTCCCCGGAGTGTGTGGCGTTGTCGACGGCTCGGTTCTTCCGGGTCACTATGGAGTCGAGGCAGGCCAGTCGGCGGTGGGGGATATCTTCCTCTGGTTTGTGAACCACCTCGTTCCCGATTCCTACGGGGCGACACAGGATGAAAAGTTCATTGAGATGGAGAAGCGTCTCAAGGGATCGAAGCCCGGCTCGACGGGGCTGATGGCTCTGGACTGGAACAACGGAAACCGCACGATTCTGACGGACGTCAGGCTCAGTGGAATGATTCTCGGGCAGACTCTCCACACCGAAGCGCACGAAATCTACCGGGCCCTCATCGAAGCGACGGCCTTCGGGGCGTTGACGATCATCAACCGGATGGAGGAATACGGCATTGCGATCGAGGAAGTCGTGAACACCGGGGGGCTCGCGGCCAAGAATGCGACCCTGATGCAGATTTACGCGGACATTCTGAACCGCCCCCTCAAGGTCGCAGCGAGCGATCAGACCTGCGCCCTTGGTGCCGCCATCTTCGGCGCGGCTTCAGGCGGGTCCGTCACCATCGCTGAAGTTCAGGAGAAATGCTGCCGGATGAGGGAGCTCGAGTATCACCCGATTGCTGAGAACGTCGCGGTCTACAAAGAACTCTATGAGATCTACAAGACCCTTCACGATGCCTTCGGAACTTCCGAATGGAGCGGGCAGCTCGGTCCCATCATGAAAGATCTGATCGAAATTCGACAGAGGCAGCGGGCCTGAGTCTGTCGAAAATACCGGCGGCGGGAATCGAACCCGCACTCCCGAAGGAACGCGATTTTGAATCGCGCGCGTCTACCAATTCCGCCACACCGGCATGTGTTGAGCAAGAGCACTTCCGAAGAAGTGAGCGCGGGCCGGATTTTAGATCCTCCGTCGGCGAAATCAAGGAGGGAAATGCAGTTTCACTCCAGCCAATCGAGGTCCGTCAGCCTCGCCGAGACAAAGCCGACTGAGATTTGCGCCTGGAGCTCGAGGGGGATGCGATATTCATCATTGGAAACCCAAAGTGTCGTCTTTTTGACTTTGTCGTAGTGCTTCAGGGTCAGGTCCTCGTTCACCTTTCCAATCGTCGCATCGAGTTTGATCGCGCTGTAACTCCGGCCTTTGATTTTACGATCTTCGCGCCCGGTCACGACGAGACGGGCGACGTAAGGGCGGTTGAACGGGGTCACCAGCATGGTGACTTCTTCGCCCTGCTTCAGCTTCTGACTGCGGAGATAGAAGGCGGAGGACAGGACATCCTGCCCGAAATCGAAGGTGAAACGGGTGGTCGCGGTGCGCGCCTTCTCGTTTTCTTTCTTGGATGTGGTCGTATAGACCTGCCGCTTATCTTCAAAAATGATGTCGTAATTGCTCGATTCATTTCGCTCTTTTTCGGCCAACTGAAAGGTGATGGGACGGAGAGAATGTTCGTCGACGATAGACCGGGCACGAAAGTCATAGGGCCAGAGGAGCCGGGCGAATCCCGTGCTCTTTCCTTTGGCGTCCCCAATGAAGCGTGATTCCGCACCCTCATTTCGAACGATTGAGATTTCAAACTCGCCCGCGTTGACCTTATTGTTCCAGGCAAGCGTGTAGCCGAGCTTCACGGGACGAAGATTCGCGTGATCCCCGGGGGGGAGGCGGGTCACCTCGCTCATCCATTCAGGCGGACCATTGGTCTGTGATTCCGCCCGCATCGCCGGGGCGAGAATCAGGGGCATGAAGAAAATTACTCGAAACGTCATCAGAGAGGCAAACGTTTAAGCGTCACGGTGGATTGTTTCCGTCTTCACGCAATGGAGGCGTTGATATTCCGGAAACCCAAGATAATCATACTCATATGGGAGGAGTAAACCAGCTAAAGTTTTTGAAGTTCTTGCAACATTCCAGATTGGTGTTGGCACTGGGTGCATCGCTTTCATTGGTCGGTTGCGGCGGGGGGGATGGCGGCGATGAAGGTTCGACGAAGACAACGGAGTCTCAAGTCGCCGAAGTTTTCGACTGGCCGCTTTTCCGTGGGGACGCCGAAATGCAGGGCGTGGCGCGTGAACGTATTGCGCCCCCTCTTGAACTGGCCTGGTCCTACGAACCTCCAGTCGAAGAGGGAAAGCGGCGTCCGCCCATCGAAGCCTCTCCCGTAATCAGTGACGGTGTGGTCTTTGTCGGCAGTCAGTCCGGTGATTTTCTCGCGATCGAACTGGAAACCGGTGAACTGAAATGGACTTTCGATGCCGAGGGTCCGATCAGCGCCCCGGGGGCCGCCTACGGGGGGCAGGTCTTTTTCGGGGACACCTATGGGTTTATCTACGCTCTCGAAGCGGAGACAGGAAAAGAGCTTTGGCGCTTTGAAACCGAGGGGAAGATTGAGGGCGGGATCAATGTGCTGCCGGATATCCAGGGCAAGACGGGAGTTTTCGTCGGGAGCCACGACTACTTTCTTTACTGCCTCGATGCCGCTTCCGGGGAAGTGATCTGGAAACACGAGACCGGAAACTATGTCGTCGCAACTCCGTCGGTGATCCACACGGGGGATGACCGATCCGTTTCCTTCGGAGGCTGCGATGGACTCCTTTATCTCATTGCTGCGGACGGCACCGGCGAATCCAGGGAAATCGAAATTGGTTCCTACATTGCCAATACCTCTGCGGTTCGCGACGGAATAGCCTACGTGGCACACAACGGGGGAGAGGTGATCGCGATTGATATCGCCTCCGGGGAGGAAGTCTGGCGTCTTGAGAACGGGGTCGAGTACACTGCTTCGCCGGCGGTCAATGAAACCCACCTCTTTGTCGCCGGTCCTGACAAGCGACTCGTGGCGATAGACCGGGTTACAGGAGAGGAGGTCTGGTCGTTCCTCGCGAGGAGGGGACTCGACAGCAGTCCGGTCGTGAGCGGCGATATCGTATGGCAGGGTGGCATGGACGGACGGCTCTATGCCGTGAATAAAGATGAAGGTACTGAACTCTGGCAATTTGAGCTGGGAGCTCAGATCAAGGCATCCCCGGCGGTATCGCGCGGGATGCTGGTCCTTTGCGGGGCGGACGGGGTGGTGTATGCTTTCAGAAATCCGGAATAACTGCCTTCGCTGCAGCAGATACAGTCCATTCCACTACTCTCACCTCCGTTATGTCTTCCAACCTCTCATCCAGTGACTCCCCCGGAGTCATCGATAAACTGAAACTACCGCTCGACTCTGACGGAGCGGAACAGACCGAGGTGGGAAATTACTTTGTCGCCAACTATCCGCCGTTTTCATTCTGGAGTCCGGACAACAAGGATGCCGTCTACGAAGTTCTGAACTCCCCCCGGCCCGAAGACACCAACCTCGGAGTCTATTTTCACATCCCGTTCTGCCGGAAGCGCTGCCATTTCTGCTACTTCCGGGTCTACACCGACAAAAACGCAAACGAGATCAATGCCTACCTTGATGCGGGGATCCGGGAGTTTGAACGCTACGCGCAGACCTCCTACCTCGCGGGCCGCAAGCCCCAGTTCGTTTACTTCGGAGGGGGAACGCCGAGTTATCTTTCCGTCAATCAGCTGACCGATCTCACGAACCGGATGAAGGATCTTTTCCCCTGGGATGAGACGGAAGAGGTCGCCTTTGAGTGCGAACCGGGAACGCTCACCGAGAAAAAGCTGGAGGCACTGAAAGAAATCGGGGTGACCCGCCTGAGTCTCGGGATCGAAAACTTTGACGACCACATCCTCGAAGTCAACGGTCGCGCCCACCGCTCCAGGGAAGCTTTCCGCGCTCTCAAGTATGCCAAAACCCTCGGGTTTGATCAGGTCAATATCGACCTCATTGCCGGGATGATGGATGAAACGCCGGAAAACTGGCAGAAGTGCGTCGAGACGGCGATCGAGCAGGAGCCTGATTGCGTCACGATCTATCAGATGGAAATCCCGTACAACACGACGATTTTCAAGGAGATGAAGGAATCGGGCCGCATCTCAGCTCCCGTGGCGAACTGGCCCACGAAGCGTGCCTGGGTGGACTGGGCCTTCGATCAATTCGAGCAGGCCGGATACACCGTCAACAGTGCCTACACCGTGGTGAAGAATCCCGAGACGACGAAGTTTGTCTATCGCGACAGCCTCTGGGAAGGCGCCGATCTTCTCTCTGCCGGGGTTGCCAGCTTCGGCCACTTCGGGGGCGTGCATTACCAGAACCAGGCCGACGTCGGTCCTTACATGACCGAGCTGGATTCCGGCGAGCTCCCGATCTACCGGGCTTACAAAACGAATCACGAGGAGCGCTTCATCCGCGAGTTTGTTCTGCAGTTGAAGCTCGGGATGGTCCATCCCAGTTACTTTCAGGAAAAATACGGCGAAGACGTCATGGCCCGTTTTCCGGCGGAATTGAAGAAACTCGAAGACGAAGGCTTTTTCTCCTTCGGCGACGATGAGATCCGGGTTTCCCGGGAGGGGATGCTGCAGATCGATCGCCTCCTTCATGGGTTTTTCCTCGAACAACACCGCGATGCCCGTTACACCTGATCGTTCCGAGGCCTCACAAGCCTATGCGGAGGCGATTCACCGCCTCCTGCCGCTCCACTTTTTCTACGAGAAGGAGGACGTGGATCTCCCTGATTTTCATTTCCTTGAGGGAAATGAGGTTCCGTATCCGTATCGATCTCTCCTCGTGCACGAAAACGACATGACGCCGACACTTGCGGCCTTTCATCATTCCAAGCTCTACCTGAAGGTGCATGCTCATGAATCGACCGATGAATTCGTGATGCGCCTCGTGAGTCTCCATTCGAAAGCGTCCGACAAGGCGGTCGAGTATGGAGCCATTGCGATCCAGCTGGGGGGACTGGAAGCGAAAGTGAAGGAGCTCGTCGTTGCCGGTGAGATCCCGCTTGGAGCGATCCTCGGTGAATACTCCGTCGTTCATCGGGGAAGTCCGACCGCTTACTTTTCCGTTCCGTCAGACTCTTTGATTTCGGCTGCCCTCGGGCAGGCGCCCGGCGAAGTTCTCTACGGTAGATGCAATCAGCTCATCGACGGAGAGGGGATGGTTTTTGCTGATATCGTGGAAATCCTGCCCCGAAGTAACGAGTCCGAAAACTGGGTACAAAGCGTAACTCCTAACTGAAATTCACCATCTTTTCGCATGAATCATTCATCCTGGGATCTCATCATCATCGGAGCTGGTCCCGCCGGTGCAACAACCGCAGCACTCCTGGGCGGGAAAGGGAGAAAAGTATTGGTTCTCGAGAAGGAGAAGTTTCCCCGCTACCATGTCGGCGAGTCCATGATGCCCTTCTGCTGGCATACTCTCGACAAGCTGGGCCTGGCCTCAAAAATGGACGAGATCGGATTTCAGCAGAAGCACAGCGTCCAGTTTGTGACCACGGACGGTCAGGTTTCCAAGCCCTTCTATTTCTTTCAGCACGATGAGCATGCCTCTGCCGTGACCTGGCAGGTGGAGCGTCAGGAGTTTGATCAAATGCTTGTCGATAAAGCTCGTGAAAACGGCGCAGAAATCCTTGAAGAGCAGAAGGTTGTCGATATTATTCGCGATGATTCGGGCCGTGTTACCGGTGTTCTCGCGGAGAACGCATCCGGTGATCGCAATGAATTCCATGCTCCGCTGGTGGTCGATGCATCGGGCAGAGACTGCCTGGTCGCGAGCAAGAACAAGTGGAGAAACCGCGATCCGAAGCTCAACAAAATCGCGATCTGGACCTACTTCGAAGGGGCAATGCGTGATCCCGGGCTCGACGCAGGTTCAACCACGGTGGCCTATGTGCCGGAGAAGGGCTGGTTTTGGTACATTCCAATGCGGAACAACAAAGTCAGCGTCGGGATTGTTGCGGAACGCGACTATCTCTATCGCGACAGCCGCGATCCGGCTGAGATTTTCGAGCGGGAGATTGAAGAGAACAAGTGGATCAAGGAGCACCTCGCCACCGGCAGGCAGACGGGTGAATACTGGGTCACCGGCGAATACAGCTATCGCTCCAACTACTGCGCCGAGGATGGCGTTCTCCTCGTCGGGGATGCGTTTGCTTTTCTGGACCCGGTCTTTTCGTCCGGCGTTTTTCTGGCCCTGAAATCCGGGGAGCTGGCGGCCGATGCGATTGAGACGGCGTTGAGCAAGGGCGACACTTCGGCCGCCCGGTTCGAGGACTACGGAAAGAGCCTCTGCGTCGCCATCGAGCGCATGCGGAAGGTTGTTTATGCTTTCTACCACGAAGACTTCAGCTTCGGGAAGTTGGTGAAACGGCACCCGCATCTCCGCCCCGCGCTGACGGATCTGTTGGTCGGCAACATTTTCATCGACCAGTTCGATGAGTTGTTCGAAGGGATCAACGAAATCTGCGAACTTCCCGGTGAGCTTCCCTATGGCTTTCAGGTGAAGACACAGGAAGAGGCTCTTGCCCCGGCCTGAATCCCCTCGCGCGGGACGGCATTCTTTTCTTGCGATCTGTGATTCGAACCGGTTCAGTGGAACCAATCGATGCAGCAGAGTTTCCTCGTATTTTCCGGAATTATCACATGCCTGGTCTGGACGGCAGCCGCGTCGATTGCTCAGGAGGACAACGAAACTCCCGATCCAATCCGCGCCCTGATCGTCTCGGGGGGCGGCTCTCACGATTTCCCGACACAGCTTGAGATTCTCAAGGCAGGGATTCAGGAGAGGACAAAACCGCAAATCAAATGGACGGTCTACCTTGATGAATCAGGTCGCAGCGATGTCGAAATCCCATCGCTGAAAAATGAAACGTGGGCGACGCCGTTTGACATCGTCATTCACCACCACTGCTTCACGAGGGTCGTCGATCCGGGATACATCGATCAAATTCTGAAACCTCATCGCGAGGGTGTTCCTGCAGTGATTATTCACAGCTCGCTCTTTTCCTTCCCGACGAACGACCCTCGCTGGGAGGCGTTCTGCGGAATGAAAGCGGTCTCTCATTTCCCGGAAGCAAAGGTGAGCGTCGGGCTGGTTGAGCCCCGGCATGCGATCACGGCAGGTCTGAGCGGCTGGGAATCACCGGAAGAAGAACTCTACGTGCTTGAGAGGATTGATCCCGAGGTCGAAGTGCTCGCCGCATCGGGCATTGTGGGTGACGCGGAGCCGCAACCGTCCATGTGGACTCATCAGTTCGGCGCAGCTGATGTCCGGGTGTTTGCGACTTCGCTGGGAAATGATGCCGCAGGCCTGCGGGTGCCCGCCTATCTTGACGCGGTCTCACGCGGCTTCCTCTGGGCTCTTGGACGATCTCCGGAGGCCGATCATCGGGAAATCGATCCGGCGGATTCCCTGTCTCAGCTCTCCATCGAAAGTGAAGCGCAACCGTTTCGTTATCCGGGAAGATCGCTCATCAGTGGCGGGACCGCAGACGCGATGAGCGAAGACTTGGCCAACGGGAGCCCTGCACGGAACGCAATCGATGGACAATGGGATTCCTTCTGGCGATCCGGCAGCCCCGGTCCCTCGGTCTGGGAAGTCACTTTGAACAAGCCGGTCGAAATTTCAGCTCTCGCCATCGAATGGCACGAATTTCAGCCGGGATCCTATCATATTGAAGGAAGCCTCGACCTCCTTGAATGGTCGACCCTCGCGCAGGGGGGAGCCGAGGAACTCAAGACCGGCCGGAGCCTCTACCGTTTTCCAGCCAGCGCAGTCAGAGCGGTTCGAATCAGCTTTCCGATGACGAGACCGGGGGAACATCCCGGAATCCGCGAAGTCTCCGCGTACGCCGAACGAAACCAAATACCGGCCGCTCTGGTTTACGAAGCCGGTCTCAGTGACGGGCTGAGGGCAACCACCCCTGGCGGGCTTTCTTCTCTCATGCGGATTCACCCGGACTGGAGTGTTTACTCCGGAGTGCATCTCCTCCCACCGGGGTTGGATCCGGTAGAGTTCATCGAGTGCGCCGACCAAAGTTCCTTTCTTCTCGCAGAGACGGACAAGGGGAGCAGGACGGTTTTCCGACTCTCCGAACCTGGAGCAGCGGTTGCGGAGAGCGAACGCTTCGTTACCGGCCTGGCAACGGAAAGCTCGATCGCATGGGATGGCGAATGGCTCTACGTCCTCGAGAATTTACAACTCACCAAACTGCGTGACACGAGCGGTGACGGGGTCGCCGATGAGCGACATCGACTCGGTACAATCTTGAATCCGGAGAAAGGGAAGCTTCGCATCCGGGATATGGAGTTGGCCATCGACGGGTGGATTTACGCGATTTTTGAATCCAGCGAAGAAGTCATGGGAACCGATCTTACCGGTCGCCCTGTGACTCTTCCGGCCAACGGCATTGTTCGATTTCTGCGCAATGGCTCAGCGTTTCAGCTCTTCGTTTCCTCGCTTCAGCCCGTGCTCGCTTTGAGGTCACCGGGGCATCTCAGCTTTGCCGTAGTGACCGAATCGGAGGAGGGCGGGCCGGTGTCGAAGTTTCTGCAATACGGCGTCTTCCCGGGGCGTCCCCTCGAGTCGTTTCCCCGCCTCTCGCCGGAACATATCCAATTACATTCCAAAGGTGATTTTGTCTATGCAACCGGTTTAGAACGGGCTCCACTCCTGGTGGGGCAATTTGAGGATCTTCGCTCGGTCTTCCATGGTTACGGCGACTTCGTCGCTGTAATTGCAGAAAAGACGGGCACGACCGTGTTTCATTTTGGCCCCAAAGGGTCGGAGACAAACAGAGAAGGAGCCGTCGTCCTCGATTCTTTGAATGGCCTGGAGCTTTTTCCTCTCCTCAGTTCACCTTCTCATCTCGTCAGAAAAGAAGCCGTTTTCGAAATTCTCCGGAGAAAACGCGATTGGAGAAACGAAGCGGAGACCCTATTGCAGGAACGGAAGTCTTCTTCGTATCTTCCCTCGCTTGCTTTGCTCAGCCAGATGAAGGGAGAGAAGACTTTCGAATTGCTCGTAGATGCCGCAAGACTGTCTCATCAGGCGGGCGCGTATCGACTGTTGGGGGATCGGAAGGAGGCCGAGAATCATCGGGTTCTCGGGGAAATCACGAAGGCAACGGATCCTGACGTTACCACTGAGATTCTCGCCGCGATCGCCCGTTCCGGCTCGACCATCGAGGGCCTGGATGATCTCGTCCTCGGTTTTGCCTCGGTCGATGACAGCGAACTTTCGGGAACCGCCACGGAATGGCTCATCCAGCGCGATGCCACTGCGGTGTGTTTTGAAGCGATTGATGAGGGAGAAGACGCGGGAAAACGGCGCGCCGCGCTGTTGGTTCTCTCCAAAATCCCCAAAGCCACGGTTGCCGAGGGTCTTGTCCTGCGACTGGAGCAAACCGGTGATCATGAGTTTCGTCGCGAGGGCCTTGCCGCACTCTGTGATTTGTATTTTGCGAAGGGCCTGCCCTGGAAGGGAACGCCATTGATCGACAGCTTTCTCAGAGCCTCGCTGACGGACCGGCGGGTTGACCCCGCCTGGCTCCTCGATGAGATGCTTTTGAGTGAAATTCCGATTCGTGACCTTGAGGAACTGGCGATCGCCGCGAAAAAGCAGATGCCTTTGCAGGCGGCCACGGTTGCTCTCATGTTGAAAGAGGGAACGGTCCCCGAACCGGCAAACAGCTGGGTGGATGCCATCATCAGCGAGCCAAGCCATGATCCCAACTTGAGAGCGGGTGCGCTTGCTCTCACCGTTCAGAAAATGGACTTCAAAACCGCTTTTCGAAAGACGGGCGAGCTGCTCGGGGAGGCATTGGTTCAACCCTCAAAGGAGGCGCTCCTTTCGAGCTGGAAAGGGAGGACTGATCTGCAACAAAACGAGGATTCGTTTCGGCGATATTTGACTGCCCCGGCACCGGGCCAATCCCGGCTTGCCCGACTCAGCCTTGAAGTGATCGGAGTGCCAGAGGTTGATCCGGTGACGACCGTAGGAAGCGAACCTGACGAATACGAACCGGGATTCGATGTTTTTCATCGTCAGCAGTGCCACCAGTGCCACAACATTCACGGAGAGGGTTCGTCTGTCGGTCCGGATTTAGTGGCCTTGATCGCCCGGTCGAATGACGGGGCTTTTGAAGCTGCGGTGAGAAATCCCGACGCGAAGATCGCGAAGACCTACCGCCCTGAGATCATTGAACTGAATAACGGGATACGCCTGAAAGGGCTCGTGAAATCCGAAGGGGAAAATGCGATCCGCATCGCCGATCGTGCCGGAAATATCGTGACGGTGTCCGCTGACGAAGTTCAATCCCGGAGGATGGCGGAGGGCTCCCTCATGCCGGCCTATTCTGAAGCGCTGATTTCAAGAACGGAAATGAATGCCCTGATCCGCTTTCTGAGAAAACTCGCCCGGCCTTCAGTCGCTGAATAGAGGCTCTGACAAACGGACGACCCCACGCCGGTCGGAATTCCCGGCCGGACCTGCAAACTCGTCATGCAGTTCCGCGAGCGGGCAGAGGACGAAGGCTCTTTCCATCATTCGCGGATGCGGAACCGTGAGGCGGTCCGTCATGATTTCGAGTTCTTCGACGAGAAGAATATCGAGATCGACTGTTCTCGGCGAATTGTCTTCGCGTTCGAGAGGACGTCCAAGATCTCCCTCCACCTTTTGCATGACATCGAGTAATGCCTCCGGCTCAAGGTCAGCCTCGAAGGCGATGACGGCATTCAGGAATGACGGGGAACCTGGAGGACAACCAATCGGCTCTGTCTCATAGAGGCCGGACACCTGGAGGCTGTCCGGAATCATCGCCGTCTCCAGTCGAATCACTGCATCACGAAGGTTCTGAGCCCGATTCCCCAGGTTCGAGCCGATGCTTAGGACGAATGCAGGCATCGCGAATTCAAAAACGACTCCTGAAGAGGCTCTATTTCAGGCCAAGGACATCCTGCATGTCATAAAGGCCGCTTCTGAGTTTCTCTGAGGCAACCCACTTGGCAGCGCGAACCGCTCCTATTGCGAAAGTGAGACGGCTTGATGCCTTGTGAGTGAGCTCAACGCGTTCACCGTCACCGGCATAGACAACGGTGTGATCGCCGACAACGTCCCCGCCACGAAGGGCGTGAACGCCGATCTCATCGGTGGTCCGGGCTCCGACATCGCCGAAGCGTCCGTGCCGACAGTCGTCATCATAGGAAAGGCCACGAACATCGGCAAGAATCTCCGCCAAACGTCGGGCGGTGCCACTGGGGGAGTCTTTCTTGTGACGGTGATGCATCTCGACCACCTCAAGGTCGAAATCCTTACCGAGAACCTCAGTGGCCTTCCGGGTAAGCCAGAAAAGCGTGTTCACGCCGACGGAGTAGTTCGGAGCATGAACAATCGGAATCGTTTTTGACGCCTCCGCGATGAGAGCAAGCTGAGAATCGTCGTGTCCGGTCGTTCCCATGACGATTGCTTTCCCCGCTTCCACCGCTCCTTCGATCAACTCATTGGTGAAAGAGGGGAGAGTGAAGTCAATAACGAGGTCACTCTTGGCGAGGGCCTCCTCCAGCGAATCGCCAAGATCGATTCCCGCGGAAACACGAGTCTCAGAGTCTTCGCTGGCAGCGGTGGAGACGGCCTGACCCATACGGCCGCGGCATCCGGTGACGAGAATATTCAACATAGCTAATAGGGGGGAAGGGTGGAGAAAGGCAAGTCTGCCTGACTTACACTAGCCCGAGAGAGGATAGCGTCGTTTTCAATTCGGCGACCTTTTCGTCAGGCATTTCAACCATCGGAAGTCGAAGCTTGGGAAGGCACTTCCCGGCCAGTCCCATCGCGGCTTTGATTGGCACGGGGTTCGTGTCGAGCTTGAGAAAATCAGCAAAGAGGCCGGAATACTTTTCGTGAATCGCTTCCGCTTCACCGGGCTCACCGTTGAGCATCGCAGCGGCAAGCTTTGCAATCGGGCCGGGAATGAGATTGGAGGCTACCGAGACAACGCCCACCGCGCCTGCCTTCATGAAATCGAGGGTCAGGGCGTCATCACCGCAGAGAACTTCAAAATCATCAGGGAGGCCGGACTTAAGCTGGCGGACCCGTTCGGTGACACCCCCGGCTTCTTTGATCGCGCGAATATTGGAACAGCAATCGGCAAGTCTCGCTACCGTTTCGACTTCGAGATGAATGTGGCATCGTCCCGGGATCGAATACAGCATCAGGGGAAGTTCGGTTGACTCGGCCACGGCACGGTAGTGCTGAAAGAGCCCCTCCTGGGAAGGCTTGTTGTAGTAGGGCGTCACAAGGAGCGCTGCATCCGCGCCGGCGAGTTCGGCCGCCTGAGTCAGATCAACCGCTTCACGGGTCGAGTTGGAACCGGTTCCGGCGATCACCAGCCCGCGTTTCGCGGTTTGCTTCACCGCCAGCTCGATGACGCGGCGATGCTCTTCGGTGGAAAGCGTCGCTGACTCACCGGTGGTCCCGACGGGCACGACTCCGGTGATTCCGGCAGCAAACTGCTCGTCGATGATCTTTCGGAAGGATTCGGTGTCGATCGTTCCCTCTTTGGCGAAAGGGGTGACTAGGGCTGTGTGGGCGCCGGCAAACATGTGGGACGAAAGGGGAAAATGGTTGGATTAGAGAAAATGAAGGGTGCCGTCGAAGGTGAAATCCGCAGGACCGAGAAGGGTGACGTTCCGGTAGGTGCCATCAGCGTCTTTTTCAAACGCCACCTCAAGGGTATCGCCGCCGGCGACATCGACCTGAATCGGAGATGCCTCACCGGTCAATTCGTGATGAATGATCGCGCAGGCGACCATGCCGGTGCCACAGGCCAGGGTTTCGTCTTCGACACCGCGCTCATAGGTCCGAATCGCGATGTGCCCGCTCCCGAGGACGCCGACAAAATTCACGTTCGTTCCGGCAGGGGCAAAATGAGCATGATGACGAATCGCTGAACCCCACTCCCGGATCGGAACTGCGGCGGGATCTCCGACGAAGACGACAGCGTGGGGGACCCCGGTATTGACGGAACTGACCTCAAGAGCATTCCCCGCTACTTCGAGGGGAGTTTTCAGGCTCAGATCAAAGGGTTCGCTCAGCTGAATTCGGACATTTTCCCCGAAGAACTCCGCTTTGATCGTCCCTGCGATCGTTTCGAAGGTGGTTGTCTCAAGCGAATTGCCTTCGAGCTTATTCACGAAGCGCGCGAAACATCTCGCGCCGTTGCCGCACATCTCGGCTTCCCCTCCGTCGGCATTGTAATAACGCATGCGATAGTCGGCTCCATTCTCAGCAGGCTCAACTGCGAGAAACCCATCCGCTCCGATGCCACGCTGACGCTGGCAGACTTTCTCAATCTGCTCGCGAGTCAGGCTGATCGATTGATCACGGTTGTCGACGACAACAAAATCGTTGCCGGCACCGTTCATTTTGGAAAACGCTAACATGGGGATAAACGGACTCGATTAGAATTGAGATTAGACCGACTTGGCACCATCGACAAGCGGTTTGACGAAGGCCTCGATGCGCTCCGCGAGGTCCTCAGACGCGCCTGCCGCCTCGATCTGACGAACAATCGCACTGCCCACGACGACGCCGTCGGAGGACTTTGCCACTTCCGCCGATTGCTCAGGCGTGGAAATGCCGAAACCCACTACGACAGGTACCTCTGTAAACGACTTGATCGCTTTGACATTCTCTTCGATTCCCTCGGCAAGGCTCTGCTGCGCGCCGGTAACGCCTTCGCGGGAGACATAGTAAATGAAGCCCTCACTGGCGGCCGCCAACTGCGGGACCCGCGCCTCAGGCGTTGTCGGCGCGATGAGACGAATGTGCTTCAGCGAGTTATTCTGAACCAACTCCGCGTTCAGGGCAGCCTCTTCAGGCGGAAGGTCGAGAAGCAGAATCCCGTCGGCACCGGCGGCGGCGGCATCGAGGTGAAAACGCTCGAAGCCATAGGTATACACCGGATTCAAATAGGTGAAGAGGACGACAGGAAGCTCCGAGGTCTCACGAAACTGCCTGATGAGCTTCAAGAGTCCGGGGACATTTCCACCGGCCTCAAGAGCCCGGTGGGCCGCCATCTGATTGACGATCCCGTCGGCCATCGGATCAGAGAAGGGGACTCCCAACTCGATAATGTCGACTCCGGCACGCTCGAGGGCATGCATGACCTCAAGGGACTTATCCATCGTTGGGTCACCGGCGCAGATGTAGGCAACGAAGGCGGCCTTTCCTTCGTCGCGAAGACTGGCAAAGCATTGATCAATTCGATTCGGCTGGCTCATAGAAAACGGGCCATTATCGCTTCATTTGCAGTCAGTGAAACCGGAAAACCCCGAAAATTACGGTTCACGGGCGAGTTCCTTCTCGATTGCGCTCGCCAATTCCTCCCCATGGAGATCCGCCGCGACGATACGCCCGCCGCGTCCGACGAGAAAGGTGGCCGGAATCCTCCGGATCCCATAGCGCTGGGCCAGTTCGTTGTCTCCTCCCTGCGCATCAAAATACTGGGGCCAGGGCATCTCGTTCTCCTTCAGAAAAGTCTCCAGCTCCTCACGGTTTTCATCGAGCGAGATTCCGATGACTTCGAAGCCCTCTTCATGAAAACGCTCATAGGTGGAGAGAAGATGAGGAAGTGCCGCGATGCACGGCGCGCACCAGGTCGCCCAGAAGTCGACGAGGATCACCTTGTCCTTCATCATCGCGAGATCGATTTCTTCGCCATTGAGACCGGTGAAAGCGAACTCCATTTCATCGCCAACTCCCGGAAGGTAAAGATCGGAACCGAGCTGATCGAGAATGTTTGTAATCTGAGGCTCTGCCGCGGTATCCGCAAAATCTGACTTCACCCGGGTGATGAAAGCCTTGGCCTTGTCCCTCTGGTCTGAGGAGATACTGGCTTCCACAAGAGGCCGGGCAATCTCCGCGATAAGAACCTGCAGGTTCGGAGTCTCCGTTTCCGGCATCAACTCATAGCGCTGGAGAAGCAAATCCGGAACCGGCTCGTAGTCGCCCAGTTCTGAATAGGAGGAAACAAGGATCTTCAACGCTATATCGCGATCCCCGGAGTCCGGATTGGCGTCGAGATAGGATTGCAGAGCTTCAATCTTCTTCTGCTCGAACTTCGTGGCAATCTCAATGGCGTCTTCGGCGACCGCGCCGAGGGACGTCATCGCGAGGATTCCGGTGAAAATCTGTCGTATCATGTCAGGGGTTGGAAGGAACGGGATCGACGAGGATCATGTCCTCGATCGCCACCATTTCATCTTTCAGATGACTGGAAACGGGAATCTCGCCGGAACTGACGACTTCGGCCTGAGTCACCGGAATTTCCAAAAGAGTCTCGATGCCGTTCACTGAAAGGATGTAAGTCCCCGGGACGAGGCCTAACGTATCGATCTGAACGATTCGCTCAAAACTCGGGGATTGCGCGAGATCAAGAGTGAGGTCACCGCTGCGCGGAGTCTGCTCCATGACGTCGAGATAAATCCTTCCCTCTTCTCTCCGCTGGGGAGAATCGACCAGCTGCGCGGCACTGGTGGTGAGTCGTCCCTGGACCCTCGCGTAGACTTCGGGCCGTCCCGCGAATTCCTTTACGTTGATGTCAACAGCCTCCACCACAGCCTTCTGAGGAGGGGGCGCATAGGGCTTCACCTGACAGGAAGTCAGGGACGATGCCACCACGCAAACTGGAATGAGAATTCTCACACCTTTTATTAAACATAAATTAATGATTTATAAAACTGAATTTTATGGAAATTCTCCTTCGGATTTGGACGGGACGCAAATTAGCAGGTTGCTTCATTGCTTTCCTTACTCAAATCTCCTAGTTTCTGCCCACGATTGGAAATCGTGCGTCTTTACCGGCGCCCGGGCTCCTTTCCCACCGCACATCATGGAATTTGACTGGATTGGTTGTCACTTCGACCTCAAGAAAATCACCCCTCCCGAAATCGAAGAGGCGTTTGAGGACCCGTTTTCAATCCGGCTCCTTCCGGAAACGGACTCCAGCGGGGCGGAAGCCCGCTATTTTGCTC
The DNA here is from genome assembly GCA_029233965.1 of Verrucomicrobiales bacterium. Lineage (GTDB taxonomy): Bacteria > Verrucomicrobiota > Verrucomicrobiia > Verrucomicrobiales > DEV007 > Arctic95D-9. Next base: position 148,376 of record JARGOP010000001.1, on the reverse strand, counting down.
TCGGGAAGACGATCAACAACCGCTTCCTCTTTTCCCTTTTCTGGACCGACGGCAAGAACTACCGCGTTATCTTCGCCAGGGAAATGGTGGAGGAGGAAGTCTCTTTCTACGAGCGCAAGAATGCCGAGTGGGTCTAGGACTGAGCCTGGACCCAACCCTGTGACATTGAGGACTTAACCCTGTTGAATGGTGAAAACGATCGAGAACTGGAACGAAATCCCTGAGTTTGAGGACGAGAAAGAAGAGGCCGACTTCTGGGCTGTTCACACCCTTGATCCCCGATTGATGAACGCTTCTCTGCACCGGCAGAACGTTCGCGAATCGACGACTATCACCCTGCGCTTTGATCCGCAGATGCTGAGCCGCATCAAGCGACTCGCCCGTCATCGCTACCTGAACTATCAGAGCATGATCAAGCAATGGCTCAGCGAGCGACTCGAAGAGGAGATTTCGAAACAGAACGACTCCTCAAACAAAGGGGACTGAACGCCCGCTGCTTTTTCAATGGACTCCGGGGAAGGGAAGTCGGAAATCGATCGGTTATCCGCTGAGATTGAGCGACATAACCAACTTTACTACGTCGAAGGTGAATCGGAAATCTCTGATCGTGACTACGACGAGATGTTCCGGAACCTCGAACTTCTCGAGGAACGCTTCCCCGAACACGCCTCGCCCAATTCTCCGACAAAACGGGTCGGGGGTGCACCGATCGATGGCTTTCAGCAGCGGCTTCACGAAGTGCCCATGCTCAGCATTGATGATGTGTTTTCAGAAGATGAGCTGAGTGATTTTTTTACCCGGCTCCGGAAGAACCTCGCCACAGAACTGGTTCCGGTAACGATCGAACCCAAGATCGATGGAGTCGCTGTGGCGCTGCATTACCGGAACGGCGAACTCGATTACGCGGTCACCCGCGGCGACGGGACGCTCGGTGATGTCATCACTGAGAATGTGAAAACGATCCGTTCAATTCCGCTGACGCTGCCGGCCGGAGCCCCGGCATGGCTGGAAGTCCGCGGGGAGATCTTCATGAGCACGGAGCGTTTTGCGAAAATGAACGAGCAGAGGCAGGAGCAGGGGCTGCCCGTTTTCAAGAACCCCCGCAATGCCACCGCGGGAGCCTTGAAGCTCCTCGATTCCCGTGAAGTCGCAAAACGACCGCTCGACTTCATCGCCCACGGACTCGGTGGCTACGAGGGCGATCCGATTGCTTCGGTGCAGGATTTTCACTCCGTCCTGAAGAAAAACGGAATCCCCGTGAATCATCCCGTTTGGGAGGCCGTTGATTTTGAAGGCGCCGTCTCCGCAGTCCGCGAGTTGGATCAGGTCCGCCATGATCTCCCCTATGGAACGGATGGTGCCGTGATCAAGGTTAACTCGATCGCTGACCAGGTCCGGCTCGGTGCCACCTCGCGAGCACCGCGATGGGCGGCGGCGTTTAAATATCCGCCCGAACAGGTTGAGACAGTCTTGCGTGACATCACGGTGCAGGTTGGAAGGACGGGATCCATGACGCCCGTTGCGGAGCTGGATCCTGTTCTCGTTTCCGGCACGACAGTGAAACGGGCGACCCTGCACAACCAGGACGAGATCGACCGGAAGGATGTTCGCATCGGAGATACCGTCTTGATCGAGAAAGCCGGTGAGATCATTCCGGCGGTGGTGAAAGTGATCCTCGAGAAGCGGCCTGCCGATGCCCGGGCCTACAATCTTTTCGACTCAATCGACGGGAAGTGCCCCAGTTGCTGGTCCCCGATTGTGAAGCCGGAGGGGGTTGTCGCCTGGAAATGCCGGAATCCTGCCTGTCCCGCGAAAGCGGCGAATCAAGTGAAGCAGTTTGTCAGCCGGAAGGCGCTCGATATCGACGGGATCGGCAGCATTGTGGCCGAAAAGCTCGTGGAAAGAGAAATGGTCATTTCACCGCTGGATCTTTTCGATCTCGACGAAGCACAGTTGGCTCCCATGAATCTCGGAACGGAGGACGAGCCCCGTATTCTCGGCCCGAAGAACGCCGCACGCATCGTCGCTGCCCTCGAGAAGGCGAAGTCAGCACCTCTACATCGATGGCTCTTCGGGATGGGAATTTCCCAGGTGGGGGAGTCGGCCGCGAGAGAACTTGCGAGGCTTCACCGGAATTTCGATGAGATCGCCTCCTCCGAAATTCTTCAGGAACTGAGAACCTTTCAAGCCGGGCAGCGCAAAGAGGACAATGATACCCTGGCTCCCTATGAGATTGCCAGTGAAGTCGGACCTGCCGTCGCGGGCAGTGTCCTCGACTTTTTTGTTCTGCCGGTCGGTGAGACGTTTCTGCAGCGCCTCAAGGAGCTGAATCTGAATCCGACCTCAGCCAACTACGCCCCAACCCGGGCCGTCCCCGAAGGAGCCGCAGCAGGGGAAGTCGCCGGCAAAACTTTTGTTATCACCGGGACGCTTTCCGCACCGAGAGGGGACTTCAAAGAGCGGATTCTTGCCCTGGGAGGCAAAGTGGCCGGATCGATCAGCGGAAAAACGGACTACCTCCTCGCGGGGGAGAATGCCGGATCGAAACTGACCAAGGCGGAGAGCCTCGGTGTCGCCGTGCTGAACGAAGAGGAGTTTGAGGCGCTTGCCGGCTCAACGGCGCCGGAAGAGACGGGCGAACCAGGAACGCTTTTCGATCTTTGATCGTTTTTCCCGCTGCTGATTGAGCAGGAAAAGCGTGTGATCGTCTGTCAGGGTCCCGCGGAAATGGTGACCCTTTCGCCCTGTGTCGTATTCGACAGGACGAAATTTTTTTTCACGAACTAAATTGCTACGGTCTGAAAACATGAGGAACAGGGTGTTAAACGATGAGTCCGACATCAGAGTCGTCGACTGGATTCTCATTTTTGCAACCACGGGTGAAGGCATAGAGGGGTTCCGGACCTTGACGGGATTACTCAAGATGTCTAAAAAACCGCCTCGCATTCCGAGTCGTGGTTTCCGCCATTTCGCGGTCTGACATTCCGTGCAACTCCGCGAGTCGCGAAGCGGTGTGTTTTACCATGAAAGGTTCGCACTGTTTTCCGCGGAAAGGAACCGGGGCAAGATACGGGCTGTCCGTTTCCAGCATGAGGCGATCCAGGGGCGCGGCGGCCGCAACATCCCTGACGGATTGCGCGCTGGGGAAGGTGAGGATCCCGGTGAAGGATAAATAGTGGCCCATTGAGAGCGCTTCCTCCGCTTCCTCAGCCGAACCGGAAAAGCAATGAAGAACCGCTCTCACCCCGGGGAATCCTTTCAAGACCTCAGTGACATCCGCCGCGCTCTCGCGCTGATGCACCACCACGGGAAGATCGTGCTCCAGGGCCAGCTGAAGTTGCTGCTCGAAAACCACACGCTGGAGTTTTCGCCATTGCGGCTCGCTCGATCCATCCTGCGGAGGGTGATAGTAGTCCAATCCGATCTCACCGATCGCGGATAGATTCTCCTCTTTCGTCAATCGAGTCAGATCATCCAGCCAGGTCGACTTATCCAGTTCGTGGACATAGAGAGGATGAATACCAGCCGTCGCGGCCACGGAATCATGCTCTGCCGCCAACCTTACGTTCGTCAGCGAATCCTCAATATCGCAGGCAATGGCCACCATTTGCGAGACTCCTCCTTCCGTAGCACGGGCAATTACATTGGAAACATCGCCGGCAAAGCGGGACGAGGCGAGGTGTGTGTGCGTGTCAATTAAGATGTCCTGATGGTTCATTTAAGGTGTCCTGATGGTTCATTTAAGGTGTCCTGATGGTTCATTTAAGGTGTCCTGATGG
>JARGOP010000001.1:0-144497 GCA_029233965.1 Verrucomicrobiales bacterium | reverse complement strand
TGTCCTGATGGTTCATTTAAGGTGTCCTGATGGTTCATTTTTTAGTTGTAATCACAGGCTGAATATGAGACGTCGGAAAATCCATGGGAAAATATGTGAAAAAAAGCTTTTTCATCGCTCTCAATCTGTGTTATTTCAATAGTTTACGTGGGTCGTAAAAGACCCGTGACCATTTGTAACTGATGACAATTCAACGTTTTATTCTTGGCCTGGGTGGCATTCTCCTCTCACAATTCGTGGGGATCGCAGGTGCCCAACAAACGGTTACAGATCAATATGGAACGGAGATCCTGATGGATGTTCTGCCGCCCAACGTTCAGACTCAGGTCTACGAAACCCAGTCCGTCCTCGATACCGGCGGTGGTGAAGGGCCTATTGCCGTTGATACACTCGGCAGATTTGATCTCCAAACCGCAGGGAACCAGGGTGGGGTCGCCGGAGGCACCAGCGAAGACGAGTATCTTGTGAACCAGCTTCTGGGTGTCGTCCTTCTGCCGCGCCCCGGTGATGTTCGTCCAGACGGATGGCCCGGAGTTGAGGGAATCTGGCACGACTTTGATAACTTCCCGCGCCCTGTTGGTCTCTCCCTCCAGAACTACATCGGTCGGCCCGTTTCACTCGGATCTCTTGATCAGATGGTGAAAGACGTTATCGTCGCCTACCGCGAAGGTGACCGGCCGGTGGTCGATGTTCTTCTTCCTGAGCAGGACATCACTTCAGGCGTCGTTCAACTCGTGGTGATCGAGTCGGAGCTTTCCCGCATTCGCGTTGAGGGAGTCGATGCCGACACCGAAGAGTTTATCCGCAGCCAGATGCGGGTGAAGAAGGGCGAAGTGATTCGCTCATCAGAAGTTCTTCGCGATCTTTCCTGGGTGAACCGTTCCCCCTACCGCAAAGTGGATATGGTCTATGCGCCCGGCTATGAATTCGGAACCACCGACATCATCCTGAAGAGCTATCAGACTCGTGCGAACTGGTTTTACACCGGGTATGAAGATTCAGGAGTCGATTTCCTCGGCCAGGATCGTTTGATTTTCGGCTTCAACTTCGGGGACGTCTTCGGTCCAAACCGGACGCTGAGTTATCAGTATACTGGTGATCTCGATTTTGAACACGTTCGCGCCAGTTCGGTTGTCTACAGTCAGGGGCTCCCGTGGAGACATTGGTTTACCGTCCTCGCTTCCTACGTGGAGATTGACTCCGACCCCATTCCGGTAGCCGCCGGTTCCACACTTGATTCTGACGGTGACAACATGCAGATCAGTGCCCGCTACAGCATACCGCTCGACGGGACATCCAACCGCCAGAGAGAAATGGACTTCGGTTTCGACTGGAAGTCGAACGGAAGCGATCTGGAATTTATCGACTCCAACAACATTGGAAATCTTCAGCTCTCCGGCACACGGGTTGAAATCTTCCAGTTCAGTCTCGGATATAACGAGACGATTCAGGGAAAACGGGGGGTAACTCAGTTCGATCTCCGTGGATTCTACTCCCCGGGCGGACTGAACAGCCACAACTCAGACTTCACTTTCCAGCAATCGCGTCTCCTTTCATCGGCTGACTACTTCTACGGAACCGGTTCGATAGAACATCAGCGACGACTTGCTGAAGACTGGTCGGCCCGATTCAAGTTTACCGGGCAGGTCTCGAATTCGAACCTGCAAGCTTCCGAACAGCTGGGTGCGGGCGGTTATGACACGGTTCGTGGTTTCGACCAGCGCGTTGCGAGGGGAGACCACGGTTTCTGGACGACCTTTGAGCTCTACACCCCCGAGCTGTCCTTTGGAAGGATCTACGATTGGGAGAATGAGACGGACAGCCTCCGCTTCCTCGGATTCTTTGACGCAGCAAGCCTCGGGAACGAAGAGCTTCTCGTCGGTGAGCCAAGCAGCTTGCAGATTGGTTCTGTTGGTATGGGCCTCCGCTGGAGTTACAGTGACTGGTTTAAGTTGCGTGTTGACTACGGTTACCCCGTGTTTACCGAGAATGTGGTCGCGGATGAGTCCGGACGTTTCCATATCGGAGCGACGGCAACATTCTGATTTCTCATCAGCTTCATTAATCAATCGAAACGCCGATCAAATTGATCGGCGTTTTTGCTTTCCGGCGAATTGAATTCAAGCGCGAATGTGACTTCTCCGGAATACGTGATTTACCGCTTGATCCGTATATGGCAAAACAGTAATTATCGATCTCTGACACAGCTTAATCATTACTCTTAGAATATCTTATGGGACGACCAGTAACTCTTTTCACCGGCCAGTGGGCTGATCTCGATTGTGAATCCGCCATCATCAAAGCAAAGGAAATGGGCTACGATGGAGTCGAGTTCGGCTGCTGGGGTGATCACTTTGAAGTGGACAAAGCAGATGCCGCCTATTGCGCCGCAAAACGGGAATTGCTCTCGAAACACGACATGAAGTGCTTCGCGATCTCAAGTCACCTCGTTGGGCAGGCGGTTTGCGACCTGATTGATAGCCGACATCAGCAGATTCTCCCGGAGTACATCTGGGGTGATGGCGATCCGGAAGGAGTGAGGCAACGGGCTGCGGAGGAACTCAAGAAGACTGCAGTGGCTGCGAAGGAATTCGGTGTGAAGGTGGTCAATGGATTCACCGGTTCTTCGATTTGGCATCTCCTCTACTCATTTCCTCCCGTCATGCCCGGCCAGATTGAGGCGGGTTTTATGGATTTTGCGGACCGTTTCGGCCCCATCATGGATGTGTTCCAGGAGAACGGAATCAAATTTGCTCTTGAGGTTCATCCGACGGAGATTGCATTTGATATTGCCTCAGCCGAGACCGCGCTGGAGGCGATCGATTATCACCCTGCCTTCGGATTTAACTACGATCCGAGCCACTTGGGCTATCAAGGGGTCGATTACGTTGAGTTCATCTACCGCTTCTCGGACCGAATCAATCACGTTCACATGAAGGACGTGAGCTGGTCTGATCATCCCGTTGATGCCGGAGTTTTCGGAGGCCATCTCGATTTTCACAACCGTCGCCGTTTCTGGGACTTCAAGTCAGTGGGACGGGGCAAAATTAATTTCGAGCGCATTATTCGTGCCCTCAACGATATCGAATATACCGGACCGCTTTCCGTCGAATGGGAAGACGGCGGGATGGATCGCGTTGCCGGCGGGACAGAATCAGCTGCTTTTGTGAAAAAGGTGGATTTCCCACCTTCGAATATCGTCTTTGATGCTCAGTTCGACCGCTGATTTCAACAGCTAAGATCCGGCTTTTATTCAGCCCCATTGGTTTCTGCCGGTGGGGCTGTTTTCGTTAATGCCTTCACGCTGAGAATAATCAGCAAAGCAGCGAGGCAAAAGCAGATGATCGGAAAGGGGCTATAAAACAGGGGAGCGTAACTCCCACCATGAATCATCAACCCGGCGGCAAGGTTCTCCTCGGCGAGAGGCGCAAGCACAAAACCGATCACGAGAGGAGCGGGAGGAATCCGATATCGTTCCAGGATGAGTCCCACAACACCGAACGCGACCATAATCCACACATCGAAGAGCCGATTGCCGGTGCAGTAGCTTCCAGCGACGCAGCAGAGCAGAATGATTGGGGCAAGGCGCAGTTTGGACACGCCACCCAATCGGGCGATCCACCGGATCCCGGCGAGCATGACAATCGCCATGATGAGGTTTGAGACCAGATAGGCACCAAGGAGCCCCTGAACCGTCTCCGGATGATTCTGAAAGAGAAGGGGCCCCGGTTGCAGGCCGTGGATAACGAAGGCGCCAATGAGTATCGCATCAATCACGCTTCCCGGTATCCCCAGGGAAATGAGAGGAATGAGCGCGCCTCCCACTGTCGCATTATTTGCCGACTCCGAAGCGATCAGGCCCTCTTCGGATCCTTTTCCAAAGCGCTCAGGTTCGCGTGAAAGATGTTTCGCGGCACCATAGGAAATCACTGACCCGACATTGGCACCAATCCCGGGCAGGATTCCAACAAAGGTTCCGATAGCGGATGAGCGAATCAGATTCGGGACCTGCTTGATCCAGAGCGAGAACGGAAGCGTGATCCTCAAGGATTCGGAAACGACGCTCTGAATTTTCCCGGGCGTTGCAGTGAGATCCTTCCACGCCTGGCTGAAAGCAAAAAGGCCAATCAATACGGGGAGTAGATTGAATCCGTCATTAAGCTCAGCGATCCCGAAGGTGTAGCGGATTTCCCCGGTGGCGGGATGAACGCCGGGAAGAGAGATCGCCACTCCGATGCAACCGGCGAGAATGCCTTTTCCCATTCCCACTCTCCCGGGTTCAGCGACGGCGATGATAAAAATAAGCGCAACGAAAACAAGCGCGAAAAGATCGTAGGGTCCCAGATAGATCGACCAGGCGGCGACCGGTTTTGCCAGGAGAACCAACGCGAGCCCCGAGAATAATCCGCCAAACAGGGAAGCGGTGATACCGATTCCAAGGGCTCGTCCCGCCTGACCTGCCTCCGCCATGGGGTGCGCATCAAGGATCGTAATCATCGAAGCCGGGGTTCCCGGTATCTTCAGGAGAGTTGCTGAGATGAGCCCTCCACTGACGGAGCCTGTGTAGAGCGAAACAAGAAGAGCCAGCGCATCGGCTTCGTCCATGGTGAAAGTCAGAGGAACTGCCAAAGCAATCACCATCGCTCCGGTAAGCCCCGGAACAGCTCCCACAATGATTCCGACACATACGCCTAGAGCAATCCACGGGAGGGAAATGAAAAGGTCGGCAAAGAGCATCATGGCAGATCAATCCCCAAAAGGGTCGAGAGGAAAAGAAAGAGAATCGCCGGAGCTGCGATCGCCACCATCGCAGTAGTCCGAAAGTCCTTGAATCCCATCGTAAGAATGCCGCTCGCCAGCATGAAGGGAATCCCCGCGACAAGGAACATAGCAGCAGGGAGACTGAGGGAGGCGATGAACGCGGCAAGGACGGCGGCAAGCCCGAAATTCCGTCTCCAATGAACTGGAGCCGTCTCCATTCCAGACTTGAGCCGGGGCTTTATCGGTTTACCTCTCGCGAGGATACCTCCCGCGAGGAGGCAAACGGCAAGCATCCACTCCACCGGAGGCAAATGCTTGCGTTCGAAGCCGAGCTCCAGCTGAACCAGTTCGCTTGCTTTTTCCTTCATTGCCAGCTCGAGTTCGGTTGAACTCAGAAAGACGGGATCAATGCACTGCTGCTCCGAATAAGCCTGCATCTCAGGGGACTCGATGGCAGCCTGCAGGGTAAGTTGTAAGTTTTTCACCGTGGACTCCGGAGTTCCCGCCGGTGCCCACCATCCCTGAAGATTGGTGTAGGTAATCGGGTAGCCTTCTTCGATCGCGCTGGGCACATCAGGCATGGCAGGATGACGCACACGATCAAGAACTGCAAGAGCGCGGATTCCACCCTCGCGGAAGTTGAGGTATTCAGAAATCGAGAATGCGCTTGCCGCAACATGACCGCCGGAGAGGTCCGCAAACCGGCGGGCTCCTCCGCCCGACTGCACATAGCGAAAGGCAGCCTCGCCCTGAGCCTGCTCAAGACGTCTCGCCATGAAGTAGCTTGGGGCACCGATATTTGCCGCAAAAGTGACGCTTTCCGGTTCAACCGACGCCTTCTGCATGAGGTCGTCCAGGGATTGGAACTCGCTGTCCTCAGCAACACAAATGACCATGCCTAGTTGACCGGTCACTGCAATTGGAGTGAATGCCTCGGGCCCGTAAATCGCCTGCCCGGCATATTTTGCCGTCAGGATTCCGTCGTGCAGAAACAGAAGTGTTTTTCCGTCAGGTCTTGCGTTTTTCACCCGTCTACTCCCGATCGTTCCGCCTGCACCGGGAACGTTGATGATGACCCAGGGTGAGTCACCTTTTCTCTGATCCTGAATCTCTCGAACAACAACCCTGGCGAGGGTATCACTCCCGCCGCCGGGAGCGAATGGCACAATAACTTTGACCGGCTTGCTTTCAGGGTCAGAGTTGCATCCACTACCGCTGAAAAGAATGGCTGACAGAAAAACGAGCCTGATAACGTGGCACCACATGCACTGAGTTTATAACGATGACCGATGCCCTGCGGCAAACGAAAAGCAGAGACAATACGAGGAGATCGCTTTCAAACAGCCGTGTGACGTTTCATCAACTGCCCCGGCGATGCCCGGAATCGGGAGTCCTTGAATCTTCAGGACTAATTGTCTTCAGCTCCGAGCCCACCCGGCTGGAAATCGACCGGAAGACGGACTTTCGGAAAGGCCTTCAAGGTTAAGCTAAGCAGAACTCCGTACTCATTCTCTCCAACGCGGTTATCGCGAATGATTCCTCCAAGAGTGGCGGTCCAGCTCGCAAGATCTTTGTGAACCGAGTACTGCTGATACTCCATCGTGCCGTCATCCGCCTCGAAACGATGATTGGTGCTGAATCCCCAGTCGTCGCTCAAACGCGTGTAGGTTGAGAGTGTGTAAAGGTTCGAGTCCTGAAAGATCGGGTGGTTGTCGAGAAAGTATCGACCAAAGCCGATCCTGAACCAATCGTTAGGCATAAAGTAGACGTTGGAAGTGATCTCGGTGAAATCGAGGGTATCATCAAAGAGAGGAAACTGGGCCACGGTATTTGCACTCAGCCAGGGAACAGGATTCCAGGCGACTTCGGTGAAGAAATTTGAGGTGTCGCGATTAAACTCCGGATCTTCGGGGTAAAGCTCGAGGTAGTTATTGAGCGAGAGCCACTCATGGGAATTCCCGTTTCGCTTCGTGAACCACCTTTGGGAGATTCCCGCACGGATAATTTGCCAGTCACGTAAATCATCAATCGTCGTGAATAGAGGCATATCAATAGGCCGGAGCCTCGTCGTGGGAGCGAAACGATCAATCGGCGTGAAACGTCCGTTGACCTCATCCGTTCTTACCAGCGAGTAGTTCAGGTACGGCCTGACGACGTGAAGAAGCCCGTCAAGACCAAGACGACGATTGACGATATTCGGGGAGTTCTTCGACATCTTGAAGGAAATGTCGATTCCGGCATGAGTAGTCGTGCTTTCGAAGGTATCAATACCCGGAATATCGAAATTGGAATAATTCCGGTAACCTGCCCCAACACGCGGAGTCACGTTGAGGAAGCCGGCCAGTTGAGTCGGGAAGAGGAACTCGTGGTAAGTCTGAAAACGATTGAATTCCGCAGGATCGGTGAATCCGGCGAGGAGCGCATCTTCAGAAAGCTCTTCACCAATAATGCCGTAGGTCGTGAGTCCCTCGTAGAAAAATCCTGATTCACCAAGAGGCGTGCGAATGATATCGACGGCAAGCTCAGGTGAGCGGGTGTCCGTCTGGAAGAACTCATTCACGGCGAAGCGACCAGTCAACGAAATCTCCCCCTGATCGAACAGCTTGTTCAGATTGATCAGGTTATCCGGCTGCGGATCAATTCGGAACTCTCCCGGAAAGAAATCCTCATACACGAAAGCGTCCGAAAGCTTATTGATATCGAAGTCTAAAAAGAAGGTCTCATCATCGGAACCCGGGAAATAGATGCGATGCTGGAAATTCACCCGATATCGATTGGGATCAACAGCGGTGGTTCGTGTAATCCCGTTGAATCCCAACTGAGGATTCGAATCGTTGGCGTAGTACAGATTCAGTCTTCCGATATTCGGATTATCGCGAAACTCCGCTGCTTCAAATTCGAAACCGCCTGCAACACCACGCTCGGTTCTTAGATCGAGATGTGCTTTTGCGAAGATATCTTCACCCACCATAAATCCGTAGCGATTCAGGAGGAATCCACCCCAGACAGAATTCCAACCCGGGGTGAAGTAATAGCCGAGATCGGAATCCATCGGCTGGACATAGTAGGGGAACCACATCACTGGAATTTTGCCCATGTAGAGCTTTGCCCCATGCATCACAACACGGTCATCCGGATAAACCTCAAGCTTCTTAACCTTGAAGCGATAGTTTGGATTCGCCGAATCGTGAGTCGTGAAATCCGAATTCAGCAAGGTGATGGGACCATCAGTGCCTTCCTCCGGACGGATCACTTCATCAGTCGTGTAGAAGAGGGGTTCCAGAGCACTCTTGAGATCACTCGTCGTCATCTCACCGGTGTTGACGTTGTAAATGATCTCTTCAGCCTCGATCGTTTCCCCATTGCGATAAACGCGGACATTATCTCTGGCGAAAATCTTCCCCGAAAACTGGTGGTATTCGACCTGCTCGGCGCGGATCGTTACGCCACCGTATTTCACGATCACATCCCCACGCGCCCTGGCGATGCCCAGGTCTTCGTCAAAATCGGAAAAGTCGCTCTGAATATCCAGATCGATGGTCTCTTCAGAAGGCGATGCCGCAAAATCAAAACCCGTGACCTGAGCGAAAGCAGCGGAAGGTGCCGCAAGGAAAATAGTCACGAAGAAGCAGAGAACAGCGGGCTTAGGGAACCCACTGAAAATAAACGTTTCAGATTTGTCTCTCGTCGAAATCAAAGCGGCTTTGAAGTCAGTCGTAAATATGGCCCTGTTTTAGGCAAATTACCACCTGTCATTTACTCACAAAACACCGAAACACCAATGAAATCTTCGTATTTCGAGGCAGAAAGTTAAGTTTATCTAAAATTTCCATAACCTGCTAAGAGTTCTCATTTTTGAGAGGCAAAACCCTTGTTTCCCGCGGGCAGGCATTTCAGGCGCAACGCCCATCTTTCCGCACCTTCCTTCCGGATTCATAGCAATCCCGCTTCTCTAAAGCTGAAGTAGGGAGCTCTCTCATGGACTCCTGATTCACCACCGATCACCACATGGTCAGTAAACTCAATTCCCACAGCCCGGCACGCATCAGCCATTCTCTTTGTCACTTCATGATCAGCACGACTCGGCGAAGGATCTCCTGATGGATGATTGTGGACGAGAATCATCGAATGAGCGGCATGACTGATTGCGCGCCTCAAAATTTCCGGAGGATTCGCAAAGGATTCGTTTCCCGTTCCCCGGAAGACTTCGTCGATGTGAATCAGCTTTTTCCGGTGATTCAGTAAGATGACCCGGACCGACTCCTGAGACAGGCATTGCATCGATGAGCCCACGAGGGCGTAAACCTCCTCCGGGCAGGTCACGGGCGTATCCGTAAACGCTTCGCGCGAGAGCCGCCGTCCAAACTCGAAGACAGCAGCAAGTTGAGCTGCTTTCGCCGGGCCAATTCCGTTGATCTGCAGCAACTCGGCAACGGTCGCCCGCGACAGATTCCGCAAACTGCCGAATCGGGAAATCATATCACGTCCCAGCTCCACGGCACTCACTCCCTGACGCCCGGTTCCAAAGAAGAGCGCGAGAATTTCGGCATCACTCAGCGACTCTGCTCCATGCGCGGCGATACGCTCACGGGGACGCTCATCTTCCGGTAAATCCTTAATCAACATACTTCGGGAGGCAGATTGCAGGTTGAAGCGGAATTCTGCAACGGTTTTCCGGCTTGCCACAGGCTGAAACACTCACACATTCAGCATTATCGTGAACACCAGCACAACCATCGCAGCTATTGCCACCGCCCCCGGAATGGGCGCTGTCTCACTCATCCGTGTCAGTGGTGCCGATGCCTGCGAGATCGTGGCATCGATCTTCAGAGGAAGGCCGCAGGAAAAGTGGAAAGCGAGATCCCAGCATTTCGGGCGGATTGTCGACTCTGCAGGAGTGCCCGTCGATGATGTCCTCATGACCTGGTTTCCGGGGCCGGCGAGCTTCACAGGAGAAGATACCGTTGAGATTGCCGGTCACGGCGGTGTCGTCGTCACGAAGCGTATTCTGGAGCTGGTTCTCGAAGCGGGCGCGGTTCCTGCGGAACCGGGGGAATTTTCCCAGCGGGCCTTCTTCAATGGAATGATGGACCTCACGCAGGCGGAGGCGATCATGGATCTTATTTCTGCAAGTACGGATCTTGCCGCGAGAGCCGCGCAGGAACAACTTTCAGGACGGCTGGGATCCGAGTTGGAGGAAATCCGGCAGAAGGTGATTGCTCTTCTTGCCCATCTTGAAGCCTACATTGACTTTCCGGACGAGGATATTGACCCCGATTCCTCTGCCGCTTTGCTGAGCCGACTTCACGAAATCCGGAACGCCATTGACCGACTCCTCGCGACAGCGGATCAGGGCAGAATTTTGCGGGAGGGGCTTTGCACAGTGATTTGCGGAAGCCCGAATGCAGGAAAATCCAGCCTTCTTAACCTCATGCTGGGCTTTGATCGCGCCATCGTCACCGACGAGGCCGGGACCACCCGCGACACAATTGAGGAAGTCATCAATCTCAACGGCATTCCGATCCGCCTCATCGATACGGCAGGAATTCGGGAAAACGCCGGAACGATCGAGCAGCAGGGGATCGAGCGAAGCAAAGAGCAGTTGGCCCGGGCGGAACTGATTCTCTGGGTCATTGATGCCAGTGCCTCCGCGCAGGAGACTGCCAGCATCGAATTCCCGGAGAATTCACGAATTGTCCGGATTCTGAACAAATCTGACCTCCCGATGCACGCCGACTGGATTGGTGAGGAGGGTCTTTCGATTTCGTGCCTCGATCCGGCAACCGCAGAGACATTGAGAGATCATCTCTACGAAACTCTCGTGAAAAACGGTGACATCAACACCAGCAGCCTCACGGCGATCAACGCACGACACCAGCACTGCCTGAAACAGGCTGCTCAATTCTTCAAGCAGGCGGGGAGTAACCTTGAGCTGAACGAATCACCTGAATTCGTTGCCATGGACCTGCGGGAAGGCTTGAGCGCGATCGGGGATGTCATCGGGAAAACCGACGTTGAAGAAATCCTGGGCGAAATCTTCAGCAGTTTCTGCATCGGAAAATAGAGCTCCGGGAAAAAACCGGATCTCCGGGCACAAAAAAACCGGGGCGGCGAATCGTCACCCCGGTTTTCGTAAATTCACCAGGAATTAACCGAAAAGTTCAGTCACCGGCTTACCTTTGTCACCAAAAGTGAAGGGGCGCTGGCTTGGCGAATAGATCGTTTCATCGAGGTTCAGACCCATGCCGTAGCCGATAGTCGCGATGAAGTCTTCCGGAGTGACCGGATTTGATTTCACTTTCTTACCCTGACCATCCGTTTCACCGTAGACGGTTCCACCCTTGATGCCGCCACCGGCAAGGACACAGGAGTAGGCGGCCGGATAGTGATCCCGTCCGGAGTTCATGTTGATGTCCGGGGTCCGGCCAAATTCAGTTCCGATCGCAATCAAGGTGCTTTCAAGAAGTCCACGGGATTCAAGATCCATCATGAGTGTTGAGACAGCCTTGTCCAACTCCGGAATGCGGGTGGCAGAAGAGCCTTCCACGTCAACGTGCATGTCCCAACCGCCGGAAACGACTTCGACAACACGAACGCCGTTCTCCACGAGTTTGCGGGCAAGGAGACAGCCCTGTCCGAGGCGCCCTGTGCCATAGTCGCCGGCATTCGCCTCGTTCGAGATATCGAAAGCCTTCAGTTCGTCACTGTTCAAAAGTTGATTGGCCTGCTTGTAATACTCAACGTAGGAGTCAGGGCCGCTGTATTTGAACTTTTCAGTGAACTGCTGACCGAGCTTCTGAGCCATCTCCATGCGACGGGAAAACCGATCCCCCTGAACAATGAGTTCGGTGTTCGGAACACCGCCGCCGGGGTCCGCGATCGGAAGGGGGCTCAGGGAAGGATCCATGAACCCGGCATTCGAGGTGCTCTGTCCGATGAGGACACTGTCGGGAAGAACTTCGTTCTTTTTCCCGAGAAGACGCTGAGCCCACGGGCCAATCGTCGGGTGGACAATGGTGGCCCGCTTCTCATATCCAGTACGCATGATGTACTGTCCCTGCTCATGAGCTCCGTTCGTTGAGAACATCGAGTTGATCACAGCAAGCTTGTCCGCCTGCTTGGCCAGTCCCGTGAGATGCTGGCCCATTTTCATGTTATCAACGACCGTGTCGATCGTTTCGGTGTTCCCCATGACATCGCCACGCTTCGGATCAAAGGTGTCGAGATGAGTCATTCCCCCGGAGAGGTAGATGTAGATCAGGTTCTTTGCTTTTGCTCCCTCCTGCGCCTTGATCTGGCGGGGGAGGAAAGGAACGGTCAGACCAACTCCCAACGAGAGCTTGGCGGACATTTCCATGAAGTAGCGGCGACTCAGAGAGTCCTTACCGGCAAGGGATGCAATGTGGTCCATGAGATTTGAACGAGTAAGAAATTGAAAGAAAAGGAGATTACTGGATAAAGAGGAATTCAGGACTGTTCATCAGAGCCCAGGCAAGGTCGGAAATACCGTCATCGCCGAAGTCCTCGATCATTTCAGTACCGAGGGCGAGTTCATCTTTAGTTGGAAAGCGGTTGAGGAGCGTGAAGAAGACGCCGCGGACTTTGTCGTCCGGCCCGTCATATTCCTCCATGTCCTCGACAACTTTGGAGGACAGACCCGTCAGCCTTTCGGTAACGTCGCCGTTCATGAGCGCGAGCACCTGTGGCACGGAACCGTCGTAGTTGTGTTCATCCGTGATGATTCGATCAGACTGCCCGAAGGTATCCAGCATGGAGGCGTTCGTGTAAGGTTGTGCCAACTCGGATGCCCGGAGGTCCTGATCGCTCACAACGGTTGGAGTCAAGCTGCCTTCGGAGGCAAGAACTGCGTTACCCATACGGTTACCTGAGGCCTTCTTCCATGCCTCAAAGTGCTCCCAGACCTGCTCGTTGGTCATGGCGTTGAGATCGACATTGAGAACCGCCTTGTAAAAGGATCCATCTGCACCGGTCTTTTCATCGATTTGTTTGCCATGCTGGAGCAGCATCATGGAGTCCCAGGCCTGCTCAGCGCGCATGCGGCGGAGCACCGGACCCTGAAATGCGTAGTCGGAACCCCAGTCCGGCTCTTCCGGAGTGGCGATCGACTGGTAGGCACGGGTGTTGTAAAGAATCCGCATGAACTCACGAAGGTCGTAGTTTACGCGACGCATCTCATTGGTGACAAATTGCAGCACTTCAGGCTGAGAAGCGCCGCGAATCGAGGAGTCCGCGAAATCAGTGACCGGTCCGACGAGAGGGCGACCGAAAGCCCGGTCCCACATGCGGTTCGCAATGACAAGAGCGAAACGCGGGTTATCCCGGTCCGTGAGCCATTCGGCAATCGCTTCCCGGCGGGTTTTGCCACCGACCTTCGCGGCATCGCCGATCAGGGTTTTGGGTCTCGCCACTTCGTTCGGCTTGCCGCCACTTCCGCGGAAGTCGTGGGGAAGAACGGTCTCGAGAGCTTCGTTATCGGCAATGTTCCAACCGAGGGCCTGGACGAAGTAGTTAAACTGGCGATCCGACTGGTCGCGCAGGACGATCCCGTGCTCTTTGGTCGCATATTCCTCGAACTGCTGTTTCCATCCGTCCGGGGCACCGGGCATTTGGGTCATCCCACCGCCCATCATTCCGCCGCCGCCATATCGCAAAGAACGCTGTGTGTTCCCGAAGAAGGCAGCCATGTCGTAGAAATCGCCCTGTGTCCACTCATCGAAGGGGTGGTCGTGGCACTGTGCGCAGGAAATGTCGATGCCGAGCATCGTCTGGCCGAAGTTCGCAAAAGCGTCGAACTCCATCCCGGTGTCGCGAAGGAGGAAACCGGAAGCCGGATTCTGGCCGACGTTCCCATTGGCCGTGAGCATGTCGGTCACCATCTCATGATAAGGGCGATTGGCCCTGAGCTGGTCACGCCACCACTGAATGTAGGGATCCATGCGGATCCCGTTCACAAACGCTTCCGAAGCGTTGAGACGATACATATCAGCGAAATAGTTGAACAGGTGTGAGGCATAGCCGGGGGAGAGAAGAAGCTCATCGATGAGTGCTTCGCGCTTGTCAGGGCGGGCGCTTTCCGCGAATTCGAGGAACTCCTCCTTCGTGGGAATGCGTCCGATGATGTCGAGGTAAACCCGGCGGACGAAAAGATCATCGGGAAGAGGATCGTTGAAGGAGGAAAAGCCCGCTTCCTTCAGGTTTCCGGCAAGAAGCGTGTCGATCTGGCGGGCAGATGCCTTGGTGAAGGAATCGTCTCCGATGAGATCGAGTCGCTCGGCAGCTTCCTGGTCGGCCTTGATAAAACGATCCTTGGGGACGACGATTTCATTTCCGTCTCGCATTTTGAAACGGAGATTATCACCCTCAATTCCCAGAAAGATGGCCTGCATCGACTTGCCGTCAGTGCTGGTCCAGGTACGGGCCTGAGAGTTGGTGATAAAAATTCCGGCGAGCAGAACCGCCAGAATTCGTACGATAATTGAACAGGTTTTGTTATTCATTGAGATATGAAAGTGTCAGTTTCCTTAAGGAATATCGGGAGGCGTGTATTTTGTCACGCTTAGTTTACTAAAAATGCATTCTATTTTCGGCCCGCATTTCCGGCCTCCCGGGCATCAAAATTGCCGCTCAGTTTGAGAAACGGTAAATCGCGGTGTCTGAGCGGATGATCAGCGCTCCATCAAATGCCAGCGGTGAGGCCATGAGAGCCCCCTCCAACTGGTTCGTGGCAATCAAGTCAAAGGTCTTGCCGGGACGAAGCACGTTGACGGTTCCCTCCTGGTTGGCGAAGTAGATCTTGCCGTCGGCAAACAGGGGCGATGCCGAATAGTTTCCATCGATTCGCTCGGTCCAATGATGCATTCCTGTCAGTGCATCAAAACAAGAGGCGACCCCTCCGTCTGAAATCACATAGAGCTCGTCTCCCACAAGGAGCGGGGACGGTTTGGCCGGAATTCGCTTCTCCTCCCGCCACATAATCTTATTCTTTTCGGTGATGTCGCCCCTGCCATCGACGCGGACCGCCAGCAGCACGGGTTTTCCAAAACCTGTGCTCAGATAAAGAAGCTGATGTTTGTCGCTGAAGACAGGGCGGGGGACCACGGAGAATCCGCTGCCGTGATCAAGCCGCCAGATTTCCTCTCCCGTCATCGGCTCGTAGCTCACGAGCCACTGGGCGCCCATGCAGATAAGTTGCTCTCTCCCGTCCGATCCTTTGGCGATGACCGGGGTATTGTAGGATTTTTTCTGATCGCCCAGGGGTGCCCGCATTTCCGGACGATCCGTCCTCCAGACGTCCTTTCCGGAAGACTTCTCGAGCGCAGCGACAAACTGCTGATCCACTCCATCACAGATCAGAATCAACAAATCATCGTGAATGAAGGGGGAACTTCCGGGGCCGACGCCATGTTCAAGCTCGATCTTCCGATGCCATTTCACCTCTCCCGTTGCGGTCTCGATGGCATAGGTTCCGAAGGTTCCAAAGTGGGCATAGAGAACACCTTCATCGAGAACCGGAGTCGGAGAGGCAAAACTGTTGAAGGTGTGGATTGTTTGGGGCTCATCGATGGTTGCCAGCTTGATCTCTTCAAGCAATTCGCCCGTTGCGTAATCGACCTTCAAGACCGCGATATCGATGCGATCGGCAACCTGACGGGATTTAAACTTCTTTTCCTCCTCCCCGGCGGCACGCAGCCTCGCGAGGCGCTCTTCCTCGGTGGGGAATTTCTCGATTGCGGTTGTCATCCAGAGATTAGTTCCGTCAAAGACAGGCGAGGACCACCCCCGGCCCGGCAGTTCTGTTTTCCAGGCCACCCCTTTTTCTTCGTTAAATTCGGCGGGAACATTCTCCGCCCGGGCAATCCCGTCGCCTCCCGGACCGCGAAATTGGGGCCACGATTCAGCAGCGGCGCGGGGTTGGAGGAGCTGGGAAATGATCGCAGCAATGCAGATCAGAGCGGGCAGGAAAGATGAGGATGCCTTCATTCTGAGCGACACCCTATGATTTTGCGGAGAGATGATCAAGATGTTGATCGACTTTTTCTCGATCCGGAATCGGATTCTGTGCTCCCGCCCCCAGTGTTGTCAGGGCTCCGGCACAATTGGCCGCTCGAATCGCATCTTCCAATTTATCTCCCGCAGCAATCCGGGCCGTAAAGCATCCCGCGAAGGCATCGCCGGCACCTACGGTATCGACAGGCAAAACCGGCAGCGTTTCGATGGTGAGACTCTCACCGGTTCTCGTGAAGAGCAATGTGTCGTCTCCGCCGCGCGTCACGATGAGATGTTCGATCCGAAGTTCGTGAAGTCGCTGCCTCAGCGTGGTTGCGTCTTCTGAAAACGGGGCAAATCCCAAAACCTCGATCGCCTCACCTTCGTTCACGATCAAATAATCAGTCCGGATCATGTGCCAGGGGAACTCCGGTTTGACCGGAGAAGGATTGATCACCACCGGGATATTCTCCTTATTGGCAATGGTCGCCGCCTCCACGAGTGCTTCGCTTGGTGTCTCAAACTGCCCTAAAACCGCCCCGCAGGCAGTGATGACCTGGCGCCCCGCTTTGATATCATTGATCTGGAGGCGATCATTCGCTCCCGGAGCGATAACAATCATGTTCTCTCCGCTTTGATCAACGGTAATAAAGGCGGCACCGGTCTTTGTGGAGACGCGATTCAAACGGGAAACATCGATTCCTTCCTCGGCCAGCGCCTTCCGGTAGGCGACTCCGTCTTCATCTTCACCAACAGATCCGAAGAAGTGGACTTTCGCTCCCTGCCGGCAGGCTGAGATCGCCTGATTGGCACCCTTGCCGCCGCGGAAAAGTTTGAGCTCGCGCGAAGAGACCGTTTCACCCGGATTCGGAAGCGTCTGAACCTTCGTGAAATAATCGATGTTCAGAGAGCCGATCACCGCAATGGCCACTCGATTCGCGTCGCTCATAGTCTAAAGAGGGGAGAGGCTACCAGACATTCAGCGCTTGGGAAGTGATTGTTTTTCCCCTTCTTCGTTGATCCGCACGAGCGTCACCGAATTGGAAAAAATTTCGGTCTCATCGTTCAAAACGCTCACCGCGTAGGTCACTGAGGTATTCCCGCAATGGATCAGTTCGGTTTCGAATCGGAGAATGGATCCCTGCTTCACGCTCTTGTGGAAGGCGACCGCTTTCATCCCGACGGTCACGAAGTGGCAATCCCTGAACTCGAGCGACGCCGCCATCCAGGCGACCTCATCGACCCACATCAAGAGATAACCTCCGAAAAGGAATCCGTATTGGTTCAGATGCTCAGGGAGGACAAGGCGGTGATTCTCCATGTCTCTAAAATGGCAGAGACCGGTGGCGGCTGCCAGCTGAATTGCTTCAGTCTCTTTGATAGTTGGGGTTTTCGATGGAGCTTTTGCATGTATCTTACGGTCCATCGTCTAACCGGCGTTGAACACTCCCTGCTCATGATAAAAACCCTCTCGATCCTCGCTCTTTCGTTCGGCTTTTTGACTCTGCCTGCTTTCACGCAGGAAGAGACCGGCGAAAGTCCTCCCACCGGCAGCGCTCCTTCATTCGCCGGAAAATCAATCGACCAGCTCACCGCAGACGAGGTTCTGAAACTCGTTCGTTACAGCTACACCCTCTACAACCGCGACTTCACCGGTCTGTTGAGAACCGGTTTCGCTTCGAAAACGCCCTTCCTGATGTCCCTGAAGCCGGAGTCGATCCGATTCATTTTTGAGGAGCCTTCGCAGGTCATTTACCTCGACACAAAAGACAACAGCTTTGCGCTTTTTGAAGGAGTCGGTGGAAATGCGATGCAGCCCGTGCCCGCCTCCAAGTATGCACAGGAAGTTCGCGGAACGGACGTGACCTATGAGGATCTCGCCATGCGCTTTCTTTACTGGCCGAATGCGAAGATCGTGAAACTCGACAAAATCAAAGCCCGCGAGTGCTGGCAGGTCCGGGTTCTGAACCCCGACGGACAGGGCGCCTACGCCACTGTGGATTTCTGGATCGACTGCGGAAGCGGCGGGATGATCAAGATGAACGGCTACAACGCCTCGGGACGCCCGGTGCGTCGCTTCGAAGTCCTCAGCGGCAAGAAGTTCGACGACATCTGGATGGTTGACGAAATGCGGATCGAAACGATCAATCCTTCCACCGGCCAGATCAAATCCAGCACGAGGATGCAGATCAAATCGACGGTGAGCTAGGGCGTGTCCCGCGATCTCTTCCTGGTCACCTGACGGATCGGCAGCTCTCACCGCAGGCAGAGCGGGTGCCCTGCAGGATCCTCAAGCTCCTTCGACCTGAAAATGGAGTCGGATCGTATTTCTCCCGATGTCCGACGACTACCAGATCAGTGATCGTGAGCTTCGCGACGAGGTGTGGAAACGCCTCGCTCCCTACCGGGGCAGGATCTTCACCGCTCTTGCCCTGCTCGTCTTTGCGGTTCCTTTTGTGAACTTTCATCCTCTCGTCTGGGGATTCGTCGCCGACCATCTCGTCGAGAAAACCCTCACGCCCGGCATCCTCGGAATGTGGCTTGCGATCATGTTCGCAACCTACCTCGTGGGCCTCGGCTGCGGGGCATTTCAAACCTACCTCCTCGAAAAGACCGGACAGGCCTTTGTCCGGGACATTCGCTCGGAGCTCTTTGCCAAATTTCAGCATCAGTCACTCGGCTACCATCGGGATCGATCCACCGGGGAACTCGTCACCCGAATGACCAGTGATATCGATGCGATGGAACAATCGGTTCTCCAGGGACTCACCAGCCTCCTCGAGGAGGTGGTCACATTCCTCGTCGTCGCCGGCATGGTGCTCTGGCTCAGCCCCGTTGTCGGAGCCGCCTCGATCATTCCGCTGGCGTTCGCTTTCATCTTCATCCGGAAATACAACCGCCGCGTCAAAGCCATCTACGAAGGAGTTCGGAAGAAACTCGGGAACATCGGATCATTTCTCCAGGACCGTCTCGCCGGCATTCAAGTGACCCAGTCGTTTTCCCGAGAGAAAGCGGAGATCGACGATTTCAAAGAGCGTGCCGATGGATTTTACGAAACGAGCGTGAAAGCAAGCCGACTCCGCAACACCTACTTCCCGATCGTTTCCACCTTTGGCTTCATCAACAATCTCATCATGCTCGGCGTCGGGGCCTGGCTCATCATGCGGGGGAGTGAATGGTTCACTCTCGGCGCTCTCATCGCCTACCGTGGATTCTGGTGGCGTCTCCAGAGCCCGATCCGGACGATCGCGCAGACAAGCGACATTCTGCAGCGGGCAAGAGCAGCCGCCTCCCGTGTCATGGAATTGCTGCAGGAGCCCGTCACGATCGAGTCGAAGCGGGACGCAAAACGATGGAACCATCCCGCGGGACAGATCACTTTCCGCGAGGTCGAGTTTCACTACGTTACCGGAAAGCCCATTCTCAACGGAGTCTCCTTCGAGATCGCGAAGGGCGAGTTTGTCGCCATTGCCGGCGGAAGTGGCTCCGGGAAGAGCACTCTGTTGAACCTGATCCCGCGTTTCTACGACGTCATTTCAGGTCATCTCGAACTCGACGGAACGGACGTTCGCGAATTCGATCTGTCATCGCTTCGCCATCCCATCGGGTATGTGGGACAGGACAACTACCTCTTCAACGGAACCGTACGCGACAATCTGCGCTACGGCCACCCGGAGGCGGATGAGGCCGAAGTCATCAAAGCGGCCCGCTCGGCCAATGCCCACGACTTCATCGAAAATCTCCCGCAAGGCTATGATACCGAAGTCGGGCAAAACGGCGTAAAACTTTCCGGCGGCCAGCGCCAGCGTCTCAGCCTGGCGCGGGCTTTCCTTACCGTGCCGACAATTCTTCTTCTCGATGAACCAACTGCCTCGGTCGAGCCGGAGAGCGAATCCCTCATCCACGACTCTATTCTCGAGCGCACCCGCGACGGAGAGGGGACGACGCTGTTGGTGACTCACCGAATCGACCTGCTCAGACAGGCTCCCCGCATCCTTTTCCTCGAAAACGGCAAACTCGTCGGGGACGGCTCGCACGATCTCCTCGTCTCCACCTGCCCGGAGTATGCCGACGCCTACCACCGCTGGGAAGTCGAGGAGGCCGAGTCGCTTGCGACAAGCTGATTCACCGCTCAGCGCGTCCCGAGAAGCTTCATCACGGCTTCCAGCATTCCTGGAGCGGAACGGCCCGGTTCAGCGACGGCACCACGCGCGGGATCGGACTGCGGGGAGAGTGACGCGCCGGGCGCTAACGGTCAACGCCGAACATTCAACCTTCAACGCTCAAGTCCCGGAAGTCGCGCCCATTCGCAACCGGTAGCGAACTTCGTGAGAGCCTGTTGCAGATCCTAACCTAATCCGTGAAAGGCATGTTCCATCCGTTACAACCCATGCCTCCTGAATTCTCTGCATGGATTCAACATGGATTTTGAGGATAGACATGGATTGGCTCCTTGCGGACTCCTTTTGCAACAGGCTCGTGAGAAGTTCGGGCAGAGGATCAGCCAAGGCCCACTTCGACCTTGAGGGTTGAACCTTGGAAGTTGAAAATTCCCTCCCTTTCTCTTACTCCTTTTCATGCCCGACGTACTGGAATCTGAGATCGATGACTTCATCACCCGCTGGAGTCCGAGTGGTGGGCGGGAGCGGGCGAACTACCAGATTTTTCTGACGGAGCTGTGCGACCTTCTCGACCTCCCGCATCCGGAACCGGCGCAGGCCGCGCCTCGGCAAATGTCTACACCTTCGACCGGGCAATCACGCATCATAAAGCCGACGGTTCCTCAGCGGCACGCTTCATCGATCTGTATAGAGCCGGACACTTTGTCCTCGAGACGAAACAGGGCGTCGAGGCGGCGGCGAAGGCCGACCAGACAGGGTTAAGTCAGGCATCCAACCCTGTGAAGTCAGCGCTTGGCCACGGGAAGCGCGGCACGGCGGGCTATGATAAAGCGATGACGCGCGCCCACGCCCAGGCCGAGGGCTACATCCGCGATCTTCCCGCGGGTGAGGGGAGACCGCCTTTTCTCATCGTCTGCGACATCGGCTATGTTTTCGAACTCTACGCCGAGTTCACCGTCTCCGGAGGACGCTACCAGCGCTTCCCCGATCCGAAAAATCACCGGATCTCCCTCGAAGACCTGCGTAAGCCGGAGGTTCGCGAGCTCTTCCGTGCGATCTGGACCGATCCGCATTCGCTCGACCCGTCGAAGCGCATTGCCAAGGTCACCCGCGACATCGCGGACCGGCTCGCGAAGCTCGCGAAATCGCTCGAAGCGGAACAGCACGATCCCGAAGTCGTCGCGGTCTTCCTCCAGCGCTGTCTCTTCACCATGTTCGCGGAGGACATCGGGCTCTTGCCGGAGCATGGCTTCCTTGAGCTCCTGAAAAAGGTCGATGAAAACCCCGCGAGCTTTCCCACCCTCGTCACGACCCTGTGGAAGGAAATGTCGACCGGGACCGATTACTCGGCGCTGCTTTTTCAAAGATTGCTCACTTCAACGGCGGGCTGTTTGAAAATGCGACCGCGCTGCCCTTGACGAAAGAACAGGTCGATCTCCTCATCGATGCGGCGAAGGCGGACTGGACCGAGGTCGACCCGGCGATCTTCGGGACCCTGCTCGAGCGCGCTCTCGACCCGCGCGAGCGACACAAGCTCGGGGCGCATTACACGCCGCGTTCGTACGTGGAGCGCCTCATCGAGCCGACCGTGATCGAACCGCTCCGCGAGCAGTGGGAGTCGGTCAAGGCCGCTGCCGTCCTCTTGCTGGAGCAGGAGAAAGAGTCAAAAGCCCGCGCCGAGGTGGAGCAGTTTCACCACGAGCTCTGCCGGCTCAGGATCCTCGATCCAGCCTGTGGCTCGGGGAACTTCCTCTACGTGACGCTCGAGCACCTCAAGCAGTTGGAGGCGGAGGTGCTGGACTTCTTCGAGCGCATCGGCGGCGACCGGACCCTGGAGATGGACAGCTTCAAGGTCCGTCCCGATCAGTTCTTCGGGATGGAGCTGAATCCCTCCGCCGTTTCCATCGCTCAACTCGTCTTGTGGATCGGCTACTTTCAGTGGCATTTCAAAACGACCGGTAAGGCCGACACGAACGACCGCCCGCTCCTGCCGAAGCAAAACACGATCCTGCATCAGGACGCCGTCCTCGCCTACGATGAAAAGATCCCGCGCCGCGATGCGGAGGGGAAGGTCGTGCAAATCTGGGACGGCATCACGACGAGGCCGCATCCCGTGACCGGGAAAGAAGTGCCCGACGAGAGCGCGAAGAAAGTGCTCTATGATTACACAAACCCAAGGCGGCCGGAATGGCCCGAAGCGGATTATGTGGTGGGGAATCCGCCGTTTGTGGGGGATAAGGTAATGCGGGAAGCACTCGGCGATGGCTATACAAAGGCACTTAGGGCGGCCTATCCAGAACTCAGTCACTCGTCCGATTTTGTGATCTATTGGTGGCACATCTCAGCTGAGCTTCTGGCCGACAAACAAATTTCACGTTTCGGACTTATTTCGACGAATAGCATCAAACAAGGATTCAATCAGAGAACGATTGCGAAGCACTTGTCCGAAGGGGGAATTAGTCTTGGATTCGCTATACCCGATCATCCTTGGGTTGATTCGAAAGATGGAGCGAGTGTTCGCATCGCAATGACGGTTGGAGTTCGAAATGCAAGTGTTGGAAATTTGGCCCAAGTGACTCGCGAAAATCAGATAGGTGATGGAGAGGTAATTGTCGAATTCGGTCAGGATGCCGGAATCATAACTCCAGCGCTAACAATCGGAGCGAGCCTCAGTGGAGCGCAGAAGCTGCAAGCTAATCGTGGGATATCGTGCCCCGGCGTAAAGCTGTTTGGACAAGGCTTTGTTTTAGGCGATGACCCAGCGACTCATCCGCGCGACGCAGAGGAAATAACCTGTCCTTATCTGACGGCACGTGAATTAACTCAAAATCGCAAATATCGTAAGGTCATTGATTGTTCACATCTCGAAGAGCGAGAATTAGCTCAACGCTATCCGGGCGTCTACCAACATCTGCTGATTGCCGTTAAACCGGAGAGAGATCAAAACAATCGTGAATCCTACAGGGAAAAATGGTGGATGTTTGGCGAGCCGAGAAAGTCTTTCAGAAAAGCGCTGCGAGGTGTTTCGCTGCAGATCGTAACGCCAGAAACCTCAAAGTTTCGCTTTTTTGCTTTCGAACCAAAAACAACGATTGCGGAAGGAACAATCGTTGTTATCGCGCTCGATGATCCTTTCTTTCTGGGAACTTTATCATCCGCAGTACACGAAAAGTGGGCGCTGAGTTCCGGCGGAAGGCTTGGCGTTGGAAACGATCCCCGCTACAATAAAACCCGCTGCTTCGAAACCTTCCCATTCCCCGACCCGGACGCCGCCACGCGCGAACGCATCCGCGACCTCGGGGAACGTCTCGACGCCCACCGCAAGCGGCAGCAGGAACTCCACCCCGACCTGACCCTGACGGGGATCTACAACGTCCTCGAAAAACTGCGCTCGGGCGAACCGCTCACCCCGAAGGAACGCAAAATCCACGACGACGGCCTCGTCTCCGTCCTCAAGCAAATCCACGACGACCTCGACGAAGCGGTCTTCCACGCCTACGGCTGGGATGATCTCTGGGCAAAGCGCCCCGGAAACGCCGGAAACCCCGTAGCGGAACGGGCCACCGTTCCGACCGCCGAACCCGCGAGCCCGCTTGTCGGAAGCGTGGCCGCTTCCGCTACACCCGATGCCGCCTCAGAGGCCAACGCCGAGAGTGTCACCACTTTCGCTACGCTCGATCAGGACGCCTGGGAAAACGAACTCCTCGAACGCCTCGTCGCTCTCAATCACGAACGCGCCGCCGAGGAGAAGGCCGGCCGGATCCGCTGGCTCCGCCCCGATTTCCAGAATCCCGACGGTGATGCGAACGACGCGACCTCGACTCAATCCGAGCTCGCCCTGCCCGCCGCGAAAAAGAAGGCCGCAACCAAGGCAAAGAAACTCACCTGGCCCGATCGTTTGCCCGATCAAGTCACCGCGATCCGAACCCTCCTCCCCGAAACCGGCCCAGATCCCGAAGCCCTCTCCACCGCCTTCGGCCGCCAATCAGTAAAGCGCGAAGAGCAGATCAGCGAAGTGCTGGAAGTCTTAGCGAGCCTGGGACAGGTGTAGCGAAACTCTCACGAGTTTCGCTACACCTACATCGTTCGTCCTCTCCGTCGCGAAACTCGTGAGAGTTTCGGGCGCTCAACCTTGGACGTTGAACGCTCGGAGCCCCACCTCCCTCACACCACCTCAACCACCACCGCCGTGGTGTTGTCCTTCCCCGAATTCTGCACGCTCGTTTTCACGAGGGTTTCCGCAGCGGTTAAGCCGTCCTCGACCTTCCCCCCGGTCCGCACAAAATACTCCACATTGTTGTCGGAAAGGCCTTCGTAGAGTCCGTCAGAACAGATCACAATCCGATCTCCGGGGTCGCATCCGACCGCGCCGAGCTGGGGGGCGATCGTTCGCGGATTCGCACTGAGCGCCTGACTCAGCTGATTCCTTGCGGGATGAACCCTTGCCTGCGCCGCGCTGATCTTTCCGTTTCGCAAAAGCCAGCCGACGTGGGTGTGATCCTCGGTGACCTGTTTGATCCCTCCTGACTCGGGAAGGAGGTAGACCCGGCTGTCTCCGACGTGGCAAAAATGCATCCACCCCGGGGAAAACCAGCAGAGGCTCAGGGTCGCGCCCATCCCATCGAGTTCCTCGTAGGCCTGTCCGAGCTCCTGGATCTCCGTGTGAATTTCCTGGATCAACTGTTCAAGGAGATCAGAGGCGCCACGTTGCAATCCCTGGGCTTCAAGACGAAAAGCGGTCGGAAGGAGTTCCGTGATTTTCTCGACCGCGATCCGGCTCGCGAACTCGCCGGCGTTGTGCCCGCCCATCCCGTCGCTGACCGCGAAGATGAAATCGCCATCCGCAAAGGAAGCCTCGCCGTATTTCCCGAGCCGGATGACCTCGCGGTGATTCATCTCCAGCGCAAGGAAGGCATCTTCATTCTCCCTGCGGAATCGCCCGACATCGGTGACGGCGGACCAGGAAACCCCGGTCGCCGGAGTTTCTTCGGCTCCGCTGTCGTTCGTTTCACCTCGTTCTGCCATGGGAATAGTAGGGGAGATGGATTTCAATAGGGCTCTCCCGCCGCCCTCAATCGTTTCAGCTCTTTGTCGGCATCTTCGATTTCGAGACCCTCTCCGGTCTCGAGAATGGTCGCAAACTCAAAATCAATCACGCAAAAAAAACCCCGGTGCGAATCATAGGTGATGTTGCGATCCGCCTGGTCATTGTGCCGGACTCCGAACTTCTCCAGGGAGTCGAAAAGCTCCTGCGCCTTTCCCCTGCTCAAGCGGGAAGGTCGGCTCCCGCAATTGCTCGTCACGAGATAGAGTTCTTCCGGTTCGTCCGAAAGGACCCGCGGCACGAAGTCGCAGCCCTTCGCTTCGAGATACTGCAGGACGCGGCGCTCATTCTCGAAACGCTCTTTCGCGAGGGGACCGCGAAACCATTTGTGAACCCTCCCGTCAAAGCCGACCCGGACCCGGGCGACTTTCGAGTCTTTCACCTCACCTTTCTGATTGTCTTGCAAGCCCATCGTGATGAAGTTCCTCTCCCGGGGAAAGGTCATCACGAATTGAACCTATTTCAACTCTTCCATCGAGTTCGCTCAGATGATCCGATTTTCCTCACCCTCCGAAACTGTCACCAGTTTCACGGCAAAGGCTACCACCGCTTCGTGACGCTGAGCCGTACCTGTCTCGGCTCGTAGGGATGCACGTGCCGGTCTTCGATTCCGGCAAGGGGTTCGCCGGGGAGCCTCGACTCGTAGAAATACTCGATATCGTTATCCTCGGCATCGAGGAGATTGATGACTTCCAGCGCGATCTCCAGATTCGAGCGGGTTCGATAGCCGAATCGCGAATTCAGCTGGAAGGAATCCTGCGACTTCACACTCCCGTCACCGTTGAGAGGGCGGGGGGAGAAATAGCGGGCACGGAGACTCGCGAAGGGACCGAACTCATCTCCTGCGGTGATGCCACCGGAGAAGCTGACAGGAACCGCGTTTTCGATCTCCTCTCCGGTATCGAGGAAGCGACCTTCGGTAATGGCAAGTTCGGTATCAATTATGAGCCAGGACTCCGGACGCCAGTAATTTGACCATTCGAAACCGTAGCGTTCGCTTGCACCGCCGGCCTCAATATTGCCCGCGTCCCCGACATAGACGAGTTCCGAGTCGCTGTGGATATACCAGAGCGCTGCAGTCGAGGTCAGTGCGGGAACGATTTGACTACGCACCCCGAACTCCGAACCACGTGTTCGGACAAGGCCGGGGATCTGCTCAAGCGGAGCGCCCGTGACCGGATCCACCGAGATGGTGACGCCGCGGGCGTCGTTGCTGTGGAATCCGAACCCGCCGTTCAGGTAGAACTCGGTCTCATTCCACGGGCCGAAAACAATCCCGGCCTTGGGACTGACGATCCCGTCCCATTCCTGCCCCGAGTTCAGCGGGTTGGACCGCGAATCGACATCGAAATGATAGAGATCGCCACGGATTCCCGTCTGGGTGCGGATCCAGTCATTCCAGGGCACTTCAAGGGTGCCGTGCGCGGCGAAGCTCGCCTCGTAGACATCGTCCTCGCGCACCGTGGAAACTCGTTCGCGGTTGCGGGTTTGGTGCAGGCCGATGCCCTGAATCCAGTCGTGATGAGTCTGCACCCCGACGGCGAGAGTCGAATCGCGGTCAAACCAGTTCAGCGAATCAAAGGTGTGATCGAGGGTGGCCCCGGCGAACCAGCGATTGTCGAACTGATTGAACTGATCGCCGTTCACCGGATCGTTGAGAAAAAGCGTGAAGTTGGAGAAAAGATCCAGTTCGTAGGTGCCCGCGTAGACCGAACCCACGGTGACTCCGCTGTCGCGGGTGCGACGAAAATCCATCGAGGCGCTGTAGCGGTAGGATTCTCCTCCCACCGTCGGGTCGACAAAGCCGAGGCGATCAATCGTGCCGTTGTTGATGAGTCGCTGCGGCACCTGATCGGTCGCATTCCACGACGAGTCGAAGCCCATTACAGTGAAGGAGGTGTAATCCTCGTCGTGCCCGAGGACATAGCGGACGAATCCGTTCCAGCGGTTCAGTTCGTCGGGCATGACCCAGGGACCGTCGTAGTAGTTGTATTCAAAGGCATAGGTCGCGACGCCGTTCCCCGCCTGCGCGGAGTCCGCGAGCAACCCGCGGTAAAAGTTGTTCGACCCGATTGAAAAGGAGGCGATCGCCTCCGGCAGCTCGCGATAGAGTCGGAATCTCGCGGCACCGGCGGTGCTGAAATCCCCGAAGCGGGCAAAATAGGGGCCTTTGACATACTCCAGTTCCTCGACCAGTTCCGGGATGAGAAAATTGATGTCCGCATAGCCCTGGCCGTGTCCATGGGTCCGGTTGTTCACCGGCATGTTGTCGACAAAAATGGCGAAATCGGTGCCATGATCGAGATTGAAGCCCCGCAGGAAATACTGGTTCGCTTTGCCCCCGCCACTGTGCTGCGTCACGATGAGGCCGGGGACGACCTCGAGAAGTTCGCCGCGACGGAGAAAAGGACGGTCCAGCAATTCGATTCCACTGGCGCGCCCGGCCGAAGCACTGGGAGCGACTCCGAGAAGGTTCTCCGGTTTTCCGGGGGCGATTTCAGAATCGAAGGTCGCCACCGTGGGAGCGGAAACGCCGGTGGCACCCGTCGGAGCCGGACGTTGCGCGGGGGGCGGGGCAGCGGTAAAGACAGTAACATCGAGGGTGTCGACTTCGACGGAATCAGCAGGCGAGGGGACGGCGTCGTCGAGGACGAGGCTTTCCTGAGCAAAGGTGGGGAGGGCCGCGAAAAAGTAGAGAAGAAATACAGGGAAACGCATGAATAGAACCATCGGTTCATGACGTGAAACGAGATTCCTTTCCCGACCCCACGGAAAAAGTGGCGGAACGTAATACTTTCCGAAGCGCGGCCGAAGTCAGCAAAGACGCAGGCTCCCGCTACCCTTCCCGCAGGAAGGCTTCGAGCTGCCGCCTCGCCCGATAAAATCGTCCCTCAACCGCGCGGACCGAAATATTCAAAATCTCGGCGCAGGTTTCCTGACTCATGCCTTCAACCCCGCAAATGATGACCACGGCCCGCAGCTTCATAGGCAGCTTTTCGATCGCTTCTCCAAGTCGCTCCTGATCACCTGACAAAGCGACCGCCTCGTCCGGAGCCGGAGCCGGACAGATCAGGTCATCGCTTTTTCCTCCTTTGACCAGTGAATCTGTATGCCTGCTTTGTGATCCTGCTTTTGATTTGAGCCGGTCACGACACTGATTCAGGGCGATTTGAAAAAGCCAGGTCGAGAAGCGTCCCTCCCTCCGGTATCGTTCCAGCGCGAGGTAGGCCCGGATAAAGGTGTCCTGTGTCGCCTCGCGGGCGTCCTCCGCATTTGGGAGCCACTGGCAGCAGAAGCGGAAGACTTTCTCCTGATGGCGTTCTACAAGCCGGACAAAGGCATCGTCGTCCCCGTCGGCGGCGGCGGCGAGATCGAGATCCTCCCCGGATTCGAAAGAAATCGGAGCAGATCGGGACCTCAGCGCGAAGGGGATCGGCCAGTCGTTGGAAGAATCAGCGGTGGTTTCCATGGAGGAGACTGTCGTGGGTCCATTGAAGAAGCTTTTCGCCCTGCTCGGGACTGAGATGCTTCTTCATCGCGAAAAAGTGTTGGAGGGTGAGTTCTTCCAACTCACCCTTGGCAGCGTGAAGCCTCAGTCTTGAGGCTTCGATTTCACCGGAATCTTCGGGATCGTTCCGGATCGCTTCCGCGAGGGCCAGTCCGGCGGCTTCGATTTCCCCCTGACACTGCGCAGACTCCTTCTCGAATGCCAACTCAATGGGAAGGAGAAGAGCCTCCTGCTCCGCACTGATCCCCAGATTCTCATGCAACCAGTGGTGCAGGTCGGCGTTCCCGGTTTCACTGTGCGGATGGGAATGCCCGTGCTTCAGCGTATACCTGGCAACCCCCCAGGAGACGAGCGCAGCGACGACAATCGTTCCGATGCTCCAGGCGCGTGAGTTCAGCGGCTTCATAGATTCGGTTGCGGAGCGGAAAAGGCCGGGGCGCGAAAGGCGTCGAGCGGTGGAGGGATGACTTCCACCTCATTTCCCATCCTGACAGAAATCAAAACCGCGAGCGCCAGCGCAATGAGCGAAGAAACCATGAGCCACCGGCGATGACGGAGCAACGCAGCTTTGAATTGCTTTGCCCGGGCGAGCACGCTCGCTCCGAATCCGGCTTCAAGACCTGAGGGAAACGTGTCTCCCCGATCCAGTAAAAGCCGGTCAATCCATCGTCGTTGCATGAAAAAGAGGTTGGCAGAAGGGAGGAGGGATTTCAACGTCCAACTTAGGAACGTCCAAATTTCAACGGCGAAGGGCCAGTGTTGAAGGTTCGATCCCGGCCCTCAGGCAGCACCCGTCACAGCGACTCGAGAAACGCGAGGACTGCGGCCCGCTCTTCCGCGCTGAAGCTCCGGTAAATCTCCCGTGCCGCTTCCGCTTCGCCTCCGTGCCAGAGGATCGCCTCCTCGAGGTTCCGGGCCCGACCGTCATGGAGGAAGAAAGTATGCCCGTTGACCGCTTCGGTGAGGCCGATGCCCCACAGCGGCGGAGTTCTCCACTCGCTGCCGCTGGCTTCAAAATCAGGACGTCCGTCGGCGAGTTCCGGCCCCATGTCATGCAGCAGTAGATCGGTGTAGGCCCGGATCGTTTGATTGGCGAGTTCAGGAATGCCGGATACCTCCGCGCCGGTTTTCATCTCCGGAAGATGACAGGCCGTGCAGTTGGCCTTCGCGAAAAGCGCCTTTCCCTGAATCACCTTCGGGTCATCGATCATTCTTCTCCCCGGAGGGGCGAGCGTCTGTTGATAGACGACGACACGGTCGAGCGTCTTTTCGTCGAGTTCGGGCTCCGGGTCGAGATAAACCCCGCTGAGGGCTGCCCATTGACGCGCCGTGAGGGCCTGCTCCGGATGGATCGACGAGGTGATTCCGATGTCGCCATGAAAAGCGCTCGCGGTTTGTTGTCTCAGATCCGGTTGGTTCGCCTTCCAGCCGAAGCGCCCGAGCTCGACGCTTCCGGACTCCGCGTTCCAGACGCGGTTCGGACGACCGGAAATCCCGTCCCCATCGAGGTCTTGAGGATCAGCAAGAGCGAGGATGGATTCCTCAGGCACCGCCTCCAGCAGTCCGAGACCGAAAACCGGCAGCGCGACACGGGGACTGATGAGAATGTCCTCCCCTGATGGCAGCGATGATGCTCCTGTGAGAATTTCATAAGTGGGCCTTCGCAGAGAATAGGGAGTGCCATCGGCAAACGTTCCCGGGATTTCCTCATAGCGGATTTTCACCCGTCCTTCCGGCTCGAGCCCCGGGATCGCCCGGACGCCGAGCTGGTGTCCGAAATCAGGATGCGGCAAAGGGGCGCCGTGGGCTCCCGTCCCGGGAACGCTCAATCGGAAAAGCAGTCCCACGGGCGGCTCGTCACCCTGCGGAGGCGCTCCGCGCCCGTCTCTCAGGTGGCACTCTGAGCAGGACCGGGCATTGAAGAGCGGACCAAGACCGTCGCGGGCTGTCGTCGAAGCAGGAGCGATGACCCAGTTTTTGTTGAAAAAAGAATTCCCGATGACATGGGCGCGCCGGTTCTCGCGGGAAATGTTGGCAAGAGGGAGGGAGAAGGCGTTTTGTCCGTCCTGAAACACGGTCGTCGCTCCACCGCTCAACTCTTCATCGGCGACAGAAAGTGTCGCGATCAAGGAGCAGAGGCAGAAAATGATCCGGTGAAAAACCATCCCTTCAAACATGGCACCGGCAGCGTCCTTTCTCTTGCGATTTTTCGCGCCAGAGACCAATTTCAGCCCCTCACATGAAATCTTTCACCATTGGTCTGACTCAGTTCGCGGCGGGCGAATTCGTCGCCTCGAATCTCGATCTCGCAGAGCGGCAGGTCCGCGAGGCGGCCGGCGCGGGCGCGAACGTGATCTGTCTGCAGGAGATGGTTTCGACGCTCTATTTCTGCCGCACCGAAGATCCCGCGCACTTCTCTCTCGCGGAATCCATCCCCGGTGCGACGACGGATCGTTTTGCCTCCATCGCGAAGGAGTTGGGAATCGTTCTCGTCCTGCCGCTCTTTGAGAAGCGGGCAACAGGGCTCTATCACAACACGGCGGCCGTGATTGATGCGGACGGCACCTTTCTCGGGAAGTATCGCAAAATGCACATCCCGGAAGATCCCGGATTCCATGAAAAATTCTACTTCACCCCCGGCGATCTCGGCTACCGGGCCTGGGACACCGCCTTCGGAAAAATCGGGGTGCTCATCTGCTGGGATCAGTGGTATCCCGAAGCGGCACGCCTCACGGCAATGCAGGGAGCGAATGTCATTTTTTACCCCACCGCGATCGGCTGGCTCCCCGAAGAAAAGCCGACTCTGGGAGCCGCGCAGCACACAGCCTGGGAAACCGTGCAACGCGGTCATGCCGTCGCGAACGGTTGCTACATCGCAGCCGCGAACCGCATCGGAACCGAGGGGGAAACAGAATTCTGGGGTCAGTCTTTTGTCGCGAATCCCTACGGCGAAGTCGTGGGGCGGGCCCCGGAGAATGAGGAAGCGATTCTCACCGCTGAGATCGATCTCGAAAAGCTGGAGGAGTTTCGCCGGATCTGGCCCTTCTTCCGCGATCGGCGCATCGACAGCTACGGGCAGATCGGAGAACGCTGGATTGATGACGCTCCCTGATGAATGAGTGACGATCCGAATCTTTCCCCGGCCGCTCAGGGCTATCGAATGCCCGCGGAGTGGGAGCCCCAGGAGGCGGTCTGGTTTTCGTGGCCGTCGCCCCACGGGGAAAACTGGCCCGGCACGGTGGACCGGGTCGAGGCGGTCTTTGCGGAAATCATTTCCGCGGCAAGTCACTACGAGACCGTGCGAATCAACGCGCCCGGCGAAATCCATGAGTCGATCGGGAATGCCCTGAATGTGGCCTGCGCTGACTTCGATCAGATCGAGCTTTTCGACCACCCGAACAATGATGTCTGGTGCCGTGACCACGGGGCAATTTTCCTGAAGAACGACAAGACCGGCGGGATCGCGGCAACCAACTGGGGATTCAACGGCTGGGGAGACAAGTTCACTCCCTACGATCTCGATAACCGCATTCCGGCCTGTATGGCGGAGTCGCTCGGACTCCCGCTCGTTGATGCCGGCATGATTCTCGAAGGGGGATCAATCGAAGTGAACAGTCTCGGCCAGCTTCTCACCACCGAGGCGGTGCTTCTGAATCCCAACCGGAACCCCGATCTCAGCCAGGGAGAGATCGAGAGTCGCCTCCGCGACTACCTTGGCGTGAAGGATATCTTCTGGCTCGGTCAGGGCATCGAAGGGGATGATACGGACGGACACATCGACGATCTGGCACGTTTCGTGAATGACGCCACGATCCTCATTTCGAAGGAGCCGGACCCTTCCAGTCCGAACCGGCGGGTGCTCGACGAAAATTTCGAACGCATTCAGGATTTCCGCCTCCCCGACGGATCAAGGCCGGAGATCATCCGGCTCGACCTGCCGAAAGCCTGCCACGCCCCCGACTGGCGGCTTCCGGTTCTGCCCGCAAGCTATGTGAACTTTCTGATTCTCAACGGAGCGGTTCTCATGCCGACCTTCGGGCAGGGTGCGCAGGACCGGGAAGCTGCAGGAGTACTCGGGGAAGTCTTTCCGGACCGGAAGGTGATTCCGATCAACGTCCTCGACATCGTGAAAGAAGGTGGTGCGATTCACTGCATTTCGCAGCAGCAGCCTTCGGCCGGTTAGAAACGCTTTTTCGCAGGAGTCTTCATTCCCGACTACGCGCCGCCCGGTTCAGGCACCTCTTCAGGCTCAGAATGGTTTCGGTGCCAACGTTTCACGAGGATTCCCTCGATCGGACTGAACAACCACGCGAGGGTGAAGAGAACCCCGGCCGCGAGGGCAATCATGCCGGAAGTGGTCGTTGTCTGAAACCCGAACCAGGGAGGGACGATGATGGCGCCGAGATGACCGAGAAGGGCGGAGAGGGCCGCCGTGACTGTGGCAATGAGGAGCATCGCAGGCAATTTCCGGGTCAGGAGCAGAGCCGTTGCCGGCGGCACGATTAACATTGCGATGACAATGATGCTTCCCACGGATTCGAAGGCGGCAACCGTCGTCACTGCGACCATGGTCATGAGCAGGTAGTGGAGAAACTGCGAGGAAAACCCTAGCGTGTCAGCAAGGGCCGAATCAAAGGCACCGAGTTTGAATTCCTTAAACAACACCAAAATGATGACGAGGTTGGCAAGGAGCACGCCCCCGTTCACGAGCGCGGCGCGGGGAATCCCGGTCGAGCCAACCGTGTCCAGCGGCGTCAGTTCGATGGCCCCGTAGAGGACGCATCCCGGATCCAGGTCGACATTGTCCGCCGCCTGTCGAATCATGATCAGCCCGATCGCAAACAGGGTCGTGAAGACGATCCCCATCGCCGCGCCACGATCCACATTTCCAAACCGGCTGATCCACTGGGTGAAAAGAGCCGTGAGGACACCGGCAATCGCCGCACCGAAAAACATCGGCACACTCGCTCTCGTTCCTGTGATGAGGAACGCAATGGCGAGCCCGGGAAGCACCGCATGGCTGATTGCATCTCCCATCATGCTCATTTTTCTGAGGACGAGAAAACACCCCGGCAAAGCACAGGCCATCGCACAGAGCGCACCGATCACCACGATCCAGGTATCGAAAGAAGTCCAGTTCATGCGTCGGCGAGGGGGTGGGGGCTTGGCGGAACCGGGGGTGAGAGATGCGGATCGTCGAGATACTTCTCCAGCTCGTGGACGAGCTCGGCTCCGAGGATGTGCTCAACGAGGTCGGCATCACGATCCACATGGCTCGGGGCGATGTCCGCGTAATTGATGAGATAGGTTTCCCAGAGGCGGTGATTCCGCGTCACCCGCGCCGCTTCGCCGAAACCGGGTTCAGAAAGGAGGATCTTTCCGGGACCGGTTGACTCAATATGATCCTCCCGCCGGGCCGTGCGGAGAATCTGCTTCAGTTGATGCGGAGTCCAGGTGCGCTTGTCGAGAAGGCGGGAGAGATCAAAGGGGACATTCGCGACCTTTTCCCCGTCAGCGGTCGACTCGAGAACCTCGTAGGCAGCCCGGAGAAAATGCTGCCGATCCACTTTTTTCCGAAGCCTCGCATGACGAAAAATTCGGGGAAACACGCCGCGCTCCGGAGCGAACAGCATGCTGATGAGAAACAGGGTGGCGGCGACAAGAACAATGACTGCCCCGGCAGGAAGATTCGGCGTGAGGGCACTGATCGAAGCGCCAAGCCAGCCGCTGATTCCTCCGATAACGGCCGAGAGCAGAAGCATGGGGAGGAGGCGCTGCGTCCAGAAGCGGGCGGCCGTCGCCGGGGTGATGAGAAATGCGATCACGAGAATCAGGCCGACCGACTGC
Organism: Verrucomicrobiales bacterium; assembly: GCA_029233965.1. Taxonomy (GTDB): domain Bacteria; phylum Verrucomicrobiota; class Verrucomicrobiia; order Verrucomicrobiales; family DEV007; genus Arctic95D-9. The sequence goes on along the minus strand of JARGOP010000001.1, from coordinate 110,149 downwards.
AGTCCGATCACAGTGACAGCCGTGACGAGCCCTAACAAAAGGATATCGAGTGCCAGAGTGGGCCATCCCTGCGCCGAAGCGTAGGCATCGTCGAAGCAAAGGAGGAGAAACTCTTTCAACAGTGCCAGCGAGATCAGCGAAGCAACTCCCGCGACAATCGCGATGAGGAGAAAGTCAGACTGCACCATCGAAGCGGTTTTTCCATAAATGAAGGACTCTAACCCCGCTGCGCTCGCGCCGGGAAGGCTCTGGACCATTTGCAGACTCGCGACGCCGACGCCAAAGAAGACACTCAAGACAAAGCCCATCGCGACATCATCACGAAGCCGGGTCGTGTTGCGGATCAGGAGCATCGTGAGAATACCGGCGACCCCGGAGAGCGTCGCGCCAAGGAGGAGACCGGGAAGCGATTTCCCGGTTCCCCCTAACGAAACCATCACCGCAAAGGCAATCGCGACTCCGGGAAGGGTGGCATGCGAGAGCGCGTCACCCATGAGGGAGCGCTTTCGAAGGAGAAGGAACGACCCGATCAATCCCGCCGCGATTCCGAGCATCGTTGTGCTGAGAACGACAAGACGCGTATTGTAATTCTGCAGGAGAATCACCTCAAGGATGTCCTGAAAGGGAGGCATACGCTAGTTGATGGTATGACGGAGAGCTTCCGCCGCTTTCTCGAGAAGGTTCAGCTTTCCGCCGTAAGTCTTCTGAAGATTCTCCCGCGTGAAGGTGGTCTCAGCGGGCCCGTCGGCAACGACTCGCATGTTGAGGAGGACAAGCCAGTCAAAGTAAGTCGTGACGGTGGCGAGGTCATGATGCACGACGAGGCAGGTCTTGCCCTGATCGCTCAGTTTGCGGAGAAGCGCGACAATAGCCTCCTCGGTGGCGGCATCGACCGCAGCGAAAGGCTCATCCATGAGATACAGTTCCGCGTCCTGCATGAGAGCTCGCGCGAGAAAAACCCGCTGCTGCTGCCCCCCGGAAAGCTGACTGATCTGCCGGTCCGCAAGGTGATCAATCCCGACCTGCTCAAGACAATGGAGCGCTTTCGCTGATTCCTCCTTCGTGACCCGGCGGAACCAGCCGAGACGCCGGTAGGCGCCCATCGCAACGACATCGAGAGCACTGACCGGGAAATCCCAGTCGACACTCTCGCGCTGGGGGACATAGGCGACGAGGTGCCGCGCCTTCTTGTAAGGTTTGCCGTAAATGTGTGCCCAACCCGAAGTCTTTGGAATGAGGTCAAGACACGCTTTCAGCAATGTGCTTTTGCCCGCACCGTTCGGGCCGACGATTCCGACCAGCTTGCCCTCGGGGATATTGAGCTCGATGTCCCACAGGACCGGCTTGCGATGATACGCAACCGTCAGGTCGTGGATCGCGAGCGGAACCTCCGGCGGATGCTCCGGCCTCGGCTCGGTCGATTTCGGAGGAAAAGTCGCCTGACTTTTTAGAGATTCGTTGTGCATAGTCCGTTCCGTTCTCGAATCACTGAGGAGAAAGCTTTCCGTTCAGGCCTCCTTCCGGTGCCTCCCCCCCGAGCGCACGGGCAATCGTTGTGATGTTGTGATCGAGCATTCCGATGTAGGTGCCCTCGTAGGTGCCTTCAGCTCCCATCGCATCGGAAAAAAGTTCGCCCCCGATGACGACGGGATGGTCCTTTGCAGCCGCCCCTTCGACCAACGCTCTCACGTTTTTATCCGAAACCGAGGTCTCCACAAAAACCGCCGGAATACTCCTTTCAACGAGGTGGGTCACGAGATTCTCAATATCTTTGACGCCCGCCTCCGACTCCGTGCTGATCCCCTGGATGCCCCTTACCTCAAGTCCGTAGGCCCGTGCCATGTATCCAAACGCATCGTGAGCCGTGACAAGGACACGCTGTTGTTCCGGAATCGATGCGATCGCCTTTTTTGCATAGGTATCGAGCTTCACCAACTCTGCTTTGTAGGACGATGCATTTTCAAGATAGACCGACTCTCCTGCCGGATCATAAGCGGCGAGACCCCCGGCAATGACATCAACCGCCCGAATCCAGCCTGTGACATCCATCCAGACATGGGGGTCATAGTGATCCTCTTCATCCGTAATGACAAAGTCCCCGGAATTAAGAATCTCCTCCGTCACGGCATAAACCGACTTTCCGGAACGGGCCATGCGAACAAGGACATCGCCCATTTTCCCCTCAAGGTTCAAGCCGTTGTAAAAAATCACATCCGAGGCTTGTAGCGCTTTGATGTCGGTGCTTGTCGGTTTGTAGAGGTGGGGATCCACTCCGGAACCGATCATTCCATTCACCTTGGCCCGTTCCCCGGCCACCTCGCGAACGACATCGGCGATCATGGCTATCGTCGCGGTAGCCTGGAAGGGAATTTCCGCCGACTTCTCCTTCGGCTCGCCGGTGCAGGACGTGAGCAGCGCGGAAAGCGCAATCAGAAGCGAGCCGACGAAGGCACGAAATCGCCGGGCAGGATTCTCAGCGACGGAACGAATGAACATGAATACAGAACTCATAGTCTAAAATTACCCACTATCTTGATAACTCAAGATAAACTTCTTGATAAGCAAAGAACCTCATTTACTCTCTCTGCAATGGCGACGAGCACAGAAGAGAACTACCTGAAAGCGATCCTCCATCTCGAGGACACGAAAGGTGCCGCCACGGTAGGGGATATCGCCGCCGAATTGGAGCTGACCTCCGGGACCGTGACCACGATGATGCAGCATCTCAGCGAAAAAGGCCTCATCGATTATGTTCCCAGACGCGGCTTGAAACTTCGCAGGCATGGTCGTCTCGCCGCCCTCAAGGTAGTACGTCGCCACCGTCTCATCGAACTTTTCCTCGTCGAGATCATGAAGTTCGACTGGTCCGAAGTTCACGACGAGGCCGAAGACTTGGAGCACGTCGTCTCCGACCTGCTTCTTGATCGCATGGATGAAATGCTCGGTCGGCCCACTCATGACCCGCACGGAGATCCGATCCCGGACCGGAATGGAAAGCTGACTCTGGTTGACTCCTCTTCCCTCGCCGAAGTCGAAGAGGGGGATTATCGTGTTGTCAGGGTTTCAGACGAGAATTCAGCGCTGCTTGAGTGGTTGAACCAAAAGGGCCTGAAGATCGGTGGGGAATTCACCGTGAGCCGGAAAGATCGTGCTGCCGGGATACTGGAGATTCAACGAGGCGGCGAAGCTGCCCTGCAACTGGGCCTTGAAATGGCGGGCCGGATGTATGTCGAGGAGGTGTGATCGGCCGCATGAATGGCTAACAGAGGGGGATGATCTCAGTCGCTGCGCTTCATGAGATTTCTGCGCTCGCTCTACCCGCTCCGAGTCGAACTCAACGGGGCCGGCCTCCCGGTTCGAACCCGGTCCTGTAAATCATAAAACCAGAGCCCCGGTAAAACGGGGCTCTGGTTTTATGATGGCGGACAGAGTGGGATTCGAACCCACGGTAGAGTTACCCCTACACACGCTTTCCAAGCGTGCTCCTTAAACCGCTCAGACATCTGTCCTTTACGCGCGAAAGTGCGAGCGGATACAGTGCTTGAAAATGAAAGCTTCGCAAGGAAAAATCAAAATGTCCGGATCAGGGCGTTTCCGCCTGCTTCTCCCGGAAGCGGCAAAGTGCCTCTGCGCAGTCTGTGCCCTTCTCCTTCCGGTCAGCGAAGCAGGGGGGAGTTGGCCGGAGTCATGTCGGCAGGCCGTGGTCGTTCTCACTGCCGACTGGACGGCTCGCGAGGGAAGCCTCGCGGCCTTTGATCTTCAGGGAGCTGAATGGCGGGCCACAGGAGAGACCATTCCCGTCACCGTGGGGCACAAGGGGCTCGGTTGGGGGGTGGGCCTCCATGGCGAAAGGAAGTCGAATCCCATGAAAACCGAGGGAGACAGGCGGGCCCCGGCCGGCATTTTCCTCCTTGAATTCGGATTCGGCGCCTTGCCTTTCAAAGAAAGAAAATTTCCCTTTCGCCAGGTCTCTGAACGGGATCGCTGGGTCGATGATCCCACCTCCCGATTCTACAACCAATGGACCGTCCTGAACGATCCCCGTTTTCCGCGAGACTGGTCCTCTGCCGAAGTCATGAAACGACCGGATGGTATTTACGACTATGTCATCGTCGTCGGCCACAACCGCCGGCCAACGGTCCCGGGGCGGGGGAGCGCTATTTTCATGCACTCGTGGTCTAGTCCCGGAAAATCGACAATCGGCTGCACTGCGATGGAAAAAGCCGGGATCAAGCGCCTCCTTCGCTGGTTGCATCTTGAGGCCGCGCCGGTTCTGATTCAGATCCCGGTAGGCGAACTCGGCACGCTTGAGATTCCTTCGAATTTGAAGACATCCATCGCAGTTTCCCTCCCGTAGGAAAGCGCGACATGATGACAGTTGCCCCTTGAAAAAGCGGGCACCTCAGCGCAGAATTTCCCCGTTCATGGGTTTTTCACTCAAATCACTGTTGCCGTTACTGGCGGCCGCCTGCGCCCTCAGCTCGTGTCAGATGCCCGGCGCGATTTCCCGTGAACCGCTGCCGTTGGAGCAGACGAATCTTTCGGCGGTGATCCGCATTCCGGTGGGGCTCGAAGCGCCGACCTGGGATTCTGTGAAAACGAAAACATCGACGATCCCGGGATGGGACCGGGACATTGACGCGACCTACTTCAAGATTCAAACGAGCGAGAAGGTGATCGCAATCACGTTTGATGACGGGCCTCATGGAGTCAACACTCCCCGTCTTCTCGACATGCTGAAAAAGCGGAATGTGAAGGCGACTTTCTACGTGGTCGGCAACATGGTGAAATACAATCCCCAGCTTCTTCGCCGCATGATCGCTGAGGGGCACGAGATCGGAAACCACACCGTGACGCACGGGACGCTCTCGAAAATGTCCGATGCCGCTCTTCGCAAGGAATTGCAGGATGCGCACGATATGATTGTCGCGGAAACCGGCGTTGCGCCGCGCTCCATGCGGCCACCCGGTGGAGCAATCAAGAACGATCAGAAAAAACTCATGCTGAAGGAATTCGGTTATCCGACCATCCTTTGGTCGGTTGATCCTGAAGACTGGAAGAAGCCGGGAGCATCTGTCGTCACGAGCCGCCTCGTAAACGGAGCCAAGCCGGGAGGAATTCTCCTCGTGCACGATCTCCACGCTTCGACTGTCGATGCAATGCCGTCGACGCTCGATCAACTTCTCGCAAAAGGATATCGGTTTGTGACCGTCTCCGAGCTCATCATGATGGATGAGAGCTACGAGGGCGAATAGTCGGGCCCAAACCGCTCAAGGCCTTTGTTTTCAACAGAGCAGTGGCTCTTGAGATAGTGAAAAAAAGGTTTGTCTCCCTGAACTTTCTCGCTAGGATTTTTCAACCACGCAGTGACATGAAAATCCTTTCCGTCTTTTTTCTCGCTACTTTTTTCCTCGTTTCCGTCGCTCAGGCCGGATGGGGATGGGATAAGCAGAAGTTTCACAGTGCCAAGTCGCCGATGGTCGAGCAGACCGTGACCAGTCCCAGCTACTGCTACGACACCGGCTTCGAGTTCAGCATTTTCATGTCAGGCTATTGGCCCGAAAGCCCCAGCAACCTTTCAAATGAGCTCGGAGGAGGTTTCGCTCTGGGCTACTTCTTCGGTCACAACTTCGGGATCGAAGGCAGCTACGCGCTGCACGGCGGCGGTGATGCGGAGCATGTCGGAAAAATGAATGCCGTCTATCGTTTCCCTCTCGGCGGTGAGTGCTGCAGCACGATTGCTCCTTACGTGTTCGGCGGACCCGGTGTGGTGAGTGCAAATACTTCCGAGTTCATGTGGAACCTCGGTGGTGGCGTCGACGTTCGTTTTGAATCCTGGGGTTGCCTCGGTGTCTTCGCTGACTTTTCCTACAACTGGGTCGATCAGACACTTCCGGACTTCACGCAGATCCGCGCAGGCATGAGATTCCCGTTCTAGAAATTCGCGTTTTCTTTCCTTCCCCTGACAAACCGGCGTGTCCTGGACCGCCGGTTTTTTCGTGTCCCGCGAATCCACCGAAAAGCAGGACGGGTTGTCGAAGCCTTCACTGGAGCAACCCGTCACTGAAATCGGCAACCGGATCGGGCAACGCGTCCTGCCGAAGTCCCCTGAATACGGCGATTTTTTGGGTTCACGCATCGTCTCTTTTTGGCACCCTCGAAGTCATGCAAAGGATCGCTCCATGGTTGCTGATTTTTCTTGTCTCATTGCTTCATGGCGAAGAGGTGCCACCAGTCGCCGGCACCGAACAGGTCGCCGAAATCATCGAAAACTACGAAGGTCGTGGCGCCCTCGCGGACGGGTCCAGGCCAACCCCACCCGAAGAGGCACTGAAACAGTTCCGCATACGGGACGGATTTGAGATCGAACTCGTCGCAAGTGAGCCCGTCATCGGCCAGCCGCTCCATTTGAGCTGGGATTCAAAGGGGCGCATGTGGGTCACGCAGTATCTGCAATATCAATTCCCCGCCGGCCTCAAGATCATCGAATACGACAATCACCTGAGGGCTCAGTTCGACAAAGTCCCGGAGCCTCCGCCGCACGGGGTAAAGGGCGCGGACAAGATTACCGTGTTTGAAGACACGACCGGCGACGGAATTTATGACTCCCATCGGGATGTCATCACCGGCCTGAATATCGCGACCTCGGTGGAAACCGGAGCCGGAGGAATCTGGGTCACCAATCCGCCTTATCTGCTGTTTTACCCGGATGCGGACGGCGATGCCGATCCTGACAGCGACCCGGAAGTGATCCTCTCCGGCTTTGGCATCGAAGACACACATGCCGTCGCCAACAGTCTCAAATGGGGCCCCGATGGCTGGCTCTATGGCGTGACCGGCAGCACGACGACCGCGGCGGTTGAAAATCCGGCGACCGGGGAATTGGTGGAATGGCAGGGGCAGGCAGTATGGCGGTATCACCCGACGACGAAGCAGTTTGAACTCTACGCTGAGGGCGGCGGGAATACCTTTTCCCTCGAGATCGATTCGGCGGGCCGGGTTTTCTCGGGAACCAACAACGGCAAGACCCGTGGCATGTATTACCCGCAGGGTGCGTATGGAAAGAAATCCTGGGGCAAGCATGGCCCGCTCACCAATCCTTACGCCTTTGGCTACATCGACCACATGGCGCACGAGGGTGATGAGCGACGCTTCGCCCAGGCCTTCTGCATTTACGAAGGTGGTCTTTTCCCTGATTCATGGAATCGCAAAATCATCGCCGCGAATTCCCTGCACAACATTGTCTGGGTCAGTGAACTCCTGCCCGATGGATCCACCTTTCGAACCGTCGATGAAGAACCCTTACTGGAAACGGATGACCGCTGGTTTCGCCCCGTCTTCTGCGGAGTCGGGCCGGATGGCTGTGTTTATCTTGCGGATTGGTATGACAGCCGCTTGAGTCATGTCAGGCCCGTCGATGACTGGCACAAAGGAAGCGGCCGGATTTACCGGATCAAGCCGAAGGGGACGATGCCGAAGGTGGCGCATGGGGACTTGAGTGAAATGTCCGCAAGTGAAGCGCTGTCAGCGACTAAGTCTCCAAACTGGGTGGTTGGAAAACGGGCTATCCTTGAATTTGATTGGATGAATCCTTCGAAAGCCGAACTCAGTGCGCTCCCCGATGCCCAGAGATGGGTCGAGGTTTCTGAGGATTCAATCACTGGCTACAATTGGCATCTGATCCAAGAGTTGCTAAACGACCGCGGAAAGCATCACGAAGCAATAGTTTCGAACATGAAAAGCTTGGGTGACGCAGACTGGGATCGCTTCGCGAAACTTCTTTCAGGGAAGGAACAAGGTGACCTGCCGCCCGACGTAAGAAAAGCTCTCATCCAGATGCAATCCGAGATGTTCGATTTCGGTTCGGAAAAGATTCAGCCCCCTGAAGTATCTACGCCCTCGCTAAGAGCACAAGTATTGAGCACCGCTAAGCGGATCCCAACGAAAGCAGCAGTAAATCTCATTCAAAGCCAGATCACCCACGACGAAGACCTCACCGACCCGCACATCCCGCTCCTCCTCTGGTGGGCAATCGAGGCCCATGCGGAGTCCGGCCGCACCGAAATCGTAGCCCTCGCGAGCGATCCGGAAACCTGGAACTCAGCCCTCTTCCGCAAATTCATCGCGGAGCGACTCATCCGTCGCTATGCGATGGCGGGCGGGGAAGCGAACTACCTGAGTGCTGCCAAGCTTCTCCAGGCCGCGCCTGACGACGATGCCAAGAAGCGTCTCATGACCGGCTTGCAGCTCGCCTTCCAGGGGACCGCAATCCCGGAACTCCCGGATACTCTGAAAGCTGAGATGGAATCCTACGCAGAAACGGTCGGGGCCAATGATTTGGTCCTGCAACTTCAGCAGGGGAATCCCGAGGCTCTCAAAAAGGCGCTCGCCGTTGTCGCGAGCAGCCAGTCGGACCCGATTGAGCGGGTCGAACTGGCAACGCTCTTCGGAGAGATCGGCGATCCTTCCGTGGTCCCGGTTTTGCTCCGGCTCCTCGGGCTTGATCAGGAGAGCACCCTGAAGCGCGTCGCCCTGTTGTCGCTCGCGAGTTACGATTCGGAGTCCATTGCCACGACGATTCTCGCCCGGCATGGATCGACCCTTCCTGCGGAGCACGGGGTTCGCTCGACGGCTCATCGGGTTCTCGCGAGCCGCCCGGAGTGGGCGAAGCTTTTCCTCGGGAAAATCGACGTGGCTGAGATCAAGGCGCGGAATGTCGCGCCTGACGTCGTGCAGTTGCTTGCCCGCCACGGCGATCCTGAGATCGACGCGGGAATCAAAAAGCATTGGCCGGATCAAGTCGCGGGTTCTTCGTCGGAGAACGACGCCGAGATCGCCCGGATCAGAAAGGCGATCACCGGTGGAACGGGCAACGCAGAGCAGGGGAGTCTTCATTTTAAAACCCGCTGCGCAAGTTGCCATCAACTCTTCGGAGAGGGCCGGGTCATCGGGCCCGACCTCACTGGATATGAGCGCCAGAATCTTGAATTCTGGCTTCCCGCAATCGTCGACCCCGGACTCGAATTACGGGAGGGTTACATCAACTATGTTGCGACGATGAAGGACGGTCGCGTCGCGGCCGGCTTCATGCATGAACAGGCGCCGAATACGGTCACCCTGCGTGACATGGCGGGACAGCATCTCCTTCTGAATCGCAATGAGATCGGGAAACTCGAAGCCTCCAAGGTCTCGCTGATGCCACCCGGTTTGCTGAGTGGCATGTCCGATGAGGAACTTCGCGATCTCTTTGCTTATCTGATGAAAGAGTGAGCCATTTGGAGTGCGGTGGCTCGACACCGCTTTCGCAGGGCCTTCGGGATGGCGATCCCGGAGTGATTACGCGACTGCGGGGATCTGGTGACCCTTGCCACTCCCAACGCGGCATCATGCCGTCGCACTCCGGAACATCACCCGATCACCGTCGCTCCGGGGGTATCATTCGACTTGTTGATCGTGTCGATCCCTGATTGAACCGCCGACTCCATATCCCGCGTCATCGCACGCACCGCATCGCGGGCTTTGCCTCCGGCGGCTTCGAGATAGCTGCCCACATCAAGTGGAGTTCCGAACCGGGCGATGGCGCGGCGGGGGCCGGTTCTCGGCATGGCTCTGGAATAGAAATCCTCGGCGATCCTTTCCACCGTTTCATCGTAGCGATCAATCGTCGGGTGTTCGGTGAGGTAGGGCGTGAGATGACCATGGATGCGGAAAGCCAGAATTGCCTTGTCGGCGAGACCGTAGATCTCAGGGGGAGTTTCCGTTTTCTCATCAGTTCGGATCTGGTGAATTGTGGAACGAATTTTCCGGATGCGATCCACCAGTGACGGCTCCCCGCCTGGAGAAAGAGTAAGAGCCCTCTCCAATTCATCCACGAGATGGTCTGCAAATCCTTTGAGCATTTCGTAGAGAGAGCCTTCCTCATGTGAAAGGGCCTCAGCATAGCCATGATCGTTGAGGTATCCCTTCACAATGTGTTGACCGAGTCCTAACACGGCACCCATCGGGTCCTTCGTCGATCCATCAGGAAAAAGGTAGCCGCTGTCCGCTCCAAGTTGCAGCATTCGCTCCGTGACCGATTCCCGCGGAGCGGTAAGATGGGTGAATTTCAAACTGATCGGAATGATCTTCAGCTTCCTGTCCTTCAACGCTGCCTGCGCCTTAGCGGCGATGAACGCCGTCCCGTCGAGAAAGGGCGTGACCCTGTCATTCGTGAGATAAACATTCCCCTCCGGATAGATATTGAGTGCCTGACTTCCCTGCTTGAGAACCTCAATGGCAGCGCTCATGGCTTTGCGATCGCTGCCTTCCCGGTCGATGGAGAAATTTCCGAGACGTTGCATCGTCCAGGCCGCACATTTGCTGCGCAGGTAGACATCGTAAGCGGCCATGAAGCAGGAGGGAATCCCCAGCATCCGATGGACCTCCGTGATGACCTGAGGATCACTGTGGCTCGGATGATTGATCACGAAAAGGAGGCGACATCCTTCCGCCCGTAAGTGAGCGAGTTCGTCGAGCGCCCCCTCGATCTTGATTTCATCGATGCGATGGTTTTTCCGGGGGAGAACGAAATGCCGGTTCGCGGTGCGCGCCAGCCAGATGATCGGCTTCGACGGCTTCGCTTCGAAGAATTGGTAGGGGGCGTCGGAAAACTCAAGCATTTCTGAAACGTCTTCTTCAGCATCCTACTCTTCTTCCTCTTCCCGGTCGAGCCTCTAAAGTTGAGAAGAAGAGAGCGTGGGAAGAGGAGGGTGAAGGATCACTTCGGTCGCCCGAAGAGCGCACGATGCTTCCAGTAGACCCGCTCCAGTTCCAGGATCGGTGTCTCATGCTCATCGACGCGGATGTCACGAAAACGATCATTCAACCCACCGTAACCCCAGCCTTCGCGAACGACGAGGAGAGCTGCGGACTGCCGACCACGCGAATCCCCCCCCGCTTCCTGTCCGGCATGGAGGGCGGCAATGAGCCGGACTGCAAGGACGCCCTCACTCGTTTCGAAAGCGGCGGCCATGGACTCAACCACTTCTCTTCCCGTGAGAATATTTCCCTGAACGGCAAAGTTTACCCCGGTGATCCCGCCGGCCCAGCTCAGGCACTCTCTTCCCGTGAAATTCGCGCTTGTTCCGTCTGCGGAGATGACGCCGACCTGTCGCATCTCACGCAGAGGGTCATCACGGGTGAGGAGTTCGAGAACGTCCTCCGGTGTCATCCCGGCTTCCAGTGCCATGAGTCCGAGAGGACCGTAGCCGACATTCGCATAGGCCTGCGTTGCCACCGCTCCGACGCCGGCCTTCGCAAAGGGGACCACGGAACCGACACCGACAATCTTCGACTGCACTGCGACGCCGATTTCGCCGGTTGCCGGATCCACCGCAACGATCGAAAAAGTCGCCACCGTCGGCGTCTCCTCTGCGGAAACCGTGAAGATCCAGAGGCAGAAAAAGACACAAAGAGAGGCACGCATGACGCAATACGGTTCTTGATGGATTCGTTCGAGTCAATAGGGTTAGATCAAACACCCATCCCTGTTATGTCCAGTTTCAAGACCCTTTTCTTTTCCCTTCTCGGGCTCTGCGCCTCCGTGACGACGGCCGCCGATAAGCCCAACATTCTCATGATCGCGATCGACGATCAGAATGACTGGATCGGCTACATGGGAGGACATCCCAATGCGATTACCCCGCACATCGATGCGCTCGCTGCCTCGGGGACGGCTTTTACGAATGCCCATTGTCAGTCCCCTTTGTGCAATCCCTCGCGGACGAGCCTGATGCTTTCGAAGCGCCCCGGCTCGACCGGAATTTACGGACTGAAGCCCTGGTTTCGCGATGTTCCGGAGTTGGCGGAAATAGAGCCGCTCCAGAAGTATCTCAGCCGTCATGGCTACCGGACCTACACCGCCGGGAAGATTTATCACGGCGGCTACGGACGAAAGCCCGGGGAAGAGTGGGATGAAATCGGACCTCCGGCGGGAGGCGCGCCTTTCCCGAAAGAAAAGCTGGTCAAGACGCCGTCTGACATGAAGCTCGTCGATTGGGGGCTGTTCCCTCACAAGGATGAGGACAAAAGCGACTACAAGATTGCCTCCTGGACCGAAGAGAAACTCGACAACATGCCGAAGGACGAGCCCTTCTTTCTTTCCTGCGGGTTCTTCCTCCCTCATGTCCCGTGCTTTGCGACACAGAAGTGGTTCGACCTGCATCCGATCGAGACGACCGCGTTGCCGATCATTCAGCGGGACGACCGCAAGGACACGCCCCGTTTTTCCTGGTATTTGCACTGGAAGCTCCCCGAGCCCCGCCTTGAGTTTCTCGAGGATACCAACGAGTGGATGAATCTGACCCGCTCCTACCTTGCCTGCACCACCTTTGTCGATGACCAGGTTCGTCGGGTCATGGAGGCGGTCGACCGCAACGGCCTGCGCGAAAACACGATTATCGTTCTCTGGTCCGACCATGGTTGGCACATTGGTGAAAAGGAGATCACCGGAAAAAACACCCTCTGGGATGACGGCACCCGCGTCCCCCTGATCTTCGCCGGTCCCGGAGTCGTCGACGGCCAGATCTGCAAGCAGCCGGCTGAGTTGCTCGATATTTATCCGACCCTGCTCGATCTCGCCGGACTTCCTGCAAAAGAGGGCGTTGAAGGGATCTCGCTCATGCCCCAGCTCAAGGACGCGGCGACGAAGCGCGACCGACCTGCGATCACAACGCACAATGCGGGCAATCACGGGATTCGTTCGGAAAACTGGCGCTTTATCATTTATGCGGACGGTTCCGAGGAGCTTTACGACATGGTCAATGATCCTAACGAATGGACCAATCTCGCAGGGGATCCGAAATATGCGGATGTCATCGCTGAGCATAAGAAGTGGATGCCGACGGGAGATCTTCCTCCCGCGCCCAACAGTGCTTCCCGGATTCTGATCTATGAAAACGGGAAGGTGAACTGGGAAGGGGAGGACATTCCCGAAGGTGCGCCGATTCCTGAAGTCACCCGCTGATTTTTATGGCCAAGGGCAGGGAGGAACATCAGGCACGGGTCGCTCACCTCAATTCTTTCGGGAAAGAGCTGGCGCGACGGGCCAAGTCTAAGTGCGAGCTTTGTGAAGTGGCCGGGGAGAAGCTCCTGGTCGTCGAAGTCCCGCCGGAGCCACGCGGTCCTGAAGTCGAGCGGTGCGTCATGCTTTGCGAAGCCTGCGCGACGGCGGTTCGTGAACCAAAGAAATTCAGGGCAGGAGATCACTGGCGCTGCCTCGCGCAAACGGTGTGGAGCGAAGTTCCCGCCGTGCAGGCACTGGCGCTTAGGCTGTTGAAACGTCAGGAAGATTCACAGGCCTGGGCGAGAGAGACGCTCGAGACGGTTTTTGCCGACGAGGAAGTCGAAGCGCTTGCCGCAGAATGCAGCTGAACACGGGAGAACAAGGAGGGGCGATTTTCTATCGCCCGGCCCACGAAGGCAACACGAATTGCCCGAATCGCAGGCGATGGGACACCGCCGCTCCTTGAGTCCTACGACTCCGCCTGCATCTTTGCGATCTCAGCCGCCTTCCGCTGAATCTCTTCCGGAGACGGAAGTGATGCCAAATCCAGATCGGCGAGCACTTCCGCCGGGATGATCCCGGACTGCTGAAGCTTCGTGAGACAGCGCTTTCTTTCATCGAGGGCTTTGTCAGGACTGCGCTCTTTCGAGAAGCGTGACTTTGCCTTCTCACTGCGGGTCCGGAGGCTGGAGTAAATATCGCCTCCGAGGAGAGCCGTGATATCGACCTTCATGCTCTCGCGCTCAATATCAGCCTGTTTCACCGGCTCACCATTGATGGGGCCGCTCTTGTATTTCGGAAACATGATCGCGACCTCGGGGCAGACGCGGGAGCAGGCGGGGCAGTTCGTCTTGCAGTTGTCGTTGTTCTGAACCTGAATCTGCTTGTCTTCATCGACACCATAGACATCGAAGAGACAGAAACTGAGACACTGCATGCAGTTCGTGCAGCGGTCGTAGTCGATCACCGGAAACCAGGGCTTCCATGCGCCGGTCTGTCCGGGCTGGTTAAGATCGGCACTCCATTCCGACCTCACTTCGTCGACAAGACTGACGATGGACCCGGCATCCAGTCCGCTCGTGTCACGGGTCTCAATTTTCAGCTCGCCTGCGGCATCGGAGATCTCCGGTGTCCCGCCCTCAAATTGACCGAGAACGATGACCTGAGCATCACTGGACACATCCGTGAAAACGGAGGCTTGAGCCTCTTCGGTGACGCGCATCACGGAGAATCCCTGATCGAGAAGGCGGCTTGTCACGGAGAGGCGATCCGCAGATTCCCACGCCGAGGCACCGTTACCCTCGAAAAGAATGACCTGAATGGGGTGAATCTCGTTTTTCATTTGTTGAGAAGCTTGTTGGAAATTTCTTCAGCGGTTTCTTCCCGCATATTCAGGACCTCGACTTTCTCTTCGTCGGGAAAAGGAACCCCGGCCTGGTGAAAGAGCCACTTCACAGCGCGGGGATAGCAGGCCGCGATTTGAACGGGAGCCTCGCCAGCGATCATCTTTTCAAGCCGGGGATCTTTTCGAGCCGACATTTCACAGAGATCAGAGACCGTTTCGAAGCTGACGCCTGAGTCGCAAAGCCGCTCCAGAACCTCGTTTTTTACGCCTTCAGCGACGACTTGAGCAAAGGCGCAGCGGCAATACAGGATCTTCTTGGGGGAGTCGCTCAAAAGGAAAAAGGGGCAGGGTCAAAAGGGTGGGGGAACCATTCCGATGATTCCGTCCTCCTTTCAACGCCTAAAACGAAATCAAAGCAACGTATCACCGCCATCGAAACGGTCTAAAGTCATGAAAATTGGGTTTTCAAGCCGTTGATATTCGTTACCTTTACCGATGGTGCCCCCCGTTTGCTCTTCTTCCACCCTTTCCCCGGGGTTATGGGGCGCCATTTGCCTGGGATTTGCTTGTGTTCTTTCGGCTCAGGAGACTGCAGGTGAAAGCGTTTCGGAGATTCCCGCCCGCTTTTTCCAAACGCAGGATGCCAACGGGTTTTTCTGGCAGGCCGCCGGGAACGGAGCGGTTACCTCAGGCGAGACGCAGTATCTGCAGTCAGGCCTGAACTGGATCGTCAACGGGATGGCCTTCGTGCCTACTTCCGCCCGTGTACGATCACCGGATGAGTTCCCCGACAACGCAGGGGTCACGCTGGAGGAATCGCGCGAATCCCTCACCCTGAAACGCGACCTTTGGATCGACCGCGAGCGCGGGGGCGTCAGGTCTCTCGACACGATTCTGAATACGGGAGGGGCAGCCGTCTCCCTCGAAGTGGTCCTGCGCACAACCTACCCGTTCGCCTGGCAGAGCCTGCATGGAGTCGATGGGGAACTGCTTTCGAAGGAACCAGTCCTGAATCTCGATGATCGTGACTTCGGTCTCGTCGTCCATTTCAGCGCCGCGGAGGGAAGGCATGACACCTTCCTGGTCGTGGGGGGCGAAGGGGAGGCACTTCGTCCGCGCCTTTCCGCATCCAACAATCGGCGTGAACTCTCCCTGACCTACCAGCTGGTGATTCCTCCCGGGGGATCCCAGTCGCTGCTCCACTGGATCGGGCAACGATCCCTTCCCGGAATGGACGCGACTTCAGAGGCGTTTTCGGCGTGGTATGCAAAGAATGAGCTCGTCGCTCCCGGTGTCTCATCTCAGGAGAAGGTGGGCATCGTCAACATTCCGGCCTCGGCTTTCCCGCGCGAGGCAGCTGCACCGGGAGGACTTGGGACGCTTCTCCCTCTCAATCAGATTCTGGATTCTTTGGGAATCGTACGCCGGAATGAGGACATTCACTGGGTGAGTTCATCGAACCGGGTCTCCGGGACAATCGAATCGCCCGAACCTTTCAAGATCCTCGCGAATCACGTCGGCGAAATTTCGCTCCCCCTCTCCGACCTCGCAGCAATTCGCGGCGGAGGCGGGGTCGGTCGCAAGCCTGTCTTTTTTCTGAGAAACGGGGAGGTCCGGGTCGGGGAGGTTCTCTCAGGTTCACTCACCATCACCGCCAGTGGCTCCAGTGAAGCGCAACCGATCGATCCGGCGGCCGCGAACCTGCTCATGATGCGCACCTCATCCCTGGACGGCACGGCTCCTGACGGTGCCACCGGCATGGCCCAGCTCATGGATCAGAGCGTTTTCGCGCTCGCTTCGACCTCGGAGCTGACCCTCCCGCTTCTCACTCCGTGGGGGCAATTTGAGCCCGCCGTCTCCGCTCTCCTTGAGGTCGCGCACGTTTCGAGGCCGTTCCCGACCCACCGCTTTCTCACCGAAAAGGGTTCCCTCTTCTCCGGATTTCTCGATGACCTCACCCTTGACCTGCCGCGACCGGGAGGCGATTCTTTGAGGATTCCGGCCCACCTCATTGATCGCATCTGGAAGGCAGGGGCAACGGCAATGATGATTTCGAGCAGCGCGAACGAATGGCTCAGCCTCGACGAAGTGCCCGGAAATGAATCCGGAGGCTTTCTTTTCCGGGGGAACGCTTTTCTCTGCGCTACTCTCGCTGACGGGACGATGCGACTTGAGGATTCAGGGGCGGAAATCCAAGTCAACTCCGACTCCGTTCAATCGATTCAGAGAGACCTTTCCTCAATTCCGTCGACGCCGGAGGAACTCACCATCGAGTTACTCAATGGCGAGATTCTTCGCGGCGTTTTGAGCGATCCGTTCATCGCTCTCGTTTGGCAGGGGAGAACCATTCAGGTTCCCGTCGAGTCCCTCATCGCTTTCCAATTGCCAGTTCCGTGAATCCTTTCATGAACCTACAACTTCATCGTCTTCTCCCGGGATTCGTGGCTGCGTTTACTCTGGCAATGCCCCCGACGGGGAGTGCGTCGGCACAGGAGGAAGTGAATACGCGTCTTGTCCCTGCGGCCCTGGGCATCCGCACGGACCGGAAAGGCACTTCTTGGAATGTCGAACCGAACGGCACGATCGGTCGCATCGGGAGTACGATGGTCAACAGTGGGCTCGCGCTGAGTCTCGATGGGGAATCCTTTGCCGGCTATCAGCCGATGATGACTCCGGACGGCAGGGAATTTGTGATCCCGGGGAGACCTTTCTCGAATTATCCGGGTCTTCAGGTTCAACGTCGCATCCGCCTTCTTGAGGAGGAGGGAATCCTCCGGTATGCCGAGATGCTCTACAACGGCTCCACGGACCCTCTCACCGTGACCCTCTCACTGAACACCAACTTCTCCGGGAACTACCAGACATTCCTCACAAATCGGGGCCGGACAGAGCCGGTTCTGCTCGAGCAGGGGGAGAGCGGGATTGTGGTTCTTCCCGGTGTCGCCCAATCGACCCGGGCGTTTCTCTTCACGCTCGCAGGAGCCGATAGCGCGATCAAACCGACCATTTCAGCGCAGAATCGATACGGCCTCGGCTTTCAGTATCCGTTAACGCTCGCCCCCGGGGAAACGCATATCGTCGTTCACCAGGTTTCCCAGGTCATCATTCCGCAGAACTTCGACCGGCCCACCTTGATCAAGCTTTTCCGCCCGCTTTCATTTGAGGAAACAGAGTCGCAACTTCCCGACGACTGGCTGCCTCACCTCGCGAACCTCGGTTCGAGGGAAAGTGAATCCGTCCTCCCGGACCGGGAGTCTTTTGGTCTCTCGTCGCTCGGGATCGAAGTGGAAAACCGTGACATACTCGCTCTCGGTGAAAAGACCCGCCTTGTGGGGGAAGCCTCGGGCGGGAGTGCGGAGTTCGTGACGCCCTACGGAAGAGGAGTGATTCCGTTCAATGCGCTCGCCGGAATCGAAGGCAAGCGGGGGAACCCATTGAATTCCACGAGACTCTTTCTGAAAGACGGCCAGGTGTTCTCCGCTGAAGTGGAAATTGCGGATTTTCAGTTCACACAGATCGCGGGGGATACGTTGGAGTTGAGCACCGAATCCCTCGACAGACTTGTCATGGCAAAGTCGACGGAGTCACCTTCGACCGCTAACAGCTCTATCATTCTCGTGGAAACCCATCGGGGCGATCGGATCAACGTGGCGGCCTCCGACGCTATGGCCGTTCAGGGTATCACTCCGTGGGGCCGACTTCCCATTCCGCTGAATGAAATCATCCGGATTCAACCCGCTGCGTCCAAGTTGAATGGACACCTCGTCGAACTGAAAGACGGAACGCGCTGTCTCGTCTATCTCACTGGCGATGAAATCCCGCTCGATTCGTTGACATTGGGAGATATCAAGGTGGAACCCCGGGAACTGCGCTGTATTCTCACGCCGAACGATCAATCCGGCGGGCACTGGAATTCAGAGGTCGGGATCCGAACCCTGCTTCATCTCTCCGGCTCTCAGACACTGGTGGGGGACATCGGAGACAGCTCCCTTCCCGTCGTCAGCGAAGGGGTGCGACTTGATCTTGCCAGCTCAAGAATTCGACGCATCGAACGAATCAGCGATGTGAGCGTTCTCGCCGGCGGTCTTCCTGAACCGACTCCGTCCTTCCAGATCGAACGGTGGGACGGGGGAATCATCATCGGCCTGATCGATCTCGACCTGCTTTCATTCAAGGTTCGGGATCAGAATTGGACCATTCCTCTCCGGGATATCGTCCGGGTGGAAACTCCGTCACCGGAGTTGACTCCGGAGGCATTGCAGCAAATTTCAGAACTGATCAATCAGCTCGGAGCTCCCGAGTGGGATGTTCGTGAGAATGCGACAAGGGAACTCGGCGCTTTCGGGTATCTTGCGAATTCTGTTCTCCGCCGCCAACTTCGCGAAACTGAAGACCCTGAAGTGTCGCGAAGGATAGAGCGCATCTTGGCTGGACTGAATTAACCCCGGTCCGGTCGAGCCTCCGTTCCGGAGCGGCTCGTATTGATCAGTATTCAGGAATCATTTAATCCTCTTGGAATCCCCAATCACATCAACTCTCTTCGAACAGGCGGCGCAACAAGTGCGGCGTCGCCTCGGTTTGATCGCCTTCTCCCGGTGGCTTCGCCGTAGTCATTGGATCATCGGCGGACTTGCTCTGCTCGTCGTGCTGCTGGGGCGACGTTTTCAGGAATGGCGCAGCGGGGAAATCCTGGTCGTCGCGGCCTTCCTCGGCTCCTGGCTGCTGATTGGCGGAGCCATCGCGCTTCTGCGACGTCCCGGCGTGATGGAATCACTGCTCACGCTCGATACCCGGGGAGGGTGGAAAGATCAGTTTTCCTCCGCATGGGAGTTTTTACGGCAGGAGCAAAAAAGCCCCGGAGAGGAGCTTCATCTTCAAAAGGCGGTGGCACGGGTGAACGAAGCGGTAAGCAGCCTTCCGGCATCACTCCCGGTTCCGAGCCTCCGCTATGTCTGGATCCTGCCTCTCCTTGCGATCCTCTTCGCCATGACCCCGCTGGGAAGAGTCGCGCCCGAGGCCGGAGATCTCGTCCTCACCGATGAAATGAGAACGGCGGCGGAAGAACAGGCCTCCGGGCTGAAAAAATCCGCCGACCAGATGAAGGGGATGGAGTCTCTCAGTGAAGAGGAGAAGGAGGAACTGGAACGCCTTCGTGTTGAGGTTGAGGACGTCGCTGACACTCTCGCAAATGCCGAAGAACTCACCGCCGGGGAAATGCTCGACGCGCTTGAAGCGAGGGCACGCGCCGCGGAAAGACTCGCCGAAAAGATGGGATTGAGCGACGATGCGTGGGCATCCGAAGAGATGCTCGCCGAGATGGCGGTTCACCCCGACACCGCCGACCTTTCCCTTTCGATCAAAGACAAGGCCGCCGAACCGGCAGCAGTGGAAGCTGAGAAGTTGCAGGGGGTTCTCGAAAACACGGGGATCACCCGCGAGACGGTTGATCGTCTTACCGATGCGCTCGATCAAATTATCGCGGCAGCCGTCGACGAGGATTTCGAGCGCCCTGTCGGGGAGCGCGTCGGAAACGCTTCCACCAAGATGCTCGACCAGCAACCGATCACGGCAGCCCGGGAGTTTGAGGAATTGGCAAAGCACTTCCGATTCCTCGGCTCCCGTGAGGAAGCCCGCGAGAAGTTGGAAAACCTCGCCAATTCTCTCCGCGACGCCGGCAGCGAGATCAGCGGTAGTGAGCTTCAGCAAATGGAAAAGATCGCGAGCGAATCCCGCCCCGGTGATGGAGCACCGGAAGGACTCCAGTCGATCAATGAGGGGGCAATGCCCGAGGATCTCCAAAAGATGCTCGCCCCGCAAATGGCACAGAGCGGCGTCGGTCAGCAGCAGCAAAATCAGGAACCGGGCCAGGCCGGGGAAGGCGGCCGGGAGGGGCAGGCGAACACTCCCATTCCCGGCGAGCAACGGGAAAACTCCGAGAGAGCCCCCCAAAACGGCGAATCACTCGCCATGAAAGCACCCGTTCCGGGCCAACCGCAGGAGGAGGGACAGGGCTCGGGCCAGGGCATGGGGCAATCGGAACAGTCTCAGCCGGGCGAAGGGGAAGGTGGCATGCTCAGCGCACCGGTCCCGGGGCAGGAGCCGGAAAATTCGGGTCAAAGCGGCGATGTCGCCATGTCCGGGGGATCGGGCAACCAATCCGGACAGGGAGGCAACGAGGCCGGAACCGGGACCGCCGAACTCATTGACAGCGAAAGCGACGCTCTTGCTGCCGCCAAAGATTCCGAAGTCGTTGCACAAATCAATGACGACGGAGACTCCGCCGTTCGCGCCGTCGAAGGGCAGGCACGTCCCGAAAAGGCAAACCGCTCCCGTCAGGAAATCATGGCGGACTTCATTGCGGCCGAGGAGCAGGCCCTCGACGGGCAGGCTCTCCCGCTTTCCCGTCGTGAGCACGTCATCCGCTACTTTTCCGAGATCCGCCGTCAGTTTGAAGAAGCGGAGGCCTCTCCCTGAAGGCAGATGCATTGAATCCCGTTAAGTCCGCGACCCAACCCTCCTGATCCTTTCCCGAATTTACCAAATGAGCACTCCTAACGATCTAGAAAACGATCTGAAACGCTTTCAGGCGACCTTCGCCGAGATGAAAGCCGAGATCCAAAAAGCCATTGTGGGCTACGACGACCTTCTCGTTGATACCCTCAGCGCTGTTTTTTCCCGGGGCCACATCCTCCTCGAAGGTGTCCCCGGGCTGGGTAAGACCTTTCTCGTGCAAACGCTGTCGAAGGTAATGGGATTAAATCCCGGCCGCGTCCAGTGTACTCCCGATCTGATGCCGGCGGATATTCTCGGTACTCACATCGTGAATGAGAATGAGGAGGGGAGACGTGTTATGCACTTCGAGCGCGGCCCCGTTTTCGCCAACCTGATCCTTGTCGACGAAATCAACCGGGCGACGCCGAAAACCCAGGCAGCACTCCTTGAAGTGATGCAGGAAGGTGCCGTCACTGCAGGCGGGGAAACGATGAAACTGCCTCAGCCTTTCTTCGTCATGGCAACGCAGAACCCGATGGAGATGGAAGGAACCTACCCGCTCCCTGAAGCTCAGGCCGACCGTTTTCTCTTCAAGTTGAAGGTGCCTTTTCCTGATCAGGCAACCCTCGTCGAAATCTCGAAGCGGACCTCCGGCTTCGAGACTGCGGAATTGAATCAGATTGTGGGCGGAGATGAACTGATTGAGTTTCAGAAAATCGTCGCGCAAATCCCGGTAGCCGATCATGTCACCGAGTATGCGGCACGATTGATTCTCGCGACCCATCCCGAAGGTTCGGACGCACTCGGGGAAGTCGGGACCTACGTGAGCTACGGGGCGAGCCCGCGCGGCATGCAGGCTCTCATTCGCGGAGCCAGAATCCACTGCGCGCTCGACGACCGCACTGCCGTCTCGATCGAGGACATCAAACGTGTCGCCCTGCCCGCCCTTCGGCACCGCGTCATTCTCAACTTTCAGGGCGAAGCGGAAAGCCGTGACATCGACTCACTGGTCACAAGTGTAATTGAATCAATTCCTGCCGCGGCCGCAGTTTGAGATCTTTGCGAATGCTTCGTCTGCCGACATTTCCGAGTTCTGCCATACGCTCTTCTCTGGCTCTGGCTCTGGCTCTGTTGGTCGCCCCCTTGCTATCCCGGGAGGCTGCTGCGCAGGAACGGACGCTCACGGTCGAGCAGTTTGAAGACGCTTCCCTCCAGTATCGGACAGCGCTTCATTATGATCCTTTGCTGGAGGCACCGCTCGATGGACTGATCCGACTTTATCGGGAAGCGGATCGAATGGATGAGCTGGTCGGTCTCTACCGCAGCCACATCGAGCAATATTCCGACGACGCCGGCGCCAAGTCAGTTCTCATTCAGATTTTGAATCGTGACAAACGCGAAGGAGCCGGAGAACTCGTGACTTCAGCAGTGACCCTGCACCCGCAGTTTCCAGCCCTCCAGTATTTGCAGTTTCGTTTTCTGGAAGGAAAGGGAGATGAGCGGGCTCTCGACTCACTCTCGCGGGCGATCGACCTCGAAACCAATGTTGCGAGGCGGAGTCAGTGGCTCGAAGAGCTGCTCCAACTCTCCGAGGGCGACGAGGCCCGCAAACTCGCCGGGACGCAACTCACGAAGCTCCTCGCGATCGAAGGGCAGTCATCGGCGAACTACCTCACCCTCGCCAAACTGATGCAGCGCTACCTCTTCTGGGACCTTTCCCTTGAGGCCATCAAACAGGCTTCAGCCGGAGGCCTCACGCCCGACGGTGAAATCGAGGCGTCGGTGATGCAGGCGACAGCCCTGCTCGAAATTGGACGGGGAGGAGAAGCGGCAGCTGTTCTTGATCAATTACTGGGCAAGCTGGCCGGAGACCACTGGCGGAGGCGGGAAATACTCTCGATGAGACTCTCCGTCGTCGCGACTGCTCCGGAGCGGGAAGAGATTATCGCGAAATTCAAGAAAGCCCATGATGAACAGCCGGAAAGCGAAACCGCGGCGCTCGACTACGCTGAAATCCTGATCGCCAGCGAAAAGCAGTCCGAAGCCATTCGCATCATTCTCAATGCCGCGACCAAACTGTCCTCTTCGCGCCTTATCGAAAGCCGGGCCCTGGAGTTGCTCCTCTCCGGGAACGATCCCAGGGCGCTCGAGGCGTTTCTCGAAGAGCGTCTCGAGGTGGATCCGGAACGGGCTGACCTCAGGTTTCAGCTCGTGAAAGTCCGCTACGCCCTGGGCAAGGATGCCGGGGCGGAGCAGGATTTCAAAGTGGTCGTCGCCGGCCTCGAACCCGCTGAGCTCTCGGACCGGATCCTCGAGCTGCAGCGCTATCTCCGGAGCATTGACCGGGTCGAGGCGGCGGGAGTCTACCTGGAACGCTATGTCCGCAATTACCCGGACCGTCTCGATGTCGCCCGGGAACTCGCCGAGGTTTTTGTTTCAAGGGAGAATCACGAGGCGGTGGATCCACTCATCGCGACGCTCGACGTCACTTCCGCGACTTCGGAATCGGTCGCTGATCTCGCCGGATTTCTTATCAGCGAGGGGTTCTTTGCCTCAGCGCGGTCCGTCCTTTCCAAGCGAATCGCAGCTGAGCCCTTCAATTTCGAACTCGGCCTCATGTTGATCGAAGTGTATGGAGAACTCGGAGATGAAGACGCGACCCTTTCCTTTGCGCCGAGGATGCGCGAGATCGCGGACAGTCCGGAACGATACGCACGATGGCTGGAAGCAACCGTGACAGCGAACACGCAACTGGAGACCTTGGATCGCTTTTTCACCAATGAACAGGCACGGTTTTCTTTCGACAGCGGCGAGTGGCCCGAAGACAAGGTCGAGAAGTTTGTCCTCCTCTGCGAAGCGGGGAAGTTGAAACTTCAGGTCGAAACCATCGCTCTTGCGGTCCGCACCCAACTCGAGAGCGGAACCTTTGATACTGCCCTGAAGACCCGGCTCCGGAAATTTCTTGTCGGCATGCTGGAGGTTGCTCCGGCGGCATCCCTTGAGGTTGAAACCCAATTGAAAGCCCTGGCAGAGGAAGATCCCGCGAACCGGCCCGAGTATGATCTCCAACGGGCCCTTCTTTACCATCGAACACAGCGCATTGACCTCTCCCAGTCTCTCCTCACGACCATCGCTTTCTCCGAAATTCAGTCCCCGAAGATTCTTCAGGAGGCGATCGAAATCCTCGTCGGGTATGGGTATCTCAGGCAGGCGGCGGAAGCGCTCGCCGTCGTGAACAAGCTGCTTCCGGAGGACGTCTTCAGCTGGGAGCGGAGGCTTACCCTCCTCGCGTCGCTCAACCGGGAATCTGATTTTCGTGCCGTCGTCAGGCAACTCCGGGGTGAAGACGCCCCGGTTACGCTCCGGGAAGACTCCCTTACGATGCTGGACGATCATTTGCAGGCCTCCTTCTGGCGGTCCGTCTCCCGCCTGATTGCCACCGGCGACCCCAATCGTTTCGAGGAAACGCTTCCACTTCTCGCTTCGGTAGACCGTGAGGACCAAAGCCTGACACACGCGGCGTGGACCGAGTGGACGAGATCGATCGTTTTGCGCACTCTCGGACGGGAGGAAGAGGCCTCCGAGGCGCTGAACCGGCTCAACGGTTTGCTGGAGGAGCAGAAAATTGCTCTGATCGAATTCCCCGACGGACTCACCCTCGACGGTAGCAATGCCTCCGCCCTGGTCATGCAGACGCGGGCTGAATCCCGCCCTCAGCCGGGATTCAACGCGACAAGCCTCCTCACTCAGTCCGGGCTCGGCTGGGCCTTCGAAGTCGAGCCCGGCGCACGCATCGAACAATTCGCCAGGAGCGGTGATCTTATCCTCGTGCTGGACAACCGGGGAACGGTCTACTCACTGGATCAAAAGAGCGGAAAACTCCTCTGGCGCGAACGCCTCGTTCAGCGCGAGCAGGACGCCGGAAGATCACGTCCCGGGCTATTCATCACGCGACCGGACGCGCCGCGAAACGACTCCATGGAGGTGAAAAATGTTCGTCCTTTTCTTGTCGGTGATGATCGTTTCTTCATTCTCACAGGGAATCACTTGAAGGCCTTTTCAAGCCTCGAGGGGGAACTGATCTGGTCCGCCCAGCTGAAGGCCGGGCCTCCTGCGGAAGCTCCGCCTTCAGAAGGGGCCCGCCCGGATACTCTCATGGACATGGCTGACGGAAAACTCGTCGTTTTCCGACCCGACGAAGGCGCGGTCTTCTCCTTCGACAGCGAATCAGGGAAACAGCTTTGGGAATCCCGCGTGTGGAAGGAGCAACCCGAAGGCCTTCTCACCTCGCTCAATGCCGGACTCGATGTCACCGCGGATCGTGTCTTCGCCTATGGTTGGCAATCCGTAGTCCTCGATGTCGCCACCGGGCAGCCTTTCTGGGGATTCGACCGGTCCTTTGCCACGACATTTCCGGTGACCTTGCGCAAGGAAAGGGGAGAGAACCCCGGTGAGGAGATCCCCGTGGAATCGGGGACACCCACGGTGAATCGCCTCGTTGATTTCACCCGTTCCGACCTGACTTCCGGTTTCCTCTCATCGCTGGAGAATGAAAGGCTTTCCATGGTCAGCCCGGCGGTTCACTGGACCCGGGAGCGCCTCCAGGAGGGCACCGAATCCTACGCCGTGATCGCCGACGGATTTCTCTGGCTCATGCAGGACAAAGCACTTCGCCGTCTCTCACTCCGGCTTCCGGTTGCCTCCCGTCATCTTCCTGCAAGCGGGACCTTTCTTGGTGTCGTGAAGAATCATGCCTGGTTCCTCGACGGGCAAACTCTCCATCATCTGGATTTTAATACGGAGAGGGTGTCGCAAATCAATCTCAGCGATTTAGGTTCAAGCCTCCGTGCCGTCCTCTCCGGAAACCAACTCGTCGTTCGCGGGCAGGTCGGCGCGAAGGTGGTGAATGCTCTCACCGGAAGCGTGATCGGCACGCATGCGTTTCCTCCTGAGTTGCTGGCTCACCTCAAGGCGGTAACCGAGGTCCGTCCCTATGAGGCCCGCGCGGAATCGCTCTGGCGTGGCTCAGTTTTCCTGCCCGAAAACGGCGAGCCCAGATACTGCCTTCCCATTCAGGATTCGATCTCGGAAGACAGCTATGTGACGCAGTTCGGTGGCAACGTCCTCGTCTCTTTCAAATCACTCGCTGAGCCCGTCGCTTCAACCGGAGGGAATACCGACGAATAATCATGGCCGTCTCTCCGCCAGCAAATTCGCAGGACGAACTCTTTGACGCCGATTTCCTCGATCGGCTCCGGGCCCTTTTCCTGCGCTTGAGGAAAAGAAAACAGCTCCGGCGGAAAGGCTTGCAGTCGACTCCCGCGACCGGCTTCACCCGCGAGTTCAAAGACTTTCGTCACTACACGCCCCGCGACGACTATCGGGCGATCGACTGGCGCCTCTACGCCCGTCTCGACCGCCTCTTTATCCGGCTCTACGAAGAGATTCAGGAGTTTCACGTCCATGTTGTGGTCGACACGAGCGCCTCGATGCAAGCTCCACATGACGAAAAGCGCAGCACCGCCCTGAAGCTCGCCGTCGCCCTCGCCTACATGGGGCTGGTCGGTCATCACCGCGTCAGTCTTTATTCGATGGGGGATACGGTGGGAGATCCGCCACCGCCGCTGAAAGGGCAGGGAAGTCTCCAGCGCGTCCTCGATTTTGCCGGAGGATTGGAGTTCGGGGGAATCACAGACCTGGAGAAGTGTTTTGCAAACTTTCAACCAAGCCGCCGTCGCTATGGGATCATCTTTGTCATTTCCGACCTCTACGGACAGGATGTCGACGAGGCGAGAGAGGCGGTTCGCCATGCTGCGAAGTGGCCCGGTGAAGTCCACTTCATTCAGGTGTTTCATCCCGGAGAGGCGAAGCCGGATCTCGACGGGGAAATCGAACTGGTCGATGTCGAGACGCAGGAGCACCGGCGACTCTGGATTACCCCGCGTGACCGCAAACGCTACGAAGAGCGCTACGAAGCATTCCTGACCGATATCGAAAAGTCATGTCAGTCCCGTCAAATCGACTACCAACGGTGGCGAACGGACAATCCGTTCGATGAACTCTTTCTCGATCTTCTCTCACGCGGCTCCGCTCTCGCCGGGGGAGCTTCCTGATTCCGGAATCGCATGCAGTTTTTGACGCCTCAATTTCTCTGGTTGCTGCTTCTCGGGATCATCCCGCTGATGCTCTACCTCTTTCGGAGAAAGTCGAAGACCGTCAATGTTGCCACGCTCGTGTTTTTCAAGACGCTTGCGAGAGAGCATCAGGAGTCGGCCTGGCTGAGGAGACTGAAGAAATGGATCTCTTTCGTTCTTACGATTCTGATGCTGAGCCTCGCGGTGTTTGTTCTTTCCCGGCTCATCGCGACGCAGGATGACCCGGACCAATACCGGACTGTCGTGATCCTTCTCGACCGGTCCGCCTCCATGGCGGTGACCGATGACGAAGGGGAGTCCCGGCTCGACGCCGCCAAACGGATTCTCCGGGAGCGTCTTGAAAAAGTTCCGGACGAAGTCGGCGTTGCCCTGATTGCCTACGATGTCCGCGCGGAAGTCCTCCAGCCACGCACCTTCAAACGACGCGAACTCATCTCGCAACTCGAGTTGGTGACCTTGCGTCCCATGGTTGAAAAGACCGAAGCCGCTTTTGAAGTTGCCCGCCTCATCGCCGGACTGGAGAAACCGGCCGCGATCTGGCATCTCTCAGATCATTCCTTCAAGGAGGACGAATCCCGCCCTGGAAACGAACCGGAGATTGCGATTCGTGAACTCATCCTCGCGCGGGAGACCGCAACGAACACCGGCATCACCGCCTTTCAGATTCGGCCCGTCCCCCTCGAATACTCACGGTACGAAGTCTACGTCCAACTGTCGATGAATGAGGCCGCCGCCACGCCGCTCACGTCGCGGCTCGAGGTCAGTGTTGGAGGCATCCCGAATCAGCATCGCGAAATCGATTTGAGCCCCGGAGAACGAGTCGGACTGACGTTCCGCCTCAACGGCGTGAGCGATCAATTGTTGAGACTTCATCTAAAGACTGAAAACGACGTCTTCCCGCTTGATGACACCATCACGATCCCGTTGCCGGACGTGCAGCCGGTTCTCGCAGCGTGGATCCGTCCGGACGATAAGGAGGACCCTTACACGAGGTTCGCGCTTTCATCGATTCAGGAGTCCGGACGCTTCGAACTGCTCAAAGGTTCGCCGAGCGCCTGGCCACTCGCCGACGAGGTCGACGCAGTCATTTTTGACGGGTGGCTTCCGGAGGAGTGGCCCGAAGATATACCCGCCGTGGTCATCAACCCGCCGGGGAGTTCCGGTCCGGTCCTGGCTCGCGCTCTCGCCAATCCGATTCCCTACGACTCAATCCGTGTCGGCAACGATTCGCACCCCGTTCTCTTCCGGGTCAGCAGCAGCCGCGTCGCCCTCACGCAGACCTCCGTATTCCAGAGTGCGGGATCCCTCGAACCTCTCTGGCTCGCCGGTCAGGACCCGATCCTCGCGGCCGGGGAAGTGAAGGGGCAGCGACTGGTTATCATGGGATTCTCGCCCGGAGCATCCGAAAGACTTCCGCTCACCGCTTCGTTTCCACTCCTCATGGGCAATGCCCTGCTCTGGTGTGTTGACCGGGCGGATCTGAGTTCGACCGGAGTTGAGTTGCTCTCGACCGGGGATCTCGCACGGGTTCGTGGGGAAACCATTGAATGGTCCCAGTGGGAGGGACGTGAGATGGCGGTGCGACGACGTCCCCTCGAAGCGGATGTCATCGAAATGGATCGCATTGGCGTTTGGAAAACATTCAACGTAGAGGGTGACCTCGAGCAGCAGGGCACCTCCCATATTTTATCCGCCGCTGAAAGCGATATCCCGATTCAACCGGAGGCCACCGCCGCTACCGATGAAAGCTATTTCACCGCCGTTGGTGGTGTCGGCGGGAAGCTCAAACTCTGGATTCTCTCCGCCCTCGTTTTCATCCTCCTCCTCGAGAGCTGGCTCTTTCACCGCCATGCCGTCTACTGATCGATTTTTCCGCCCCTCCTGAATGGACTGGTTGTTTCCTCATGCCCTTTTCCTGATTTTGCCTGCGCTTGCGTTGTTGTGGTGGTGTGACCTGAAATCAACTCACCCCATGGGACCGCAGCGCCGCCGGGTCCTCTTTGTCCTGCGGGCCCTCCTTGTCATTCTCGGGATTCTTGCGATTGCGTCGCCGGCGCGAATTCTCACGAGTCGTGAGCAGGCCGTGATGTTTGTGCTCGATCACAGCCGGAGCGAAGGCGAAGCGGGGATCAGTTCGGTCTACTCGGCGGCGGAAACGATTCGTTCCTCGCTC
This sequence comes from Verrucomicrobiales bacterium, assembly GCA_029233965.1. Lineage (GTDB taxonomy): Bacteria > Verrucomicrobiota > Verrucomicrobiia > Verrucomicrobiales > DEV007 > Arctic95D-9. The sequence continues at coordinate 80,942 of JARGOP010000001.1, read as the reverse complement.
AACGGGAATCCACCAGTCGGATACATCGCCGCCGGAACCTCACCGGAACTCATCAGCTACCCTGATCGCAGTGCCGAAGAAGTGCTCCCGGAAGAGCGGGCCCGTCTTGCGGAAGCGATCGGCGCTTCCTCCAACTACGAACGGGCCGTCACTCTCGCGCGGGGACTCTTTCCGACAGGAACCTCAAAGCACATTGTCCTCGTCGGTGACGGGGTCGAGACAGGAGGCAGCCTCCTCGCCGCTGCCGAAGAGGCGGCCATTTCAGGAATTAAAATCCACGCCGCGGGCATTGCCGGCGATATCCAGCCGGATGTTCGTGTCACCAGGCTCACCAGTTCACAGTCCCGTCTCAATGAGGGAGCCAGCCTCGAACTCGAAGCGACAGTCGACGGATCCCTGGAGGGCCCCGGAAGGCTCCGCCTTTTTGAGAATGGAGTGGAAGTCGATGCGGTCGAGGTCGATCTGGTTCCCGGCGAAACCCTGATCCATCGCTTCAAACGGGTTCCCGAGCAGCGGAACATCTACAACTATCGCGTTGTCATTGAGGGATTCGAAGGTAGAGACCGTATCCCCGAGAACAACGAGGCTCTCAGCATCGTTGATGTCCGCGGTAAGCCGCTCTGGCTTTACGTGGAAGGCGAGGAAGGGGAGAGCCGCTACCTCGCCGGCGCGATGGAGCGCGAAGGAATCCGCCTTGACGTCCGCTCGCCGGAAGGCCTGCCGGAGTCACTGCAGCAGCTCGCCGGCTACGACGGGATCATCCTTTCCGACATTCCCGCCCACCGCATCGGGGAAACCCGCATGAGCGCGATTCGCGACTACGTCGAGAATCTGGGCGGCGGATTTGTCATGGCCGGCGGCATGAATTCTTTCGGAGTCGGGGGCTATTACCGCACCCCGATCGAAGAGATCCTCCCCGTCAAACTCAAAGCTCCCGACCAGGAGGAGATGCAGAGTTCCGCCCTCGCGCTCGTGATGGACCGCTCCGGCTCGATGGCCGGCCAGAAAATTGAGATTTGCAAGAGCGCCGCCATCGCCACTGCCGAACTGCTATCGACGGATGACTACATCGGCATCTACGCCTTCGATTCCCAGGTTCATGAGATTGTCCCGATGACCAAGGTCACCTCCACCAGTGCAATCGCGAATCAGATCTCGCTGCTGGGTTCCGGGGGAGGCACGAACATCTACCCCGGTATGGTCATGGCCCGTGAGGAATTGAACGGCGTCAAAACCAAGATCAAACACATGATTGTCCTCACCGACGGACAGACTTCGGGCCAGGGATACCAGGCTCTCGCGAGCCAGTGCCACGCCGAGGGGATCACGATCTCAACTGTTGCGGTTGGGGCCGGGGCGCAGGTCGGACTCTTGCAGGGAATCGCCGCAGCGGGTGGGGGACAGAGTTACGTCACGATGGATCCGACTGCGATCACCCGGATTTTCACCCAGGACACGATGACCCACACCGGGCGCATGATTCGTGAAGATGCCTTTGAGCCGCGGCTTGTCGAAGCCCATCCCATGTTGCGGGACTGGGCTGACGGGGAGGCGCCGCCGCTCCTTGGCTATGTGAAGACGAACCGCAAAGCGACCGCGCAAGTGCCTCTCGTGACCGACACCGGAGATCCACTTCTCGCGCACTGGCGGTTCGGGCTCGGCAAGGTCACCGCCTTCACCTCGGATTGTAAATCACGCTGGGCTGCACTGTGGGTGACCGACTGGAATGGATACAGCCAGCTCTGGTCACAAATTCTCCGCGAAACGGCCCGTGCACCGCAGGGGCTGAACATGGACCTGCGTCTCGAAGAGCAGGGAGAAAACGTCTCCATCGCGGTGGATCTTGCCGAAGACGCCGGGACCCGTCGAAACGGAGCCACCGTCGAAGCGGATATCTTTCACGTTCCCGCCAACGCGCTCGGGTCGGGAATGAACGCGGTCTCCACCCTCAAGCTGGAGCAGGAGGGACCGGGGTGGTATGCCTCCTCGTTTCGCCCCGTCGAACCGGGCGTCTATCTCGTCCGCGCCCGATCCGGATCTCAACTCGTCTCCGCCGGCTACGTCCACAACCCCTCCACGGAGGTGGCGACCGGTCAGGTTGATGAAGCGCTTCTCCGCCAGGTCTGCGAAATCACCGGGGGAACCTTCATCGAAACTCCGGAGGATGGTCTTGAGCTCACCGGAACCGATGTCTCCCGTCACGAAGAACTCTGGCCGTGGATTCTCATGGCTTTCATCGTGATCTATCTTCTCGATCTTTTTGTCAGGCGTTGGGAGAATGCCCTCGGAGTCACTGAGCAGCTTGGCCGGGTCTTCGGAAGAGGATAACCGTCAACTCATCGTCCCGCGGATCGCCGATTTTTCCCTGTTATCACCGCGACCCTCCTTTCACGTTCATCTGACATGACCCCTTTCCGGACTCTGATCCTCTCTACGATTCTCGTTCCGCTTCTCCAAGCAGAACCATCCTCACTGAGCGCTCCGGAGTCCCATGTCTATGTCGCGGCGCACCGGGGAGGGTATGAGACCGATAAGGAGGATCAGGCTCCGGAGAACTCCGTTGCGGCAGTCACCGTGGCGATTCAAAAAGGCTACGACGTTTTTGAAACCGATATTCAACGGACCGCCGACGGGGTGTTCGTCATCGTTCATGATCCTACCATCGAGCGCGAAACGACTGGAACGGGAAAAGCGGAAGATCTGTCTCTTGAGGAGCTGAAAGCACTGAAGAAACGGTATCGGGACGGCACCGTTTCAGAGGAGACTGTCGCGACACTGGAAGAACTGCTCCTCGCCGGAAAGGACAGGATCCTTTTTAAGCCAGACCTCAAGCCGGGGGTCATTGAGCACTTTGATGAGCTTGCCCGCCTCATTGTCCGGCTTGAAATGCAGGACGAGGTTTTCCTTCGAACTTTCTACCGGGATGCCGAAACGATTCACGATTTTTTTCAGGGCGGCACCCCAGGGGTGGAAGTGATGTTTAAGCTCAGCAGCGCAAAGCAGGTTGAGCAGATTCACCGGGAGTTTCAGCCGAAGACAGTCGACATCAAAGTGACGGGAGAGTTGCCGCTAAGTGCAGGCGAAAAGGGAGCCATTGAGGCGGCACGGAGTCTTGGTATTCTTGTGGAAGCACACTCGTTCGAAAATCCCGGATTCTGGGAGATACTCGCACAGGCTGGCGTGAGGATGTTACACACGAACAAGCCTCAGGAAACGCTCCGCTACCTCGAGGCAAATGGATGGCGTGGGGAAGACTGAAATCTCAACGCGTGACGGGCCGGGACTCAACAGGGTTAGCTCTCTGACCCAACCCTGTTACACCGGGACCTACGCAGGGCTCTGGAATGCTAGTAAGGCAGCTCGCGGATGAAGAGATTCTTGAAGAAGAGCTCGCTGCCGTGGTGTTGCAGCTCGATCTGGTCAGCGCGGGGCAGGGGAATGTCGCGGTCGCCTTCGCGGTCCCAGTAATTCTCCAACTCGGTGCGATCGACGACGAGCTTCCCGTTCAACCAGATCGAGACTTTGTCTCCGACCATGCGAATCAGGAACTGGTTCCATTCACCGGGTTTTTTGTCGGCCATGACGAGCGGACGATTGCTGGCCCGCTTGTTGTTCCAAAGGCCGCCGGATCCGAGGTTCCGCCCTGTCCGGTAGGCTCCGACAAGATCATCAGCGCGGGCATCGCGAAGATCCCAGGGATCCCAGATCTGAATTTGCGGCGTGCCGCGCAGGTAGATGCCGCTGTCGGCACCGGGCGGGATCTTCCAGTCGATGTAGAATTCGAAGTCGCCGTAGTCTTTCGCCGTGGCGAGAGATTGTCCCTCGCCGGAGTAGGTGAGAACGCCTTCCTTAACCGACCAGTGCTCGTTCATGATGCCATCAGCAATTTTCTGCGCTTCGGCGAGGGCGTCACCGGTCAACTCACGGCGCTTGCTCGCATCTTTGTGCGCAAGGCCTTTCCATCCGCTCAGATCCTTTCCGTTGAAAAGGGCGGTGAAACCTTCCGGTGGAGTGTTGTCCTCTTTCACCTCAATCGTCGGTGCACTGGGAGCAAAATCCGCGACATGGATGTTCCGGAACTCAATGTGATCGTTGTGGCCCGCGAACTGAATGTGACCGGTTCTGCTTTTGAGTCCGGGATGGTCCTTGTGATCGACGGGGGTCAAATCATCCAGATAAGCGTCCAGAATGACCGCTCCGTTGAGGATGATCTTCACATGATCTTCGATGCAAATCACGGTCTGCTCATTCCACTCATCGAGCGGCTTGAGGTAGCCGGTTTTGGCGGGAAAAACACCGTAGATGGAGCCGTGGACCTGCCACTCCTTGAGCGTCATAACGCGACCTCCGTCTGCCGTCTTCTTGTGATAACGATCTCCGCGATGATCGAGGATCTGCAGCTCCATTCCATCGTAGGCAGCATGGCCTCCTGAGGGAACCCGGATACCAAGACCGTTGTTGCCCGATTCGGTCAGCTTAAACTCAAACTTGAACACGAAATCCGAATACTGCTTTTCGGTCTCAAGAACCTTGCCCCCGGCCTGACAAACCAACACTCCATTTTCGACGACATACTTTTCGGTATCGCCCTGCCAGTTCGTGAGATCTTTACCATTGAAAAGGCTGGTCCAGTTCGAAACCTGCTCGAGGCGCTCGAGGGTGGCCTTGCCTTCGATCAAAGCCGGATCCGGCTTTTTCTCTTTTTGTGAATAGGCAAGAGGTGAGAGGAGTGTCGAAACGACAAGTGTGTAAAAAGTAAAACGGTTCATCATCGGGGTGATGAGACCAGCTTCCTGTCGAATTGACAATGACGCAGTCGCGGCGCTTGCTCCGGCTACTCCAGGGGCGCAGTATGCTCTTCGAGAACGTTGTCGCTGTGCTGAATATGTGCTTCCACTTTCTCCGCGGTAGCGGCAAAGTTCGCAATGTGGAAGAGGGCATCCCCCTCGTCCGCCGTCGCTTCACGGTTCAGCCCGATGACAACACCGTCGATGCCACTCGTTACCGGAGTCTCATGCCTTCCGAAGGGATCACCAACGAGTCCAAGCTTGGTGGAGGGAGTTACGCCTTTTCCTAGATCGACGAGAGGAGTAAAAATCCCGCCCTGCGGTGCCCGGACCCAGGTCGTCCCTGAAGCAACGACGGTGCGCGTTCTCGGTTCCTTCACGCTCCGCGGCGGAGGCAGCATTTCCAGATGTTGCATCACTGAAAAGATACCACGAAGACCATATCGAACCGCAGCTGTATCCAGACGATAAGCCTCGCCGGCTTCATAAAGCAGGGAAGGGATGTTCTCTTTCGCAAAGAGACTCCTAAGCGATCCATCGCGCTGTGAAGTCTCCATGATGACCGGGGGCTTGAAGGCTTTGGCCAATTCCAGCGCTCTCTCGTCTCCGGGGGAAATCCGGATCTGCGGAAGATTGGGACGTCCACTCGCTCCGGTGTGGAAATCGATCGCGTAATCCGCCTTCGTCACAATCTCATCGGCAAAGGTGGCGGCGAGGCGACCTCCCAGCGATCCATCCCGGGAACCGGGGAAAAGACGGTTCAGATCACGGCGGTCAGGAAGGTAGCGGGTGCGGGCCAGAAAAGCCGGCATGCAGACAACAGGCACAACGACAAGGCTTCCCCGAATGCTCTGGAGTCGTCTGGACTTGAGAAGACGGCGCAGGACCTCAACGCCGACGAGTTCATCACCATGAATCCCGGCAGTCAGCAGGAGAACCGGACCTTCCTGCTTCCCGCGACGAACCTGAATGTTCATCGTCACCGGTTGATAATCGATCAGCGAACCAATCGGAAGGCTGACTTCTCCTCTATCGCCGGGTCCAAAAGTCTGGTCCCCGATTTTGAGGGAATCACTGTGATTCATGCGGGTGTCAAAAATTCAGCCTGTCCCTTTGGTTTTCGTTCGGTTAACGGTCGGCTTGCTGATCTGACTTTCGATCAAATCAATGATCAATCCAGCGACATCTTTCCCCGTCGCCTTTTCGATTCCTTCCAGTCCCGGAGAGGAATTCACCTCCATGACGACGGGTCCATGATTCGAACGCAGCAAATCAACGCCCGCGACGTTGAGGCCCATGATCTTGGCCGCACGCACCGCCGTGGATCGCTCCTCCGGAGTGATCTTCACCACAGAAGCCGAGCCACCGCGATGAAGGTTGGATCGAAACTCTCCTTCTTTGCCCTGGCGCTTGATCGCGGCAACGACTTTTCCGCCGACGACGAAACAACGGATGTCAGCACCGCCGGCTTCTTTGATGAATTCCTGAGCGAGAATATTCGCATTGAGACCACGAAAGGCTTCGATGACGGACTCGGCTGCTTTGTTTGTTTCCGCAAGGACCACACCGACTCCCTGGGTTCCCTCGAGCAGTTTGATCACGACAGGCGCGCCGCCAACCTGTTTCACGAGCTGTCCGGTTGCACGGGGATCGTGTGCAAAGGTGGTGACGGGAAGACCGATTCCTTTTCGGGCGAGAAGCTGCAGACTTCGCAGCTTGTCGCGGGAACGGGAGATCGCAACCGACTCATTGAGACTGTAGACATTCATCATCTCGAACTGCCGCACGACGGCACAACCGAAAAAGGTGTAGGTCGCTCCGATCCGGGGAATGATGGCATCAAAACCAGTCAGTTTTTCTTCACCGAGATAAATGCTGGGTCGCATCGAGGTGATCTCCATGTGGCATTTCACATAGTCGATGACGCGAACTTCGTGACCGCGTTTGAGTGCCGCTTCGTAGAGAGAGTTGGTCGAGTAAAGCCGCTTGTTTCGCGACAGGATAGCAAGTTTCATGTAGGATTAAGAGGGAAGCCATCGATACGGCTTACTTTGTTGGTAGGATAAAGCAGGATTGACGAGGAAGCGATCTTCCATTGCGGTTCGACCGAGAAGCATTCGAAATTTCATGTTGTCACGGTTCGTGAGACTGAACTCGATCTCCCAGGTGTGGTCTCCGAGAACGACAGGGAGGCAGATGAAGGGGCGGACCTGCTCGTGCCCGCCCGAGTCGCGGACTGATCGGTTTCCGATCACCGCACAATCGCAGGGGACTACCGTGTCCGTGTCATCCTGGAACGGATGCACGAGAAAACGCACCCTTTCCTGCCCGGTGTCGGTCTCGTAGGTTTCCAGGTCAAAGGTGTGTAATGCCGAGGTGCGGGCCCCTGTGTCCACCTTCGCCTTGATGTGCGGGATGTTCAAAGATGGGATCGACAACCATTCCCGCCAACCGAGAACCGGATAGTTTTCTGAATCTGAACTCACCCCGCACCATATAAGGAGAATCGGCAAATCCCCAAACAGTTAATGGGGAAATTTCGGCCCGTTTGCCGGGGCGGAATCAAACCGTTTCCCACGATTTGCCCGGAAAATCCTGACACTTTAGCTCTCTATCCCGGCGGCCACTGCATCTGCCGACCGGAAAGCAGGTGAATGTGCATATGCGGAACGGCTTCACCACCGTTCTGACCATTGTTGATTACGAGACGGAAGCCTTCTTCGGCGCTGTTGAATCCGAGTTCGGTCGCGACCTTTCCGGCGGTGAGGAGAAGATGTCCGAGCAGAGCCTGATCCTCCGCTTCCGCCTCGCCGACTCGGGGAATCGGCTTTTTCGGGATCACGAGAATATGCGTCGGTGCCTGAGGGGAAATATCCCGGAAGGCGAGCGCGTCATCATCTTCGTAAACGATGTCAGCCGGAATCTCGCGGGCGATGATCTTTTCAAAGAGTGTCATGCCGGAACTCAGGAGGCGATACGCATCGAGATTTCCGGGCGGGCCCGGGTCACGAGGGTGCTCGTGGAATCCACGAACTGTGTGATTTCCGATTGGAGTTGATCGCAGCGGCGGCTCCACTTTTTCGACGCGGAAAGATGCTTCACGCAGGTTCGGAGCCCATGGCATTCGACCCGGTTTGCTCCTCCTGAGGCAGCAGAACGCAGTTGCTCAGCGAGGAGGCCGAAAAAGGCGAGCTCGTATCCTGTCCCGGCACGACGGGCCAATTCACTGAGGGAAATCCGGACGGGCGGGGGAGTCTTGTCGATATTCCCGGCGACATCGTCGAGACCGAGGTTCGAGAGGGTCTTTTCGATCCGGTCGAACAGCTCGTCGGAGCCAATCACGGTTCCACGGTAGTGATTGGTCAGAAACCGCTCGACACCTTTGGAGATATCTTCCGCCATCCAGGAGGGAACATCGGTTCCGGCGGCGGCTTTGGTGAGCGTTTCGGTGATCCAGTCAGCCTGGCATAGAGCGAGGCTGGATGATCCGATACGGATGAAAGGCATGGCTTGCGGTAGTGCAATCATGGTGGTGGTGGTCTGTAAGTGCGGTGTTTGGGTGTTTTGTGTTGGAATGGGAGGGAACTGAAGGGGCTTTCTCAAGGCACCTTCCCGGCCTCAAAGAGGTCCGGTTGGAGCAGGCTGTCGACGGGAGCATTTTCAAGAGATTCGATGACCTCGTTGAACTCGCCCACGTCCTGAAACTGACGGTAAACCGACGCGTAGCGGACAAAGGCCACGGGATCGATCTGCTGGAGTCGGGCCATTACTTTGGGGCCCATCATCCGGCTCGGAACCTCCTTGAGTCCCTCGGCGGTCAGATCGTTCACGATTTCTTCGACTGCGTTCTCAAGAACCTCAAGGGAAACAGGACGCTTCTCACAGGCCTTGATCAGGCCTGAGAGCAGTTTCTCACGTTTGAATGGCTCGCGTGTGCCATCGCGTTTGATGACCAGCACGTCGCGCCTTTCCACCTGCTCATAGGTGGTGAAACGGTGTGAACAGTCCAGACATTCGCGACGACGACGGATGGAAAACCCATCCTTCGACAATCTCGAATCAATCACCTTGTCTTCCAGGCTACTGCACTTGACACACCGCATCTCGAATAAAGGTCACATTTGTGACACTTTTATCAGCGTTGCAACTAGATGTAGGGGTGTCAATCTGAAAAACACCACAACATATTGTTTTGCGATGCGGGCAGGGGGTGCCGATTGGATCAACTTGCTTTCTACGCTGAAAGGACTAAAACTTTCGTAAAATTCTTGCTATCAATTAGTCATACTTTTTAATGAGACGACTAACCAGCGAAGTCCAGCCGGTTTGGTGCGAAGCGCCCAGTCCTTCTCCGGTTTCAGCATGGAAATACTCATAAAAGTGAATCAACCCTTTCTCCCGGCGAGCGGGTCTGTGAAGGGGCGATCCTCCATGGGCCGGACGACCGCTTTTCGCATCGTCCACTTTGAAGAGGGAGATGAGTCGCAGACCGATCCGACGGGCCGCCTCGCGGAGATTCACCAACTCGCCGGAGCCGGTCGGGAATTCGACCAGGAAGTCATCTCCGTAAAAATGGTGATATCGTTCTAGGGCTTCGAGAAGGAGGTAATTCATCGGGAACCAGATCGGCCCGCGCCAGTTTGAATTTCCCCCGAACATGGGCGAGTCGGACTCTCCGGGCGTGAATTGAATAGTGTGGACACCCGTTTCCAGTTTTACAGAAAACGGGTGTTTCCCGTGATACTTGGACAGAGATCGAATCCCGAAGGGCGAAAGAAATTCCTCTTCGTCGAAGAGAAACCCGAGGAGGAACTTGAGGCGCTCTTTCGAGCAGCAGGAAAGCAGCCGCATCTCACCGTTTTCATTCAGTGAAGAAACGGAATCTGCGAGGTGAGGCCGATGCTCGACAAACCAGTTCGTGCGTTCGCTGAAGCCGAGGAGCGGCTCGATGTGCTCCCGGTCGAGAATTTCCACGGCAATCATGGGCAGGAGCCCGACGAGGGAGCGCACCGAAAGCGGATTCCGTTTTCCGTCTTTGGTCAGCCAGTCATAGTAGAAGTTCTCTTCCTGGCACCAAAGTCCATTGTGGCGTCCGTGACCATTGATCGCGAGGGTGATGGTGACGAAGTGTTCGAAAAACTTTGAGGCAAGATCCTCGTAGGCTTTGTCCTCCTCGGCCAACTCGATCGCCATCGCCATCATCGTCGTGCAGTAAAAGGCCATCCATCCGGTGCCGTCAGCCTGTTCGAGGCTGGCTCCGAAGGGCAGGCCTTCGGAGCGATCAAAGACGCCGATGTTATCGAGCCCGAGAAATCCACCGGCAAAGAGGCTGTTTCCATTCTCGTCCTTTCTGTTCACCCACCAGGTGAAGTTCATGAGCAGTTTCTGGAAGGCGGAAGCGAGAAAGGAAAGGTCGCGGTCACCTCTTTCGGCTGCGATTTTGTAGACCCTCCAGACGGCCCAGGCATGAACGGGAGGGTTCACGTCGCTGAAATTCCATTCGTAAGCCGGGATCTGACCGTTCGGGTGCATGTACCACTCCCGCAGGAAGAGGCTCAACTGCCGCTTCGCGAAGTGGGGATCAATCTCGGCGATGGGCAGGGTGTGGAAGGCAAGATCCCAGGCGGCATACCAGGGATACTCCCACTTGTCAGGCATCGAAATAATGTCGCGATTGAAGAGGTGGCCCCACTCGCTGTTTCTTCCATGCCGACGCTGTGGAGGCGCAGGGTTGTCCGGATCGCCGTCGAGCCAGTCATTCACAATGAAATGATAGAATTGCTTGGTCCACATCAGCCCGGCGTAGGACTGGCGGAGAATCATGGACTCTTCGTCCGGGAGTTCGCTCGAATGTCGCTGGTCATAAAACTGATCCGCGTCACTGAGACGCTCCTCATAGATTTCGGTGAACGCATCTCCGAACAGTGCCCCGGCTTCGGGCGCCTCTGAACAACGAGTGAGGCGGAGACGAAATTCACGGGATTCACCCGCCGCAAGGATTTGACTGAAAACGGCGGCGGCCTTGGTACCCTCGCCGTTCTTCTTGAGCGCTGACTTCTTCCCTCCGATGAGCGCTTCCGCAAAGGCATCTTTAAAATGGGTCGGGCCGCCCGGCTTCGGCTTTTTTCCCCAGAGGGCGGGATTCGTTTCATTGTCGGTAAACCAGAGTTCGGCCTCTCCCTCGATTGCAAACTGGTAGGGGGGAAGAGTGTCATGCCTCGTCACGAGCACGCCATTCTCAAGCCGGATCGCAGGCTTTGAGGTCATGTCCTCTCCCTCGCGGCCCCAAGACCAGGTGTTCCGAAACCAGATCGTCGGCAGCAAAGTCAATTCAGCCGCTTCCGGTCCGCGATTGGTCACGGAAACGACGATGAGGAGATCCTCCGGCCCGCCTTTAGCATAGCTGACTTCGACATCAAAGAATCGATCTTCGTCAAAGACGCCGGTATCTTCGATTTCATACTCCGGTTCGGTTCGGGAGCGCTTTCCATTGATTTCGATGAGATCCTCGTAGGGAAACTCCTTCTGCGGATATTTGTAGAGGCTGCGGGCAAAGGAATGCGTCGGGGTCGAGTCGAGGTAGTAGTAGAGTTCTTTGACGTCCTCTCCGTGATTGCCCTCGTGATTGGTGACTCCGAAGAGACGCTCCTTCAGGATTTTGTCTTTTCCATTCCAAAGGGAGACGGAGAAGCAGAGGCGCCCGTATCGATCCGACCACCCGAGAAGCCCGTCTTCACCCCACCGGTAGGCGCGGGACGGAGCATGCTCGCGGGGAAAGCTCTGCCAGGCATCTGAATTTGCCGAGTAATCCTCCCGGACTGTGCCCCATTGGCGCTCAGACAAATATGGCCCCCAGAGCTTCCAGTTAGTACGCTTTACAGGGTCTTCGCGAAGGCGTTTCGATTCCGGGTCGGAGGTTGAGAATGGCGGAGGGAGACTCATGGGAGAAACAATCGTGACCCGTTACGAATCAAGCTGCTGGATTGATTACTATAGCATGCCTGATGCCAGGCAGAAGGCTCGGCGGTCTATCGAGCCGGACTCCGGCGGGAGGCGTCCCGAAAACTCACCGCCGCAAGAACGGCTGCGATCAGACTGAGCCCGGCACTGAAGTAGAAAGAGGCCCCGGGAAGGACAAAGGGGGCTCTTTCGCTGATGAAAAACCCGAAGATCGAAGTCGCGATGAGCGGCCCGACGAAGCCGGCCACACTTTGCAGACTCGTGAGCGACCCCTGAATCGCGCCCTGTTCGTTGTCACCGACCGACCTGGAAACCATCCCCTGAATCGCCGGAACAGCGACTCCGGAGAGCGAGCCGAAGACGATGATGACATAGACCATCCAGCCCTCAGTCGCGAGGCTGTATCCGGTCAGAGCCAGCGCCATGACGGTCAATCCGCCCACGGCGGAGTTCCTCTCACCGATTTTGGGAATGATATATCGGGCCAGACCTCCCTGCACGATCGCCGCCATGAGACCGACGAGCGCCAGGGAAAGGCCCGTCTGCTTTGTGTCCCACTGGTAGCGAAAGGCCGTGTAAAGTACCCAGATGCTGGGATAGACCTGGTGCGCAATGCTGCTGATGAAGTAGCTGCATGAAAGTCCAAGAATGAGCGGTTGCCGCTTCAGTTCCAGCAGGGCTCCGATGGGATTGGCCCGCTCGAGATCAAATTTGCGGGCGTTTTCCTTTTTCAGGGATTCGGGCAGAATGAGGAAGCCGTAGAGCCAGTTCACGAGCGTCAAGATACCGGCGACAATGAAAGGCACGCGCAAGCCGTAATTCCCGAGCCATCCTCCGAGGGCCGGCCCGAAAATGAACCCGAGTCCGAATGCAGCCCCGATGATCCCGAAATTGGCGGACCGCTTTTCCGGCGGGCTCACGTCGGCCACATAGGCCGCGGCCGCCGAGTAGTTCGCGCCGGTGATCCCGGAGATGAGGCGTCCGACGAAGAACCAGGCCAGTGAAGGAGCCCAGGCGAGGAGAAAATAATCCAGACCGGTTCCAAAGAGAGAGAGCAGAATCACGGGGCGGCGCCCGAAACGATCCGAAAGACTTCCGATGATCGGCGCGAAGATGAACTGCATCAGCGAGTAGAGCCCGACCAGCCATCCATAGACAAAGGAGGCTGAATCGACCCGCCCGTCACCCAGATGCTCAATGAGCCGGGGGAGGATCGGCACAATGAGACCGATCCCGAGAATATCGAGAAATAGCGTGATGAAGATGAAAATAAGAGCCGGCTTACGCTGTTTCATGGACCGGTTCCTGTTTCTTCACCAACTCTCCGCTCAGGCCACAGCAGTAGCGTGGCCATAGGCTCCGGCGGCCATGAAAGCGAAAAGACTTCCGCCACTCAACTGCCAAATTACTGAGATTCTTCGCTCAAGGGGTGGAGGCGATTTGCGAGCGGGAAGTAAGCGCGCTTCATCGTCACCCCGGCCTGCCAGATCCCGTGCGCCATCTCAAGAGCTTTTGCGGCGTTGCTTCCGGAGCAGGTCGGCTCAGCCCCCTGTGCCGACGCTGCAAGCCAGTCCTTCACGACGAGACGGTTGGCTGCGTCGTTCCCCGTGAGATGATCGACCGGGGCGTGGTAGTCTCCATTGATCTTCGGCCAGTGCTCCCAGGTTTCGGTTCTCGTCGCCGAGTATGGATCAGGATTGATCAGGTAGGACATCGTCACCGGCGCCCCTGCGGTGAGACACATTTTCGATTTCGTCCCGACGAACTCAATCCCGGAGGGTCCAAGAATGGACTGAAACTTCTGATCGGAGACAAAGGAAACACGAACACCGGAATCCATTTCGAACTCGGCATGAATTGTGTCACCGAGGAGAGGTCCGAAATCTCCCGCTTCGGACTCGTGGAAATCTTCCGCGATCGCAGCGATGCCACCTTTGGAAATACTCGCGGTGCAATAGCTGACCTCCCCGGCAAACCAGCGCACGAGATCAAAGAGAGGCATTCCGTTCCGCAGCATATCTTCACCTCCGGCGGATTCATCACACGCACCCCAGACACGAATCTGACAAAGCTCCCCGATGAGACTCTCCCTTTCGGCATGAAAACGCATCAAATAGGGATCGACCCGCATGGGATGACGCACCGCCAGTTTCCGGTCCGATGATTTTGCTAGAGACAGCAACTCGTCCGACTCCCTGAGGGTCCTCGCGAGGGGGGCTTCACTCAAGACATGACTCCCGGCTTCCAGAGCGGCCTTGATCTGCTCAAACCGCTTCTCGGTGTGGAGCGAGGCGATGCAGACGAGATCCGGCGATTCCTTCTCCAGCATCTCCGCAAAGTCACTGCATCCAGCCGGAGCACCTGCGTGCACCGTAGAATCATCAACCGTTTCCGCATTGAGATCGGCCAGCGCAAAAAGACGAACTCCATCGAGACGCTGGAAGACCGTGTCCAGTCCGTGACCAAAGTCTCCGGCGCCGGATTGTCCGACCACAGCTGCTTTCAGATCGGTGAATGGAGGTGGTTCAGGCAGGGAAGGGGCTTCCGCAATGACCTCCTCCGCTTCCGCCCCGATTCCCGCAGACTCTTCCTCGAAATCAACCGCCGGCTCTAAATCGACTTCGGGCTCGACCGGCTTCTCTTTCGGCTTCGGCTTCGTCTTCGCGCCCGGCATCATTCCGGACGCGGCCATCCCGGCGCTCCCGAAAATCACGTGCTGTTTCTTTGAATCGTCTTCTTCACCCATAAATCTGGAGCAACGTTACGCCTTTCGAGACATTCAGGCAATGCTCAAAAGAGCGCACTCCAAGATGCGCAAATGGGGCACATTCCGTCTTTTGTTTTTCATCGCCTTCGATCATCTTTTCCCCATGCTTCGAATTTTCGCCCTCCTGTGTCTCAGCATTCTCGCCACCGGTCACTTCAGCCACGCTGACGAGGCAGCGCATTATTCGACGAAGGAGCCTTCCCGGGACGGCATCGGCAAAGTCTACATGGGGCGCGAAATCTCTCAGGTCGTGAGCCAGCATGCAATTGGATGGCTTGAGCGTCGCGATCGGGAAGGCGAGGAAAAGCCCTCGCTTGTGATTGAAAACCTCGAACTCGCCCCCGATGCGGTCGTCGCAGATATCGGGGCGGGGTCCGGCTACTTTTCCTTTCTCCTCGCACCTCTCGTCCCTGAGGGGAAAGTCGTTGCGGTCGATATTCAACAGGAGATGCTCGACTTCATCGAGGCCAAGAAAAAGTTGAAGAAGGTCGGGAATATCGAAACCCATCTGGGTACGATCGAGGACACAAAACTGGAAGCCGCGACTGTCGATCTCGCGATTATGGTCGATGCCTACCACGAGTTTTCCTATCCCCGCGAGATGGCGGAATCCATCGTCGAAGGGTTAAAGCCGGGCGGACGGATCGTCTTTCTCGAATACCGCGGCGAAGATCCCTCGGTGCCAATCAAACCGCTGCACAAGATGACGATCAAACAAGTCACCGCCGAAATGAAAGCCGTCGGGATGGAGTTTGTTGAAGTCCGTGACTTTCTTCCCATCCAGCATTTCCTCGTTTACCGGAAACCTTCCAATAATCCATGAAAACCCACCGTATCCTTGCTCTCGTTCTCACCTGTGCCCTCACCGGCGACCTTTTTGCCGATGACAACTGGCCGCAGTTCCGCGGCCCCACCGGACGGGGACACACGGATGCCACCAACGTTCCCAAATCATGGGACCCGTCGAAGATTATCTGGAAAGCGGACCTGCAGGGAACCGGGCAGTCTTCTCCGGTCGTCTGGGGCGATCAGATTTTCCTCACCGGTGCCTCTGATGACGGAACGGAACGGTATGTCATGGCTTACTCAAAAAAGGATGGAAGCCCTCTCTGGAGCGAGACGGTTGCGAGTGACTCCCCCGAGGAAATTCATGCTATGAACAGCCGCGCCACCCCCAGCTGCGCGACCGACGGGAAGAACGTCGTCGCTTTTTTCGGACCGGCTGGAATTCACTGCTTCACAACCTCGGGAGAAAAGCGCTGGTCTGTCGATCTCGGTATTTTTGCCGGATCCTGGGGAATCGCCGCTTCTCCGATCATCATGGACGGCAAGGTCATCCAGAACTGCGATTCGATGGGAGAATCCCGACTCGTCGCGCTGAATATCGAAGACGGCACGACGGTCTGGAGCACGCCGCGTGAGGAGAAACCCCGGGGAGGATGGAGTACTCCGGTTCTGATCGATACCGGCGAGAGAAAGGAACTCGTCCTCAACGGAGAGTTCGGAGTTCGCGGCTACGACCCGGAAAGCGGCAAGGAATTATGGTTCTGCGAGGGCTTTAACGGTCGCGGCGCGCCCATGCCTGATTACGCCGACGGCAAGCTGTTCGTCGTCAACGGCAAGCCGGGGGACACCTACTGCGTGAAACCCGGCGGTTCCGGAAACGTGACCAGCTCTCATCGACTCTGGAACTCCTCTCGCAAAGGGGGACGCGACCTCCCATCGCCTGTCGTCGTTGACGGGTATCTCTTCGTCACCAGCATGAGCGGGATCGCGACCTGCTACGATGCCGAAACCGGTAAAGCTTTTTACACGGAACGACTTGTCGACCCCGGTGCCGTCGAAATCGCCGCCGCTCCGCTGGTCGCCAACGGATTGATTTACCTGCAGACGGTAAAAGGCGGCGACGTCGTCGTGATTCGTCCCGGGAAGGAACTGGATATCGTGTCAGTCAATTCCCTCGGCGACAGGGCGAAAGACGAGACCTTCCGCGCCACCATCACCCCGACAGGCGGACAGCTCCTGATCCGTTCGGGAACGACACTCTATGCCATTCGGGGGTAACCCCGACGTGCCAGGGGCTAGAGCAGTACATCCTTCAGCACCGTCGCCTCTTCCACCCCGGTGAGGCGTTGGTCGAAGCCTTGGTATCGATAGGTCAATTTCTCGTGATCGATTCCTAGCTGATGCAGAATCGTGGCGTGAAGGTCGCGGACTTCGGTGGGATTTTCGACGACTTCATTGCCGAGGTCGTTCGTCTTCCCGTAGGTCACGCCGCCTTTGATCCCGCCGCCCGCCATCCAGATGCTGAAGGCGTCTTTTTGGTGATCGCGCCCGCACTTTTCGGGCTCTTCGCTTCCCTGCAGCATCGGCGTCCGGCCGAACTCGGCCCCCCAGACGATGAGAGTCTGGTCCAGCAATCCGCGTTGCTTCAAGTCTTTGATCAAGGCCGCAATGGGCTGGTCAACCTCCCTGCAGTTGGCGGCAAGTCGGCCGTTCTGGTTGGAGTGCGTGTCCCAGTCTCCATGGAACAGTTCGACAAAACGAACGCCGCGCTCGACGAGGCGGCGTGCCTGGAGGCACTGCCCGGCGAATTCACCGCTGCCGTACATCTCCATCGTCGCCTCTGATTCGCTTGAGAGGTCGATCAGATCCGGCACCGAAGCCTGCATCCGGTAGGCCATTTCATACTGTTCGATGCGGGTCTGAATTTCAGGATCACCGACCAACCGGTAGTTCTGCCGGTTCAGCGCCTCGATGCTGTCGAGAGTGCGGCGACGTTCCTCTCGGGTGATTCCCTCCGGATTGTTCAGATACAAGACCGGATCTCCCCGGCCCCGCAATCGCACACCCTGGTGAACGCTCGGGAGATAGCCGGACTTCCAGAGGTTCGCGCCGGCCCCGGGCATATTGCCTTTCATGAAAACGACGTATGAGGGCAGGTTGTCCGACTCACTGCCGAGACCATAAGTTGTCCAGGACCCGATCGAAGGGGATCCCTGCCGATTCAACCCGGTGTGAAAGAACAACTGCGCCGGCGCGTGATTGAACTCGGTCGTGTGCATCGATTTGATGACACACATCTCGTCCGCGACCGTTCCCAGATTCGGAAGTAACTCGGAGAGTTCCACTCCGCCCTGACCATGTTTTGTGAATTGATAGGGCGACCCGAGTAATTTGGGATGGCCGCGAAGGAACGAGAAGCGCTTTCCTTCAAACAATTCCTCAGGAGCAAGCTGACGGTCGTATTTTCTCAGGACCGGCTTGTCATCAAAGAGATCGAGATGGGAAGGTGCCCCGGTGAAATGAAAGAAGATCACACTCTTCGCCTTCGGGGCGATTCGCTGAAACTCATCCGGCACCGCAGCAGCCTGCGCCGAATCTTTCAGGAGCGAGCCAAGTGCCAGCGCGCCGACGCCGACACCACCCCGCGCCAGAAATTTCCGGCGATTCATGAGATCTTGAAAGGAAGGATTCATGTCGTGGAAAGTTGAAGGTACGCGCCAGCGCCTCCGCTAGCTTCGGTTGATCGTTTCGTGAAGGTTGAGAAGAATCGTCGCGACCTCAAAATAGGCTCGATCCTCAGAGGCCGATTCACCGAGCACCGACGTGAAGGCGGAGTGCAGCAACTGCAATTCCGGTTCGCGCGGATGACGGGCGAGGGCGATACGAAAGGCCCAGACCAGTTTTTCGTCGAGACTTTCGCCACCTTCCCTCGCGATCCGTTTTCCAAAGGCCTCCGCGAACTCAACGTAGACCGGGTCATTGAGAAGAGTCAGTGCCTGCAGGGGCGTATTGGAGACATCGCGCTTGAACGTGCAGGTGCTGCGGTCTGTGGCATCAAAGTTCACGAAACTGGGATATGGATTGTTCCTCCGCAGAATCGTGTAAACACCGCGCCGGTAGGCATCCTCGCCTTCGGAGGGGATGTAAAAGGTCTCCGAAGCTCCGGCGGTCTTGGTCCAGACTCCGGCCGGCTGGTAGGGGCGGGAATGCACTCCGAACATCCGCCCGGACAGAAGGCCGCTGAAGACAAGGGCCTGGTCCCGGATCATTTCTGCGTGAATGCGATGCCCCGGGTGGCGCCAGAGGAGCTGATTCCGTGGATCTGTTTTCGCAAAGTCATCCTTCAACGAAACCGACTGGCGGTAGGTAGCGGAAAGAAGAATCCGGCGAAGCGATTTTTTCAGCGACCACTGATCCTTCTCGACAAAGGTGACCGCGAGCCAATCGAGCAACTGAGGGTGCGAAGGGAGTTCTCCCTGCGTCCCGAAGTCTTCCGGCGTCGTGACAATCCCCTGACCGAACACTTCCATCCAGAGCCGGTTCACAAAGGTTCGCGCCACCAGCGGATTCGCCGGGTCAACGAGCCACTTCGCAAGGCCAAGTCGATTCTTCGGAAGATCCTCAGAGAAGGGATGGAGTGCTGCGGGGGTTGCCGGGAACACCTGTTCCCCCCTGGAAAGAAAGTCACCCCGCTTCGCTACGAAAGTCGGACGGGTCTCCTCAAGATCCTCCATGATCCGGACTGACTTTTCGTGCATCTCCTTGAGACGGTTTGCGGCAATCGTGACCCGCTCGATCTCGTCCCTCATTGCCGTGTTCGACGGCACCAGAGTGCGATGAACCTTGCTGATGAGCGCCGCGGTCATTGCCTGCTCCCCGTCGAGGGCGGCAAGGACGTCTTTGGCAATCCCTTCGCGGCCCTGCTTGCGTTTTGCGAAGGCCGCAGCCGCAGCTTCGCGGAGATCCGCTTCAACCGCAGCTTTTTTCGCCTGATATTGCTTCGTCACCAATTCTTCAAAAGCGATATCCGACTCCGTGCGGGTCGTCTTCATGGTCGGGCCGATATGTTGAAGTCCGGACATGCCCATCTTATCACCCTGCTGTTTCGTCTCCATCGGGCCGTTGTTGAAGAACGCGAAGAGTTCGTAGTATTCCTTCGCCGAAATCGGGTCATACTTGTGGTTGTGACACTGCGCACAATTCACGGTGAGCCCCAACCAGATCGTGCCCGTGGTCGCCGTCCGGTCCGCGACGACCTTGTAGCGGTCCTCTTCCGGATCGGTCCCTGCTTCGAGATTGGTCGGGGCATTGCGATGAAAGGCGGTCGCGATTTTCTGAGACTCCGTGGCGTCCGGCAGGAGATCACCGGCGAGTTGCTCGATCGAAAATTGATCAAAAGGCATGTCGTCATTCAAGGCCTGAATGACCCAGTCCCGATACGGCCACATGTTGCGCGGGGCATCACGCTGGTAGCCCTCGGAATCGGCATAGCGGGCGAGGTCGAGCCATTGCGTGGCCCATTTTTCACCAAAGGCGGGAGAGGCGAGGAGTTCATCGACGATTTTCGTGTAGTGAGCAGGAGAGGGGTCGTCGAGGAAAGCATCGACCTGCTCAATCGTCGGCGGCAGTCCGATCGTGTCGAGATAGGCGCGGCGGATGAGTCGGGCCGGTTCAGTCTCCGGGTTCAACTCCAGTCCATTCTCCTCAAGTTTAGCGGCGATGAAGTGATCAATCTCATTCGGAGAGCGGCCCTCAAGCATCGCGGCAGATTTCCCGGGAACCTCAGGACGTTGCGGCGCTTTGAACGACCAGTGCACCGGCGGTCGCCATCCATCGTCCGGCCAGACCGCTCCCGCTTCGATCCATTCGTGAATCGTTGCAATCTCCTCCTTCGAAAGAGGAGCCCCCTTCGGCGGCATCCGCTTCTCCGGATCCGTTTCTTCGACAACATGGAGAAGGACCGACTTGGCAGGCTCGCCGGGGACGAAAAGACTTTCACCAGCGTCGGTCGGCAGATTCGCGTGGTAGAAGCTATCCAGCCCGATGCCTCCCTTGAGCGTGCCCCGATCATGACAATCAAGGCAGTTCGCCTCGAAAATAGGGAAGACATCCTTCTCGAAATCAAGCGCGCGTAACGGAAGCACCGAAAGGAGAAAGAGGCACACATTCAGGCCGGGTGAGGTCCGGAAACGATTCATCAACATAAATTTGACTGAAAAATTCCATTTCGTCGACCTACGAGATAACGGGAAAATGGGACCGTAAGGGGCCGGGTGCACAGGGTAGGGCCGGGGAATGAACCCTGTCGGGTTTCTGCGGAGAGGGAATCCCTTTGAAAGCGCTGATCGGCAATCGACCGATTGGGGGTTTTGACACGAGATGCAAATTGACATCCCCGAAGATGGTCCGGTAGTCTGCGGATCATGATACGCAGTGCTACGGTTCTGGGGATAGTCTTGATTTCAGCCGGAATGGTGAGTCGAGCCGGAGAAGTCGCTCAGCTCACGGAAAAATTTGAGGCCGCAAAAGAACGAGCGCTGAAGCCGATTCAGGAACAGCTCGTTGAACTGGATCTCACTTATTTCGCTGAACTGGAGAAGCTTTCCTCAAAGCTTCAGAGTAGCGGCAACCTTGAAGGGGTCATTGAGATCCGCAAGGAACGGGAAACGCTTTCGAAAACGGGAGAGATTGGAGACACGGAGAGCGCCATCCTTGGAAATTTGAGAGAGAGCTACACCAACAACGAATTGGCGATTGAGGAGCACTTGCGAACCAAAACACAGGAACTCAACGAAATTTACCGGGCAGAGCTTACCCGTCTTCAGCAGGAACTCACGATCAGTGGCAAGATCGAAGAGGCGATCAAGGCGAAGAATCTAGCTGATTCCCTTACCGCCGTGGAAGAGTCCGGCGGCGGGGTCAAACCTGTCGCAGGCGGTCCGTCGGAGGCCCCCTGGACGGCCCCGTCAGTTACTCCCGGAGTTCTTGAAGGAGGCACTTTCTTTGAAGCCGTCTTCCCTCCGGGTCGTCACCGGCTTCGGGAGAAGATCACGATTGGACAACGGGACCCGGTCAAGCATGGCGAGGTTTATATCCCCGAAGGAACCGAGATTAGCTGCACCGGAGAGGGCGAAATCTTCATCGTAGCCGGGCAGGGATTTGGCTACAAAGCAACTTTCACGACGGCAGTCATTGAGGGCGGACTCGTAGGAGACTGGAACTTCGTTTCATGCATCTTTGATCGCTCCCCGATGCGAAAAGGCGATGGCTGGAGCGGACGAGATCATGCCTCGCGGTGGAAGTTCGAGAACTGCAAGATCAACGGGGTTTTCTTTGATAAGTGGCGCACCAAGGATATCGGATACCAGGTGGTGAATTCGACTTTTGAACGGGTCGAGTTTCCGGATTTGGAATACACCGTGCCTGCTGATACAGCCGCCGGAAAGGAATGGCTCGTGATGAAGAACTGCCGCTTTATCAACTGCGATATTCCGCTCAGCGTTCTCATCACGACGCAAAACTGCATTTTCGAGAATTGTGATTTCCGAAATGACGATTCCATGCCCGGATTCTCAGCCGACACAGAAGTCGAGGTTTTCGTGCAGGACACAAACTCCCGACTGCGCGACCTCCCTGACAAAGTGAAGATCACGATCAGGACGGCGAGTGAATTTGAAGGAAGTGCGGGTGCCTCGTTCTAGAAAGGGCGTAAGTCGATAGAAATGAGGCATTGAGCGTTGATGTCTTTGCGTCGATATACCGGAATGAAAACGAGCCTGACTGTCCTGTTCGCGCTTTCCTTCGTCAGCGTGGCGATGGCCCGGACCTGGACATCGACGGATGGAAACAGGGTTGATGCCGGGTTCATCTCCGCCACCGAGACCCATGTCACGATTCAGCGGGATGCCGACCGGAAGCGCTTCACGCTCCCGATCGACAAACTCTCCGCTGAGGATCAGGCCTGGATCATATCGAACCGGAACGCTGAGACGGCTCCCGAAATGGAAATCCCGTCAGCTCTGGCCAGACTGATCGAGGCACGGGGCACGATTCTTTTCGAAGACAATTTTGATCGGGAAGACGCAGAGGAAACCGATGACCTCGGCGAAGCGTGGAGCACCAACAGTCAGAGCCGCGCGATGGGGGATAAGCAAAACGATCTCGTTGACGGGGAGCTGGTCATGACGATTTCACCGAGGGCGGATCACGCCATTTCGACCGTGCACAGCACCGCTGAGCCGTATCAAGATGCGGTCGTCTACCTTCGCATGAAGCTCGACGAGGGCGATCAGCTGAAACTGGCTTACAACGATAAAGAGGATAAGAGCGTCTGGGCCGGTCACATCAACGGCGCCACGATGACAACGGATAAGCTCACGCTCGTCGATGAGCGGGAAAGCGTTTTCAAGCTGAGTCTCCGGGACAATAAGGAAACACCGGAGGGTAAGGCAGCGATGGATGAAGCGCTCAAGTCGGCCAGCGCCACTTTCCCTCTCGATCTCAAGGCCGGAGAGTGGCACGAGGTTGTGACCGTTCACGATGGCGGGACGCTCACGGTTTACATCGATGGCAGGGAGGTGGGAGCGCATACCTCGCCCGGCTTTGGTCACGAAACGAAGCGGCAGTTTGTCTTCGCCGTCGCGAGGCACGCCGTTGTCGATGACCTGAAGATCTGGAAGCTGACTTCGGTCGCTCCCTGATTTCAAGGCGCGCAGACAAGAGAGGGCCGGAACTGCGCAGAATCGAAATTCGGAGCGGCGCGGCCGTTGCACCCTCCACGATTGCGCCATTAAACCTGGTTCTCCGAGAGTAAGCGAACCCGGAGGATGGCTATTTACCGGCAACAACTCTCATGAGCGCTTTGACGATCAAAGAATTTTCAGATCCCTACGAGGACTTGATTGAATCCGTGCAGCATCGGCTGCGGGGCTACGTCTTTTCCCTCCTCGGGAACGCGGCAGATATGCAGGATGTGGTCCAGGAAACGAACCGGGTTCTCTGGCGAAAGCGCGAGCAGTTTGAGGACGGCACGAACTTCTGGGCGTGGGCGGCAAAGATTGCCTACTTTCAGGTCATGGCGCACCGGAAGAAGCTGTCACGGGATCGTCATGTTTTCGGAAACGAACTGCTGCATCTCATGGCCGATGAAATGTCGGAAGAGGAAGGCGACGTCGCCGACACCGCGATCCTCGACCAATGTCTCGGCAAACTGCCCGACAGGCAAAGAACCGCCGTGGAACAGTTCTATTTGAAGGACCAATCCCTGTCCGAAATCAGCAGGGCGATGGAACTCAAGGAAAACGCCGTGAGCCAGTTGCTCTTCCGCGCGAGGAAGTCCCTCCGGCATTGCCTCCAGGGCGCAGAGTACCAGATCCAGTCATGAATTCCTCCCCTTTACCGAACCGTTTCGCCTTTCTCGTCGGGAAGTACCTCGACGAATCGATCTGTGCGGCAGAGACAGCCGAACTGGAAGCGCTCTTGCTGGAATCGCCGGATGCGAGAGCCGAGTTTTATCGGCAGATTGAAACGAGTATGGCGCTTTCCTTCAGAGGAGGCGCAGAAGAAACTTCTCCCGAATGGATTCCGCTCCACCCCGTTTCCGCCGACCCCGGGGGACTTCGACAGCGCTGGTTCCTTGCCGGGAGTGCCATGGCGGCTGTTGTCGTGACCGCATTCTTTTTGCTCCACGAATCACCTCCGGTCGACCCGCCTCTGATCACCGGGCGTCCCGTTGTATCGGAGGTGGTCAAGACCGGAGAGACATTGAAATTTGACCCGGAAGCCCGTTACGAGGAAACGATGGCCAAAATAGGGACCGCCGGCTCGCAGAGCCGTCCTCCGGCCCAGGCCGCTCCTGCGGCAGCGAGTGGAGAGCTGCTCTCCTACAATCGCGACATCCGCCCGATCCTTTCTGATCGCTGCTTCGCCTGCCACGGGCCCGATGCCAAAACCCGCGAAGCCGACCTCCGCCTCGACACCCCGGAGGGGGCCTATGCCGCCCTCGATCCCGAAGGGAAATGGCACCAGATCAAACCCGGCGAACCGGAGGCCAGCGAGGTCTTCTATCGCATCACGACCGAAGACGAGGAAGACATGATGCCTCCACCGGAGGCTAAACTCCCCCGAATGACCCCTGAGGAAGTCGCGAAGATCGAGCGATGGATTCGCGAAGGCGCCAAGTATGAGCAGCACTGGGCCTTCACGCGGATCGAGCGGCCCGACGTCCCTGAAGCGATCTGGCCAAACCTCGCGAGAAATGAGATCGATCACTTCATTCAGGAAAAGCTCCACGAAGCCGGTTTCGAACCCGCTCCCGAAGCTGATCCCAACTCTCTTTTGCGTCGCCTTTATTTCGACCTGACAGGGTTGCCTCCGACACATGACAGAGTCAGGTCGATGACTCAAGAGGGTTTACCCGACGAGTCCTATGCCGCGATTCAGGAGGAACTCCTCGGCTCGGTGCACCATGCCGAACACTTTGCGACCCGATGGCTCGACAAGGCGCGGTATGCGGATACGACCGGCTATCAATACGACACGCCACGTATCATGTGGAAGTGGCGGGACTGGGTCATTGATGCCTATCATGACAACAAGCCCTACGACCGGTTTCTCACCGAGCAGATCGCCGGGGATTTACTCCCGAACGCGACGCAGGATCAGGTGGTTGCGACAGGGTACAATCGGAACCATCCCATCACGATCGAGGGCGGAACGATCGAAGAGGAATATCGGATTCAGTATGTGTCGGACCGGGTCAACACGATCGGCAGTAGCGTCCTCGGTCTCACGATGGAGTGCGCGAAGTGCCACGATCACAAGTACGATCCCATTTCGCAGAAGGATTACTTCCGCATGTTTGCTTTCTTCAACAATATCCCCGAGGGCGGCCGCGCCTCCCAGGGCAAAGTGGGAAGCGTCACCGGAGCCCTTGCCGAGCCCTACATTTTCGCCCCGAGCAAAGAGCAGGAAGCGGAGGATCAGCGCCTCACTGCCTCCATCCATGAAATCCACCAGTCGGTTCTGAGTGAGAACGGTTCGAAACGTGCCGCCTTCGCCGCGTGGAAAAAGGATCTGACCGGCTCAGTGGGATGGAAGAGGCTTCAACCTTCGGCTTTAACCACCAATTCCGATCTGACTTTCAAAGACCTCAGTGATGGATCGTTTCTTGTGGAAGGAGTGAGTTCCGCAAGTCCTGACATTTACACCTTTGAGATCCCGATGAATGGTGGCGGCTGGCGGAGTCTTCTTCTGGAAGCGCTCCAGCACGAATCACTGCCGAATCAGGGACCCGGGCGCTTCAAAAACGCCAATGCCGTTCTCTCCAAGCTCGAACTCATCGAGGTTTCGCAGGGCGGTCAGGAGCGCCCCCTTTCCCTCGCAAGGGTTCAACCGAGCTATGAGCAGGAGGGTTATCCTGCCTCTAACCTCGTCGAGGATCCCGGCGGCACCGGCTGGGGCTTCTTTCATCCGAAGCCGGCGGATCGTTCCCTCATCGCCACGATGAAGGAAAGTTTCGGCACCCAAGGGGACTGGACGCTGAGGGTAGTCCTCACATTCAGCGATCGATGGAAGGATCACTCCTATGGCCGGGTCCGCTTCTCGACATCCCGGCTCGACGAGATCCGGGATATCGATGAGAGCCTCAGCGAGGTGTTGAAAAAGCCGGAGAACAAACTCAGTCGCGAAGATCGTCACTCCATTACGATGGCTTTTCTGAAAGAAAGCGAGCCGGAGATTGCAAAGACCCTCGCGGCTGACTGGGCCGCCCGGGCAAAGCTCAAATCCGAGATTCCCCCGGTGATGGTTATGAAGGAGATGGAAGTGCCGCGTCCGGCTTTCGTCCTCGACCGCGGAGCCTACGATGCCCCGGTGGGAGATCCGGTTACGCCCGGTTCACCCGAAGCCCTGAATCCTTTCCTCGAAGAGTATCCTGAAAACCGTCTCGGCCTCGCGAAATGGATGACGAGTCGCGAAAACCCACTGACAGCGCGTGTTGCCGTGAACCACCTCTGGGACCAGCTCTTCGGGACCGGCATCACGAAAACGGTGGAGGACTTCGGTGCGCAGGGGGAATGGCCGAGTCATCCGGCACTGCTTGACTGGCTCGCCATCGAGCTGATTGAATCCGGCTGGGATCGTCAGCATGTCGTCCGTCTGATTCTCGACTCCGCCACCTATCGCCAGTCGTCAAAAACGCGCCCCGAAATTGAAGAAGTGGATCCGGAAAACCGCCTTCTCGCGCGGGGACCGAGAGGCCGTTTCTCAGCGGAAATGATTCGGGACCAGGCGCTTGCGGTGAGCGGGCTACTCAATCCCGCCGTCGGTGGTCCCGCCGTGAATCCCTACCAGCCTGCCGGTCTCTGGGAGGAACTCACAAAGCGGCCCGGCTACATGATGACCTACGAGGTGTCGCCCGGTGATCAGATTTATCGTCGCAGCATTTACACTTTCTGGAAGCGCGCCGCTCCGCCGGCGATGATGGCCGTCTTTGATGCCCCTTCGCGCGAGATCTGCACGGTGCGACGGGAAAGCACGAACACACCGCTGCAGGCCCTCGCACTGCTCAATGGCGACACCTACATCGAGGCGGCCCGCGCCCTGGCACAGCAACAACTCAGGGAGCGCCCCGACGCGTCAGAGGAAGAGCTCATCCGTGATGCGTTCCAGCGAATCGTGCATCGCTCTCCCGGCGCGGAGGAAATGTCGATCGCGACTCAGTTGTTTCAGCGTGAGCGGGCGAGAGTTTCCGATGAAGAAAGTCTTGCTATTCTCTCGGTTGGGCGACTCCCTCGCGATGAAGCGCTACCGCAAGACAGGCTCCTCGGACTGACCATGGTCAACCGGCTCTTCTTCAATCTGAGTGAAACCATCACACGGCATTAAGACTCTTTTTTGAGCTCCACAACGAGAACAATCATGAACCTCCCCCCAACAGGAAAGACGGTCGCGGCGGCGATCTTGGCGATCCTGGTCCTCGCGGTAGATGCTGCGTTGGCCCTCGAAACTGCGCCGGGACATCCTAACATCGTGGTGATCTACGCGGACGACCTCGGCTACGGGGACGTGCAGTCTTACAATCCGGAGCGGGGCAAAATTCCCACTCCACATATCGATCAACTATCGTCGGAAGGGATGCGCTTCACCGATGGACACTCGTCCTCCGGCGTTTGCACTCCCTCGCGCTACACGCTGCTCACCGGACGCTACCATTGGCGGTCGCGGCTGCAGAGGGGAATCACCGGCTTATGGGGAGCGCCTTTGATCGCGGAGGACCGCATGACCATCGGGACCCTGGCTCAGCAACAGGGCTATGAAACGGCCTGTATTGGCAAATGGCATCTCGGTTGGGACTGGCCCATCCCGGAAGCGACGGAAGCTGTTTTCAAGGAGAGACCGAAAGGTGACGCCATTGCCACGGATGAGCACCGCGCTGCATGGCAGGAGGTTTTCTCGCAACCAATCGGCGGAGGCCCGATCACACGCGGTTTCGATATGTACTTCGGCACCGACGTTCCGAACTGGCCACCCTATTGCTTTATTGAGCAGGATCGAACCGTCGGGATTCCGGGCGAGTTCCTGTCTCCGGATTTATTGAAGAAAAACCAGGCAAGTAATCAGGGACCTGCGCTGAAAGGCTGGACCCTTGAACCGATTCTTCCTGCTCTGGGTGATCGGGCTGCGAAGTTTATTGCGGAGTCTGCTATGAAGTCCGATCCCTTTCTCCTCTACCTTCCCCTGACTTCTCCTCACACGCCTCTATCGGTGAATGAAGGGTGGATCGGAAAAAGCGGCCTCGGTCTCTACGCGGATTTTGTCATGGAAACCGATGCGATCGTCGGACAGGTTCTCGATGCGATCGAGAAGAGTGGAGTAGCCGATGAAACGATGGTGATTTTCACAAGCGACAACGGCTGCGCTCATTATATCGGAACGAAAGAGCTGGAAGAACAGGGACACTTTCCGAGCGGGCCCTTACGCGGCTATAAATCCGACACCTGGGAGGGCGGGCATCGCGTTCCTTTTATCGTTCGTTGGCCCGGGATCGTAGAGCCCGGCAGTCTTTCGGAGCAACTTGTTCATCAGGCTGATTTGATGGCCACTTTCGCTGATATCTTCGGCATCACCTTACCCGCCGATGCCGGTGAAGACAGTTTCAGCCTGCTTCCTGTTCTCAAGGGTGAAGCGGCGCCAATCCGCGCCCATTCGGTGAGCACTTCCATCAGTGGAGTTCCGTCGGTGCGTCTTGGCCATTGGAAATACATCCCCGCATCCGGATCGGGAGGATGGACGAAAGGCGGGGACCCCTCACAAATCATTCAGTTATACCATTTGGGCAATGACCTGGGCGAAACCACCAATCTAGCCTCAAAAAATCCGGAACAGGTAAAGGAAATTCAGGACTTGTTTGAAATGCTGATCACGAGAGGACGCAGCACACCGGGCCCGAATCAGCCGAACGATGTGAAAGTGGTGCGGTTTGGACCCACTGCATCCGAATAATTTCAACCACAAGAGCCGGTTACGATTCAAACGGCAAGGACACCACCACAAGCCCGGAAGGGACTTCACTTTTTCCATACCATGATGAGCCATCCACTACTCTCTGAACTCCATCAACAGAGTCGGCGCCAGTTTTTCGCGAGAGCCGGGGGACTATCTGTCGGTGCACTCGGTCTGGATCAGATTCTCGCCGCCGGTACTCAGACTGCGCCAGGTTTTGCCCCGGGGCAAACCCACTTTCCCGCGAAGGCAAAGCGGATCATCTATCTGTTCCAAAGTGGCGGCCCCTCGCAAATGGATCTCTTCGACCACAAACCGAAGATGAAAGAGATGCGCGGCAAAGAGCTCCCGGCCTCGATCCGGATGGGCCAGCGCCTCACTGGAATGACCTCGAAACAGAGTTCTTTTCCCGTCGCCAATTCAATCTTTGATTTCAAGCAACATGGCGAAAGTGGTGCCTGGATCAGCGAACTGATGCCGCACCTCGCGACGCACGCTGACGATGTCTGTTTTATCAAATCGGTCTACACGAACGCGATCAATCATGACCCCGGGATCACCTACCTCCAGACCGGCCACGAACAGCCGGGACGCCCTTCGATGGGATCATGGATGAGCTACGGGATCGGATCGGAGAATGAAAACCTGCCCGCTTTCGTCGTCCTCGTTTCCAACGGCAATTTCAACCAGGCGCAGCCGATTTACTCGCGCCTCTGGGGCAGCGGTTTTCTTCCCACCTCGCACCAGGGCGTGAGATTGCGCTCGGGAGGCGATCCGGTTTTGTTTTTGAAAGATCCCGGCGGAGCTCCGAGAGAGCGAAACCGCGATTTGCTCGACGGCATTTCGCAGATGAATCAGCTCCGCTATGACCAGACCGGCGATGCAGAGATCCAAACCCGCATTTCTCAATACGAGATGGCCTATCGCATGCAGATGTCGGTGCCGGATGTGACCGATCTCTCCGACGAGCCCGAGTCCACCTTCGAGCGCTACGGGGAAGCGGCCCGCCAACCGGGATCGTACGCCGCGAACTGCCTTCTGGCCCGCCGCCTTGCGGAAAAGGATGTCCGCTTCATTCAGCTCTACCACACGGGGTGGGACCAGCACTCCAAACTGCCGGAGCAGCTCGCCCTGCGCTGCGAGGAAACCGACCAGGGCACCGCAGCTCTCCTTGCCGACCTGAAGGAGAGGGGACTTCTTGAGGACACCCTCGTGATCTGGGGCGGGGAGTTCGGCCGGACGATCTACAGCCAGGGCACTCTGACCGATACCAACTACGGTCGCGATCACCATCCGCGCTGCTTCACCATGTGGATGGCCGGCGCCGGGGTGAAAGCAGGGACGAGCTACGGGGTGACGGATGACTTCTGCTACAACGTCGCCGAGAATCCCGTCGCGGTGCACGATCTGCAGGCAACGATCCTGCACCTCTCAGGCATTGATCACGAGCGACTGACATACTTTCACCAGGGAAGACGTTTTCGCCTCACGGATGTGCACGGTCATATCGTGAAGGGTATCCTCGCGTGATCCTGAAATCTACGGTTTCCGCCCGACTTCCAGCGCCCGTTCCGGATCGAAGCCAGGATTCACCGTCGGCATTTGCGCGCCGACTTCTTTTCTCCAGGCGAGGAGTTTCTCTTGCAACCGTTTTGCCGCAGCCGGGTCGGAATCGACGATGTTATTTTGTTCCCCGGGATCAGCCTCGAGATCGTAGAGCTCGAGGGAGTCGTCCTCCAGCCGCTCGATCAGCTTCCAATCACCTGAGCGAATCGCCGAATACGGTCCATCGCCACCAGCGTGGTAATGCGGAAAATGCCAGAAAAGATCCCGCTCAAGCGAGTCGGTGCGTCCTTCGAGAAGGGGAAGCAGACTCTTTCCATCGATTGATGAGTCGAGCGCTTCGATTCCCGCCATTTCAGTGAAGGTCGGCATCCAGTCGATCGTCATGATCGGGGCATCGCAGAAGCTGCCACCTTCAGTATGGCCCCGCCATTTCACGATCGTCGGTACACGGACGCCGCCCTCGTAGGCGGATCCTTTGCCGCGTCGGAGAGGCAGATTCTCCGTGAATTCATCGTGCTTTCCATAGCGCTGCGTGAGGCCGCCGTTATCCGATGTGAAAACGATCACGGTTTCGTCAGCGATCCCCTGAGCTTCCAATGTGTCGAGAACCTTTCCGACAGCCATGTCCATGCTCTTCACCATGGCGGCGTATACCGGATTGTGATGGGTAGCCGCGGGATCGACCTTTTTCTCAAAATAGGCAACGAGATCCTCCCGACCTTGAATAGGCGTGTGCGGGACATGAAAGGCGAAATAGAGGAAGAAAGGATCATCCCCGCGGTTTTCGATTCGATCAACCGCCTCTTCGGCGAAATAATCGGTCACATAGCGGGGCTTCTCCTGTCCCTTCGCCTTCATGAAATAGCCTTTGGTCCCTTTGGGCTTGTCCACCGTGGTAGCGAAACCGTGCGCCGTCGGCCCTTCCTCCGGGCGATTCGGAAATTCGAGATGCCATTTCCCGATATGATGCGTGCGATAGCCTTTTTTCCGGAGCACTTCGGGCAGAGTTATCTCGTCAGTCTTCAGCCCCTTCGTCCAGTCAGGAGTCTTCATCTTTGCAAAGGGCCGTTCCTGTCCGGGGATAAAGCTCGTGAGATGCAGCCGGGCGGGATACTTGCCGGTCATCACGGAAGCACGGGTAGGGGAACAGACCGTGCAGGCCGCATAGGCATTGGTAAACTTCATGCCCTCATCCGCAAGGCGGTCGAGGTTCGGCGTTTCGTAGAAGTCGCTGCCAAAGCTGCGAAGGCCGGTCCAGCCAAGGTCATCGGCGAGGAAGAAGACGATGTTCGGTTTCGATTCACCGCCCGAAAGGGATTGAGCCCCGGGGGTCGAGGCCAGGAAAAGCGCAGCAAGAAAGTAACGAATCAGCATGGGAGAGGAGCATGATCCGCCCCGCAATTCCCGACAACTAAATTCCGCGGCGCAAAGTGCGAGCCCCTTTTTTCTGCATTTTTTGCATGGCTTCTAATAATTTTCAGTCCGGTTCGTCTACAAAGCAGTGTCATTGAATGTAAAAAAACCCCGATTGGAGCGATCCGATCGGGGTTTTTGCTTTCAGCGGCTTCTGACGGGAGCCACTTCCCGTTTAATCTGAGCAGGTTACATGGTGTATCCACTCTCACCGTGCGCCGAACTGTCGAGACCGACATCTTCCGAAGATTCTTCCACCCGGAGTCCCACGGTGAGTTTGGCGATAAAGAGTGCAATTGTTGCCGCGACACCACTCCAGACGATGGTCACAATGACACTCTTGAACTGAGCAAAAGTCTGGGTCATCCCGGCGGTCGCCTCGGCCCCTTCCCGAATGAACACCCCGGTGAGAATGGCACCAACGATGCCGCCGATTCCGTGAACTCCGAAAACGTCGAGGCTGTCATCATATTTGAGCGCACTCTTGAGCTTCGTCGCACAGAAGTAACAGAGAAGGCTGGAGATGGCCCCGATGAAGAGAGCGCCGGTAATATCCGTCGTTCCGGAAGCCGGGGTGATCGCGACAAGACCGGCAACAGCGCCGGTAGCCGCGCCCACCGCCGTGGGTTTTTTCAGGAGGATCCACTCGAGCGCGATCCAGACGAGGACTGCAACAGCCGTCGCGACCTGGGTGACGATCATGGCCATACCGGCAGACTCATTCGCTCCACCGGCAGAACCGGCGTTGAAGCCAAACCAGCCTACCCAGAGAAGCGAAGCACCAATAAGGACGAAAGGAACATTGTGAGGATGAAGCTCGGATGAGCCGTAGCCTTTCCGCTTTCCAACGAAAATACAGGCGATGAGTCCGGCGACACCGGCATTGATGTGAACCACAGTTCCACCGGCGAAATCAATGACACCCCAGTCGTGGAAAAGACCACCACCCCAGGCCATGTGCCAGATGGGAAGATAGGAGAGCGTCGTCCAGATGATGGAGAAAATCAGCACAGCTGAGAACTTCATGCGCTCAGCGAAAGCGCCGACCATGAGAGCGGGGGTGATGATGATAAAAGTCATCTGAAAGGTGACCCAGACACTTTCGGGAATCGTCCCGGCGAGAGTGCTTTCCTGCATGTGATTGAGCATCAGCATGCTGAAATCACCGAAGTAAGGGCAGCTGTCACCGGCGGCGAGGCTGTAGCCGTAGACGACCCAGAGGATCGACATGACGGCGGCGATTACAAAGCACTGCATGAGGATCGAGAGCACGTTTTTGGCTCTGACGAGGCCTCCGTAGAAGAGAGCGAGGCCGGGCAGCGTCATGAGAAGAACAAGCGCCGTCGAAGTCATCATCCAGGCCGTGTCACCGGTATCGAGAGCCGACTCAGCAGCATCCTGGGCGAAGAGGGTTCCGCCTGCGGGAAACAGGGTCAGAAGAATGAGAAGAGGTTGAATCAGGGGGGTGGGTTTTGTCATGTAAGCGGTTTTTGGTCGTCGGGAACCGGTAATCTACCGATTCGAACTCGCTTATTAGCAAAGAGATGAGGAAGGGGTCAACGGAAAACAACCTCGAGGGCTGCATCATTCAACTGTCCACCAGAAGCTGCCCGAGGTGGGCTGAAAGGAATCTGAGCCGGTCCTCCACGTTCAGCATCTCAAGAATCCGCTGCCGCTGAGCAGGATCGTTCAGGAAGCTCTGCGCGACCACGTCAGAAATGGCGGCCGGATCGTGAATCCCGTTGAGGTGCTCTCTCAGTTGCTCCGTCATCGGCTTTCCTTCGCCGCAAAGTCGACCGCAGAGATCAACGACTTCGAGAGCAAGATTGCCCACTACCGTGAGATCCTCGACCCGGGAGGGCTGCGGTACAATCGTGGCAATGCGGAAAGGAGAGATCTGCTCCCACCCAAGAATCTCGACCCGCTGCAGTCCTGAGAGCATGAGATGAGACGTTCCATCGTCGTGAGTGACGCAGGCACGGATCAGTCCGACCGTCGTCATGCGATGCACCGGATCCGGATGTTCGTCGGTGTCGATTCCCGACAGCGCATGTCCGATACAGAACATCCGTTGCCGCTCCAGAGCATAAGAGAGCATCTCCCGATAACGCTCTTCAAAGATGAAAAGCGGCATGTAGCCGTGAGGGAACAGCGTGGCTCCCCCCAGCACCATGACGGGCACTCGGTCAGGAATTTCAGCGATTTCCGGTTCAGGCATACGTGGACATTACGAAAGACAGCGCGATGAGTCTGCGATTTTTTACTGAAAAACTGACTTCTATGGCATCTTTTCCATTGCAAGCGAGGCGATTTGTGATTAAGTCCGCCACCTTTAGGAAGAACCTTTATCAGCGTCAAGGTGACGCTTTTCCTGCCTCAAATGAGTGAATCTACAGATACAGCAACGGAGCTCAAACTCCACGGGACCGATACCGGCAGTGCTGATGTGCAAATCGCACGTCTCACGGAGCGTATCACCCAATTGACCGAACATATGGGCCGCAACAAGAAGGATCTTTCCTCCCGTCGCGGTCTTCTCCGCCTTGTGGCTCGTCGCCGCAAGCTTCTTGATTACCTTGCGCGCACTCAGCACGATCGCTACACCAAGGTTCTCAAATCACTCGGCCTTCGCCGATAGAAATTTTCGAGAGCGTCGACTCCGGTCGGCGCTTTTTCGTTTCGGCTTTCGAAGCGAAATCTTCCTGCCGCTCGCAGGGGATCATGATGGTGGCCATTCCGGTATCCCATCTGTGCACGAAGCCGGAAACGGGGAGCCGGTAAATTTTTGCTGACTGCCTGATAACCCTTTCATAAGAAAAAAGAAAATATGAGTATTGAAAACATCACGTGCCAGGTTGGTGCGTCAGAAATGAAAATCGAAACCGGCAAGATGGGTAAGCTTGCCGACGGTGCCGTAACCGTTCAGGTTGGCGACACTATCGTCATGGTAACCGCCGTGTCCCAGACCAGCGTTCGCGAGGGCCAGGACTGGTTCCCGCTCTCCGTTGAATACAAAGAAAAGGCAGCGGCTGCGGGGCGTTTTCCCGGTGGATACTTCAAGCGTGAGGGTCGTCCTACTGAGAAGGAGATTCTCACCTGCCGGATGACGGACCGCCCTTTGCGCCCGCTCTTCCCGAAGGGCTACTTTTACGACACGCAAGTCGTCTCGCTGCTTCTTAGCGCCGACGGTGTTAATGATTCCGATATTCTCAGCATGAACGGAGCCTCTGCTGCTCTCGCGATTTCTGATATTCCTTTCGCAGGACCGATCGCGGCAGTGCGTGTCGGCCTCGTGGACGGTGAGTTCGTCGCCAACCCGACTTTCGATCAGCGCGCGGAAAGCACCCTCGATCTCGTCTATGCCGGCCTTCGTGATGGCGTCATCATGATTGAGGGCGGGGGAGACGAGGTTCCGGACGAGACTTTCAAGAAGGCCCTCTACTTCGCTCATGAAGCGATTCAGCCGATCCTCGACGCTCAGGAGGAACTGGCCCGTCGCGTCGGTAAGCCCAAGCGCGAAGTGGCTCTCATGGAAGTCCAGGACGAGCTCCTCGAAATCGCTTATCAAGTCGCCGGAGACCGGATTGAAGACGCGATCAACCAGCCGAGCAAAATTGAGCGTGGTGCTGCTGTTGGCGGCCTCCGCAAGGAAGTTGATGCGGCAATTCTTGAGAAATACCCTGAGGCAGACAGTTTTGCGATGGGGCAGGCGTTCGACTACCTTCAGAAGAAGGCGTTCCGCGTCAGCATCCTTGATAAGGGCGTCCGCTGTGACGGCCGGGACATCGAAACGATTCGTCCAATTTCCTGCGAGACGACGCTGATGCCCCGCACGCACGGTTCCGCTCTCTTTGCGCGGGGAGAGACCCAGGCGCTTGCGATCGCTACGCTCGCGCCTGCTGACGAGAAGCAATATCTCGACAACTATGCCGGCGGGGAAGACACGAAGCGTTTCATCCTTCACTACAACTTTCCTCCTTTCTCCGTCGGTGAAACCGGCCGGATGGGCGGCATGAACCGCCGCGAGATCGGTCACGGCGCACTCGCTGAAAAGTCGATCGAGCCTGTGATCCCGAGCGAAGAGGATTTTCCTTACGCGATCCGCGTTTCAAGCGAAGTGATGGAGTCCAACGGCTCCACTTCGATGGCTTCGGTCTGCTCAGGCACGATGGCACTACTCGACGCCGGGGTTCCCCTGAAGCGCCCTGTCGCCGGAATCTCCTGCGGTCTTGTCACCGAGTTCGAAGGCACCGAAATGAAGCGATACAAGACGATGATCGACATCATCGGTAACGAAGACTTCAACGGAGACATGGACTTCAAACTCTGTGGAACCACGGAAGGGGTGACCGGCTTTCAGCTCGACCTCAAGCTTCCCGGGATCCCTCTTGATCTCTTCTGTGAAGGCGTCGACAAGGCAACCAAAGGCCGTTTCACGGTCCTCGACATCATGAATCAGGTCATTTCTGAACCAAAGGCACTCAGCGACTACGCTCCGCGTATTGAGAGCCTCAAGATCGATCCCAAGAAGATCGGTGAACTCATTGGCCCCGGTGGAAAAAACATCAAAGGGATTCAGGCCGAGACCGGCGCTGACATCAACATCGATGACAGTGGAACCGTTTCCATCTATGCCGCAAATCCTGAGGCGCTTGCCCGTGCCATCGAACTCGTTGAGCGCGTCAGTGCTGAGATCGAAGTCGGCAAGACTTACGAGGGCAAAGTGGTCAGCACGACCAACTTCGGTGCTTTCGTTGAGGTTCTTCCCGGCAAGGACGGCATGATTCACATTTCTGAGCTCGCCGACTTCCGCGTCGATAAGGTCGAAGACGTCGTGAAAGTAGGAGACATTGTCGCCGCCAAGTGCATCGGAATCGATGAGCGCGGCCGCGTCAAGCTCAGCCGCAAGGTCGCTATGGCTGAGCGCGGGGAGGCCGCTTCTGCCGAGCTCTCGGAAGGCTGATTCCGCCGGGATCTCGACAGTCCAATTTCGAAAGGCCCGTCCCGTTCAAACGGGGCGGGCTTTTTTCGTGGCTCTTTTGTCGAATGAAGGGACTTGCGGCCCTGCAGGAAACCGCTTTCACTGATCCTGACCTACCATGATAAATCACCGTTCCTTTCCGATCCTTGCCATCCTCTCTTTTCTACCGCTCTCAGCAGGGGCGGATTCCGTGGAAGACGCTGTCGCCGATATCCGGGCGAAATACAATCAGATTGAGAACGCGAGTCTTGAAACCAAAGTCATCGAATTCGAACCGGATGATGATCCCGCTTATGGCAAGGTCACAAAGTATTTTCGGAACGGGCAGTTGGTGAAGGCCAATTACGTTTTCGGACAGGGTGATCATGGCTGGGCTGACGAGACTTACTACTATCACAACGGTCAACTCTTCTTCATCTATGTCGCCGGGAGAAGTTGGCGCTTCACCGGTCGGACCCTGGCAAGTGGCGAAAGTGAGACGGTCGACATGATGCGAGAGCATCGGCTTTATTTTTCAAATGGATCATTGATCCGCTACTTGATGAAGGAAGCGGAATCGACAGACTACGATGCGCTCGGATCCTTGATTGCCAAAGCTCCGAACCAGCTCTATCAGAATCCTGATCTTTCCAGTGCGGCAAGGATGCGTGGCTTTCAAATCCCGGGCATCGGAAGTTCGCAAGATATCGCCACGATGCTCGGCTATTGAAGATCCTGAGCGGTTTCGGATGCGCTCCCGGCCTGATCTTTTATAAACTCGTGCTCAGAAGCCAAATACTGCGACTATTTTTTTTAAAAACCGAGAGATCACCGTTGAGAGTTTTGTGAAATTTGACTATTGTGTGAACTTAATTGGTTCTGCTTCCGATGAGGTTCCTGCTCGCCGCTATCCTTTTCATTTCCGCAGTTGTCGTTTTTACCTTAATCGCTAAAGTCGTCTACCGGAGTAGCGTCGAGACCGAGTTTGAACGACAGGCGGTTGCTGCGCTCAAATCCGGTGGATTTGAGGGTCTTGTGGTGGATTTTGATCAACACGATGCCAGACTCAGAGGCTTCGTCGACGCCGAGTCAGATATTGAAAGTGCCCGGAGCATCGTGAAGGCAGCAATCCCCGTGGCGCGGTTTCCGGAAATCGAACTGACGCAAATTGCGATTCGCCCGACCATCCCTCCGGAAGTAAGGGTGGAATCCTCATCAAACGGCGGATCCGTCAGAATTTCAGGGGTTCTCGGAGAAGACGGGGAAGGGGTCAAGGCGTTGCTTGGTGCCCGTCTTGCCTCGATAGCCGGAGGAAGAGTCGACAATGAACTCGATCAAAATCCGAAGCGGCTCCCTCTGGCTGCCGCAAACGAACTTGCCGCGGTCACTGCTGAACTGGTTCGAAACTCCACCACAGCCGAAGTTTCCTTCGCCGAAGGAAGCCTCACCCTCAACGGGACAGTCCCAAATGACGGAGTGAAAGAGGGCATCCTCGAATTGGCCGCCATGCTCAAGCCGGAGGAGATCATTGACGAGATCGCCGTGGTCGATCCTGG
The DNA here is from genome assembly GCA_029233965.1 of Verrucomicrobiales bacterium. Classification (GTDB taxonomy): domain Bacteria; phylum Verrucomicrobiota; class Verrucomicrobiia; order Verrucomicrobiales; family DEV007; genus Arctic95D-9. The sequence goes on along the minus strand of JARGOP010000001.1, from coordinate 42,644 downwards.
CTCCTTTCTCAAGAAGTCGACCCTCACGCTGACCCGAAACCGTTTTGGAATCACGCTGGGCGGAATCCGCGCCGGGAAGGAAGGGGAGGTGAACGTTGCCGCAATCCTGAAGTCGGCATCGCCGTCTCTCGTCCTCAATGATCGCCGAACTGTTGGAGACGATCACATCGCCGGAGCGTGGGAGGCTCACGCGGAAACGATCCTTCCCGCATTGACGGAGCATCTGCACGGCGAAATGACAGTCGAGTTCGGCGAAGACCAAATTCGCATCACGGGCATCACGGCGAACCACGAGGATCGGGAAAAAATTCTCTCTGCGATACAACCGATGCTGGCCGGAAATCCGAATATCGAGGTCCTCGCCGACCTCACGATTGAAGATCCGGCGGGACGCACGGGCCCCCCTTCGTATCTTTCTGCAACCTTCGTTGACGGGCTCCTGACTCTTGCCGGCAGGGTAGTCGACGATTCATTTGTCACCGCTCTCAAACCGAAACTGGAGTCCACTATTCCGGATCTTCTCATTAAAAACACACTCGAGGTGAAAGAGGATGCCACTCCCGCCGGCTGGATTGAACGTCTCCCCGTTTTTCTCAGCGAAGCGCTTTCGCGAGTCGAGGAAGGCAGTTTTCATTTTTCCGGCTCAACGGTCCGTCTCGAAGGAACAATACGCGAAATCACAGACAAGGCAATCCTGCAGAACGTGGCGATCAACTCCGTGCCTTCCGGATACACGGTCGAAAATCAGCTGCTGCACCCGGATGAACCCTTTCCAACCCCCGAACTCCTCCGGGAGGCCAGAGCAAAGCTTTCCAAATCGCTGAAGCAGTTCCCGATTTACTTTGATTCCAACAGCGAAATCGTCAATGAATCCGGTCGGGAGAAGGTCAATGCAATCGCCAGCCTCCTCAAGGAGACCGGAGCCGAGGTGCCACTGGTCGCCACCGGTTTCGCTGACAATCTTGGCAATGCTGAATACAACCGCCAACTGAGCCTGCGCAGAGCCACTGCGGTTGTTGAGGCGCTCGCAGTTCTGGAAATCCCGAAGGAGACCATTACCATCGAGAGTAAAGGAGAGGACGTTTCCGGCGTCGCCAGAAGCGAGAGATGGAAGGCACGCCGGGTCGAAGTTTCCCTCGCAACCGCAACCGCAACCGCAACCGAGACTGAGAACAGCGAGACTGAGTAAAATTTTCATCCAGCCCTTCATGAACGTCAGCCTTCCTCCTTCTTCCGAGCATTTTCTTACCGATTGGGGCCTCACCATGGCCATCAGCGGCCTGATTTGTGCTCTCATTGGCCTCGTTGTGGGCTGGATAATTTGGAAGAATACCCGTAGGTTTACTGAAACTATAGAAAACGGGAATCGTGAGGCCTTTGCGGATTACGAAACGACCAGCGACGAGATGTCCAAAATCAAAGCCGAGCTTTCCGCTTCCGACGACTGAAATTCACGAAACACCGCTTCTATCTGCACAGAGACACCATGCACGAATTCACCCTTTTCCTTTTGAAGAACTGGCTCCCCGTCGGGATTGCTTCGATTGTTTTTTTTCTGATCGGACTCCTCCTGGCAAAATTCATTTGGGGCCGATGGTCCCAGCGACTCGCTTTTGCCGTCGAAGAAAACCTCAATCTTGCCAGTCAATGGAATGCACTCGGTTCCTCCCAGCGTGACCTGTTTAAAAAACTTCGTGCCCGCTGGCAGGCAGATCGTGACGTCTGGGAAACCCGGCTCGTCGAAACAGAGACGATTGTTGCGCAAAAGGATGCAAGAATCGCTCAGCTGACAACTCAGCTCAGTGGCACCGGAAAGGAGATTCCGGCTGAGATCGAATTCGACTCGAAACTGATTGCGGAGATTGAGAGCCTGAAGTCGGAAATCCGGCGTCATGAGGAGGAAAATCGAAAACTCAAGGCGGAAGCTGCCGCCCCGATGGAGACGGTCTCTATGATGGCCGCTGTTTCCATGGCACCCGAGTCCAACGATCTGGAAACGAAAATCAGTGATCTTGAGAAAGATCTCATCGACACCCATGATGAACTTCATCAGGTTCGGAACGATTACCTGAAACAGGTTGAGTTGGTGGAAGTGCTTGAATCCCGAATCGCCGCAGGATCAGGTGCCACCGAATCTGCCGCAGATTCGAAGAAAGCCTTACAACTTGGGGCTCTCCTTGCGTCGAAAAGTCGCGATTTACTGAGCTTCCGCGATGAGATTACCAGCCTGAGAAAACGGAACTCAGAACTCCAGTCAGAGTTGGTTGAAGCCCGAAAAGCGCAAGGTCTCGAGAGGGAACTGGAAGAACTCAGAGTCAGGCTCGAAGCAACCACTGCCGAGCTGGAATCTTCCCGGGGCGAACAAGAATCCGCCTCCAAATCACTCAAGTCTGCACAGATTAAGATCGCAGACCGGGATTCTGATATCACCAGGCTTCGATCTGACATTGCTGATCGAGAGGAAAAAATCGAAGCTCTCACATCCGAGTTGTCCGACAAAGTTGCTGAGATTGAAGCGATGGAGGAGCGCGTGGCGCAGATCGATGCAGTCGAGCAACGCCGCTCAAAGCTCCAGCTCGATCTCAACGACGCCTGTCACGAGATGTACGATGTTCGCACGGCGCTGAATCAGCGCCTCGATGAAATCGAAATGCTGGAAGCGAGGCTTGATGAACTTGATCCAATCGAAGAGGCTTATCACAGGCTTGAATCCGAACTGAAAGACACCCGCCACGAGTTGAGTGATGTGCGAATCGCGTTCAATGAGAAGGTTGCGGAACTGGAAACGAAGACGGCTCAAATGGATGAACTGGAAGCCATCATCGAAGACCGCGGTGCCGAGGTGAACGATCTTTCGACCGAGCTTCGTCAGAAACGCGATGAGCTTCGCCTTATGAAAAACACCCTCGCAGAGACGGAAGGGGAGCTCGAAGCCATCACCGAGGAAGCAAACACCTTCACCACCACGCTCAACGCGAAGGAAGCTTTTCTTGAGGAACAGGCACTCCGCATCGCTGATCTCGAGTTGGCTCTGGCCGGGCGGTACACCGAGCTGAATACGGTGCGCTCGAGCTTTGATGACCAGTCCAAGGAGGCAAAGTATCACGAATCACGTGCCGAGCAGCTGGAAGCCGAACTGAAGCGACGCGAAAAGGACTTCGATGCGTCTGATGCAAGAGTCGCCAGCGCCGAGGAAGCATTTGAACAAGCCCGTATCCAGATTGACGATCTGAACGTTCGCCTTGCCGCTTCCGAGCAGTCGGTTCAGGATCTCCAATCCTCCGTCGAATCACTTTCCCGTGAAAAAGACGAGACGATACGGTCGCTGGAGCAGGCAACCCGCCGTGTTGCCGAACTGGAAGATGCAACCCGCGAACGTGAAGAGCACATTGTTTCGATTGAGCAGGAATGGCGCGACGGCCAGCGGCACTCGGAATCCCTCGAACGCCAGCTTGCCAGACTCAACATCGAGATGGAGGAAGCGAGGGAGAATCGCCAGCACACCCAGGTTGCCATCGAAGAACTCGAGGAAGCCCTCAAAGCCAGCGACGATCGTGTCCTCTCCCTTTCGCAGGAAATTGATTCGAAAGACGCAGAGCTCACCGCCGTAAGGAACGAAATTGAGTCACTCCAGGCTCAACTCTCGAAACGGAATGAAGAGTTTGCGTTGCGTGAAGCCGAAGCAATCAATTTGCGTGCCGAATTGGAAGGAAGGATTGCTGAACTCATCGGGACTTCGGGAATGAGCAAGGGCGAGAGAAGCGAAGAGGCCATGAAAATGGAGGACCTCAAAGCCGAGCTGGCCGCAAAAGAAGAGGAGATGAAACGCTTCGCAAGTCAACACGGCGGAAGTGTTGAAGAGATTACCGAACTCAGGAAGAAGGTCGAAAAACGTGGCAATGCAATTCGCGATCTTCAGAATGAAGTGAGCAAAATCATGATGCAGCGAAGTGTTCGTGAGAACGAGGTTTCGATGCTTAAGGAAAAACTCCGTGACGTGGAACGGGAACTTCTCAAGGCGCGCGAACTGACGGCTAATGCGTCTGCATCCGCCATGACAACACCACCTTCGGTGAAAGATCTCGAAGCGGCTCTGCAACAGTCTCTCATCGACGAAGAGTCCAGAAGTGGCGGCACGTCTCTCGATCAGCTCGATGCAAAACCGGTCTCGAAAGCCCGCGAAGTGGCCACGGAAGCGCATCATACCCAGTCGGAACCCGAAGATGACAACCACACCGTCTACTTCGATGAGTCGAGCGCCGGCCTGAACGAGAAGGAGATCAGCAAGATTGATGAATTCGCCCGCCTCATTCGCCGCTCAAATAAGCTTACCGTCAGTGTGATCGGCTTTGCCGGTGCCGAAGGGACCCCGGATCTCACTGAGGCCCTCAGCGCCCGACGGGCAGACGCTGTTCGGGAAAGACTCCTTGAGCGCGGCGTTCCTCAATCAAAAATTGAGGTGAAGAGTTCGGGGCAGGATCGTAAATTCAGCCACTGGCGCGCGCGTCGCGTCGATCTCATTGCTGCACCTATCGCCGTGGCCGAGAGCGTTAACTGAGTATTGTCACTTCTCTTTATGAGTTTCCAGTCTGCCTATCCGACGAGCGCGTTGGCATTTCCCGGTGGCGAAAGCAGCTGGGCCTATTACGGAATTTGTGCGCTCGTCTTCGCGCTTTGCGGACTTGTCTGCGGCTACTTCATTTGGCGAAAGGGTAACATGCAGATGCTGGATGCGGAACTGGAAGTGAAACGAACCGCCGCAGAACTGCAAGCACTTCAAGAGGACCTGAGTGAAGAGGATAGAGGGATTCGCCTTGATGACGAAGACAGTGAAGTAGAGAAAGTGGTCCCGTAAGCCGGATTCCCTGCAGCCGCGACCCACCTTTGAGAGTGCACAACTCCCGGAAGGCCTTCAAGCGAAGTCTGGAGACCTTTTCCTCAAACCCCCGAAGAAGGGACAGAGGATGGAACCCGTCAAATATCGCAAAGCTGCGCGGCATGGCGCAGAGCTTCGACCGGGTCGTCCCAGGTCGGGATGAACTCCTGAGCGACAAAGCCTGCGTAGCCCGTCTTAATAATCTCCCTCAGAATCGGGGGATAATTGATTTCCTGGGTGTCGTCCAGCTCCGCGCGACCGGGATTACCAGCCGTGTGGTAGTGACCGATCAGATCTTTGTATTGCCGGATGCGGCGGATCACGTCACCATTCATAACCGAGACGTGATAGATGTCGAAAAGCAGTTTGAAATTCGGCGAGTCGATCTGCTTGATAAGATCGACGCAAAAGTCGACATCGTCTCCGAAATAGCCCGGATGCCCTTTCATCGGATGCGTGTCATCCCGGGAATTGAGATGCTCAAGAACGAGGGTGACCCCGGCTTTCTCTGCGAGGGGAAGGACCTCTTTCCAGGTATCGACACATTGTTTCGCCGCCTCTTCGTCGTCCATTCCGTCAAAGCGCATCCCGGTAAAGGTAATCACATTTTTGCAATCCACCGCCTCCGCCACCTCGATCCCCTCGGTCAGTTTCGCGACCACCTCGTCATGGTTCGCCGGATTGCAGGGGCCGGTCGCAAATCCATGGGTGCTGATCAGGGAGATCTCCAGCCCCAGCTTTTTCACTTCCGGGTAGGCATCGCGGGGAATCCCTTCCATCCCGGCAAAGCCTAAGGCCTTGCAATGATGAGCCAACTCAATCGCATTGAAATGATCTTTGAAACACCATCCCATGATCGACTGACGAATGCGCCCGTTCTGGATCACAAAATCGGAATCTACCTCTGAGCGAAGCATCTGAGCAATCGCATCGGTGGAGGTAAGAGAAAGACCGCCGGCTGCGGTCATCATTTGTAAGAGGAGATGTCGGCGATCTATCATTATGCAACCTAGCCAAATTGATGTCCCCTTGGCAAGCGCTCAAAAGGCACGCAGATAGGGTTGCGCAACGATTCAGGCGGGGACGAATCGTCGATAAAGTTCTTGCGAAGCGTGAGGTCTTCGCTGTTGGATAAGGGGCTTGGCGACGCCGCTTGTTCTCTACCGACATGAATCTTTTTTCTTTTTGTCCAAACACGAAAGCATCGCAAGATACCTCCGGGAGTCGTGGTTTTGCCATCGGGGTTGTTGCTCTGGCCGGAATTGCCCTGAGCAGTTGTGAAACGGTGGGCGTGAACTACGCCACGCCCTCGACCTCCGTGCCCGACGCGTGGACGATGAGTATCCAGCCCCATCTTGATGATGGCGCAGCCTGTCTCTCGGATTGGTGGCTTGGATTTAATGATCCTGCCCTCAATTCGCTGATCGAGCGGACAAGAACTGACAATCCGGATTTCAAGATCGCGCTCCAGCGAATCGTCGAAGCACGCGCTCAACGGGGAGTGGCATTCAGCACTCTGTTTCCGAATCTGGCAAACGAAGACAGCTACTCCAGAGTCCGTCGAAGCGAGGGAGCCGGTCCCGTCTTTGGTCCCAATCCACTCGATCTCTACTCGGTCGGGTTAGCGGCGGGATGGGAAGTCGATGTCTTCGGCGGGCTCCGCCGCGGAGTGGAAGCTGCAGATGCAAACATTGATGCGTCCATTGAGAACTATCGGGACCTGCTTGTTACTCTTTTCGCCGACGTCGCGCTGAATTACATCGACTACCGAACCTTCGAAGAGCGAATCTATGTCGCGAATCAGAACATCAAGATTCAGCAGGACTCTCTCGATCTCGCGCAGAGCCGGCTCGACGCAGGGCTCGTTTCAAAAATCGATGTGACCCAGGCGAGAGCCAACCTTGAAACCACGAGGGCTCTCGTTCCGCAACTGCGGGGACAGCTTGCCGCTGCCCGGAATCGCCTCGCCGCCCTTACCGGGGGATATCCTCATTCGGTGAGCGGCATTCTCAACAACAGGCACCGCCACATTCCACTTCCGGGGAAGGATTACGGGATGGGTAGGCCCGCTGATTTGTTGAGAGCGAGGCCGGATGTGCGCTCTGCAGAAAGGAATCTTGCTGCCTCGGTCGCGCGGATTGGAGTCGCTGAGTCTGATCTGTATCCAAAATTTTCCCTGGCCGGAACTCTTGCGCTTGAAACCCTCGATGTGTCCGACTTACCCAATGCGGCTTCTGCGGCCTATGCCTTCGGCCCTTCGATGCGATGGAATCTTTTCAGGAGCGGGCAGATCAAGAATCAAATTCGTGTCGAGGAGGCACGGGCGATGCAGGCCTACGCAGCCTACGAGAAAGCTGTCCTGAGCGCCGTTGAGGAAGTGGAAACGAGCCTCGCCGGAGTTCTCACGGAAAGGGAGCGCCTCGCGGCATTGAGACGGGCAGTGAATGCCGCAGATGAATCCGTTAATCTAGTGAAACGTAATTACACAGAAGGCCTTGTTGATTTTCAACGTGTTATTGATACCGAGCGCGTCCTTTTTCAGAATCAGGATCTGGCCGTGGCATCCAAGGGTCAAATCGCCCGCAACTATGTGGGTCTCTATCGCGCCCTCGGAGGGGGGGCCGCACTGGAAAAAGTGAAGCTTTCTGATCCCTCGAAGAAGCCGGGCGGGGGATGGATCAAAAAACGCTCCACCGCTCCCTACTCCGCCGATCTAGCGGTAGCGGAGGAAGATCCTGAAAAAGAAATGTTGAAGAACTGAGAAACCGTTTGATGAAACTGATCATGATGCGGCCGTCGTTCCCTGTTCTGCTCCTGGCCACCCTGGTGATCGGATGCGGAAAGAAAAATCAGTTTGTTCCTCCTCCTCCTCCCGAGATTGAGGTGAAAGCTCCCTTGGTCGAGGACACGACCGTCTTCACGGAGATTTCCGGCAGGACCGAGGCTTCCGCCCGTGTTCAGATCCAGGCGCGCGTGAAAGGCTTTTTGAAATCGATCGAGTTTGAGAAAGGCCAATTCGTGACCGAGGGGCAATTGCTTTTCACGATAGAACCCGAGCAGTTCGAGGCGGGGGTCCGAACCGCAACGGGTAATCTGGACAAAGCCAAAGCCGATCTTGAAATCGCAGCCACCAACTTCAAGCGACGGAAGCAGGCTGCGGGGAGCGGTGCTGTCTCTGAACTGGACGTCCTCAGCGCCGAGGCCGATAAAAAAGCGGCGGAAGCGGCTGTCAGCATCGCCGAGGCCGCACTCATGGATGCGAAGCGCGATCTCAGCTACACGAAAATTCACGCTCCGATGGCCGGACGAATTTCCGACTCCAGGGTCGATCAGGGCAATCTCGTCGGAGTCGACGCAACTCTGCTTACGACGATCGTTTCCGTAAAACCAATCTATGTAAATGTTGAATTCAGTGAGCGGGCCGCGCTGCCTTACCTGGAGGACATGCCCAATGAGGCAAATCCAACAGGTGGGCGCGGAACCGACGGAGACGCCTCGAGAAAAGAACTGCAACTCGTTTTATCAAATGGAGATGCCTACAACGAGACGGGACGGTTTGATTTCGTCGATAACACCATCAATACGGACTCGGGAACGATTCGGGTCAAAGCGCTCTTTCCAAATGACAAAGGCCGCCTGGCTGACGGTCTTTTTGTCCGACTCCGAATCCCGGAAGCAATCAAAGGGGCCGTAAAGATTCCCGCCAATGTCATCCAGAGGGACCTTGGCGGATCTTTTGTGCTCCTTGTGAATGAGGAAAACAAGGTCGTCCGTCGCACCGTGACACCGACGCAGTTCTCGATCGGGTCAGTGAAGATCATTGAACCCTACGACGGGAATACGAAAACGGGAATTCAGCCTCATGAGAGGATTGTCGTCTCGAATCTACAGCGCGCCCGGGAAGGACTTGTCGTAACCCCCGTTGACGTTGCCGCCAAAGCGACTGACGCAGCAAGCCCGGATGGGCCCGGAACGGAGGATTCTTCGGAGGTGGCGCCGGCTGAGTAGAATCTCGAAGCAGAAACCGCCATGTTCAGCCTCTTTTTCATCCGCCGACCGATCTTCGCGGCGGTCATTTCGATCTTCATCGTCGTGGTGGGGTTCGTGGCGCTGTTGGCTCTCCCTGTGTCCCGATACCCCGATCTTGCTCCGCCCACGGTGCAGATCAGTGCGATTTATCCGGGAGCGGATGCGGCCACTGTTGCGGAAACCGTAGCCGCCCCGATCGAGCAGGAGGTCAACGGAGTTGAAGGCATGATTTACATGCAATCGGTCTCCGCTAACGACGGCACAATGAAGCTGACCGTTACCTTCGCGCCCGGAACCGATCTCGACACCGCGAATGTCCTGACTCAGAACCGGGTCGCCATCGCCGAGTCCAAGCTACCCGAGGAGGTGACACGGCAGGGGGTCACAGTGAAAAAGCAATCCACGGATGTGGTCATGTACATCACCCTGACCTCTCCAAACGGGACCTATGACGACGCGTTTCTCAGCAACTACGGGTGGCAGCGGGTTCGCGACGAGCTCGCCCGGGTCAATGACGTAGGCAATGTCACCGTCTATGGTGCCGGGCAGTTCAGCATGCGGATCTGGCTCGATCCGGAAAGAATGAAAAGCTTCAGCCTCACCGCCGGGGATGTGATCGGCGCAATCCGCCAACAGAACGTTCAGGTCGCAGGCGGACGTGTCGGAGCCACGCCGGCGCCGGCGGATGTCCAGAACGAATACACCGTCAATGTTCGGGGTCGCCTCGCCGAGGTTCCGGAATTTGAAGCAATCATCGTCAAGACAACGGAAGCGGGCGCTCAGGTGAGGGTCGGCGACATCGCGAGGGTGGAACTGGGGTCCGACCTCTACAGTACCCGCTCGCAATTCAACGGCAAACCGGCAGCGACTCTCGCGATCAATCAGATCCCGGGATCGAATATTGTCACCGTGGCCGAAGGGGTGAAATCGAAACTGGACGAACTCGCCGCTTCCTTCCCCAGCGACGTCGAGTATGCGATTGCCTACGACAACACCGACGTGGTCCTCACTTCCATTCGCGGCGTCATCACGACTCTGATTTCAGCGCTTATTCTTGTGGTCCTAACGGTCTATATTTTCCTGCAAAACTTCAGAGCTACCATCATTCCGGCCGTCACGATCCCGGTGGCGCTGATTGGAACCTTCGCCGTGCTGCTGGCGCTCGGCTATTCCCTGAACCAGCTCACTCTTTTCGGGCTGGTCCTTGTCATCGGCATCGTCGTCGACGATGCCATTGTCGTTGTCGAAAACACCTCCAAATGGATCGCGGAAGGCCTCTCGAGTCGCGAGGCGGCGGAAAAGGCGATGCTGGAAGTGTCCGGGCCTGTCATCGCGACGACCCTCGTCCTTCTCGCCGTCTTCGTTCCCACCACCTTCATGACCGGCATCACGGGAACGCTCTTCAAGCAGTTTGCAGTGACCATTTCGATCGCGACCGTGTTCAGTTCCATTAACGCTTTGACGCTCAGTCCCGCTCTCTGTGCAATTCTTCTGAAGGAGCAGAAAGAGCCGACGAAAGGCTTCTTCTATCGCTTCAATCAATCGCTGGAGAAATCGACGAACGCCTACCTCGGCATCACCAAATTTGCGATTCGAAAGGTGGTGCTCTCCGTCATCGTTTTCGCGGTAATGACCGGAGCAGCGGTCCTTGGATTTTCCAGCCTCCCGACCGGGTTTGTTCCGCAGGAAGACGAAGGCTACTGCCTCGTCAATGTCCAGTTGCCTGACGGCGCCTCGCTCTCCCGCACCAACGCAGCGATTGATCAGTTGAATGAAATTATCAGCGGCGTCCCCGGGGTGAGAGACTGCATCTCGATTTCAGGCTATTCGATCATCAGTTCCTCAGCCGCCTCCAATACCGGGCTGATGATTGTTACTTTTGATCCCTGGTCAGAACGAAAGGGAGCGGAACTGCATCAGAGCGGGATCCTCAAGAACCTGAACCGTCGACTTTCGCAATTTCAGGACGGTACTGTCTTCGGCTTCCCCGTGCCTTCGCTGCCCGGCGTCGGAACGGGTGGGGGCTTTACCTTCATGCTCCAGGATCGCGGCGGGGTCGGGTTTGGCGAACTCTCCAAGGTTGGGGCTGAAATCATCGAGGATGGCAACGCGCAAACCGGTCTTACCGGTCTCAACACCACTTTCCGGGCGAGCGTCCCCCAACTCTTTGTCGATATCGATCGCGAGCAGGTCATGCGAATGGGGATCCCATTGAATTCCGTTTTCGAAACCCTGCAGGTCTATCTCGGTTCCTCGTATGTAAATGATTTCTCCCGCTTCGGAAGAACCTTCCAGGTCAAAGCCCAGGCCGACGCTCCCTTCCGGGCCCGGCCTGATGATATCAGAAGCCTCCAGATCCGCAACTCCGGGGGCGGAATGAGTCCTGTCGGCGCGATTGCGAGCGTCCAGGAATCCTACGGACCGCAGATTGTGAACCGCTTCAACCTCTATCCCTCAGTCAAGATCCTCGGAGGAGCCGCTCCGGGCTACAGCTCCGGTCAGGCGCTGCAGATCATGGAGGAAATGGCCGCCCAGAAGCTGCCCGGGACAATGGGATACAGCTGGTCCGAATTGTCTTTTCAGGAAAAACTGGCAGGGAAGGGGACCACCGCAATTTTCATTTTTGCGATCCTCATGGTCTACCTCGTTCTTGCCGCTCAGTACGAGAGCTGGACAGTACCCATTTCCGTTGTCCTCTCTGTTCCGACCGCCCTCCTGGGCGCAGTCCTGGCCATGATGGCCCGCGGCATGGACAACAACGTCTACACCCAGATCGGGATCGTGCTGCTGATCGGCCTTTCGACGAAGAGCGCCATTCTCATTGTCGAGTTCGCAAAAGTGCTCCACGAAGAGGAGGGCAAATCCGTCTTCGATGCCGCGATCGAGGCGACAAAAATGCGCTTCCGGGCAGTCTTGATGACAGCGGTTTCCTTTATTCTCGGGGTCATCCCTCTCCTGGTTGCCTCAGGGGCAGGTGCTGAGTCGCAAAAAGTGATCGGCACCTCTGTCTTCGGGGGGATGCTTGTCGCGACTGCGGTCAGTCTTGCTGCCGTGCCCATGCTCTACTATGTCGTTCAGACTCTGGTGAATCGCTCAGCGAAGAAGAAAGCCCAGTGAAAAATCCGTTCACGATCAAGCTTCAGGCCAGTGTTCTTCTGGCAGGCGAATTCCTGCTCCTCCTGAGTTCCGCGCTCTGGGATGACCTCGATCCGAACCGGCGTTGGCCGGCCCTGCTCTACGTCATTCTATTTGCCGCAGGTGGCTACGCTCTCGCGGGAAGCCGGCGCTGGCTCGCCGCCTACCTTTTTACCAGTGCCGCTGCCACGATTCTGGGCGCGATCAATGGATCCACAATCCTCGCGGCAATTTCTACCAGTTGCTTTGCAATCGCTTTCTACATGCTCTTTCAAGCAGTCATTGGCCATTGCTTTTTCCGTGCGAAAGTCGAGACGGCGGATCGCATCCTCGGAGGAATCGCCGGCTATGTTCTCCTCGGATTCCTTTGGACTTCCCAGAGCAACTGGGCACTGATGATAGACGGGGACGCGTTTTTAAACACGCGAACCGATTCTCCGACAACAGAGTCAGAACAGCTCTACTACAGCTTTGTAACCCTCACCGGGCTGGGTTACGGAGACATCGTCCCGACAACAGCGACCGCCCGGCTCGTTGCCATCCTGAACTGCCTGAGCGGAGTTCTGTATCTGGCGATCTTCATCTCCGCTCTGATGGGCGGCCTCGCTGCCAAAAGCCGGAAATGATCAGCGGACATTGCTGCGCGTGATCTGTCCGAGGCGATCCTGCATCATCACGGCGCCGTCAATCGGGGAGACCGGCTGACGATAAGAAACGTCGGCTGGATCCGCGGTCGTTTGACAGGAGGTAGTCGCTACAGCAACGCAGAAAAACAGGACAACCAGAACAAAGCTGTCGATGCGGGAGAGATTCGGTCCCTTCATCCCATCATTATTCTTCCACAGGAACAGCGGAGTCAAGTTCAGGATCTCATCAAGGAGAGTAAGCTTTCCGCAAAATATGCTCAGCATCGAGCGGGCTTAGAAGCCATAGTCATTTCATGAATCCTCAAATGTGTCGCGTTCTGAGCACCATCTTTTTCCAGGCAGGTATCTTTTCCATCCTTCTCTCGATCTTTATCTGGTGGTATCTGGGAAGTGAAGACCCCATCGAACAGGCTCATGCAGAGAGGTTCGGAATTTTTGTCGGCCTGTGGGCACCGACTCTGCTGATTCTTTCCAATCGATTCGATCGATTCGCCGACAAGGCCTCCTCACTTCCCGGCATGAAGCCGGAATACCACGAGGAGAAAGAAAGCGGCGAGTGACTCACGACCGGGACATGCCCGGAGGGAGTCGAACCCTTCGTGGCAGGATCTGGATCTGCAGGGCGCCGCTCCGATGCACCCGCTTGGCAATCCCGGCAAAAGTCGGCACGGCTCCGGGCAGACGCTTCCGGAGGACAGTTGATCGTCCGTCCGGAACCTACGAATAAATCTCCGCCCCTTTGTCTGCGAACTCCTTCGATTTCTCCGCCATCGCCTTTTCGATGGCCTCTTTCTCATCCACACCGAGCTTTTCCGCATACTCCCGGACCTCCTCAGTGATTTTCATCGAGCAGAAAGTCGGTCCACACATGGAGCAAAAGTGCGCCGTCTTGGCGCCATCCTGAGGAAGGGTTTCATCGTGAAACTCCTGCGCCTTGGTGGGGTCGAGTGAGAGATTGAACTGATCTTCCCAGCGGAACTCAAACCGTGCCTTGCTCAGCGCGTTGTCCCTGACCTGAGCGGCCGGATGCCCTTTCGCAAGGTCCGCGGCGTGAGCCGCAATTTTGTAGGTCACGACGCCGTCGCGAACATCTTCACGATTGGGAAGTCCGAGGTGCTCTTTCGGAGTGACGTAGCAAAGCATCGCGCAGCCATACCAACCAATCATGGCTGCCCCGATTCCACTCGTGATGTGGTCATAGCCGGGCGCGATATCGGTCGTCAACGGCCCCAGAGTGTAGAAGGGTGCTTCGTGACACCATTCAATCTGCTTCTTCATGTTTTCTTCGATCATGTGCATCGGCACGTGCCCCGGACCTTCGTTCATGACCTGAACCCCTTTCTCCCACGCCGTCGTCGTGAGCTCGCCCTGAACTTCCAGCTCACCAAACTGAGCCCGGTCGTTCGCATCCGCGATCGAGCCCGGGCGGAGTCCGTCTCCAATCGAGAAACTCACATCATAATCGGCCATGATGTCACAAATGTCAGACCAGTGCGTGTAGAGGAAGTTCTCTTTGTGATGAGAGAGACACCACTTCGCCATGATCGATCCACCCCGGCTCACGATCCCGGTCATACGGGTTGCCGTGAGAGGCACGAACCGAAGAAGAACACCGGCATGAATTGTGAAATAATCGACTCCCTGTTCCGCCTGCTCAATGAGGGTGTCGCGAAAAACTTCCCAGCAAAGGTCTTCAACCCGACCGTTTACTTTCTCCAGCGCCTGATAGATTGGCACCGTCCCGATCGGAACGGGGGAGTTGCGGATGATCCATTCCCGCGTTGCATGAATGTTTTTCCCCGTCGAGAGATCCATGACGGTGTCTGCCCCCCAAAGGGTCGACCATTGCATCTTTTCCACTTCTTCGTCAATGGTTGAGGCCACCGCCGAGTTGCCGATGTTTGCATTGATCTTCACGAGAAAATTACGACCGATGATCATCGGCTCGTTTTCCGGGTGGTTGATGTTGGAAGGAATGATGGCACGTCCCCGTGCGACCTCATCACGGACAAACTCAGGAGTGATGTAGTCGGGAATCTTTGCTCCGAAGGACTCTCCCGGATGCTGAAACTCCAGCTGGTTGCGCGGACCATCGCTCTCCGTAATCGCTTTGAATGCCGCCTCACGTCCGAGGTTCTCCCGAATCGCAATGAATTCCATCTCCGGAGTGATAATGCCCTGCTTCGCATACCACATCTGCGTGACCGGGTGCCCCGCTGAGGCGCGAAGAGGCTTCCGCTTCAGGCCCGGATACTCCTTCAGTTTGTTGCGGGCCTCTTTCTTCTCGTTGTAGCGGGAAGCATGTTCATCGGAAAGGTAGCCGTTGTCCTCGGGCTTCACTTCACGGCCTTCGTATTCCTCAACATCGCCACGAGCCTGGATCCACTCGCGACGAAGAGCGGGAAGGCCTTCCGTGACCACCCCTGAAAAGGCAGGATCGCCCCAGGGACCGCTGGTGTCGTAAATCCGAACCGGTTCATTCACTTCGACACGACCGTTCGGGTGCTTTGTCTCGGAGAGATCGACTTCGCGGAGGGGAACTTTCAAATTCCCGTGGATGCTTCCCGGAATGTAAACTCGACGACTGTTGGGAAAAACGTCGGATACCGTTTTCGGCTGAGAGGGGGCGGATTCGTTCGGAGTGATCATGGTTGGAAAAAAGAGGAGGAGGTCTGGAAAACAAAAAACCGCTCGCGGAATCGATCAGGTAGATCGGGAAGCCGGGAACGGATGAGAAGGGAAACGTTTCATATTGACTCCCTGCGGCAGCATTACCTGCGTCAGGTTCGAAGGGTCTTACCAATTCCGGTAATCTCAGCGAAGTCGCTCCCCTGCCTGATGTCTACGTTGATCCAATAGGGGAGGGACGTCAAGCCGTGAGCGGAGAAACGTGTCCCAAAGTCAGGACTGCGCCAGGCGCGATCACATTTCACGGTTGCTGATATTCGACAAATGACTGAGACTGGCCACTTCGGATCAAAGAATGAGCGGCCTGAGCCGTTCTGAAGTTACCCATGAGATTGCTGGATCGCTACATTGCCCGCCAGGTGTTCATCTCCGCTATGTTTGCCGTGGCGGTGATCATCATCATTCTCGTGCTGGGCAACGTCTTCAAAGAGATCCTGCGGGAGCTCGCGAAACGCCCCGATCTCAGTCTCGGATTTATTTTCAAGTTCATCGCTCTCATCATTCCTGTTTCGCTCAGTCTCGCGATTCCTTTTTCCTTTCTCACCGCAATCCTCCTGACTTTCGGCCGTCTTTCGGCGGACAGTGAATTCGTCTCCATGCGAATGGCCGGCCTCAGCATGACAAGGATCTGCCTCCCGGTTCTCGGTCTCGCGCTCTTTTTCACCAGTATCTGCGCCTGGGTGAACCTTTCCGTGACCCCCTGGGCAAAGACAGAGATGGAAGGGATGAAGGACTCTCTCTTCAACTACATGAAGAAAGAGCCCATGCTGCTCTTCCCGAATCAACAGGTGATGTCTGAACTCGACGACCATCTCGTCTACGCAAAAAAGAAGGACGGGATGCTGAAAGAGTTTCAGATGGTGAAGATGGAAAACAATATGCCTCAGGCCATCGCCATAGCCAAGGAGGCTTCGGTTGCGGTTGAACTCGACAAAGCCGATCCCGAACTGCTCCTCGAAATGCGTGAGGTGAGCCTCATGGTGCAGGGAGAGGACGGCAATTTCATGCAGAGCTCCCAGCCAGTCTTCATGGAGGAAGCTATCGCGGGGGTTTCAGTAGGGAAGCTGCAGAGAAAAGGCGTCGAAGACAAACCCAGCAATATCAGTCTGCGGCGTATCATTGGAAAGGCGACCGATCCTGATCTGGATCCTGCGACCCGCACCGTTTACCGGACCGAGCTGAGCATGAGAATGGCGTTCTCGGTCTCCTGCATCACCTTTGGCCTCATCGGCGTGCCCCTCGGCATCACCGCACAGCGACGTGAAAGCACGGCGGGCTTCGTCATGAGCATGACAATCGCGGTCAGCTATTACGTGATGCTGACTCTGGCGCAGATCGTGCAACGGGAAGAAAACCTCTATCCGCATATCCTTGTCTGGATTCCCAACCTCCTTTTCTTCGTCCTCGGAGTGTATTTGTTCCGCCGGCTGAGCAAGAGATAGGTCGCTTCTTTCAGCCCGTTTGCCTGAATATTCGCGAATCGGGGAGGTGGCGGCGCAAGGCTTCGTAAACAGTCTCCACCAGGTCTTCCTCAATTTCCGGAGGGTACGTCATTTGCCCCTCGCGCAGTGTCATCTCACGAAGAGCAAAGAGCCGGTCTTCCGGATAGAGCTTCACGATGCGATCATGCATCGCCTTGGGAAATCGCATTGGTCCGAGGGTCACCGAATGAATGCGTTCGGGGTTTACTCTCGCAAAAACCTCCTCAATCATCCCGGAATATACCGTGCTGAATCCGGGCCAGGGGATCAGAGGATCCAGCCGCAGACCTGCCATCCAACCCTGTTCGGTTAGTGACTGAACCCTGTTGAGTCGCTTTTCAAGGATGGGAGCCCCGTGCTCAATCTCCCGGGCAATGGGATCCGGACTCAGGGTATAGGCGGTGACGATGTTCGGAACCGGATCAGCGGCCTCGAGAACTCTGGTGTTGAGACTCTTCGTCCGGAGTTCCAACCAGGTATCGGGGCGCTCCGAGAAAAAGGGAATGAAAGACCTCGCAAAACCGGTCACGGCTTCCATAGCGAGGCTGTCACAATCGTAACCGGAGAAGAAGCAGGAGTCCGATCCAGATCGAGTTCGCTCTTCATCAATCCCGGCTTCAAAGGCTTCCCAATTCACGAAAAGGACATAGTGAGCGGACTGATACATCCCCTGCAGGAAGCAGTAGCGGCAGTCATACAGGCAGTTCAGCATATGGCTGAAGTAGTGATTCGAAGAACGTCCGATTGAGTAATCAGGGGGCGTCGGCAGAACCGTTTTGCCGGGCTTCTCGGCAAGGATTAATGCCGGGCGCTGCTTTTGGAGCCGGAAATTTTGAGCCCGGATATTGAAAACTTCACCATACCTCTCACACTCCACCACCGTCGCAGAAGGAAACCGCCGCAGAACATCGAGAGTCCGCGGATGCCGACGAACGGCACGTTCGAGATAAATGGTGTCCATTGACTAGACGACGACACCCGTGAGTTGAGGGTAGGCCCAGAGAATCAACCCGGTGATAAAAACCCAGGCTAATAGGTTCATGATCAAAACAAAACCGATCACTGAAATCACGAGAATGACCGGCCACCAGCCGCCTGAGTCCTCCTCCCCGTGGTCACTGTCGAGGTAGGTGTTCAGCATTCGGTAGTTGCGGGTGTTCGACTTGAACCAGAAAGAAAAGAGATCGCCGACCACAGGAATCCACCCGATTCCGGCGTTGATCATCATGTTCCCGCTCATTTTCGTCAGCGTTTTGATGGGCAGCCCTTTCTTACCTGCATCGCCGAGAATGAAAGCGCCAAAAATGGTCGCGACCGTCTCACCACCGTAGGGAATGAGACCGAGAATCGGATCGAGGCCGAAGCGGATTTGGGTTCCCGGAATTCGGATACATTCATCCAGCACCCAGGAAATCCGCTTGGAAGTTCTCAGCTTCTTTAGCAACTCCTTCTTTGAATCACCCCCGCTTTTTGCGAGATCACCCTTCGGCGTTTCGTCGGCCATATTGAGAGCTACCCTAATTCAGGGGCGGGGGAGTGTCGAGTGGAGGGGGCACTCCCGGAGTCGCCGAAGCGGATCCGGACTTCATCCGAAGGCGTCGAACGATCAGGACAATGCACCCAGCGGTGATGACGAGAAGCGTGATCCCGAGAATCGGGCGGTAGAAAATCCAGGCGAATGCAACCACTCCTGTCCAGAGAATTCCTGCGAGGAGGAAGGCGATGATTGAAGTTCCCGTTTCCACGATGCGCCCGAGGAAGGGCAGGATGCTCGCGAAGACAGCGAGCGGCTTCAGGATCATGGAGAAACCGGCCATCATGAGGAAAAATCCGGCCACCCGAATTCCCCAGGTCAGCACCTTGTTGGCCTGATGTGCCGCAACGAACATTTCCTCCGCGCTGAGCGCACCTCGATCGAGGATGTCGAGTTTCCCTCCTGTTTTCGCTACGTAGCTAACAAAAGAGTTCTCGGCCTGCTGGGCCACAAGACTGATTGTCCCGGTCGGAACGAAGCTGAAATTGACCCGGATGTCCCCGACCACGGGTGAGAGAGGATCAGCCCCAAAATAGACTCCACCCTCGTGAAGTTTTCCCGCTGCTTTGATCTCCCCGGAAGCTCCATCAAGGGAGCTCGCAGGAAGAGGCTCGCTCCCGGATATCTTCCCGACGAGGAATTGAGGCAGTTGGAATGCACCCACGGTCACATCACCAGCCACGAGCGTGCTCGACTTGTATTTCATCGAGGCAGGATTGCGGTGGGCGTTCGAATCCTTGAATTGACTGGAATCGATCAAGCTGCCGCTCCATTCCTTCGCGTAACGGTAGGTTCTGGTGGTCTCCACGCTTCCTCCGACTTTTTCCCGGTCTTCGGTCTTCACATTCTCGACCCACTGATACATCTCAGCTGAGCGGATTAGTTTGATGGCCGTCACCGAGACTCCGAACTGCGCATCGCTCAGAGGCTTCGAAGTGATCGCTTCGCCGGTGAGATGAACGAGTTGACCTTCATTCGCGGGATTGACTTGATCCGAGGCAACGGAAACAACCTTCGCAGCACCTTCATTGAGATCTTTGTACCGCTTGACCGATCGGCCCTCATTCCAGAACAGCACCACGGCGCTGATGGCGACCAGCAGAAAACCAAAGAGGGCTCCGCCGAGAGAGTTTTTACTTCGAGATCCGAAGCCCTGGCGAGTCACTTCCACGAGATTGCTCATGGCAAAGGTGTATCAAACGACACGACGTTCCGCAACAGGCAAAACCAGTACGCCCGTCAGGAAAGGGCGGTCGTTTTGATGTCCATCAACATCTGTGCGTTCGATGGATAACGTTCCATGCACTTCAACAGCCACTCCATCGCATCGAGCTGCTTGTAACCGCTCAATCCACGACGAATCACGTAGATCTTCTCCAACATGTGAGGAGGAAGCAGAAGCTCTTCACGTCGTGTCCCCGACTTGTTGATATCAACAGCCGGGTAAACGTAGTTCTGGGCGATCTGCCGGTCGAGGACAAGCTCCATGTTGCCCGTACCTTTGAACTCCTGAAAGATCGCCTCGTCAGCCTTGCTGTTGGTCTGGATCAGCGCCGTCGCAATGATGGTTAACGATCCTGCCTCACGGGTATTTCGTGCCGCCGCGAAAATCCGACGCGGAATCTCAAGAGCGCCGACAAGAAGACCACCACTGGCCGTGCCACGCTTTCCGCCACCCCGCATTTGCGAGTTGAAGGCCCGGGCCAATCGAGTGATCGAATCCATGAGGATAAAAACGTGCTCTCCTGCTTCGACGAGACGCTTGGCACGCTCGATCGCGAGGAGGGCCATGCGGGCATGATCTTTGGCCTCGCTGTCATTGGAACTGGAAAAGACTTCAACATCCGGAAACGAGCGCTCGAAGTCTGTCACTTCCTCCGGGCGTTCATCAACGAGAAGCACCATGAGATGGATTTCATCCTCATAATTCGCCTGGATTCCTTCTGCAATATGATGCAGCAAAGTCGTTTTCCCCGTCCTCGGAGGGGCCACAATCAATCCACGCTGACCGCGACCGATGGGGGCAATCAGATCGATGACCCGGGTCGTCTTGCGCTCCGAATTGGTCTCAAGGGTGAGTTTCTTGTTCGGGTTGATCGCAGTCAGTTCCTCAAAGTAGGGAAGATTTACATAATCCTGAGGGTCGCGGCCGTTGATCTGGAGCAATTCGATGAGTTGGGGTCCCCGGACGCCCTGCTTCGAAACACACTTGACCATAAGGCCATCGCGAAGCGCAAACGTGCGCACGACCTCCGGCGTGATAAAAACGTCTTTCGGCGACTGCTGGAATCCACGCTTCTTTTCGCGAAGAAATCCGAACCCCTTGCTGGAAATTTCGACAATTCCCTCTGATTCGACCGGAGGGGCGGCTTCAAGAGCAGCGGCTTCGCGAGCCCGCTCTTTCTCTTTCCGCTCAAGATAACGCTGCTTGCGCGTTTTCCGTGGCTGTCCATCACCGTCCTCGCCGGATTCCTGAGAATCGTTTTCTGAATCGTCCGCAACTTCGCCCTGAGGCAGACCCGTCTTTTCACCGCGGTCTTCATCACGAGCCTTTGGGTTCTTCCGCTTGGATTGTTTGCGGGGAGGACGAGTGCGGCGCCGACCGGTTTCATCCCCACCATCCCGGCGAGCTTCCACAGAGGGCTCGCCCGATGGCTGCGGAGCGTCTTTCCTCTCAGACTCTGCGCCTTCGATAGAGGGAGCGGGGGACTCATCCTCACGCTCTGCAACGGACGGGGCATCAGTGTCCGTTTCGGGGCTTTCTACCGTTACTGACAGCTCTTCTTCTGCCATTTGAGCTTCCTCGGGAGTTTGGGACTGGCTCATGGATTTCTGGGGGAGATCATTCTGAAAATTTCGAGATCGCATTTCGAGACGACAGCGCTTTGGCGAACTGGATTCACCATAGCCATTCTGCGGACTGAAATCTGGAAATTGGGAGTGGACGCCATAAAAGGACGACTGGGTTCGATCGTAAAACACCGGAGAGTTGACCGGGGGCTAACGGTTCTGACAGTTCAGAAATCCATGTAATCAAGGCATGAATAATGCGCGAAACATCAATTCTTCACTGTTTGTCCCTTAAATTCCGGGAAAGAGTTGAGCCGCGCCGCCGGTTGAGGTCAGTTCGTCGCGCGATCTCCCAGCCTGAAAAGGTTCAGGGACGTTGAAGTCTGCCTCTCGAAGGACTCTCGTGCAAGCAGTTTTTTGATGCGGTGCAGATAACAAACACAATTCAGAACCCGAATCAAATGACCTCTTGAGGGCCGACATCCTTCACATAGGAGGCGACCGCTTCACGAGTCACTTCGGCCACGTTGCCGTAAACCGTGGCGAATGGCGGAACAAACCAGGGATAGCCCCCAATGACATCGTGAAGCACTCGAATCTGGCCATCGCACTCCGTGCCGGCTCCAATCCCGATGGTCGGAATTTCGATTGCTTCAGTGATGCGGGCTGCCACCTCCGCGACCATACTCTCGAGAACGATGGCAAAGGCTCCGGCATCTTCAAGGGCGCAAGCAGCCTCAAGGAGTCGGTCAGCCTCTTCCTTCAGCTTGCCTTTTTTCCGGTAGCCACCTTCCTCTATCACCCGCTGGGGGAGCATGCCAATATGAGCACAAACGGGAACGCCGGACAAGGTAAGTCGCTTTACCTTCCCGATTTGTCCAAGGCCGCCTTCCAATTTCACCGCGTCAGCCCCGGCCGCCATGAGGCGGGACGCACTGATCAAAGCTGCGTCCGGATCATCGTAGGTGTGAATGGGCAAATCGGAGACAACAACGGCATTGGTCACACCCCGTCTCACCATCTCCGTATGATAGACCATATGATCGAGGGTAACGGTGGTGGTGTCAGGATTTCCCGCAACAACCATTCCAAGAGAGTCTCCAACAAGGATCAACTGGATTCCGGCTTCATCTGAAAGCCGGGCAGTCGGGTAATCATAAGCCGTGATCGCCGATATCGGAGGGACAAGGCGGGAACGAAGGAGCTGGGCAGGGGAGAGAGACATGGGAAGGACGTCGAAAGAAAGCACGAAGGGGACAACTGCAAAAGAAGCAAGGACGCAGATCCAACAAATTATGTTAGAAATAAATTGAGTAGTTATGGAAATTATATTAATCTTTCAATACACACACACCGAACCTGGTGACTCAACTGTCAAAACTACGTATTTGCTCCCCGGCAGGAACCGTGTTTCGAGAGACGATTCACCGGGATCAAACACACAGACAGTTAACGATGGTAATTGGTTCCACCAGCTTGTTTCAGGCGATCCGTCCAGTCTTTCGATTGGGCCTCGTTTTGATGCAACAACGATATGACGAGAGTAAGCAACCCGTGAAGCGGCCTGCCGGCTGGCAACGCGGGCGGAAACCGAATTCCTTTCCCGGAAGACAAACGACGCCGACCTTGCCGGTCGGCATCAAGTCTTCCCTGAAGAAAGGGAAATTCTTTTCATCCCGGGAACTCAATACTGCCGTTCTCTGAGAGCTTTGTCCTTTGGACATTGGTAAAGAGATGAAACCGGGGCGGGGCCTTCACAGGCTCCGCCTCATTCATTTCGGAGTTTCCGCTTTTCCTTTCCCGCCCCCTGAATCAAGAGCGTGATCTCTCCTTTGACCGTTCCGCCGGAAAACTCCTCCAGAAGCTCAGGAGCAGTTCCCCGATAATAGGTCTCGAATTTCTTTGTGAGTTCGCGGGCCACGCACAAAGGCCGCTCCGGGGAAATCTCAGCGAGAACTGCCAGCGTTTTCAGAAGGCGGTGCGGAGACTCGAAGAAAATTGAAGTCTCCACCCGGGATAATGCCTCTTCGACCTGAGTCTTTCTCCGACCGGATTTTACGGGGAGAAATCCTCCAAAGTAAAAAGCATCCGTGGGCATCCCCGAACCTGCCAGCGCAGTGATCACGGCAGAAGCGCCGGGGATCACCTCGACTTGCACGGAAGCTTCGACGCAGGCGTTCACGAGACGATATCCGGGATCTGATATCGTTGGCGTACCCGCATCGGACAGGAACACGATCCTTTCCCCGAGAGCGGCCCGTTCGACGAGAGAGCCGGCCCGCTGCCCTTCATTGTGATCATGTAGCGCGACGAGCTCTTTGCGCTCGATTCCAAGGTGCTTCAGGAGCCGGGACGAATGTCTCGTATCTTCGCAGGCAATCACATCAGCCTGCTTCATGCATTCAACAGCGCGAAAGGAAATGTCGCCAAGATTGCCGATCGGAGTGGAGATCAGTTGGACGATACCTGGCATGGCGAGTGGTGTCACGACCGCAATGCCGAAACCTCAGATTCAGACCGGAAACCGGGCTAAAATCCGTTTGCAAGATGGGAAACCAACTTGGCGGCAGCATCCTGTGCGGCAACGGAGAAAGCAGAACGTTCCGCGATTTGAAAGCTCGCATCGACGTACTGGATCGTTTGACCGACCACTGTTCCCTGATAGGCCAAAACCGTATCGTCTGAATTCGCGGTCTTGCTTTTGTCTCCCACCTGTATCGCCCGTGTTATTGCTGTATTTCGAATCACATTGCCTGTCGACGGATCCTCAAGATGAAAATCAACGTAGAGAAAGAGTCGCAGTTCCTGCGAACTTAACGTGTCAAAACGCTGCGCCCTGAGCTGTGTTTTCCTGATATCCCGAATCACTCCAACGAGCACCGCATCCGAATTCGAGCGATTGGTAATTTTGTAGGTTCCATCGACCTGCAGCTCTTTCAGAACCGCATTGGTAACCAGGCTGGAGAGCCTTGGCTCAAGAGTCTTGTTCTTGAAAACAGGAACGTGGAGGTTGTTGATCCCTTCATATGCGGAAGGCTTCACATCGCCCAGCCGGTATCCCGCGCAACCCGTGAGACCGACGAGAGCGAAGCAGCAAGCTGGGAGCAGAAACAAAAAGCGGTTCATAAAGATGGATCGACCAGGCACGCGGTGCTGATTCAACAGGGTGGAAACCTCGTCGTGCCGAAAGTTATGACTAAATCTGAAAATGACAAGCGTTTACAACGGCCTTCACAGCGCAACCTGATTGAACTATGACTCGCTGGTCGGGAGGGGAAGCACCGTATCGTCCGATGTTCTCATTTCCACCTTGTCTTTCTTAAGGGGATTGGGGCCGAAAAAGCCCGCCTTCTTTTCGACCGCATCGGTTGTCGGGACGCGATCCAGAGCATTCAATCGCTCCTGAGCTTTCGCGGCCCAGGGAGTGCCCGGATTCTTGACCACTTCGCGGTAATAGACCCTCGCAGAATCCGGCTTACCGCTCTTCTCGTAGTGCATCCCGATATTGTATTGTTTCTCCATCTCACGAAGCTGAATCTCTTGAAGGTTCTGTTGAATCTCCTGAGTCCTCTGGTCTTCCGGATTCTGGTTCATGAAATCGATTCCCGCCTCAACCTGAGCCCGATCTTCCACAGGACTGTTGGATTCTTCCGCCTTGATTCCGCGAAGTTGAAAGATTTGATACTGGGCCTCGGTCGCGTAATCCGTTCCGCGATAGTTATCGACGACGCTCCGATAAGCCATGATGGCCAGATTTTCCTCACCCTGAGAAGAATGAACGTGACCGACGTTCAAGAGCGATTTGGGAGCATATTCCGTGTAAGGGGCCACTTCACTGATTTGTTCAAACATTTCGATGAGCTGGGAAGGCTGCACGGGGGCGCCCAATCCGAGAAAGCCCTTCTTTTTTGAATTCCTGAGGCCCTCCGCGATCTCAAACTGAGATTTCACGGCTTCGTTGAAATTCTTTGTATTTCGAAAATTGGCGATTAGCTCCTCATACTCCTCAAACGCTTTCCGATCATCACCTTCATTCTGCAGGATTTTCGCATACTGAAACTGCGCTTCGGCGGCGGCGTCTGTCCTGGGGTAGGAATTCACGATTGTTTTGTATGTGTCGCGCGCCTGCCGCTGCTTTCCGGCAGCACGCTGGGACTCCGCTTTTGCGAGAAGACTCGCCGCACTGCTTTCCTGAGTGGTCAGCTCCTCGGCATTGATGACGCGCTTTTCCTTTCCTTTTTTCAACAGATCGCCGAGAAAGGCATCCGAGTTGGAAACGCCGAAGGAAAAAACACAAAGACTGAGGACGGTGATTCGAATTGATCGATTCATGAAAATGACAGGGGGGGTTCTACAAGTTAGACGATCGCTAAGAACGATCAAACCGAAATGGCAAAAGCCAGTCGGGTGCCGATTATCCGGTCATCCTGAATTCTGAAGGTTGAATAGATTCCATGTGGAACATCGCAGCAACGGAAGACCCCGAAGAAACCGCACAGCCCAAGAACGAGGCAAAACCTCGTTTCCTTAGGAAAAGCTCAGCCCCCGGCGTCCGCACCCCCCACTGATAACTTCCTACAATATATGTAATGTAAAAATCATTGTCTTAATCGGCCTGCTTCAAGTTTGACGCACCTCCCCTGATGTCTTTAGAATGTTTGAATCTTACCTGAGAATCCTTACAACCCCCGGATTAATGCAGCGCTCTCTATTCATTCCCCGTTCTGCTAACGACACAGTTCCCATCTTACTCTCCGTTTCGCTGACGATCATGATTCTGAACGCAATGGTTTGTTCGACCGCTTTAGCTCAGGATAACAAGTCACTGATTTCATCGGAGCCGTTCAATCCGACATTCGGCGAAGTTTCTGTCGAAACGCTTTTTCGCCGGATCGATCCTGATGATTCCGGAATTCATCACATTTCGCCCATCATGGCGGATCACCCCCTTGCCCGTGCGTACCATTCATCTTCAGCGTGCGCCGCAGTCGCTGTCGGCGATCTTGATCTCGACGGGCGCCCCGACATTTTCGCCGGCAACGGCCCCCTTGAGAACGGCCTCTATTTGCAGAAAGAGCCCATGAAATTTGTCGATGCCACCTCTGCAGCCGGTCTCGGCGGTGGCGCGGCGGCCTGGGCAGTCGGGACCTCGATGGTTGATATCGATAATGACGGAGACCTCGATATCTTTGTCTGTAACTACGATTACCCGAATCAGTTTTTTATCAATCTTCTGATCGATGGTGGCGAGCGAAACGACGGGCCCCTCCGGTTTGAAGAACGCGCCGGGGAACTGGGACTCGATATCAAGGATGGCTGCGTGGTTCCCGCCTTCGCCGACTTTGATCGTGACGGTGATCTCGATCTCTACATTCTTTGCCACCAAATCTATCGTGAAAACGGTCGCCCCGAGAAGCCAATCAGGATTTTCGAAAAGGACGGCAAATTCTACGTCTCGGAAGAATGGCAACGCTGGTATGAGGTGGATCAGAAACGGCGCGGCGACAATGGTGAATTCCTCTACACCGAGGTCGGCAGGCCGGATTACTTTTTCCGCAATGACGGTGAAAAAGGATTCACGGACATTACTGAAGAAGCAGGTATCACAACAGAACAACACTACGGAAACTCTGCCACATGGTGGGATTTCAACTACGACGGTTGGCCTGATCTCTACGTGGGCAACGATTTCAAGAGTCCTGACTTCCTCTATCGCAACAATGGTGACGGGACCTTCACCGAGGTCAGCGAGCAGCACGTGAGACACACGACATGGTTTTCCATGGGGGCGGTACAAAGTGACTTCAACAACGACGGTTACATCGACTTCCTGCTCGCCGACATGATGCCGAAGACGCATTACATGCAGATGGCTTCCATGGCTTCGATGGCTGACCGGCAGGACAATCTCGACTATTCCGGAGGCTCTCAGCAGATCATGCACAACACCATGCACATCAACACAGGAACGAATGAGTTTCTCGAAGGTGCCTGGATGGCTGGAGTGGCGCAAACCGAGTGGACCTGGGCGATCCGCAGCGCTGATTTTGATAATGACGGACTTTCTGATCTGTTTTTCTGCAATGGCATCCCGAGACAGTTTAACCATGCTGACCTTCCGGAAATTTCTCATGCCACGCTCGTCGGCCGCACTCATTGGGATCACTACCGGAATACTCCGACGCGCCGCGAGCAGAACCTCGCTTATCGCAATCTCGGTAATTTTCAGTTTGAAGACGTTTCAAAAGCATGGGGCCTCGACCATCTCGGTATGTCGTATGGAGCTTCTCTTGGGGATCTTGATGGGGATGGCCGCCTTGATCTTCTCACTTCAAATCTGGATGACCCGCTCAGCGTTTATCAGAACCGGAGCGATTCCGGAAACCGGATCGTGATCGCGCTGAAGGGAACCCGCAGCAACAGTATGGGCATCGGAACTCTCGCGACCATTGAGACCGGTGACGGGGTGAAGCAAAGCCGCCAGCTTTTTCCCTATGGAGGATTTCTCGATGCTGACGAGGCAATTTTACACTTCGGCCTCGGGGAAAATAAAAAGGTTGCCTCGCTGCGACTCGACTGGCCAAGCGGCGAAACGCAAATATTTCAAGATCTTGAGGCCAATCGTCGCTACACCGTGACGGAATCTGACACGGGCGCCCCTCTTTCGAAGCCGGTAAAATCCCGCGAGCTGCAGGATCCCTGGTTCCGCCCCTCACCAACCCTCAAGGGATTCAGCCATAAGGAAACGGTGTTCGACGATTACGATCGTCAGCCCCTGCTTCCGTTCAAGCTTTCCCAACTGGGCCCCGGTCAATCCTGGGCCGATTTCGATGGAGATGGGGACCCCGACTTCTATCTCGCAGGTGCGGCCGGCTACCCCGGCCAGCTTTTCAGGAACAACAGCAGCCCGGGATCCGGAGAGGTCATTTTGACTCCGGAGATTCAACCGTGGCTGCAGGAGGATCTCCGATTTGAAGACATGGGATCTCTCTTCTTCGATTGCGACGGCGACGGCGATCTGGATCTCTACCTTGTCAGTGGCGGAATCGAGTCCGTTCCGGGGGGCGATGTGCTTCAGGACCGGCTCCTCCTGAACAACGGGAGAGGCCAATTCACGAGGGCACCGGAGGATTCACTTCCGGATTTGAGGCAGAGCGGTGGCATTGCTGCTGCTGCAGATTTTGACCGTGATGGCGATCTCGATGTATTTGTCGGCTCGCGCTCTATCCCGGGAGAGTTCCCCCTTTCACCAAAAAGCGCTCTCCTCCAAAATGACGGGTCAGGAAAATTTTCCCTGGTCACGGATCAAATCGCTCCGGAACTGGTTTCTCCTGGAATGGTCACCAGCGCCCTTTGGACAGACGTTGACAATGACCGATGGATTGACCTGATGGTGACCACCGAATGGGGTCCGATCAAACTCTTTCGAAATCACGAAGGGAAACTCGTCGATGAAACTGAAGCCTCCGGGTTGCTCAAGGAGGGCCAGGCATCACTCGGCTGGTGGACCGGGATCGACGGTGGTGACATCGATAATGATGGAGACATCGACTATGTCGTGACAAACCTGGGACGAAACTCCACCTATCACGCTTCGCTGGACTCTCCGGAACTGATCTTTTACGGGGACTTCGATAATTCCGGAAAAGACCACATCGTCGAAGCCCGCTTCCTCGTCGAAAATGGAAAAAAGATCTGCTACCCCCGCCGCGGCCTCGGAGCAGCGATTCAGGCGATGCCCTGGATTCTGGATAAGGTCCAAACCTTCCATAACTACGCAAGCCTTCCCCTCTCCGGTATCTACGACATCGATTTGCTGCAGTCGTCAAATCAGTTTGTGGCAAATAACATGGACAGCTCCTACCTCATCAATGACGGCACCGGGCAGTTCACGATTCACCCCCTCCCTCACCTCGCGCAAATCTCACCGGGATTCGGTGTCGCGCTCCGGGATGTCGACCTCGACGGCCACCTTGATTGTTATATCGTCCAGAACCACTTCAATATCACGATCGAGCAGGGGCGGCTTGATGGTGGTCTCAGCACTCTTCTACGGGGAACCGGAGATTCCGAAGCCCCGTTTGAAGTGGTGTGGCACCATAAGAGCGGGCTCGTTGTTCCCGGCGATGCCAAAAGCCTTGCCGCTGTTGATGTGAACCTCGATGGTTGGGAAGACTTTGTCGTGGGGGTCAACGACGCCGATCCCCAGATTTTCATTAATTCACTCGAGGACAGATCCCCCAACCGCCCGCTCCGGATCCGCCTCACCGGTGCCAAAGGCAACCCGACCGCGATTGGTGCCGTCGTCACCGTTGCCGCAAAGGGCCTCGAAGCTCAGACTTCAGAAATTTCTGCCGGCGGGAGTTATCTCTCGCAATCCAGCTCCGACTTGATCTTTGCCGTGCCAAAAAACAATTCAGAAACGGTAGCTGTCACGATTCAGTGGGCCGACGGCAATATGAGCCAAATAGACGCTGAAGCGGAGATCCAATTCCTCGCCCTTGATCGGAAGTAGTCTTTTTGTGTATACTTTGCCCGCATCGTGTCTCCATTTTCATTGCATATCCGTAATCCAACTAGAGCGATTTCATGAAAACCCTGATCCTTTCCCTTTTCGCTAAATTCCCGGTTTTCTCAGTGGCGATCTTCAGCTTCAGTGCGCTTCAGGCAGAGGAACCGACTCCGCAGGAGAAGCTGCGAGCCTTGCTCGAAGCCAATGAAGTTGTCCCCCTCGACCCCAAGCCGGAATTCAGCGACGCGAAAATCAAATTGGGGCAGGCTCTCTTTTTTGACCCGGTTATTGGAGGAAACCGCGATGTTTCCTGCGCCACCTGCCATCACCCGACTACCGCTTCCGCAGACGGCCGCTCCCGCTCCGTGGGAACCCGCGCCTATCTCAATATGGGCCGGAGAATGCCGGAAGGATTGACTCTCGTCGAAGTGGAAGGCAGGGACCCTGTCCTCATGGGCTTCAACCTGAACAGCGCGGCTCACCCTTTCACCCCGAGGAACGCACCCGAGATTTTCAATCGAGGAGACTTGGCCTGGAAGACTATGTTTTGGGACAATCGTGTCTTTGAGCGCGAGGATGGACGCTTCGTCGTGAATCAGGCAAGAATGACGAGGACTCCGGGTTACTATCAGGTCGTCATGCCCGAGATGATCGAGAATGTCCTCGCGGCTCAGGCAATGATGCCGGTCCTCTCGGACGCCGAGATGCGTGGAACCAAAGGTGAGACGGATGTTACCGGTGCGCATAACGAGGTCGGAGCGGTGCTGGGTCAAAATGAGGAGGAGATCTGGGCTGCATTGATGAAGCGACTCCTCACCTTCCCCGAATATGAACAGCTCTTCCGTGATGCCTACCCGGGCAGGAAACCGTCAGAGCTCCATTTCGCACACGCGGCCAATGCCATCGCCGCCTTTGAGATCGACTCATTCACTTTTCACGACAGCCCGTTCGACCGGTTCATCGCCGGCGAAGATGACGCTTTGAATGAGAAGGAACTGCGCGGTGCCCACCTTTTCTACGGGAAGGCAAATTGCGCCTCCTGTCACACCGGCAAGCTCCTCACCGATCAGAAACCGCATAACATGGGGGTGATTCCCATCGGTCCCGGCCCCGATGGAAACGAGGACTTCGATTTCGGTGTCACCCATCGCAGCGACTTTGGTCTCGAGGACCGGTTTGCTTTTCGCACCCCTCCCCTGCGGAATGTTGAATTAACCGGCCCTTACATGCACAACGGAGCCTACACCACCTTAGAGGCTGCGGTGAAGCACCAGCTCAATCCCGGCTACGAATTGGAAAATTATGACCCTTCGCAACTCGAACCGGAATTCCGCGGAGGCGTTCATCAGACGGATGAAGTCATTCGGATGGTGAAGAAGACGATGCCGGCGGAATTGAAAATGCCGACTTACTTTACGGACGAAGAAGTGGCGGATCTGGTGGCTTTTCTGAAGTCGATGACAAGCCCGTCGGCACGCAAACTGGAACATCTCATTCCGGAAGCCGTTCCCAGCGGTCTGGAGATGGTTCAACCGTTTCCCCTCAATGATTAAAAGTTGATTGTCCTGTCGGGACTTCTCACTTACTGTAGGCGCTTCTTCACCACATTCTGAGTGCCCTGAATCGGGGCTCCTGTGGTCGAGGACTTTTGATGACAAGCCCTTTGTTTCCACCTCTCGTCGCAAGCCTTCCCGATCCGGCCTTTCTGGCCACTTCGGGCATGTTCTCACAACATCCGGCTCTGTGGACTTTCATTCTCTTGATCCTGATCGTCGTCAATGGTTTCCTCGTGGCATCAGAGACCGCTCACATCCGCGTTCATACGAGCCAGCTGGAAGAGGCCGCCGAAGAAGGGCGGAAGGGAGCAAATAAGGCGATCAAAATTCAATCGCGCGTCGATGCCTACCTTGCAGCCTGTCAAATCGGTATCACCTCTTCCACGATCATTATCGGTGCAATGGGAGAGCCTTTTATCTCAGGTCTGATCTCTCCCCTCTTCAGCGCCGTCTTCATCGGAGAAACGGCAGTCAGACTCATTGCGTTTTTCATCAGCGTGTTGGCGCTCACGGTCTTTCAGACAATTCTCGCCGAGCAGGTTCCGCGGACATTCGGCTTTCGTCGTACTGTCAGCACTGCATTGGTGACGAGTGCTCCGCTTCGTATTGTCTACTTCCTCGTCGCCGGCCCCGTCTGGTTGATTGAAAAAGTCGCCCGGGTCATTCTCAGAGTCGTCTTCCGCCTTGAGCCGGTCGATAGCCGACAGATGAGCCATACGGCCGATCAGTTGCGCCACCTCGTCGAAGAAACCGGAAGAGCTCAGGAAGTCACCGAAACCGAGCAGGAAATTTTGCGGAACGCACTGGAACTGAACGAACTGTGTGTTCGCGATATTCTCACCCCGCGAAACGAAGTTGTGGTCCTCGATGTGCACCGCACTTTCAGAGAGAATCTCGATATCGCCCTTGAGTCGAAGCACACCCGTTTCCCTCTCGTTGACGGTCATCTTGATAAGACTCTGGGCCTGATCCATATCAAGGATCTCCTCCGAGAAATGCAAAAAGATTCTTCGAATCTCTTTGCCGCGAAACGGGACATGTTGCGCGTCTCGGAAATGCTTCCTCTCGATGAATTACTGAAGCTGTTTCTTTCCAAAAGAGCTCACATCGCCCTCGTCGTGGATGAGTTTGGAGGTTCCGGAGGTCTTGTCATGCTCGACGACGTTCTTGATCAGGTGGTGGGAGAGATTTACGACGAATTCGACGAAGTGGAGGAACCCGGTTTCAAGGAAATTGCCGAGGGTGAATTTATTGTCGAAGGAACTCTACCCCTCCATGAACTGGCTGATCACGTCGACGAACTGGATCTCGATGATCCCGATGTCAGCACTGTCGGGGGCTACATCACAAGCCAACTCGGTAGAATTCCTGAAATCGGGGAAAACCTTCAAATTGAAAACTACCTGGTTGAGATCTTGAATGCAGATGATCGCACGGTTCAGGAAGTGAAATTTGTCAGGCAGGAAGTTCTCGAAGAGGATGGTGAGCTCTTCGAAGTCGATAGAGGTTTCGACTCTGAGAAAACCTCCTAACCGGAAGTTTCCCCGAAAAACAACTCTCTCTTCGAAGGCCGAAAAAAAGGCCGTCTCTTGACGGCCTTTTTTGAATGTCTGGATGAAACGAATTCGCCCCTACGAATCAGCACCCGGAGTGTCGGGACCGTCCGCGGGAAGTTCGGGCTTGGCAATAAACTCTTCGTCGATGCGTCCTTTCAGTGATCCCATGAAAGTGACAATTGATTTCACATCTTCATCGGAAAGCTCCCGTCCGAGCTGGTATTCAGCCATTTTCGCCGTCATTTCTTCGAGCGATTCGACTGATCCATCATGAAGGTAGGGGCCTGTCTCGGTAATATTCCGCAGACTGGGAACTTTGAAGAAATATTTATCGAATTCATTTTTCGTAGCCTCGTAGCGACCGAGATCCTCAGTGGGCCACTCTTTGGCCAGGCCAAGCTTCTGGTATAGATGTCCGCCCACACCCATTCCGTTGTGACACGTCGTACAACCGGTTGTCATGAACAAGTTGAGTCCGTGTTTTTCGGCGGTCGTGAGAGCTTCCTCATCCCCTTTGAGAAAGTCATCGAACCGTGAGGGAGTCATCAGCTTTCGCTCGAAAGCTCCGATTGCGTTGCCGACGTTCACGTAAGTGAGCGGCTCCTCTTCGTCCGGGAAGGCTGCCTTGAAAGCTTCAACGTAGCCGGGAATTGATTTGAGGACGCGCAGAACGTAATCCGGATCCGGCATTCCCATCTCGATTGGATTGGTCACAGGACCGATTGCCTGCTCCTCGACATCCTTCGCCCGGCCATCCCAGAACTGGGCAATGTGAATAGCGGCATTGTATACCGTTGGCGCAGAGCGTCCGCCCTCCTGCTCGTGAATCCCTTTGGAGACCTTGAGTCAATCATCGCCAAAACTGGCGAGGTCGTGACAGGTGTTGCACGAGACACTGCGATTCTTCGATAAACGGGTGTCGTAGTAGAGCATGCGGCCCAGATCAACCTTGGCATCTGTCACCGGGTTGGCAGGGTTCTCAGCCACTTCGGGGATCGGTTGAAACATGCCAAGCATGGCCCGGTTTACCTCCACCTCGGCGCGCAGGGCGGCGGGGAAAAGGCACGTTATCAGTAGTAATGTAGCGATTTTCAAGGTGCGTTACGATCGGAGCACGACGAAAAGAAGTCGGAGGTTGCCGGGAATAGTTCCAATTCAGGATCAATCTCAATTTTTCACTTTCCGTAACCGAATCCATCAATTCGTCGTCTTTTGAGACTAACCATGCTGGTCAGATCAGAAATTCCCCCGGGGACCGAAGCTCCCCTGTCTCATGAGGTGACAGGACGCAGATTCCGGAAGCTAACCGCATTTCCAGGTCGGCAGTTTGATCGCATCGTTGGCTTCGCCTCCATGACCGGATGCCTCGCGGTGGTTTCCGCTATCCCTGTTTTCAATCTGCTCAGTCTCGGTTTTCTCCTTGAAGCGTCCTCGAGGGTCGCCGCCAGCGGCAAACTGCGCGACGGATTTATCGGCCTCGATCACTTTGCCCGCCTCGGAAAAATCCTGCTCGGATTCTGGTTCTGGTTCCTTCCGGTAAGACTGGTTCACAGCTTCTGGAGAGATGCAGAACTCATTCAACCCGGTAGCGAGGAAGCAAACGGGCTCCGCATTTTCCTGGCCTTTCTCATCGTTGTCATCACGCTGCACCTTCTCGCGGCGATCCTTCGGGGCGGCAAATTGCGATACTTTTTAATTCCTGCTCCGTTCCAATGGATTCGCTGGCTCTCGGGGCGACAATCTTTCCCCTGGCCCAAAGGAACCCTGCTTCTCCTGCCCCGAATCGCCAAACGCCTGTTTCAGCTTGGTAAACTCGGGTTCTTTGGTTTCCTCGGAGCGGCAGTCTGGTTGGCAATTCCTCTGGGAATCCCTTTTCTATCGTCGGGCGCCACCGAACAGAGAATCGCGGTCCTCGGCTCATTTCTAGGTGCTCTTATTCTCGGAGGCACCGTTCTTTTGCTACCCTTTCTTCAGACCCGTTACGCAATGACCCGCCGTTTTCGGGACTTTTTTGCCATCTCAGAAGCAAGAGCACTTTTCAAGCGGGCACCCCTTGCCTTTTGGCTCGCTCTTTCCGTGACCTTACTTTTCGCGCTCCCCCTCTACCTGCTCAAGATTGAACTGACACCGAACGAAGTCGCCTGGCTTCCCAATATCATCTTCGTCCTTTTCATTTTTCCGGCGCGCCTTCTTCTCGGGTGGGCGCTTTCACGGGCCGAAAAGGCTGAAACAGCGCGTCGATGGCTGCCCCGTTGGATAGCAGGAATCGCAGCCGTTCCCGTGGTCGCCGCATACGTCTTCTTCGTTTGGCTCTCGCAATATGTCAGCTGGCATGGAACCTACAGCCTTCTCGAACAGCACGCTTTTCTTGTCCCGGCGCCACTCTTCGGACTTTAGGAAGACTGGCTTCCCCAGCGACAGAACGCTTCGATCGCTTCGTATTCCGCCATTCCAAGGGCATCGTATTCCGCCGCAATTTCACGATTTCTCGTGGGGGCGCTGAGATCATCATCACTGGTCGACATGAATTTCCGGATAGCTTCCACCTTCTGCTCAAGCTGGTCAGGACTCATCGGAACCGCCATGTCGATCTCGTGAGTCTCGAATGAACCATCCCGTCCCCGGTAAGACCAGACCCGACACTCTGAGGACCACGACTCACTGGACATCTGATTCCATGCCTCGGCAAAGCAATCGAATGCGATCGACTGCGTGGAGCTGGGATCCCCGGCATCACCGGTCACAAAAATCATGTCGGGCTTAAGCCCCTCCAGCACCTTCCTCATGATCTGCAGATCATTTTCCGTTCGCTGAAAACGGCGATAGCGCCCCTCTTCATAAAACGGCAGATCTAAAAACCGAACGGCTCCCGGGTCCAGCCCGCAGACTGAAGCGGCATCGCGAACCTCCCCTCTCAAAATTAACCCCTTGAGCTTTCTAACCAATTCAGGATCAACCCCAAACTCACCTTTTTCATCCAGCGCATCAATAATCGATTGAGCATAGCGTTTCTGGTCCTCCCACCCGGATTCAGCAATGGCCTCCGCCATCTCAAGGATAACCCGGGCGAAGTTGAGGGCGGCGACATCAGCGACCCTGAGATTTCCCGAAGTCTGAAAGAAAAGGCTGACCTCGTGCCCCTGCTCTTTGAGGCGATTCAGAGTCCCTCCCATGCCGATAAAGGCATCCATCGGCTCAGGACTGAGAACGAGAACCTTTTTGGGGAACGGATTCGCCCTCTCAGGCCGGTTGGAGTCATCCGCCCCGGGTTTTCCACCCGGCCATCCCGTGATCGTCTGCTGGACCCGATTGAAACAGTCAATATTCACCTCGTAGGCCGCCTCGGAAGTCGAAGCGAGGAGTTCGCCGGTGCCCTTTTCATTATAGTCCTCGTCGACCAGCTTCAGAATCGGTTTGCCAAGCTGTCTTGAGAGCCAGGTCACGGCCCGCTTTTTCATCGAAGGGTCCCACTTTATCGGACTAACCAGCCAGGGGTGACGAAACCGGGTGAGGCGGGAACTTGCGGCCGCATCAATCAAAAAAACCGCGCAGTCATGAGTCTGAAGGAAGCTCGCGGAGACCTGATCAGTCATTTCTCCCTCTGACGCCTCCTTCACGATATCGGCCTTGTTGCTTCCCCAGGCCATGAGGACAAGATTTTTCGCCTTTAGGATAGTACCCACCCCCATCGTGATTGCCGAACGGGGAACATTTGCGACGCCCATGAAATCAGCGGCGGCGTCCTGACGAGTGACACGATCCAGAGTGATCATGCGGGTGATCGACTCCATCGCTGAGCCCGGTTCGTTAAAACCGATGTGTCCGGTTCGTCCGATCCCAAGAATCTGCAGATCCAGTCCACCGGCTTTCTCAATCTGCTTTTCGTAGGATAGACAGTAATCGTAGACCGCTTCCATTGGAACCGTGCCGTCCGGGATGTGAATCTGCTCCGCCGGAATATCGACATGGTCGAAGAGCTGGTCGTGCATGAACCGAAAGTAACTCTCCGGATGGTCGCGGTTCAGACTGTAGTATTCGTCGAGATTGAAGGTCACGACATTCCTGAAACTCAATCCGTCCTCCTGATGAAGTCGAATTAATTCCCGATAGAAAGGAACCGGAGTCGACCCTGTCGCGAGACCGAGAACAAAAGTCCCACCGACATCCTGTCGCTCCCGAATCAAACCAGCCACTTCCTCCGCCAACTCTTGACTCGCAATCAGAGAATCCGGACGCACGAGAGTCCGAATCTTCTCAAAACGTTCCTGCTGAGAGGATGGCGATTGGCTGGAATTATCCAGAATCCTGCGGGTCACATCGGAGTTCGTCATAGTCGGTCTCAATGCTGCTGCAGAGGAATCCTACTGTCAACGGCCCCTCCCGTCAGACTCACGTATTTGTCTGTGCGTATTCCGGAACATGAAAATGGTCATCGCGTTGATGACGCCAATGCGGCCTTGTCCTGCTCCCTCGCTGAATGTGTAGTATCAGAAATCATGAATCTCCGCCTCATCTCTCTCATTGTCTCGGGCTGCCTCCTCTCCGGAGGGACCGCATTTTCTGATTACTGGCCTGAGTTTCGGGGAGTGACGGGACAGGGGCATGCCGAAGATTCACAAGTCCCACTCACTTGGTCATCCACGCAGAACGTTCGCTGGAAAATCCCGGTAGAGGGAAAAGCCTGGTCTTCACCGGTGGTCGCAAACGGTGCCATCTTCGTTTCCACCGCCATTGTTTCGAACGATCAGCTCTCCCTTCAGGCACGGGCCTACTCGCTCACTGATGGATCACCGCTTTGGGAGCGCGAGATCTTTGCGAAGCCTGACGAATACATGCACAAGAAAAACAGTCACGCCTCCCCGACGCCACTGTTTGAGGATGGCACGCTCTACTACCACTTCGGGCATCACGGCACTGCAGCTCTCGACGCCGAAACCGGAGAGATCCTGTGGAAACAGACTTCGCTCACTTATAAGCCCGTCCACGGAACAGGAGGCTCCCCAGCCCTCTGGAAAGACCGTCTTCTCTTTTCCTGTGACGGCGGGAAAGATCCCTTTGTCGTTGCTCTGGATAAGACCTCGGGAAAAATCCTTTGGAAAACCTTCCGGGACATTGAAGTGAAGAATCCCTTTTCCTTCGCAACGCCCCTCCTTATTGAAGTCGCCGGGAAACCCCAGGCGATCATTCCCGGTTCCGGCGCAGTCTTTTCCTATGACCCGGAAACCGGTCAGGAAATTTGGAGAAGCCGGTATGGAGAAGGATTCTCCGTGGTTCCCAGACCCCTCTTTCAAAACGGTAAGGTCTACGTGTGCTCAGGATTCGGCGTCGCCCATCTTTACGCGATACGAGCGGACGGAAAAGGTGATGTCACGGACACGCATGTGGCCTGGAAAGTGGAGCGGCAGATTCCGAAGGAAAGCTCTCCGATCATTGTCGATGGCCTGCTCTACATTAACGATGACAAAGGGATCCTCTCCTGCCTTGACCCTGAAACCGGCGAGGAATTCTACCGCGAACGGCTCGATGGGCGCGGAGGCTATTCCTCATCACCCGTATATGCAGGCGGCCACCTCTTTTTCCACAACGGCGACGGCGTCACGACGGTGGTGAAACCCGGCAGAGACTTTCAAAAAGTGGCCGAAAATGAAATTGGTGAATTTGGCCTCTCTTCTTTCGCGGTTGTCTCCGATGGCTTTATCATTCGCACGGAGGAGAGTTTGATACGCCTCGGCCAATAGACTCCTACTGATCCAGATATTTCTGAAGAGTCTCCTTCAACTGGGTCCTCGCCCTGAAAAGCAGACTCTTCACCGCAGGCACGGACATGGAAAGCACCTTCCCGATGTCCTCATAGGGAAGCTCTTCATAGCGCCGGAGCACCACTGCCATACGTTGCTTCTCCGGAAGTGTCTGAATGGCATCATCAACCGCTCTTTCCAGTTCCGCGTGAAGCATTTCTGCGTCCGGCGTAGCTGTGTGCATATCTTCGACAACCTGGTGACTTTCCTCCTCACGCTCCTCTACCGAGACCGTCGGCTTCCTCTTGCGGCGGCGGGTTTCGTTGAACACGAGATTCCTCGTGATCGTGAACATCCAGGTTGTGAACTTAGCCTGTGGCTCATAGCGCGACGCCGACTTCCAGATTCGGACGAAGACCTGTTGAGCAATATCCTCAGCCTCGGAAGCGCTTCCGAGCATCTTTGCAACCGTTCCGATCACCGCCCCCTGATGGATCTCGACGAGAGATTCGAAGGCTGCCATGTCTCCCTCGCGGACTCTTAGCATCAACTCCACATCCCTTTCATTTTCCAGTCGCTTCTCCTTCCCAATTTCGTCATCTGGAGAAAGCGGGTTTGAGGGAATCATTTCGATGGCGAAAAACTGACGAAAATCCGGGGCGGACACGTGCAATAACAGCTAAATTGAACCCCATCAAGCGTGGAATGTTCTCGCTTTTCGTTGAAAAGTCACGACCTGCCGCGAATACATCCCGTCAAGATCCATGGATTCCTCCTCCCGTTCACGCAACCGTCGCCGCTGGCAACCAATGCGCCGCATTGCGCTTTCGTTGACAGCTCTGGGCGTCACCAGCGAAATGGTCGCCATCTCAGGCATGGTTCTCGGAATTCTTGCAGGATTTTCGTTTCTCTTTACAGGTGTGTCGATGACCCCTTCCCTTTTCTGGGGCATCGGCATGGTCTGCTGCATACTCAGAATTGCCTGCATCCAGATGGATTCACTCCTCCATCACCATCACTCGAAACCCACGATGGAGGAAATCTTTGTGACGGAACTACCCGAGCGAGTCTCGGATGCAGTGACCCTGATCGGCTTCGGCTTCGCTATTGAATCGAACTCCTGGCTCGGCCTCGCGACGGCACTGGCCGCCATTTTTTCCGCCTACGTGCGTTCGGTCGGAGTGATGAAGGGGGCCGGAAAGAAATCAGCAGGTTCAGGCCCGATGACTCGCGTTCATAGGCTCCTCCTTCTATCCGTGACTTCGGCACTCATGATGATCAATATTCCGAAGGAACACTTCAGCACTCCGATTCCTCAGATTGCTCTCTGGGTCATTCTCTTTGGATGCGCTACAACCATTCTCATTCGATGGCTCAAGCTTCAGGAATACGCTGATTCCTGAAATTATTTAAGAAAACCTAATGACTGAGTAGACAGCTCCTCATTCCCTCGCTATCCTGCCAACGATGCGCCTGATTCCTGCCGCCCTCGCGATCACGATTTTGCTCTCCGCCATCCCGACACCAACCTCTTTCGCGACGGAGTATTTCACGCGCGTCGTCATCGATCCCGGCCATGGCGGAATCGATCCGGGTTCCAGTGCTTTTGGACTGGTCGAAAAAGAGCTGGTCCTCGACCTCGCCTTCCGGTTGGAGAAAATCCTGCAGGCAAAAGGATACGAGACGGAGTTGACGCGACGGACCGATGTCTACATCGAACTCGTTGACCGGGCCGCTCTCGCCAATGCGAAACCGAACACGATCTTCATCAGCCTCCACTTCAATGCCCACTCTGATCGCAGTATCAGTGGAACAGAAACCCTTTACTGGCCGGGAAGCGATACGGCGAGAGAACTGGCCAGCTATATCCAGAGCGAACTCGGTCGCCGTCTCGTGACGCGGAATCGGGGATTCAAACCGGAGCGACTCAAGGTTCTTGAAGAGACTCAGGCAACCGCAGTACTCGTTGAGTGTGGCTTTATTTCAAACCGCTGGGAAAGCCAGCGTTGCGGCGCGGAATGGTTTCGACAAATCGTCGCCGAGGAAATCGCCCAGGGAATCATTCGATATCGCGAGGGATAAATTCCTTTCGCTCATCTGATTTTTCATTGTTTCTTTAATTTCTGCGTTTGCCAATGCAGGTCACTGTGATAGAATCACCATAATACT
Organism: Verrucomicrobiales bacterium; assembly: GCA_029233965.1. Classification (GTDB taxonomy): domain Bacteria; phylum Verrucomicrobiota; class Verrucomicrobiia; order Verrucomicrobiales; family DEV007; genus Arctic95D-9. The sequence goes on along the minus strand of JARGOP010000001.1, from coordinate 1,933 downwards.
ATGTTCCACCATAGTTCTCTCTAAGCTGCGCCCTGACCATGAGTGATCCAATTGCGAACCGCACCCTTGAACTAGCATGCACCGTGGGGGCTGCTGATGATGCCATCGAAGCGATCGAAGATGGAGCTGAGGTTAATTTTCAAGGAGGTGCCCCTCTTTTTCTGGCTATCATGAATCGCAATCGCGATATCATTCATCTTCTCCTTGATCACGGAGCGAATGCGGAAAGCTTTATCGCGAAAAAGAAACTTTCGCTTGTCCGGGATCGTGAAGATCTCGTCGAAGAGCTGATCGCCTGTGCTCCTCATAATCCCCGGGATGTAAAACCCGACCAGATTGCCGAAATTGACACGGCAATCCGTAACGAAGGAGTCGAATATCTGCTCGCGGAAATCGACTGGGATAAGGCAACGCGCTTCAGAGACTCTCTCGACGCCATTGGGGCCGGTAGCAGCCACCGCTGTGTTGCCGAACTTCTCCAATGGGTCCGTAGTGAGAACGGAAATGACCGGGACGCTCTCGGTACCTTTCTGGTGAGCAACGAGACGACAATCACCGAGTATCGCGAGCGCTACATCGCATCAGGTGAGGATCTCATCGCCCTCGCTAATGAGTATGTCACGGATGCTGAGGGCGGCGATGCTGACTGAGGTGATTTTTCCTGAAAGGCTTCCACTCGCATCGCTGTATATCAGTGATGCGTCCTCGTCTTCTCACCAGGAAATGGATTTACTGGAACTCCCCCACTTTAGTAGACACGAAAAACTTGGCCTCCTTGTGTTTAGTTTAGGGTGATTGTTTCGGGTGGAAAGTGATTTGTCAGGAACTTCTCCGGCGACTGGTTTCCGAGTGCCGTGTGAATGCGTTCCCGATTGTAGAAGGTCTCGATGTATTGGAAGATCGTGCGGCGAGCTTCCCGTTTGCTGTCGAAAACACACCCGGCTGGAAACGCTTCTCGTTTCAAACTGGCGAAGAGCGATTCGCAGGACGCATTATCGTAGCAGTAACCCACCGAACTCATGCTCGAGAGGAAGCCGCGTCGGCTCAGCCAGGATCGCATTTCCCGGCTCGTGGATTGGCAACCACGATCGGAATGAAAGATCGCGTCCGAACGCACCTCCGTAGCAGTGACGGCTTTCCGGGCTGCCTGGATGACCAGGTCGGTTTTCATCGAGTCATCCAGATGCCAACCTGCGATGCGACGACTGTAGAGATCCATGGTCACGGCAAGATAGAGCCAGCCTTCGCGGGTTGCGACGCAGGTGATGTCGCTGACGAACACTTCTCCGGATCGAGACGGGGATTCCATTTCGGCAAGACGATTGGGCGCTGGGGTGCGATCCGGATCCTGCACCGTTGTCTTCGGCCGGAAAGCCTTTTTGTGCCTGGCTTTGAGGCCTTCTCGCGATGCAGCCTGGTAGCTCTCAAGTCGCACCTCGCCTCCGCTCTCATGGCGCACTCTGGGGCGACGGATTTCTTCTTTTTCGCCTCCGAGGTAAACGGTCCCTGTCTCTGATCCGGCTCGATGGTTGCTGCTTTGGGGATCAGGGCGATAGCGAGGACCACAGAGGGCGGTGACTTCGTCGGCCATCACTTTCCAGAATGCTTCGCGAACTGAGGCTCGTAAAACGGCGTCGAGCATCTCGGCAGACTCTCGTTCTCCACCTTGCAAAAAGGCGGCTTTCAGGTTTTCGTGGGTCATGGTGGTGGGTTGGTTGGTTTGGTTTAGGCACCGCCACGCTTATGCGTGGCCTAACCAACCGCCACCTCTATTTTAACGACTCGGGGGACACTTCCTGTTCACCTCACCGACCCGCTTGAACTCTACGATGGGCACCATCGACCCGTCGGTTCCACTGACCTGGACGGAGGCTGCATTGTCCCCGGCAGGACGCTCCGAGTTGTCGGCGCTCGTCTCTTTCGCGATCTCGCG
>JARGOP010000115.1 GCA_029233965.1 Verrucomicrobiales bacterium | reverse complement strand
ACGACGGGGGCATTCGCGTTCCCGGCGTCATTGAGTGGCCCTCGCGCATCCCCCGGGGGCGCGTCAGCGAAACCAATGCGGTCACGAGTGACATCCTGCCCACGCTTTGCGCCCTCACCCGCACCACTTTGCCGAACCGCACACTCGATGGAATCAGCCTCGCACCGCTGTTCGACGGGTACCTCACGAAACGCCCCCAACCGATCTTCTTCTGGTCCTTCGATACGCGCCGGAACAACCTCGCCGAGCGGAAACCGTGGATCGATCCCGGACTCCAGGAAGGCACCACTCCTCTGGTAAAATTGAGTGGCGGAATCCCCACTCGAAACTTTAAGAACTTCCATCATCCGGGGATCGAAGATGATGACTATCGCGGAGCCCGCGTCATGCTCGACAATCGCTACAAACTGGTCGTTCACGATGGCAAAAACGAGGGATCCGACCCGAAACGGGAGTTGTTTAATCTCCGCGCTGATCCCGGTGAGAAAGAGGACCTCTCCACCGTGGAGCCTGCGGTGCTTGAGGGGATGCAGAAATCCTTACACGACTGGCAGGAATCGGTTCTCGAAAGCCTGACCGGGGCTGATTACGAAAAGTGACTTCCCTCTTCGAAGACATCCGGACTATTTCACCGGAGACAAATCAAGATGGTAGCTTTTCTCTCCGGGGAACAGGGTTTGGATCCGCGGAACCGCCTCGTCGTTGATGTAATTCAGAAAAAGTTCGGGGATCAACCTCGACTTTCATGCAGACCTTACTACCCTTCTAAAAGAATGCCCGGACACGGATCTAAGGAATTGCCTCTCACTCCTTCGGCTTCGCCTGCCAGAGCGACACATTCCGATATTTTGCGCCCTGCCCCCTGTTGACGAGAGCTACAATTCCCTTCGCGTCCTGAAAGCGTTCGTGCGTGGCTTCGATCACCTCGTCGCCCACCTTCGCCCGGTACCGGTCACCGATGATTTCGATGGTGACTTTATACCACTTCTCCGGATCCAGATCGACGTCCCGGGTCACGAGTTTCTCGCTCTTCGTCGTCTTGGCGATCCCTGACATACGCTGAATCCAGAGCTTATCAGGCGTGATGTAGAGGCGTCCCAGGTGGAGATTCGGAGGAACCGTGTCGCGGCACGCAAACGCAATCTGCTCGGCGGTCCCGAGTTGGACTTCAGCTGTAAGGATGAGATGGTCCGCCTCGAAACGATAGGTCAGAGACGATGCGTGATTGTCTTCGGCCACCTCATCGCCGATGAGAACCCCCTCTTCAATCCGCCATTCTCCGATTCCGGCCTGCCAGCCCAGGAGTTCCCCTTTCCTCGTTCTCGGAGTCTCCTCATCAAAGGCCGTTTCCACAATCGATTTGGTCGGAATCCCCAGTTCGATGCCCGCTTCTTCCAGACTCGCTGCCGTCTCTTGTTCCTTTTTCCACTCTTGAACGAATTCCCGATCCGCTTCACTCAGGTCCGCGAGTGGCACGGTGTAGGTTCGACCGTTTGCCATTTTGAGAATCGCACTATACCCTTCAAGACTGACTAACTCAGCGGAAATCGTTTTCCCCGCAGCATTCGACCAATCGCGCAATTCACTCTCCGCGGAGCAAAAAGCAAAGGCAGCCAGGAGAGTCACACAGAGAGAAATTCTGGAAATCATGACTCGAATCGTATCACGCCCCTTCCGCATTTCGAGGGGGAATTTGAGCCAACATAGGACGCCTCTCTGCAAATGTTCAGGTGACGGGGAGTCCAATGCATGCGTATTCTCCCTCCACTGAAAGAAGGACCTCTCCCATGACCAACTCCTCCCCCCTGCTGATTCATAAAGCAGCCATCCTCCCGACGCTCCTGGCTCTCCTCGCTTTCGCCCTCCCGGCGATGGCGGAAGATCCCAACGGAGCCGGCAAACGTCCCAATCTCATCTTCATCCTCGCAGACGACCTCGGCTACGGCGACATCGGTGTGCTCTGGCAGAACGCCCGCGCCGGGGAAAAGAAGTTCGCGACGCCGAACTTCGACCGGATGGCGGCGGAGGGGATGATTCTTAACCAGCACTACACCAGTGCGCCGGTCTGTGCTCCGGCCCGCGGAACCCTTCTGACCGGCGTGCACCAGGGGCACTGCACGATTCGAAACACCGACTTCGACAACGCACTCGAGCACAATCACACGCTGGCGAGCACTCTGAAACAAGCCGGATACGCAACGGCACTGGTCGGGAAATATGGGCTCCAGGGAAGCGGCGATTCTCCGGCAACATGGACAGCCTATCCAACCAAACGCGGCTTCGACTTTTTCCACGGCTATGTCCGCCACGTCGATGGCCACCAGCACTATCCGGCCAATCACTGGCCCATCGGAAACTCCGAGGGGCATCGCAGCCCCCAGGAACTCTATGAAAACAATCGCGAGATCTCCGGCACTCTCGACAAGTGTTTCACCCCCGATCTCTTCACGGCCCGGGCCAAGAAATGGATCGTCGATCACTGTGCCGACGAAGATCGCGCTCCTTTCTTTCTCTACTTTGCTTTCGACACTCCACACGCGGCGCTGCAGTTGCCGACCATGACTTATCCGGAAGGATCGGGTGTCGAAGGCGGAATGCAATGGACCGGCACACCCGGAAGCATGATCAATACCGCAGCCGGCACGATCGACTCATGGCGCGACCCCGAGGTCGTTGGAAAAGGCTGGTCCGACGGAGAAGAGCGTTTCGTCACTTTGGTGCGCCGGATGGACGAAAACATTGGCGACCTGCTCCAGACGCTACGCGATCTGGGTATCGAGGACGAGACTCTGGTCATTTTCAGCGCCGACAATGGCCCTCACAACAACACCTACATCACGGGCGAGAAATACGAGGCGAACGCCTTCGATTCGTTCGGCCCGTTCGAGGGAATCAAACGAGACTGCTACGAGGGCGGAATGCGTCAGCCGACCTTTGCCTGGTGGCCGGAGACCATCGCGAAGGGTGGGAAAAGCGAGCGCCCCTCCCAGTTCCACGACTGGATGGCAACCTTCTGCAACCTCGCCGGAGTCCCGACTCCGGCCCGGAGCGATGGAGTTTCTCTCGTTCCGGTTCTGACCGGAAAGGGCCAAGCCCGGGAGGGAATTATCTACGCGGAGTTCCGACAAAAAGGATCCGTGCCGAAGTATCCGGAATTTGTGAACCATGCCGGAACTCGTCGAAACGGGCAACAGGTGATCTTCCTCGATGGCTACAAAGGGGTGCGAGTCTTTATCGAATCCCATGCCGACCCCTTCGAGATCTATGACCTTCGCACCGACCTCCAGGAGGGAACCGATCTCTTCGTCCATCCTCCGGAAGGACGAGTGGACTATTTCAACCGTTTGCAGCAGAGGATGAAGGACCGGGTCCTTCAAGTGCGACAGCCGGAAAGAGACGACCCTTTTGATCCCAGCAAGGACAAAGTGCAAGTGAGGGCCTACGACCATGAGTTGGTGCCCCCGGTCGATGCAGCCGTCATTCAAGGCGTGAGGATCGCGAGCTTCGAAGGGAAATGGCCCTGGCTGCCTGAGTTCGATGAACTCGACCCGGTTGCGGAAGACCTTGCATACGGGATCGATGTCGCCAAACAGCTCCCCCGCCCCGATCATGCCGGACTCCGGTACCGGGGATTCCTCAAGATTCCGAAAAACGGACTCTGGACCTTCCACGCCACCTCCGACGCGGGGACCCATCTTCGCATTCACGAGTCCCAGGTCATCGACGACGACTTCAATCACGACGGCTCTGAAGCCAGTGGAAGCATCCGTCTCAAGGCGGGCCTCCATCCTTTTACGCTCTACTATCGAAGCGCGGAAAAGACTCCCGCGCTGACCTTGCAGTGGTCCGGCCCCGGTATCGAGAAGCAGGCAATCCCGGAAGCTGTGCTCTTTCGCACCGGAGATCGTTAAGATTTGAACCCTTGGAACTTCTTCCGACCTAAGAAAAGTAAAGGGAAATCCAGAGGCCCGCGCGCCTTTACCTCCCGATCCAGAGCGCGCCCCACTGAGCAGATCTGCGATTTATTTCCTTCCCGAAAGGGACGATCAGTGCCCCATGAAGGCCGGCAGAATCCGTTCAGGAAAGGACTTGAGCATTCCGCCCATCCCCTTGATGTGAGCGGTTACGACGGCGATCATGTCGAGTTCAGGAAAGATCAAGATGAACTGCCCCCCGGCGCCGCGACCCGAAATGCAATCGACTTTGCGAGAGCCCACCTCCATATCGTGCCGCCACCAGAAAAAGCCGTAGCTCGTTCCCCGGGGATTGGTATGGAGACGATCGGTGGCGCGCCTCACGAACTCAGCTGGAATGAGCTGTTCGCCGTTCCATTTCCCTTCATTCATAACGAGCAGCCCCCACTTCACCATATCGCGCGAACGCATGCTGCTTCCGGCCGCGGACTTGGGCAAACCGCTGAGGTCATCCTGCCAGCCAAAACGATGGATGCCCATTTTGCCGAGCAATTCCGTCTCGATGAACTCGCGTGCCGATCCCGGCACGACGGCGTCCACCACCTGCATTGTGATGCTGGGATCAGAACCCTGATACTTGTATTCGCGTGGCACGGGCGGAATCGGTGCGCTGTTTTCCAAATAGGCCTGAATCTGTCCCTGCCCCTGGAGAGTATCCGGGGTGCGACGAAGACGCCTGGCTGTTTCATCGTCAATGCGAATACCGGAGCGCATATTCATGGCTTCGGCCAGAGTGATCAAATCAGCCCCTTCGACGAAGGATTCCGGTTCGAGCTCCCGGAGAAATTGTGTCACCGGTTGGTCCAGATCAGCCATGGTCAGATAGCCGAGTTTCATCGCCCGCCCCAGTGCCATCGCCGTGTAGGATTTGGTAATCGACATCTGGTAGTGCGGATAGTTGAACCGGCCACGGCGGAAATAGGATTCGAAAATCAGTTTTTCGTCCTTCACGAGCAGAAAGCTGTCGATGTCACCATGTTTGCCTTCGGCAATTTCCCGGGAGAAGGCGAGAACAACCTCTCTCCCGCCGTTGTCACCACCCAACCTACCAACAGCAATCCCGTCATCCTTGTCGTCCGGCGTCGGATCGATGAAGGGCTTCTCCAGATCGGGAAGCTTTGCCTCTAGAGCGTAGGAAATATCTTCGGCGTTCAGGTCCGTGACCTCCGGCGCGAGTCCGTCCGCCTCCTGTGCCTTCGCGTGGAAAGCGGAGGAAGCCGCCCAGGCGGTCAGCGTCAAAAGAGATAAGATCAGTTTCATGGCGAAAAGATGGAGTAGGATTAAGACTATAGCCGGAAGGAAATGATAGGCACCAGTCTGAAGGATCACCGATTGACGGAAATTGCCTTTCCGAACGTGACCGACACCTGTATGAATTCACCTATGATCGCATCTTTCGCCAGCGACACCCGGCCTTGAATGATGTCCTCGAGATTGAGAAACTGAAGTCGATCACAGAGGAATCACGCCATGCCTCATGAATTCAAAATAGTTCGGATGATTCGAGAATGCCTGACTCTGATTTGGGTTTCAGGAATTCTCGTCGGAGGAGCATGGTCAGCGGCAGATTAGAAATTCGAAACGGGAAAGACGTCCGGTGGCGTGAAGTATGGATGGTGGGGGCACGAATCGAAGAGTCCGGCACCCATCCTGCTTGTCCTCTCGGGGACGATCGAGAGCACACCGAGCATTCACTACTTTCGTCAGTCCGGCAACGAACTCGCGGAACCGGTTACCTGAGTGTTTCGATCGACCTACCCTGGCATGGCTCACAAACGGGTGATCGAAGGCCAAGTGGCCTGAGCGGCTGGGGAGAATTGGACCGGAAAGACGTGGATTTTATGGCGCCGTTCAATGATCGGCTTTCGGAGGTGCTCGATCATTTGATCCAAACAGAAAACGCCGATCCGGAGAAAATTGCCATCTGCGGAACTTCACGAGGCGGATCCCTCGAGATGAGAGACTGCCACGACAGCGGGCGTAATGCTCGTTCGCCGGCTGGATGAACATGGCCTTCACCTATTTTGCCTAGAGGTAGGCATCAACCAGCCAAGCAGATCCCGAAATGCTTCTTCGTTCAGCGCCTCGCCAAACGTAGCCGGCATGAGGGAAACGGGAATCGTTTCGCGCGTTTCGATTCGGCTTTTCGAAATTCGATGTATTTGACCGGTGGGATCGATCAGCTCGACGACCTCGCCACGCTCCGCCTGAAGATAGCCGGATGCGCTGGCCCCGTCTTTGAGCGTCACCGTCGTAAGATAGAAATGGGCGTCAATGTTCCGGTTGGGATCGAGGATATCTTCGGCCAATCGATCCGCACCGCGATTGCCGATGCCATCGAGTTGGGGACCGACAAGGCCTCCTTCTCCCCCGATTTGGTGGCACCCCGAGCAGTGCGTTTGGAAGAGCCTTGCGCCTCTATCCACATCGGCTTTCGCGGGATCAAAGGTGGCGAGACGAGAGGCTATCAATTCGTCGAGCCTTTTGCGATCCGTCTCGGAAATCACACGGGGCGGAGCTGGAGGCGCTGGTGGAAGAAAAGGGCGAAGTTGATCGCGGAGATCGGCCGGTGCCGATATCTTGAGGAGATCAGCAAGAAAGGAGAGTGATTGGCCGGAGGAATCATCGGGTTTGAAATCATCGACCGATACCACGGCGGGCTCGATTCGAGTGACGCCGAGCCAGGCGTAGGAACCGCCCTTATCACCGTCTACAATTTCCAGACGGACATCCCGGGATGCGTGAGCAGCCAGCTTCCAGGTGACTTTTTGACAGACGTCGTTGCGGGGAGGATAGGCACGCTGCATCTCCTCACCGGTCTTTG
>JARGOP010000114.1 GCA_029233965.1 Verrucomicrobiales bacterium | reverse complement strand
TGTTACCGCCGTGAAAGGGCGGTGTCCTAACCACTAGACGAACGGGTCACGTTCGCGCTGAAATCGGGGCAGGGCTGCCCTGATTAGCGGGGCGGAAATATGCGGGTTTCTGAGCAGGGCGCAAGTCGAAATTACGAAAGAATTTTCAGTGGAACTCAGCGGTCGTCCTGTCACAGTGCGCCATGCCTGTTTTGATTGATTTGCTTTGGCTCATTGCCGGACTCACTGCGCTCTATTTTGGAGCGGATTGGCTCGTCGGCGGAGCTTCGAAACTCGCAGTCAAATTCGGGATTTCCCCTCTCGTGGTGGGCCTTACGGTGGTCGCGTTCGGAACGAGTGCGCCGGAGCTTTTTGTTAGCATCGGGTTCAATCAGGGAGGCTATCCTGACATGGCGCTGGGCAACGTGATCGGATCGAATATTTGTAATATCGGACTCGTCCTCGGGGTGAGCGCTTTCATCTGTGTCCTCACGATCAAGAATCAGCTCTTGTTGAGAGATTTGCCCATCCTCGTCATCGCGAGCCTCGTTTTCTGCTGGATGCTGATGAATGGCGTGATTGGCCGTTTTGAGGGCTGCCTCCTCTTTGTTGCCATTATCGGTTACACGATCTTCCAGTTGATCCTCGCGAAAAAGGTGAAGGATCCTGAGGTGCTGGAAGAATACGAGACCGAGTTCGACCCATCAGCTGCGGCGAAGGAGCCTGTTTGGAAGCTCATCGTCTTGATTCTCGTCGGCCTTGCCGGCCTCTACTTTGGCGCTGAGTGGCTCGAACGTGGTGGCGTGAGTATCGCCAAGCGAATGGGGGTGCCGGAGGCGGTGATCTCTCTGACACTGGTTGCGTTCAGCACGTCCGTTCCGGAGTTGGCGACGTCGATCATTGCTTCACTGAAGCGCGAAGGCGATATCATCGTCGGCAATGTGATCGGGTCCTGTATCTTTAACCTCCTCAGCGTGATCGGGATCACGGCGATGATTACTCCGATCGTCACGACTCAGATCGAGATGGCTGACCTGATTGTGATGGGGGGCTTCACGGCCCTGCTGATCCCGATCATGGGAAGCCGGAAAAGGATCAGCCGTTGGGAAGGTGGGCTGCTGCTCGCCGGCTACGTCGGCTATTGCGTTTTCCTGTGGGTGGACCGGGTGGCTTAGGCAGCTCCGCCGCTGCTGTTGGATCTTTGCAGCTGGATTTTGGTTTTCCAAGATCCAAGATCCAAGATCCAAGATCCAAGATCCAAGATCCAAGATCCAAGATCGCATCGCGAGGCGATGCCTAAATCATCCCCAGCTTCATCTTGCCTTCTTCGGAGATCATTTCCTGATTCCAGACGGGGTCCCAGACGATGTCGACCTGCGCATTATCAATGCCGTCGAGCATGAGAATTTTGGACTGAGCATCCGCGGCAATGGTCGGGCCCATGCCACAACCGGGGGCGGTCAGAGTCATTTTGACTTCGACGTTTTTTTGGCCCTCTTCGTCTTTGATCGTGCAGTCATAAACGAGTCCGAGATCGACGATGTTGACCGGGATCTCGGGATCAAAGACCAGCTTGAGCTGCTCCCAGATCGCACCCTGGAAATCGCCTTTGGCAACCGCTTCGCTGGCGGCTGACTGCTGAGCTTTCTCGGCCTCGAGATCGATGCCGAGGGCGTCTGCATTTTCCGCCTTGATGCGGGCGAGGCCGGACTGGGTCGCGACAGTGTAGGTTCCGCCGAGGGCCTGGGTGATCATGACCTTCGTTCCGATGGGGAGGCGGACGAGATCGCCACTGGGGATCTGGATGGCTTCGACTTCGCGGGATAGTTCGATTTCTTCGTGCATAGTTTCGGGCCGCTGTGCGGCGTAAGGGGTAAAAGACGGGAAAGTAGGAAAGTCGGGATTCTTTGCTCCGCTATTTCTCCAAAACAACCTTGAGCTTGCCGCTTTTTATTTTCGGCCGGTTCATGTCACCAAGGAGGGTGTTGGAGCTGCCGGTGGCGGGTGCGGGTTCGGTGCCTTTGTCGGCATTCAAAGCGTCCCGGAGAGCCCCTTCGACCATTTCCCCACAGTGGATTTTCATGGGGGGAAGGGGGCCGAGGGGGGCGGAAAGGTCAGTCGAACTGAGGGCCTGAGCCTCCTCTACCGTTTTGCCTTTGAGCATCTCGGTAGCCATGGAGGCGACGGCAATGGCGGTCTGGCAGCCGAAACTTTGGAAGGACGCCTTATCAATGACCTTTTTGCCATCCTTCTCCTCGAATTTCAGCCACATGCGGACCATGTCGCCGCATTCAGGGTTCCCAACCGTGCCGACGGAATCCGCGTCGCTCATTTCCCCCTGATTTTGAGGGTTGGCGATGGCGTTCTGAAGTTTGTCTTCGAAGTCGCTCATGATAGAAGCAGCGGAGCTGCCGTAAAAAGCGGGAAAGTGAAAGGTGGGAAGGTCTGGCTGAACTGAAAACTGGTTACTCCTCAAACTCTAACTTATAGCGCGGAATTTCCGGGTCGGCTTCTTTGGCGTAGGCGTCGATGCCGCCTCTCAGGGCGCGGGTGTTTTTGAAGCCATGGCCGATGAGGTAGGCGGCAGCGTCGAGGCACTTATCGCCGGTGTGGTCGTAGAGAACGATCACCCGGTCTTTGTTCTCGTGTCCGAAGATCTCCTGGAGGAGGTCGTTGCTGAACATTTCGGAATGCGGGAGGGCTACAGCTTCATGCTCTTCGCGGGTGCGCATGTCGAGGAGGCGGGGGGCGGGATCGGCTCCGAAGGCTTCTTTGAGATCGTTCGGCTCAATGAAAATCTTCAGATCGTTTTCATGAGCTGAAAGGATGTGTTCGATCACTTCCTCCACAGGGAGGTTCTCGTTGCGCTCACACACCTCGGCGAGGGTTTCGTCGTCGTCGTAGCTGCAACTCTGGCATCCACCGATGTGATACTGCGCGAAAAGAGAGCGTTTCGCGCCGGGGAAGCGTTCGAGCACTTCTCCCATGGTGATACTGCCGTCGATGAGGGGTTTTTCTGCCGTGGTAGACATCATAAGGGAATATGGACCGGAAAGGCCGCATTGAAATTTGAAATTTGAGTTTTGGACAACTGGAATGACTTTAGGTTCATGAAAAGACACGTCCCCGGCCCGTGGAGTAACCCCCAGGTCTATCTTCTGCCGAATCTGATGACGGCGGGAAATCTCGCCTGCGGCTTCAGCGCGGTGATTACGATTTTTGACGGGATGCGGGATGCGGAGGGTGGCGCAAAGGATTTTTACCTCGCGATTTTCCTCATTCTCGGGGCGTGTTTCTTTGATGCTCTCGACGGTCGATTGGCGAGGATCAAAGGGCAGGAGTCGATGTTCGGTCGGGAATTCGACTCACTTGCGGACATCGTTTCGTTCGGCATCGCGCCGGCGCTGCTGGTGATGGACATCGTTTTGAGTAGCTTCGATAACCGCCTCGGCTGGACCATCGCTTTCGTCTATCTCCTCTGCGGAGGGATGCGGTTGGCCCGTTTTAACTGCCTTGCCCAGGAGGCTGCGGAGCATCCTGAGCGGGAGACGAGCCGCGAGTTTGTCGGCTTTCCGATTCCCGCCGCGGCCGGCTTGATCGCTTCGTTGACGATTTTTATTCTCTGGCTGAATGAGGGGGATACTGAGATTGGAGGGTGGAGATATGTCCTCCTCGCTCTCATGATTCTGCTTGCTTTCATGATGCTGAGTGAATTCCGGTATCCGAGCTTCAAGGCAATGAACTGGAAGACCCGCCGCTCCATGGTTTGGCTCTTCGTTGCCGTCCTGGTTCTTGTTTGTGCGGTGAATTTTGTGGAGTTCGTGCCGCTTGGCATCTTTCTCTCCTACTTTATCTACGGGCTGATTCGTCCCTGGATCTCGCGCCGATGGCGTAAAGAGATCGAGGAAGGTCTCGATGCTGACTTTGAGCCTGAAGTTGTCGGGGAGGAAGACAACGAAAGTGTCGCCTGATCGGTGATGTGCATTTGACCGCGGCGTTGGCTGTCGTATTCGTGACGCATGAGTTTTGTTGAAGATCTGTTTTCGCTTGAGGGAAAAACTGCCGTGGTCATCGGTGGGACCGGTGTTCTCTGCGGGGAAATGGCGCTTGGTCTCGCTAAGGCCGGGGCTGAGGTCGTTGTTGTGGGGCGAAGCGAGGAAAAGGGAGCGGAACGTCTTCGCGAGATCGATGCGGCAGGCGGCCGTGCCTATTTCATCTCAGCCGATGTTGCCTCGCGCGAATCTCTTTCGGCACTCCTTGAGACGGTCGTCACTAAGACCGGACGTGTCGATATTCTCGTGAACGGAGCGGGGGTGAACTCGCCGACACCGCTCTTCGAAATCGAAGACGAGGAGTTTGCCCGCATTCTCGACATCAATCTCGGGGCGATCCTGAGAAGCTGCCAGATCTTCGGCAGACACATGCTCGAGAACGGGGGAGGTTCGATCATTAATATCGGATCGATCTCAGGGCTCGGCCCGTTGAGCAGGGTCTTCACTTACTCGGCGAGCAAGGCAGCGGTCCACAATCTCTCGAAGAATCTCGCCCGGGAATGGGCGGAGCAGGGGGTCAGGGTCAATACGCTCGTTCCCGGGTTTTTTCCCGCCGAGCAGAATCGCAAGGTCCTCACGGAGGATCGTGTTGCCGCGATCATGGGGCACACTCCGGCGAACCGCTTTGGCAATGCTGAGGAACTGATCGGCGCGACTCTACTCCTCGCGTCGGAAAAGGCCGGATCCTTTGTGACCGGAATCGAGATGATCGTTGACGGCGGGTTTTCGGCAATGTCGATCTGAGGTAAACGCGCGACTGGCGTCCCGGCGGTGCCCGGAGGAGTTCACCGGGGGGGGCAGCCAGTGTCATGTTCATCTCCTCATGAAAGTGAAAGGGTTGGGTGAGCAACCGAACCCTGTTACGTGAAGATCACGCCTCGATGTCGGGTCGAGTCTGATGCCCTCTCATGGAGTCAAAATTGAGCGGAAAACGCGCATGCAAATCGCATAGCCAGAATTAGCGCGAATCACTTGACTTAATTAAGTTTTCTTTATAATCTTGTAAAACTGATAATTTAGATAAGACTGAGAGGTGTTGTTGTTATTGATGAGATGAAGTGTCCCAGTTGCCAGCGTCCGGTCGATCACGAGGCGGAAAGCTGCTATTCGTGCGGCTACAGTGAGATGGAGGCTTCTGTCCGGTACGGAACCAACCGTGTCATGTTGAATCGTGTGCACGATGCTGCGGCCTGCCTCAGGAAGCAGGAACGTGATGAGCTTGCGGCAGCGATTGATCAGTTGGAGATCAATTTCCCCCAGATCCTTTTCAGTGCCTATCTTGGAAATCTTCCGGATGATCTCAGTATAAGCGAGTTGGGTTTCTGGCTGCTGAATCACGGACAGGTGAAGGGTGCGGAGTATGTGCGCCCGAATGAGAATGCGATCCTTCTCATTCTCGACATGTCGACTCGTCAGGTGGGGGTTTCCCTGGGCTACTTTACGGAGTCGCTGATCACGGAAGAGGAGGCCTATCGCGCCCTCTTGCACGGCCGACCTCACTTGTTGAATGCGGAATACGGTGAGGCTCTTGAGAAAATTTTCCTCCGACTTGCGCGAGTCCTCCGCCGGAAAGGACGAAAGCTGCGCAAGATTTCCCACGAAGAATTGCAGGCGCAAAGTCGTGCCCTCAACGGAAACAGGCTCGACTTGATGCCTCATCTTGCCCCGCGCGTGGAGGTGAAAGTCGAGGAGTCGGAAACCGTGAGCCGCAGCGCGTGAGGTCATCCCTGATTATGAAACGAATCCTTTCACTTCTTGTGCTTGTCACTCTCCCTGCCTCATTGCGGGCGGCGAAAGTGGAGATGCCTGAGTGGGAGGAGACTTCGGCTGCCGCCTCCTATCAGCTGGGTGGTGGACTTTGGCCGACTGGATTGATTGATGGAGAGGATGAGAATGAGACGTCGCCGACTTCGCCTTCCGCTGAAACGGCTGATACGCCCTCGCCTGAGCAGGCACTTCAGTTTTACGGGCCGGGCGGCACGACGACAGATGAGCCGATTCGACCTGATATCCGGGAGAGTGAAGCCCCTCAGGGATCTCCCGACGGAGTGCCGGAAGTGATTGTTGAAACTCCGGCGATCGAGGCTTTGCCGCCGATCGAGGGGGATTTGAAAGATATCTATTTCGCCCATGCGCCGGTTGAATTTCTCGTCGATCCGCAGCGGCTCCTCACCGAGCAGAAATCGAACGACATCAAGCGTTTCCTTGAGTTTCACTCCGACGAGTCAGAGTTTCACATTTACGTGCTCGTGATTGGTGAAACGCAGACGATCCCGGAAGATATCGATTTGAAAGCGCTCCATCGTGAATGGTTCGAGGATTCTTCCACGGTGATGATGCTTTATTATCGGGAGGATCCGGCAAAAACGGAGTTCGTCTACAATGACAAGGTTCGTTCCGCGCTTCCGAAGTCTGTGTTTGACCGGATCGAGCTGAACACGCTCCGCGAAGGCGGGGCCACCGACCTGGCGCCGGATCAGGTCGAGAAGATGGCGATCGAGTTGAGTATCCAGCTTTACTGGCTGAGTCGTCTCATGGATCATGAGAGCAAGGAAGATCAGGAGCGGATCGCCGACACGCCGATTCACGAACTCGCTGCTTCGGAAGATGCTCCGGAACTCCTTCGTGAGTATGCTCCCGGAATTTTCATCGAGGAGTCGGGGCTGAAACTGGTTTCTTTTCTGTTCACCACGCTGCTCGTGGTTGGAGTCATTCTTGGAATGGCAGGCGTTGGGTGGCTCGTGATGTGGTGGCGGGCACAGGATCGCTTCGCGGGATCGCCGCTGATTTTTCCAAGCTACCAAATCGTTCCTCGTCTGGGCGGTGAGTACTCCGGCGGGGGATTCGTGAGCATGTCATTCGACATTCGCGAGGGTTCCGATTTTGTGGACTAGTGATCCAATGGGAGACCCCCC
>JARGOP010000113.1 GCA_029233965.1 Verrucomicrobiales bacterium | reverse complement strand
CTCCTTGAAGGCGTCCGGGTTGGCCGTGACCTCCTCGGGCACGCTTACCTCCTCGGGTTCCGCATCGTCCAGCTCCCTACGCTCGCAGTCCTCTGCTCCACCCGAGGAGGTGAGCGGAGAAAACAATTGCATAACCAACCCTAACTAACATATATTTGCGCCGCTGACCGTTACCCGGTTTTAACGATCTCAGGGACATCCCCCGCAAAGCTCGCAGACGCGGCTCTTGGTTTGGTTGACGGCTGTCTACTTTTACTGCGGCAATCTCTCAATCGACCCACTCAAAAACCGGTAGGACCCTCATTTTGAACGGGGCAGCAAGCGGCTTTCACTTTTTTCTCGCAAAAATAAATTTTTCCTTGTAAAACCAAAATCGGCTTAATCGATTACGGCCCAGTAGCTCCAACGGAAGCATCCCGCGAAGCACGAAAACCGTATTCTTTGCCTTCACCATCCTACATCACCTAAATAACCTAAAAACCCCAAATTATGTCAGAACTCACTGTCGGCCAGTATGAACTGGTCGGAAACTTCTTTTCATTCGCTATCGCAGCCATGGCCGCTGCGACCGCGTTTCTCTGGTTAAACCGATCTCAAGTGTCGAAGAAATTTCGCCCCGCCATTACGATTAGTGGTCTAGTTACTTTCATCGCCCTTTATCACTACTTCCGGATTTACGAAAGCTGGACGGGCGCTTACACAATCGTCGATGGAGAACTCGTCGAAAGTGCGACAGGCCTCTTCAATAATGCCTACCGCTATGTCGATTGGCTACTCACCGTTCCGCTTTTGCTCATCGAGCTGATCCTTGTCATGGGTCTTTCGAAGGCCGCAACGGTTTCCAAGGCTGTTCGCCTCGGAGGTCTGGCCGCTATCATGGTCATCCTCGGGTATCCGGGTGAAATTTCAGACGCATCAGGAACCCGCTGGCTCTGGTGGTCACTTTCGATGATTCCTTTCCTTTGGATCGTCTTCGAATTGTTCTCCGGCCTTAAGGCATCGATCGCCAGCCAGCCAGAGTCGGCTCGTGGACTCGTGAACAGCGCACGCTGGCTCGTGATCCTTTCATGGGCATTTTACCCAATCGTATTCGTGTTCCCAATGCTTGGACTCTCCGGCGGCACTGCTACGACAGCCGTCGAGGTCGGTTACTCAATCGCCGACGTGGTTGCGAAAGCAGTATTCGGGATTCTTATCTACATGATCGCGGTCAGAAAGTCGGAGGCAGATGGTTCCACCGGTGATGCCGCTACTGCTTAATCTAATCATGGTGATTGATACAGGTAAGTAAAATCTCACAAGTGCCCGAGCCGGTCTTTCCGGTTCGGGCGTTTTTTCATGAAACTGCACGCAGATCCGAAGCCCGCCCCCGGTCTGACGATGGGCTTGCTTATGCCATTGGTGGACGAAAAAATTCGCTCGCTCTGCGCTGAACCCGGTCGACGGGATGATGACATCTACCAGACCGCTTTGAACGGTCATTTGAGTGCCGGCGGTCAACGGACCCGGGCGCTTATCTCGCTCAGCTGCTCGAACGCGCTGAATCTCAGTCAATCCGACTCGATTGCTTTAGCAGCATCAGTGGAGTTGCTCCACAATGCTTCTCTAGTCCAGGACGACCTACAGGACAGAGCAACAAAGCGACGCGGAGCCGCAACCGTCTGGTCCGAACACGGGGTCGACTGCGCGATCGGCCTAACCGATCTCATGATCGCCGGCGCGTTTCGCGCACTCGGCGGAATTTCTCAACCCGCTGCGATACCGGGACTGATCGAAAATCTCTACCGCGCTATTTCCGTTACTCTTCGAGGGCAAACCGATGATCTCAGCGGGAAAGCTGCCGGTCTCGAAGGCGCCCTCTCAATTGCCCGGCTAAAGTCGGGGCCTCTTTTCGCCCTTTCCTTTGAACTGCCCCTTTACCTGAGCGGACGACATGAGTTTCTCCGTCAGGCGTTCGAAGCCGCCGAGTCCTTTGGTCTCGGCTACCAAATTTACGATGACATTGTCGATCTCGATGAGGATCGTGCTGCCAGGTCACATGGCAACACGGTGCTAGCCCTCGAGATCTCGCTGCCTCCGGAGGAAGCCCGTATCTCAGCCCGTCTCCTCGCGAGGCAACACCTGGAAACATCCGCATCCATGGCCCGGGAGCTCCCTTCCGGCTCCGGCAGGGCGCTCGCTGATCTGGCCTCCCGGATCAGCGAACGGCTGAACGATCTTTTCGATGTCTAGGGCCATTGTAATCGGTGGTGGCTTTGGGGGCATGGCAGCGGCTTTGCGCCTGCGTGCCCGCGGCTACGAAGTGACGATTGTTGACCGCTGCAAGCGGCTTGGTGGCCGCGCTCAGGTCTTCGAGCGCGATGGATTTCGGCACGATGCGGGGCCTACCGTCATCACCGCTCCCTTTCTCTTCGACGAGCTTTTTGAACTCTTCGGGAAGCGGCGCAGCGACTATGTGAACCTTGTGCCACTCACTCCGTGGTATCGATTCCAATTCCCTTCCGGCGAGACCTTCGACTACGGCGGAACGGTCGAGAGCACCCTCGAAGAGATCGCCCGCTTTTGTCCGGAGGACGTCGCCGGTTACAAGGGATTGCTGGAGCAATCGCGCAAGATATTCGACGTCGGGTTCACCCAGTTGTCCGACCAGCCTTTCGACTCCTTCGGGACAATGATGGGCCAGGTGCCCAATTTGACCAAGCTCCGTTGCTATCGAACCGTCTGGCAATTGGTGAGCCATCACCTCAAAGATCCTCACCTGAGACAGGCCTTTTCGATCCAGCCACTTCTCGTCGGAGGGAACCCCTTCGACACCACGAGCATCTACGGCCTCATCCACTACCTTGAGCGCGAGTGGGGGGTTCACTTCGCGATGGGCGGCACCGGCGCCATCGTCGACGCGTTCAGCAGGTTGATGGATGAAGTCGGCATCCAGGTCAGACTCGATACGACCGTTGATTCCGTGACGGTGGAAAACGGGACGGCCGTAGGCGTGCAGCTTGAGGGTGGTGAGATACTCAATTCCGAGATTGTGGTTTCAAATGCGGATCCCGTCCATCTCTATCGAAAGATGCTGCCCGAGGCGGACCAGAAATTGTCCGCCCGCTTCAAGAAACGAAGGGCGAAAATGTCGATGGGACTCTTCGTTCTTTTCTTCGGGACGCGGAGGCAATATCCGGAGGTTGCCCACCACACGATCTGGCTCGGCCAGCGCTACCGTGATCTCCTGCGGGAGATCTTCGATGGCAGAGAGTTGCCGGAGGATTTCTCCCTCTACCTCCACCGTCCCACCGCGACCGACTCCAGTTTCGCCCCGGAGGGTTGCGATTCGTTTTACGTGCTCGCCCCGGTGCCGAACCTGAAATCTGATATCGACTGGAAAGCCGAGGGTCCCCTCCTTCAAGAGCGGATCGTGAAGGCGCTCAGCGATTCCATCCTCCCGGGCCTCGAAAATGAAATCACGGGTGACTTTTTCATGACGCCCGAAGATTTCGCAGACGATTATCTCAGTGTTGCCGGGGCCGGTTTTTCGGTCGCCCCGATCTTCAGCCAATCGGCCTGGTTTCGTTTCCACAACCGCGCTGAGGGCCCCGAAAACCTCTACCTCGTTGGAGCCGGAACGCACCCGGGAGCGGGTCTGCCGGGAGTGCTCTGCTCAGCCAAGGTGCTTGATCGTATTGTGAAGGAACCGCACTCCGTATCCGACTGGAAATCCGAAGCTGCTGTCGTCCCATGAAAGCGGGTTCGGCAACACTCGAGGCAGAGCCATCCGCCGCCGCCAGCTCCGCCGAAGGAACTTTGAAACGACACGGTAAGTCTTTTCACTTTGCCGGAAAATTTCTACCGCAAGATTCGTTCGAGCGGTGCGCGCGGCTCTATCAATTTTGTCGTTTTCTGGATGATCTGGCAGACGAATCTCCCGATCCGAGCCTGGCCGCACGACAGCTTGAGCAGATCGAAAAGGACCTTCTCGAGGCAAACCGTCGCGACCCTGCTGTCGCCGATTTTCTCGATCTGGCAGGCGAATGCGACTTCGATCTCGAGCCGGCGGTTGAGCTAATACGAGGGGTGAAAGGTGATCTCGCGGGCGTAGCCTTTGGCCATGAACTCGAGCTCAAGCAGTACGCCTACCGCGTTGCTGGAACGGTAGGTCTGATGATGAGTGGCGTGCTCGGAGTCGAGAGTCCCGACGCATTCCCTCACGCGATCGACCTGGGCGTGGCGATGCAACTCACCAACATCGCGCGCGATGTGAGTGAAGACGCCCGAAACGGGCGGCGATATCTGCCTGCGGATTTGTTTGCCCGGCCCCCTGGGATTGAAACGTTCGCGGCGTTTCATCCCGCGATCCGCGGAGAGATCCGCGAAGCCGTGCAATGGCTCCTCGATGAAGCGGATCGATACTACGATTCCGGCATCGCCGGTCTTGCTTACCTGCCCTGGCGCGCCCGGCTCGGCATTTTGGTGGCGGCGCGCCTTTACCAATCGATCGGGAGAGAGATTCGATCAGTGGATTTTGCGGTCTGGGAGGGCCGCGCGAAGGTTGCCCTCTGGAAGAAGATTCTCATTTCAACCCGGACGGCAGTCTCTTTCTGCCTCCAAGGCGGGCTCAGAAAAAAGCCCGATGGCCACGATCCCGAACTCCACCGGCACCTCGCGGGGTTTCCCCTGGCTCATGCACCAATCCATGGCCAAAGCATTTCATGAAGACAATCGATTTAGCCATCATTGGCGGCGGCTGCGCCGGGCTTTCGCTCGCTCGTGACATCGCCCTGAGTCTCGAAGGCAAACAAGATGGGCGCGAGGTCACCGTTTTTGAACCTCGGACGCACTATGAAAACGATCGGACTTGGTGTTTCTGGTCACTGCAGGGCGAAGCGGAGGATCCCTTGGTAAGGTGCCGCTGGAATTCCTGGCAGTTTTCCAGAAACGGCGAAACGGTCCTTCACCGCTCTTCCCAGTCGCGGTATTGTCTCGTCTCGGGGGCTGATTTTTACGCCAACGCAATCACGACAATTGAGCGCGCCGACGGCTTTGACCTGCGGCTCGGGGTTCAGGTAAAATCCGTCGAATCCTGCGCCGATGGATTCAGGGTGGTGACCACGGACGGCGACTATCTGGCGCGGCGGATCGTCGATACTCGGCCGCCGACTTACCCGAAGGGAAACGAAGCGGTTCTTTATCAAGCCTTTGAAGGAATCGAAATCGAGACTCCGCATGAAATCGGAGATTTGGAAATTGCGAACTTGATGACACAGATGCACACCGATGAGGACGGCTTCGGGTTTGACTACATTCTACCGCTGGGATCGGGTCAATGGTTGGTCGAAGCGACCCTCTTCGGGTTTGAACCGGGGTGCGGAAGCCGCTTGTCGGAAAAGCTCCAGTCCTGTCTCAATCGCCTTGTCCCGGACGGTGACTTCCGCTGCCTGCGAACGGAAAAAGGGATGATTCCAATGGGTTACCGAAATCCGAAGCCGGAGAGCGACACGGGTTGG
The DNA here is from genome assembly GCA_029233965.1 of Verrucomicrobiales bacterium. Classification (GTDB taxonomy): domain Bacteria; phylum Verrucomicrobiota; class Verrucomicrobiia; order Verrucomicrobiales; family DEV007; genus Arctic95D-9. The sequence continues at coordinate 1,453 of JARGOP010000113.1, read as the reverse complement.
GTCAAAGCCGGGACCGCTGGTGGGGCGGTCCGCGCTGCCAGCGGCTATGCTTATCGCCGAATTCAGCGATGGTCGCGGGAGTGCGCGCGGCAATTCATCGAGTCCGGTGAAGTCTCCCGGCACCCGGAAGACTCCTGGCCGAGGCGAAAAATGGATTTCCTCTTTCTCAGAGTGTTGCGCAGCGAGCCGCAGCTGGCTCCCGAGCTTTTCTACCGTCTGACCAGTAGAATTACACCCGATGCGATGGCGCGGTTCATGATGGATCGGGCAAGCGTTCTTGACCTCTTCGCGGTGATGTGGTCACTCCCCAAAATGCCGTTTCTCAGGAACCTTCTCAAACGGGATCATCGTGCACGCCGTCTTCCTTTGCAGAAGGGTGCCGCATGAAACGGGCGCGTCGAATTCAGCGAGTTGCCTTCTTCCTTTCTGCCCTTGGATTAAGCTTCCTCGTTTATGCCGGAATCGAACTTCCCCGGAGGGCGCTTGTCGCCATCCTTGCTGTCCTCGTTGCTCTCGTCGGCCTGCCCCATGGAGCGCTCGATCCGCTCGTGGCACGAAAAGCGGGCTTGTGGAAAAGTATCTCCGGGGTCGCTGGCTTCATGGGAGCCTATCTTCTCCTTGCCGCAGTTGCCGGGCTGCTTTGGGTGTGGGCACCAAAATTCTCACTGGTCGCTTTTCTCGCCTATTCAGCCTGGCATTTCTCGGGTGATTGGCGGAAATGGCTTTCCCGGGGGTGGCGGCTTTGCGCGGGGGCAACCGTCATTTGCGCCCCCTCGCTTCTCTACCCGGACCTTGTCGCCGAATACTTTTCCGTGCTCACAGGCGCGGAGGCGACCTCTCTTGTCCGGGTGCTACAATTGCTCGCGTTTCCGGCGCTCATCGGGACAATTTTTTTAGCGGCCCGATGCCTCCGCACGCGGCCCGCAGTCACCGCGGAATTGGCTGTTCTTGCCTTATCGGCGGTTGTCCTGCCTCCACTGGTCTTTTTCCTGCTCTACTTCTGCAGCCTCCACAGCCCGCGGCATCTCATTGATACGGTTCGGGGAATGAAACCCGCCACCGCTGCGGCGACCGCTGCCGGACTGACCCTCGCGACTGTTGCTCTCGGTGCCTTATTTTTTGTCTTATCACCCTCCACACAAGTCGACGAGCGACTCCTCAGGATCACCTTCATCGGTCTGGCCGTCCTCACTGTTCCCCACATGATCCTGATCGAATATTTTGCGGCTCGGACCGGGAACGAGCCGGCCCCGGAAACGACTCCGCCGAGCTTTGAGAACAGTTCAGAGATGACTCTATGAAATCCATCTACCACACACTTCAAGAGCGTTTCATTTCCTTGAGCGCGCGCCATGTCGGGAAAGGCGTCGTCGTCACCATCGCGCTGGTTGCTTTTGCAGTTCACTAATTTACAGGGACAGGATATTTATCGTGTCTCCCGCAGACGACGAAG
>JARGOP010000112.1:2216-6988 GCA_029233965.1 Verrucomicrobiales bacterium | reverse complement strand
GGCAGCTTCAATAAAAACGCTTCGCGACTGGCTCCGTTTACGCCCCCACTTCAAACCTCCCCGCAACGCCGCACCGCGGAAACGCCCGCACCCGGGGATTCGCGCGCGCAAGAATACGAGGATGACTCAAAAACCGGGCCTTCTCGAACTGACCTTCCATGGTGAGGATCCGCGACTCGCGATGGATCTACGGAACGACAAGGCTCTCCCCGTCGGCCCCTACGTCCTCGCGTTCAAACTCAATAAGGCACCGGGAGGAGGTGGCGAAGTCTTCTACACGACCGATAACAAAACGGTGTTGCCGAAAAGAAACAGAATCGATTTCCCCATTGATGGTTCCGGCGGGCCTCAGGATGTCCGCATTCCGATTCCAACGGATCAATCACTCAAGCAGATTCGCCTCGACGTGAGCGACGGGCCGGGGTCAGCCAGTCTCCGGAATCTCCGGCTCCTCGACAGCGAAGGCCGGATCATCAAAGACTGGACCCCGGAAAAACCAAAAGGGTAAATCCCCGCTCAGGAAAGAATGCTGAGGCGACCGGTCGAGTCACCGAAGCGCTCCTCCTGAAGGCCGACCCGATCCAGCATGCTGAGGAACAGGTTGCTCATCGGAGTGTCCTGCCCGAGCTGGGTGTGAACGCCCGTCTTGATCGTTCCCCCGCCCTGACCGGCGACCACGATCGGAAGCTCGCTGTGGCGGTGACGATCAGGATCAGCGAGTCCGCCGCCCCAGACAATCTGGGAGTTGTGCAGAAGGCTGTTTCCGTCTGCATCCTCCACGGACTTGAGACGCTCAATGAAATAGGCGAACTGCCGACTGTAGAAGAGATCGATCTTGGCCAGTTTCTCCAGCGCGACAGGATCGCCACGGTGGTGCGAAATGGTGTGGTGCCCATCGGGAACGCCGATTTCCTTGAAGCTCCGGTTGCTGCCATCATGGGCAAGCAGAAAGGAAGCGACCCGGGTGGAATCCGTCTCGAAGGCGAGCACGAGCATATCCATCATGATGCGGATGTGCTCCTCGTAGCTCCCCGGAACACCATCCGGCATTTCCATTCCCGGATCTTCGGGAAGGCCGAATTTCTCGGCTTTTTCAATGCGGCGCTCGATCTCACGGACACCGGTCATATATTCATCGAGCTTGAGCTGGTCGTTGCGGCCGAGTTGCTTGTTCAGCAGCCTCGCGTCTTCCATCACAAAATCGAGAATGGAACGCTGAAGCTGATTCCGGGCCTGGAATCCTTTCTCGCGCTCTTCCCTGGAACCCGTGCCGAAGAGCCGCTCAAAAACGTGACGGGGATTCGCTTCAGGCGTCATCGGCGTGGTATCCGAACGCCATGAGAGATTGAACTGATAAGCGCAGGAATAGCCGGAATCACAGACACCGCTTTTCCGGACCCCATCACAGGAAAGCTCGAGCGACGAAAACCGAGTCTGTTCGCCGACCGCGTTCGCGATGACCTGATCGACCGAAATGCCGAGTTTGATGTCAGCTCCCGCCGTCTTGCGGGGCCGCACCCCGGTCAGGAAGGACGCGTTCGCCCGGGCATGATCGCCGCCCCCGTCCCCCCCGGACGTGCCGTTTTCATGCTCAAGCATGCTGATGATGTGAAGATCCTCCTTAAATTTCGCGTAGGGCTCGTGAGTCTCGTTGAACTGGAAGTTTGCTCCGGTCCCCGTGAGCTTCCACTTATCCACATTCACCCCGTTTGGCTTGTAAAGGAAGGCCGTGCGGAGAGGCATTCCTGTCTTCGTCGTTCCAAAGGCACGGACACCATCGCTGGCCCGAAGGGAGCCGGGAAGAAAGGTTTCAAAGGTGGGGAGCGCAATGCCCACGCCCAGCCCTCGCAGAAAGTGTCGTCGATTCAGTTGCATGCTCATGGAAAGAATTAGAAGTCGAAAGGATCCCTTTGGGGAATGATACGTCTCAAAGGGCGCCCGGCAACGCACGCATTTAAGCGGTCTGACCGGACTACTATCGAGTCCCTCCGGATATCGCAGTTGCTTCCGGCGTTGTTGACAGACTCTGAATAAAACTGACGAGGTTCCGGATTTCCTCCGGTTTCAGGACCTCAGCGTAGCCGATCATGGGAGTTCCGTTCATCCCCGTCGCGATAGTACGGATACAGGTCCGTCGGCTTATCGCCGGATTTGTGATGGGGGGCCGAAAGCATTGCCGGCTTCGACACTTCCTCCCACACATCAACCAGGCCCGACGCCCCGGGACCGTCGCCGTTTCCTTCCGCGCCGTGACAGACCGCACAATGCGTGGCGAAAGTCTCCGCCCCCTTTTTTTGATGGGCCGTTGTCCCGGCAGGGTCATGAAACCAGGACGGTACTTCCGGGAGATCGACCGGCTTTCCCTGCAGTTCCTCTTTCTCCCAGTTTCGCGACATGCTTTTGATGAAAACGATGAGGGCATCGACGTCGTCTTCGGACAAATCTTTGAAAAAGGGCATCGCGGTGCCGGAAATTCCGCTTCGAATCGTTCTCCGGACGTCATCCTCCGTCGGCAGCGTTCCGAAGGCAGTGGACCGGAACTTGAAGGCTCCGGTCCGGAAATTGCGCGGCTTATCGGAAAGTTCCGCCGCCCACGGACCATCTCCCCTGCCCGCCGTGCCGTGGCAGATGGCACACTGCTTTTGGAAAAGATAGCGACCTTTCAAATACTGGTGAAGTTCACGGCGCTGCGCCTCTTCAGCGTCGTCAGCCACCATCGAAAGACACCCGGTCGCGATGACCCAGAGAGCGACCGGAAAACGGAGAGCCTGACGGATAAAGGGTTCTTCATGAAGGGATTACCCTCCCCTGAAAGGACCCTTCGCACGTCGCATCATTTGCGAATCAGTGCACCGTTATTCTCTGCGAACCAGCCCGGCGGAGCCTCAGGATCGGGGCACAAACCGCCTTCACGATGAGGTATGCCTGCGGATTACGCCCATCCGGCGCAACCGCATGTGGCCTTCCCCGCCCGAATTGTTGCCGTTTTACCGAAAATCCAGCGAGCCTTTCAGTTTGCGGAAAAGAGAGAGTCAGCTATGTAGGAAAGACCTGTCCAAGATTATGCTCTCGATCCGGAAACTCAAAAAATCCTATGGCGGCCAAACACTCTTCGAAGATGCCGACCTGCAAGTCAATTATGGTGAACGCGTCGCGTTGGTCGGACCGAACGGCGCCGGCAAATCGACGATCTTCCGCATCATTCTCGGCGAAGAAGAGGCTGATAAAGGAGAGGTCGACCGCGACGAATACACCCTCGTTGGTTTCCTGCCCCAGGAAAGTGAAGACGTCGGCGACTATACCGTCATCGAAATCGCGACCGGAAGAGCGGGAATGCTTGCCGAACTCGAAGACACCCTCAAAAAGCTGGAGGACGCCGGCACGGTTGATGTCCCGCAATACTATGAAGCGCAGGGAAAATTCGATGCCCTGAACGATCCCAAAGTCGAGGCGAAAGCGAAAGAGATGCTCCGCGGGCTCGGCTACAGTCACGATGACTTTGACCGCCCCGCCAAGGAGATGAGCGGTGGCTGGATCATGCGGGCCCACCTCGCGCGGCTTCTCGTCATCGAACCCGATCTTCTCATGCTCGATGAGCCGACGAACCACCTCGACCTCATGTCGCTCCTCTGGTTCCAGAATTATCTGAAGAACTACTCCGGGGCGATCCTCATGATTTCGCACGACCGCGAGTTCATGGACGAACTCGTTGAATCTGTCCACGACATCGAACACGGAAAGCTGGTTCACTACACCGGCAACTACAGTGACTTCATCGAGCAACGCCAGGCTGCCTACGAGCAGAAGAACAACGCCTACAAGAATCAGCAGAAGCAAATCAAGGAACTCCAGGAATTCGCAAACAAGTTCCGCTCCGTTTCCTCAAAGGCTTCCCAGGCTCAGTCCAAACTCAAGGAAATCGAGCGCATGGACAAGATCGAAAAACCGATCGCTCCGAAGAAGCCCTTCCGTTTTCAGATTCCGGATCCGCCCCGCGGCGGACAGAAAGCGATTGAATTGATCGACATCGATTTCGCCTACGGAAAACACAAAGTCTACGAGGGATTGAACCTTACGATCGAACGGGGGGAACGGACCGTGCTCGTAGGCCCGAACGGATCCGGAAAGTCGACCCTGCTCAAATTGCTCGCCGGAGAGCTGGAGCCCCAGAAGGGTGAGCGAAAAGCCGGACACAATGCCAAAATCGGGTATTTTTCACAACATCGCGCCGCAACTCTGAACCCGAATAACACCGTCGTGAGCGAAGTTCTCGAAGCCGCCCCCACCCTCCGCGAAGACGAGGCCCGCGGAATTCTGGGATCCTTCATGTTCCGCAAAGAGGAAGTCTACAAGATGACAAAAGTCCTCAGTGGTGGCGAAAAATCACGACTCAACCTCGTGAAGTTCCTCGTCGATCCGCCGAACATCCTTCTCATGGACGAGCCGACGACTCACCTCGACATCCTCACGGTTGAGTCTCTCATCATCGCGCTGGAGAACTACCAGGGCACCCTCGTCTTCATTTCGCACGACGTTCACTTCATCAAAAAACTCGCGACCGATGTCATCCACGTTGCCAATGGCGAGGCAAAACGCTTTCACGGTGACTGGGACTACTTCATCGAGAAGTCGGGGGCCGGGGACGAGCGCGCCGCCCTCACTGCGGAGTGATCGATCAGGTGCGTTCGCTTCAGATTGAGCTCAAGGAGGGGCGATTTTCTATCGCCCGGCAAGCACGTGTTCTATCGCCCGGCAGGCCCGCCCGCAACGCC
>JARGOP010000112.1:0-2116 GCA_029233965.1 Verrucomicrobiales bacterium | reverse complement strand
TTCTATCGCCCGGCAAGCACGTGTTCTATCGCCCGGCAGGCCCGCCCGCAACGCCTGCGGGAATCAAAATCCGCTTTGCGCCATTGTCAGCCAATGAGCGTTCTCCTAGTCTCGCGACATGCGTTCTATTCTCATCGCCTCATGTCTGGCCCTCTCATTCCCCCTTTCCGCTGAGGATTCACCAAGAGCCGCAGACCAGATCAAGGATCTCGACACCTTACCCGACCGAACCGGAGAACTCATTGCGGCACTCGAAACCGGAAACGGCTCCCTGAACCTCAGCGCCGGCATCTATCGTCTCACCCGCCCGATCGAGGTTCGCCTGAACCGGGAAAGACGGACTCACATTCGCAGCGCAGATGGACCGGTCACCCTGGTCATGGACGGGCCCGGTCCCGCCCTGCGCATCACGGGTTCGCACGAAGGCACCGCCGCTCCCCAATCCTTTGAGACAGCGACCTGGAACGAGGCATTCCCGCTCATCGAGGGAATCGAAATCCTCGGCAACCACCCCGAAGCAGAGGGCATCGAACTGATCCGATGCGTTCAGCCGACCATTTCACGGGTTGCAATCCGTTGGTGTCGTCATGGAATCCGGATCGCAGAGCGCAATCGCAATGTGACCATTTCGGACGTCCACCTTTACCGGAACTCAGGCATCGGCGTCTTTCTCGACAATGTGAATCTTCATCAGATCAACATTGCGAACTCGCACATCAGCTACAACGTCGAGGGCGGAATCGTTGTCCGCGACGGGAACGTGAGGAACCTCCAGGTCGCCAACTGCGATATCGAGGGGAATATGCCGGAGGACGACACCCCGACGACCGCCGCCAATATCCTCATCGATATCTCCGGCGCAGCAGCGTCCCCCCGAATCTCGATCGCCGAGATCGCGATCACGGGGTGCACGATTCAGCACGCTTCGAATTACGGCGGCGGGAAATATGACGAAATCGCACCCGGCGGAGCCAATATCAGGATTCTCGGGAATGCGGAGACCCTGATCGACTCCGTCACCGTCCACGGGAACGTCGTCAGCGACACCTCCGTCCTCGTTGATATCGTTCACGCCATGGATGTGAATTTCACCGGCAACGCGTTCTTTGCGCCGAACCCTGACTTTTTTCGCATCCGCGACAGCGAGCGCATCATCCTGAACGGCAACACCTTCAATCCCCGCCAGTTTGAGCGTCCCGGGCGGATCGAATTCATTCGCAGCCGGAATTGCCTCATGAGCGCCAACACCCTTCGCGGTCTTGCTTCTCCGGATCATGCAGTACTCATCCGGGATTGCCGGAACATGAGCCTGGACCACAACAGTCTCTCCGAATCCACCGCCGGGATCCACGTGGAAAACTCAAGCGGGATCAGCGTCAAAGACTGGACCGTCTCGGACCTCCCGACGGAAACACCTTTTCTCTCCGTCGATCAGGATTCCGACGTCATCGAGTAAGTCGAAAAATCGTCATTGAACTTGCCCACTCGAAATGCCAGACTCGATCCATGAAGAAGACATTTTTCCGACTGCTCCTCCCTGCTTTCGCCATCAGCGCTCTTTTCTCTCTTTCCTCCTGCACGCCTTCCGACACGGGCGATGGAACGACCAGTGGATTCTACGGCCCCAGCACGGCGAACACCTCGGAATACACCGATCAGATGCGGAGCAATTTCAGAAACAACTGGTAGAAATACCGCCCACTGAAGGGACCACGGAAAAAGCGGGAACTCAGCCGCCCTTCGTCGGCGGCGATTCCTAAGAAAGCAACAACGTCAGTCTGCTTCTGCACGAGTATCTATCGGGAGAGTTGACTCCTTTCACGCTGTCGGCGACAGCCCCCCCCGGTCATGGCGCGAGTTCCACAATTTACCGCTTGAGACTCATCCCGGAGTGCGGTTCAAAACAGGACAGTCCCCAATCTTTGTTGCCCCCCCGCTTCAGACTGCGGGCTTCGGGAGCCCTGCATGCTCCGACCGAAGAAGGCACCCGGAAAGTGACACTACCGATTCGACGCTCGCAGTGATCTTTTTTGCGAACCGCGTGCGATGTTCAGCGTGCATCACCCTGCTGATCGGGACGCTCGCCGCCGGAGCCCTCTGCCTCTGCCTCTGCCTC
>JARGOP010000036.1:32438-48583 GCA_029233965.1 Verrucomicrobiales bacterium | reverse complement strand
GGGAGTGTGGGACCGCATTCTCGATGCGCTCGCGGAAACGGCGAGTGGGAAGCTCTGAGCGATCGATTCCAGCTGCGCGAAAGTCCACAAACACGCGTTCGGAGGCATGCAAGGTCCTGAATTCCAATGCATCGGAAAGACCAAGGGCAGTGCAAACACGAAGATCCATGCGCTGGTCGACAACCAGGGTCGCTCCGTTCGAATCCTCCCCGGAGCTGGAAACCGTCACGACAGCATTGCCGCACCAGAACTCGTCGAAGGGCAAACATCCAGGACGATCCCTGCGGACAAAGCCTACGGGAGCGCGATCTTTCGCGCTCTTCTGGAATCGCACGGGCTGAAGGCCTGCATCCCTCCGAAAGCAAACGAAAGGAATCCCCCGAAATATCACAAGGGGCATTACCGGAAGCGTCATCATGTGGAGAACTTTTTCCAGCGCATCAAGGAATCGCGAGCCATTGCCACTCGGTATGAAAAGCCGGCCTCCAGGTACCTTGGCCTCGTCAAACTCGCTGCCATCTGTGATTGGTTGAAAAAGTAGGTTTTCGAACACGCCCTAGAAATCTCCTACAGTGCAGAGCTGGAAAAGAGGCCTACATTCGTGAAAGGGGGCGCGGGGGAACCCGAGCCACGAGCGGCTCGGGGCTTGCGATCACTTCCCCGAAAACGATGGCCTCAGAATCGCCCACAGTGCGCCACAGCCATTTCTGAAGGAGAGCCCACCGCGAAGGCGGAACCTCGATAGGGGGCGAAACTAGCGCGGTAAACGTCGAAAGTGGCTCAAAAGTGGCTCAACGGCATTTTTCACCCTTTATTTCAGCCCCGAAAATTCCTCGTAACTCGTTGATCTACTGGCGGCGGGACTTGAACCCGCACGGCTCGAAGGCCAACAGATTTTAAGTCTGTTGTGTCTACCATTCCACCACGCCAGCGTGTTGGGAGTGCGGTAGTAAGGCGTCTTTGAAGGAAAAATCAACTGCTTCCCCATCGAAACCAGCACCGGGTTCCGGCATTCGGATCTTGATGCTTCGTCCTGCCTTTGCTTCTCTCACCCCATGCGATATCCCGTCTTTACGTTTTCTCTTCTTGGAATGCTCTTTCTCCCGCTCCCGGCCCTGACTCAGAATCCAGGGGCGACCAAGTCTGCCAAATTTTCGTGGGTGTCCCCCCTCCCGGAAAAACAGAGAGCCCAGCTGATTGATGGCCTCGAACACCGGACCTTCCTCAGCCCTTCGATGGATCAGGAAGTCGGTTACTACGTCTATCTTCCGGCCGCCTACGCGATAGAGAAGGATCGCGCGTTCCCCGTCGTATTGCACCTGCACGGCGGCCGTCCCGGGAACGAGTCCAAGTCAGTGAAACTCGCGAGCTTCGTCGATACTGCGGTCGAAGCCGGAGAGATTCAGCCGACGATCTACGTCTTCCCCAACGGTGGACCGATGAGTTGGTACAACTACCCGAATCTGGAAAACGGGCAGGGCGAAGATGTTCTCGTGAAGGAGCTGATCCCGCATCTCAAAAAGACTCTTCGCACCCGGGAATTCGCGATCGAGGGATTCAGCCAGGGCGGGCGCGGCACGACCCGTATCATGTTCCGCTACCCGGAGCTGTTCGTCAGCGCCGCGCCCGGAGGCTCCGGCTACAGCAATGAAAAGAAGGTCCGGGAAAACGACGGGGCGGAGAGTGAAAAGGTCGTCTTTCACCAGGGGGACAACACGTGGGATCTCGCCGCGACTTACGCAAAGAGAGCGGATAAAGACAGACTCCCCATTTTCCTGTGGGTTGGAACGAAGGGGTTCAATTTCGAAAACAACAGGGAGTTCTCCGCCTACCTCGACACACTCGAAATTCCTCACGAAATGATGCAGGTCGAAGGCATCGATCACTCGGCGGTGCGCATTTACGAAAAGCAGGGGCTTGAGCTGATGCGCTTTCATCAGGAGCATTTTGCGAAGCGAACAGAGTAACGGAGTCTGCTTGCAACATGGGGCGCGTGATCGAAAGGCTCACGGCGTCCACTGCGGCTTGAAGCGTAGCTCTGAGCGTGAGCGAAGAGAGGGGGCGGACGCGGCTTGGTCTGCTCGCTCACGCTTGCTGCTACGGCAAGGCTACAGCCAATCAAATCAACTGCCGGTTCTTCACATTAAGGTAGCGGGTCACTGCTTCGGCACACAGTTCTTCGTGATCCGGCAGACCGAGTTCCACCCCGAGATGGAGGAGCTGGTTGCGGAGTTCCTTCAACTCCCGCCATTGGAGATGGCCGCCGATTTTCTCGTAGATTTCACCGATCGTTTCCGGCTCACTTTGGCGTGAGAAAAGCTCCCTCGCATGAGGAGGGCGGACCATGTTCACGAGCACGAGATGCTGCCGGTTGATGAGAGGAAGCGACTCAAAAAAGTGTTCAGCCGTGAGCGGATCGCTGAGATCGACCAGCATGACAATGAGCGCTCTCCTCGTCAGCTTCTGTCGAAGCGCTATCATGAGCGGTTCGAAATCCGGAGCGACCGATTCCGGCTGAAGCGTGTAAAGGGCGTCGCGAATCACGTTGTAATGCCCTTTCCCTGACTTCGCGCGAATGAATTGATCAACCTTGCCGGAGAAACTGACAAACCCGAAACAGTCCCCCTGCTTTTCGGCCACTGACGCGAGAATGAGAGAGCAGTGAAGAAATTTCTCCAACTGTGTCGTGATCATTTCCTCACCGCCGCTTGAGGACTCGGAATAGTGCCAGTCCGCCCCCGTTTCATCGCCGACCGGAACCCTGATCTCGCGGCCGCTGAGACGGGAGTGATCCACGACCACGTAGACTTCCTGAGTCTTTTCGATCTGATAGGTTCGCGTCACCGGCAGCTGGCGGCGGGCCGTCGCCTTCCAGTCGATATCGACGTAGTCATCTCCCGGCTGATATTCACGCAGTTGCTCAAAGTCCCTCCCCTTCCCCACCTGCCTCACGAGATGGCTTCCATCGTGTCCACGCATGAGAAAGATCGAAGCGAGGCGCTTTCTTTCGTTACTCAGGTCAGGGTAAATTCTCAATTCCGTTTCGAGGGCCAGTTGCCTGCGAATCAACCAGAACCCCCATTTCGAACAGGTCTCGATGAAAACATGCTTCATCTGATAGTGCCCCCGCTTCAAGGGAGTCTGGAGGGACTTCACGGTGATTCGCTTTCCTGAATCAAGACCGGCCAAGGTTCCCTCCACGTCATTTTCGATCCGGAAAAATCGTGAAACGGGAATGCCATACCTTAATCGTTCCAGCTTCGGCCCGATATTCGAAAAGGTGAGAAGCACTTCCATCTCCCGTCCTGTCGTCCCGCGAATCAGTTCCGGAGCCTCACAGGAGACCGGACTGAGCCGTGCCCGGGAAAGGAAGCAGTCGATCGCGGCAACCAGAAAAATGAGAGCGAGGAAAGCCGCCGCGATGATTCGCAGCGGGCCCTGATCGTAGACGAGGAGAGTTGCCGCCGGTATTCCGACCAGAAAAGCCACCCACAAGAGCGGGAGATGGGGCACTGGTCTCATGTCCGTTGGCAGAAAAAATCAGCGGGGCACGGCGACGGACTCGAGCAACTTATCGACGGCTTCGCACACGGTCATGCCTTCGATCTCGTATTCCGGACGCAGCATGATCCGGTGGGAAAGCACCGGGCGGGCCATGGATCGAATGTCGTCCGGGGTCACGTAGTCTCTGCCCTGAATCCCGGCGTAGGCCCGACTCGAAAGCAGTAACGCCTGCGTCGCCCGGGGACCGGCTCCCACCTGAATCGGATCCGCCTCCCGTGATGCCCTTACCAGCTCCACAATATAGGAAACCAGTTCGTCTTTGATCGCGATTCCCTGCATCGCAGCCCGGACCAGGGAAATCTCAGCCCCGGCGAGAACCGGTTCCATCGTATCACCTTCCAGGATGTGCTCCGGAGTTCCCTCCCCCAGGGTTTGAAACGCGAGCTGCTTTTCTTCGGCTTCGCCGGGGTAGTCGATTTTCACCTTGAGAAGGAACCGGTCTTTCTGAGCCTCGGGGAGCGGATAAGTCCCCTCGTATTCAATGGGGTTCTGCGTTGCGAAAACGGTGAAACTGTCCGGTAGATCGTGACTCACCCCGTCGATGGTAACCTGCCTTTCCTGCATCGCCTGGAGCAAAGCGGACTGTGTCTTGGCGGGAGCGCGGTTGATCTCGTCTGCGAGAAGAAACGAAGTGAAAACCGGTCCCTTCACGAGGTGGAAGGCCCCTTCCTGGAGGTTGAAAACATTCGTCCCCGTGATATCGGAAGGCATCAGGTCGGGAGTGAACTGGATCCGCGAAAACGGCGAGCCGAGCACCCTCGCGAGAGTTCTCACAAGAAGGGTTTTGGCGACACCGGGAACTCCTTCGATGAGGATATGATTCCCCGTGAAGATGGCGATGAGACAATGATCGACCACTTCCTCCTGACCGATGATCACTTTGGCAACCTCAGTCCTGGCGCGGGCCAGTATCGCAAGCACTGAGGAATCAAGATCGGTCGAAGCAGAATCTTCCATGGGCGGGTTCATCGCACAGACTCGGGATGGAAGGCAAGTGGAATCCTGCCACACCGCTTCCGGAATTCACTGGTCCGCTTTCACGATCCGAAAAATAGACCCGCGCCAGTCGAGAACAAGAGCCTCCCCGTTCTCGTCCGGGTAGAAACCGGTCGGCTGGACGGTTGGGGCTTTCAAATCCGCCGGCTTCTCAAAGTGATGATTCGCGACGACTTTCCCCTCGTCGGCACTGTAGTGGAGCGCCCAGAGATTCCCGAAACGCCAGTCTCCGTAAAGAAAATGCCCCTGGAGTTCAGGAATCGCCTCCCCGCGGTAAACATACCCCCCCGTAATGGAAAGGCCGTCAGCTCTCGAATACTCGTGGATGGGCTTGATAAACCCGGTCTCCTCTTCGGGCTTCGGCTTCCGCCCGAGAGCCGCGAGCATCGCATCGCGTGGATGAAATTTATGGGTCGCCTCACGAATTTCCCATCCGTAGTTCCCCCCCTTTTCGATCAGATTGATTTCTTCGTACAGGTCCTGTCCGACATCCGCGAGATAGAAGAGCCCGGTCTCAGGATCCATCGCCGCACCCCATGGATTCCGAAGTCCATACGCGTAGATTTCAGGGCAGGCATTCGGCTCATTCACAAACGGATTGTCGGAAGGAATGCCGTAAGGAAGCGAAGCGGTCCGCGAGTCAACATCGATCCGGAGAACCTTGCCGTTCCACCGCGTCAGTTTCTGCGACAGCATGAAGACCCCGTTTTTCATCCCGCCGTCGCCGACACAGACGTAGAGGAGGCCGTCTTTGGGACCGAAAAAGAGATTGCCCGAGTTGTGATTCCATTCCGGCTGCTGAACTTCGAGAATAATTCGCTCACTGTCAGGATTCGCGACGTTGGGATTGTCTGCGGAGACTTCGAATTCAGCGAGAACAAGCCGCTTCGGCCCCTGCCTTGAGAAAGTGACGTAAAATTTTCCGTTCTCCCCGTAGGCCGGGTGAAAAGCGAGCCCGAGGAGCCCCTCCTCGAAATCCTTCTCCACCTGAATTGAGTCGGTTAAATCGAGAAAGACTGAACTTTCCGCGCTCGTTTCATCCTGAGGGAGCAGTTTGACTTTCCCGGTTTGTTCGACAAGAAATCGACGCTTGGTATCATCATTCGGGATCTGTACGGAAATGGGGCGCTCAATCTCAAGTTGCCCGTAGATCGGTTGCAACGAAAGCGGTGGCAGCTCCGCCATGGCGGGCAGGGTGACGAGAAGAGTGAGGACGGAAGCAAGAAAACGAGTCATGCACGGAGATTACGAATTTTCATCCCTGAATGCAACCCTTGTCGAGGTCGTGAAAGTGCCATAACTTCGCAATTCACCCTCTCCGACATGCCGTCACTGAAGTCCCTTCAACCTGCCCGTCTCTCACGTGACCGGTCGTTTTTGATCAAGGCTTCACTCGCTCTATCAATCGCCTCTATTCCCGTCGCCTTTGTGGTTTCGCTCATCTCTCCGTCGAAGCCGAATCCGAAGGAGGAAATGGCGGCCTTGCAAAAGATCATCAATGATGACACCGAAGGGTTCATTCCGAAAACTTTCGAGGACTGGGTCTTTTTCCTCAGAACCGGCACCACGATAGCGAATTCCGGTTCTCTCCGGGACTGTCGGAGCATTGAGACCGAGCTCGAAGGGGACGCGCGCGAGCCCATCGAACCGGAGGGCCTTGTTGAAATCGAAGCCGAAATGCTGCACTCCCTCGATTTGGGATTGCGGCTCGGCGATCCCGAATCTGCGCTGAAGAGGATAACCGCATTGCCTGAATCGCAGCGTTTTCGAAACGAATTTCTCGGCGACATCGAATTCACCCGCCGGAATCACCTTGAAGCGCGGGACCACTACCTCAGGGCCGCAGAGCTGTATCCTGATTCCACTTACAGTCGTCGCAGCGCTGTAGTCGCAGCCTGGCGGTCCGGTGATCGGGCCGAGCTCAAAGAACTCCTGCACAATGAGACGCTACGAGATGAATTCAGTCCCGCCGAGCAGCTCGACCTCTTCACTGACGCGCGTGATCTCAAAGGGCTCGCCCTTGCCGTGATCCGCTACGAATTGGCCGAGTTCATTTCCCCCGCTCTCTTTCCCGCCCTCCTCACTGGAACGATTTGGTTTCTCATCCTCATGCCTTTCTGGCGGATCACCCCGCAGCGATTGTTTCTCTCACTGCTCGCCGTCGCATCGGGAATTCTCTCCGCGGGACTGACGATTTTCGCAGTCATGCTCCAGGAGCGGATTCAGGGCTTCACGCAGAACCTGACCGATCCAACTTTGATTCAAGTTCTCTACTATGTGGCAGGCGTCGCGCTTCGGGAAGAAACCTTAAAGCTCCTCTGTTTTCTCCCCCTCGCGATCCGGGCAGGCCTGCACGGAAAGCATCTCGACGGCTTGATTCTCGCGGCGCTCGTCGGCCTCGGTTTCGCCTTTAAAGAAAACATTCTCTACTTTGAAAACGGCCTCAGTTCGTTCACCGCCTGGATGCGCTTCCTCACCGCCAACGTCCTCCACTTTTCTCTCACCGGTATTGCAGGTTTTTATCTCGTGAAAATGATTCATCAAAAGTTTCACGGAATGGAATCCTTTCTCTTCAGCTTCATTGCCGTGGTCGTCGCGCACGGGCTCTACAATTCCGTCATCGCGGTGCCCGGCCTTGCGAGTTATTCGCCACTGAGCACCATTTTCGTGGCAGCGATGGCATACCAGTTTTTTGACCCGCTTCGTTCGCAAATGGAAACCCAAGGAATCGCGAATCGCATCTCCCCGCTCGGCGTGTTTGTTCTGGGGTCCGCCCTCCTCGCCTGCGTCCTCATGATCGCCTCGGCATGGAGCACCCCCTTCCGGTTTGCCCTCGGTGTTTTTGTTTCCGGGGTCGCCGGGCTGATTCCCCTCGCCTTTGCCTACATCAGCCGGTTTCGCGACCTCTGACGCAGTAATCCTCCGTCGAGGTTTTCGCGATAAAATCATCCAGGGTCCCTTTTGCGAACCGGCAGAACAGGGGGACCTGTGATTCGTGACAGGCGAGGGCTGCTTTCCGCATTGAAGACTGGCCTGACACATCCAGAATAAAATTCGCAGGATCATCCGGATTCACCAACTTTTGAATGGGATGCTTTTCCCGGGCAGCGAGAAAAGTTGCCCAGGTGCAGTCCCCCGCAGCAAGACTCACTGCCCTGTGCACCAGCACGTGCGCCGGGTGCCAATATTCGCCACTGCTTCCATGCGTGAGAATGAAATCAGCCGACTGAAAATACGGCCGAATCTGATTCGCTAAATCAGCCGCAGACACCGCCGGTGCATAAACACGATCTTGCCGCCCCACGGGATCGACATGGTCAAGGAAGACCAGTTTGCGTATTCCCAGCAGCTCACAGGCTTTCCTCATTTCGGCCTCTCTCGCCTTTCCCAGTTCTTCGCGCGTCCAGGGCCCGGTGGGTCCTCCCTCACCCCGGGTGAGGCAGAGTAAATCCACGACTGTTCCCCGTTCCACGAACTGGCAAATCAAACCGGAGCAGAAAGTTTCATCATCAGGATGCGCGACGACCACGACCACATGATGGATCGCACCCAATTCTTCGATGGATCGAACGCTCGGCACAGCCACAGTTTTTTTAGACGACGCAACACCTGCCGAATCCGTTTCCTGTAAAAGACGGTATCAGTGAGCCGTTGCCGGATTTTCTTGAGATTCTGCATGAACGGACGTTTTCTTCAAGTCGGCAAAATTCTGAAGATGTGCTCGAAGCTCTTCCCTAAACACGGCCGGGCCGGATCTTGCGCCCCCGGTGGAGAGGCGCTCACGGAGCTGCAAGATCGACTCCGATTGAGGGGCGACGTATGGACAATTACGCAATCAAACGAGTTGTATGCCTCGTTCAGTATTTTGGCGAAAATTTCGCCACTCACCGGTTCGCCGGTATTCGAAATGTCTCGACCGCAGGAAAGCAGGAAGAGGCCTTCGAAGATTGTCTCTTCGCAAAGATTCCGGGAAACGAGTCCTCCCTCTTTTGCCTTTCCCTTCAGAGGGTCGACAAGAAGAGTCCGATAGCCCGTGTTCGCCTGAAACACGGCAAGGGCGATAAAACCGGCAGAAACCGGCGCGACAAGCAAGAGGCGCTTCCGGATGACAAGAAAAAGCCTTCCTAAATCCAGAGTCGGAAATCCGGGAAAAGAATATCGAACGAGGCGGATTGGCCCGGGCCTGCACCACAATGATTCATTCACCTGTATTCAGCGTCAGAGCGAAACGTATTATTTAAATAACAGTGATTCTCCTTTTTATACTTCAGGGCCACTCTGAACCCCCTGCAAATAAAACCACAATTATTATCATGCTTATCATATGAAAAGCAGGACAACATTCCATCTCCTTACCTGTCTCAAATTCTTTGGACCAGGAAGAGCCAGTGTTTGCAAGGGATTCGAGAGCGAGTAAACTCATAGCATTGTTGCAGACACTGCTTTTCCGGTAACCCGATCACCGTTTACAGGGCGGCGTTGCTCAGGCCACTCAACTGTCAGGATGAATCACCGTTTCCTACTTCCCCCTCTTCTTCTTGCTTTCCTTTCTGCCGTTCCGTTACGGGCTCAGGAAGCTCCCGCACCCGTTGCGGAAACTGCCTCTCCTGCAGCGGAAACGATAGAGGCTGCCCAGTCGATTCTCGACTACCTCCTGGAGGGTGGGCCTTTCCTCATGATTCCACTCGCAGCGCTCTCCTTCATCGCCGTGCTGCTGATTATTTTCTACAGCTTCACGATCCGTCAGGGTGCCGTCGTCAGCGACAAATTCATGAATGCGGCCGACGCCCTCATCCGTAAGCAGGATTACCTCGGCCTGATCGCCGTCTGCAACCGCGAGAACGAATGCATCGCCCGAATCGTCTACAAGACGCTGGATTTCGCGACGAAGAACCCCACCGCGAGCTTTGACGAAGTACGCGAGGTAACCGAAGCCGAGGGAACGCGACAGGCCAGCATCCTGAACAACCGCATCAGCTATCTCAACGACATCAGCCGCGTCGCCCCGATGGTGGGACTCTTTGGAACCGTCATCGGAATGATCAAGGCTTTCGAGAGCATCGGAAAGTCTTCCGGGGTGCAGCACATGGAACTCGCGCCCGGGGTTGCCCAGGCCCTTGTCACCACCGCGGCCGGTCTCGTTGTCAGCATCCCCGCCCTGATTTTCTACTCGATCTTTCGCGGTCGCGTTCAAAAACTGATCGCTGAACTGGAAGCCGCGATGACTCACATCATGGCCCTCCTCGCCGCTCAGTACAAGCGCGCCAACTACCGTGCCAGCAGCCGCCGTGAGGGTGGCGAGGCCGAATAGCCGGAAGCGAACCAAGACATGAAATTCAGGGAAACCACCAGTCAGCAGGGAGCCGAGCTCGAGCTTGCCCCCATGATTGACGTCGTCTTCCTCCTTCTCATTTTCTTCATCGTGACCTGGCAGTTCGCCCGCTTCGAACGGGACATGGACATTTCCGTCCCGGCGGCCGAAGAGGCCGAAGACACGGACCGTCAGGCCGGGGAAATCATCGTGAACGTTCGTGAAGATGGAACCATCGTTCTCAATGGCCGTGACGTGAGTCAGGCGGAGCTCCTTTCCAAACTCCAGGCAATCTCGGAAGCGTATCCGGACCAGGCGGTGATTCTGCGCGGCTCTTCCGATGCCAACTTTCAGGCCATCATCAATGTTTTGGACCAAATCAAAAAGGCCGGAATTTGGAATGTCGCCTTTGCCACGACGAAACCCCAATAGTAGTCTTTTGATCCTGAACCCTGTCTCCCTCCCGGCATGCCTCTGTTGACTCGTCTTTCCCTTCCCCGAAGTGCGCGTTACCTCTCGGCATATCTTCTTGCATTTTTCGCGGCCCTCCCCCCTCTGGAAGTTAGAGCGCAGGCCCAGGCACCCGCCGCCAATGTCGAGGATGTCCTTTCCTACGCCGACCTTCTCTTCAGCCGCGAACAGTTCAGCCTCGCCGCGCAGCAGTATTCCGTTTTCATCCAGGAGAATCCTCAGAGCCCGAATCTTCAGATCGCCTGGTTCCGCCTCGGCGAATGCTACCTCAAGGTCAATCAGGTCGAAGACGCGATCACGAGTTTCAATTTCCTCATCAACGAATACAAACGCGGCCCCTTCGTCGGCTCAGCGGCCTACCGCCTCGCGGTGCTTCGTTTCAATTCCAAAGACTATCGGAATGCTCTCGCCTACTTCAAAAAAGCAAAAGACGAACTCACCAACGAAGAAGCGAAACTTCAGGCTCAGTTCTACTTTGCCCGTTCTCTTCAGTTAACCCGGCAGCCCAGGGAAGCCCTTGGGGAATTTGAGGAAATCATGGCGGCGAAGCCTGCGGCGGAGAATCCGTTTTACGAGCGCTGCATGCTGGAATCCGCCCGACTTGCTTTTGAACTTGGTGACACCGCGAAGGCGCTCGAGCAATTCAAGTCGCTCGCCGAAACCGCGACGACACAGGAATTCAAAGAAGAGGCCATCGTGCGGGGAGGCCTCCTCGCCGCTGAGGCGGGAGAAACGGAGGCGAGCGAAGAACTCCTGAATCAGGCGCTCCGCTTTTCCGACACGAGCCCATGGAAGAACCTCGCTCAGGTCGGGGCAATTTTTAACGCTTTCACCCGCGAAGACTACGACCGCGTCATCGGACTCTACAACACCGGTGCCTACTCCGCGCCCGATGAATCGCGGGCCAAAATGCTCCTCATCGTGGGGCATTCCTTCCGTCTCAAGGGCGATCTCGATTCTGCGGCCCGGCTCTACGCCCTTGTGGAGGGCAAGTATCCCGATCAAACCGAGGGGATCGAAGCCGGCTACCGTCGCCTCCAGATCCTCCATCAGCAGTCCGACCCGATGCTGCCCGAAGTCGCGACCCGGTTTGCCCGGAATCAGCGAAAAATCGATCCGGACAGCTTCTACATCGACATGGCCTGGCTCATGAAAGCCGAGTGGCATTTCATTCAGGCTGAGAATTCGGCGAGCGGGGCCGGTTCTGATTTCGCGAAGAAACACTTCGGGGACGCCGCTGACGCCTACAAGCAGGTTCGACTCGACAACGTGGACGAGAAATTTCGCGAGACCGCCCTCTACAAACAGGGTTGGGCCGAAATTGAGTCAGGCGACCTTCAGGAAGGCATTCTCAGCCTTTCCCGCTTCGTGTCGCGCTATCCTCAGAGCGCCTTTGCCTCCTCTGCCCTTGCGAAACGAGCCGTCGCCTACCAATCACAGGGCGATCATCAGTTCGCGCTTGGCGATTATCAGTCGATTGCCTCGCGCTACCAAGACGCGCCTGAGGTTGAGTTTTCCCTTCAGCAGATCGCGCTGATCTACGCTCATCAGCGGAAGACCACGGAGATGATCAACGCCTACAATGAGCTTCTCAAGAAATTCCCCGACACGAACGGCGCCGGGGAAGCAAACTACTGGATCGGTGTTGGATACTTCGACCTTGAACAGCATCAGCAGGCGATTCCGAATCTTGAAAAAGGGCGCGAGCTCGATCCAAACCTGGACGATCAGGCTACCCTTCGTCTCGTCATCTGCCACTACCAGTTGGAGAACATCGGAAAGCTGGGCATCGAAGCGAAACGCTACCTCGACGGTGAGCCCGAGCAGGCCAATGACGACGCGGCGAAAAAGCGCGCCTCGATTCCTCGTCCGGTTCTTGAATACCTGGGCAAAAAACTGGCGGCAGAGAATAACTACGAAGACGCAGAATATTTCCTCACCGTCATCAGCACCCCGGACGATCCTTCACAGACCGCAGCCTCGACCTGGAAGCTCATTGCCGAATGCCGTCAAAAGTTGAAGAAACACGTCGAGGCCATCACGGCCTATGATCATTTCCTTCTCCAGACCGAGCGCCCCAGTGAGCGGGCTATTGCCTACCTTGAGCGGGGCACTTCACAATTCTGCCTCCGTGACTTCGAGAACGCCCGGAACAGCGCTCAGGAAAGTCTTCGTTCCCAGAAGGAAGGACGAACCAACGCGGAAGCCCGCATTCTCCTTGGCGACATCGGAGCTGCAGAGGGGAATCTCGAAGAAGCCGCCCGCGAGTACCTCGTCGTCAGCCAGATTTTTTCCGACCCGGAAGTGACCCCCAAGGCTCTCGCCAAAGCGATCAATGCCTACCAGTCGCTTGGAAATCGCGATCAAGCTCAGGAACTGCAGAATGAACTCTCGGCGCAGTTTCCGAATTACCGCCAGCCGGACTCGTTCGAGATCGATTGCTGAGATTATTACGCTCCCCCATCCGGAACCGCTTCCGCTTCTTCCGGAACCATTTCTTCCTCGACATCGTTGACCGGATTTTCCTCGATCACTTCGATCTCTTCACTGATGGGCCAACGTTCCGGCTCGATCTGAATTTTTTCCGGAGTGCTCACCGTAATCACTGCATTCCTGCCGAAGTCGTACGTCTTCGGCCCCGGAGGCACTTCAGCGTCGGGGGACGGGGTCTTCGTGACCAGTGGCACCACCGTAAAAATCATTGTCGTGTCCTGAAGCCGCTTCACATTCAGCAAGGCGGCACACATCTGGGACTCCTCGACTTGAAACAGACTCCCGACGGGAAGTTCAAAGACCTCCGGGGTCTCCTCCGAAGGCAAAGCCAGATCGAGAATCACATCCGGAAAAGTGGAGGACCGCCCGCGGATCACGATCCCGCTTTGAAAGACGTCGTCTTCTCCCATCTTCTGAACGGACTCGATCACAAACTCGCCGGAGAGAAAAGTGACGTCGTCACGCTCCGCATAATTCTTGAGATAGTAGCGCTTGAGAATGCCGTTGTAGGCTCTCAACTCAGTCTCGTTGAACGGATAGACTTGTGCGTAAAGATCTTTGGCCGAGTTGAATTTCCCGCGAGGTGCCGTGAAGGGGAGAAAGCCGTGAATCGGATCCAGTTTATCGAGGCGGTTCAGGAGCTTGTAGTTCATAGGTTGCTCCGGCTGACCGAAGACCCACATGCAAAATGACCACGAGGCAAAATTCAACCCGATCAAGACAGCGATCGCGGCGACCCAGAGAATCAGGTTGCCGCTGCGGTAGCGCCCTTCATCCTGCTCCCGGGAATTCCGGGAAAATGAACTCTCACCCGAAACTGCTTCCATCTTCAGCTCTTGTTGCCGCCGCAAACCTCTCCGTCCATCGTTTCGGGATCATACTCCGGAGCCTTTTCCGCGGAAGCGGGCTCAAAGGAAGTTCCGCAACCACAGCTGCGGGCTGCGTTCGGATTCTCGATTTTGAACCCTGAATCATTCAGGGCATCGATATAATCGAGATGGCATCCATCGAGGTACGTGAGGCTTTCCTGATCGACGAAAACCCGGGCCTTTCCGTTTTCAATGACAAGATCCCCTTCGTTTTGAGCACCAATCTGCATGGCATAGGACATTCCGGCGCATCCTCCTTTTTCGACAAAAAGTCGAAGCCCTTTCTCTTCGGGAGAGAAGTCCTTTTCTTCGAGGAGGGAAAGCAGGTGTTCGGCAGCTGAATCGGTAACCTTGATCATAAAATCGGAGGGGTTGTTCCCAAACTATACGTGCCCCGGTGCGGTTTCCCAACTCTTTTCGGGTTGCTTTCCCTCCCCGCCCGCCTTCAGGTTAAGATTCTTTCCGCCATGGGTAAAATCCGTCTCCTTCCCGAAGCATTAGCCAGCCAGGTCGCCGCCGGCGAGGTTGTGGAACGCCCTGCCTCAGTCGTCAAGGAACTGGTCGAAAACTCGATCGATGCCGGAGCTTCCAACATCGAAGTGCTGATTCAGCGGGGTGGGATCGCCCTCATCCGCGTCTCCGACGACGGCTGCGGAATGAACCGCGACGACGCCCTCATGTCCCTGGAACGCAATGCGACTTCGAAGATTCGCACGAAGGAGGATCTCGCCGCAATCCACACGCTCGGGTTCCGCGGCGAAGCGATTCCCAGTATTGCCAGCGTCTCGAAATTCCGGCTCACGACACGCGAAGCGGATTCTCTCACCGGCACCGAAATCCTCATCAACGGGGGAAAAGTCATCAACGTGCAAGATTGCGGCGAGCCGCCGGGCACGCAAATCGAAGTGCGCTCTCTCTTCTACAATCTCCCGGCACGAAGGAAATTTCTCCGCACCGAAAACACGGAGTATTCGCATCTCGAACAGGTCATCAAAACTCAGGCGATCGCCCATGAGAACATCCGCTTCTCCCTCGTGCGGGGGGATCGTCTGGCCTTCCAGCTTCCCGCCACCTCCAGTCTCCGCGAGCGCATCAGCGGCCTCGTCGGCAATGATCTCGCGGGACGCCTTCTGGAAATCCAGCTGCATGAACACAAAGGGGTCCGTGTCCGAGGCTTGATCGGGCCGCCCGGGATGGGCCGCAGCGATCGCCGCCAACAGCTCAGCTTTTTGAACGGCCGCCCCGTCGAGGCTTCGATCATCACCCGGGCGCTGCGCGAGGGCTACCACACCGCGCTCATGAAAGGTCAGTTTCCGGTGACCTTTCTCTTTCTCGAAACCGACCCCGAAGCTGTGGATGTCAATGTTCACCCCGCGAAACGGGAAGTTCGGTTCCATGATGGTTTTGGAGTTCAGGATGCGATCATCGGGGCGGTCCAGGCCACGCTGCGCGAACGCATGACCCGCCCTGTCTCCGGCGTTGGTCTCACCGGGGCGCGAACTCCCAACCCAGCTCCTGAAGTCGTGCAGGGAAACCTCATTCCCGAAGCGGAGCAGCGATCATTGCGAACGGACTGGGGAAATCTGCCGGAAAGAAAGGATACCCCGAAAGTCGGGGAATCCCCCGCCCTCTTCACTGCCGCAGAGCGCGAGCGGGTTCAAAAAGAGGTCGAGACGAAAGAAACCGGGACGGCGACCGAAGAGGGTTTCGTGCCGGACCCAACCCTCTCCGGTCCGTCACCGGCCCCTCCGCATGAGGAGAAACCCAAGCCTGAGGACTACCGCCTCATGGGAGTGCTCGGAAAGCTCTACGTGTTGCTGGAGAGCCGGGAAGGCCTCGTCCTCATGGACCAACATGCGGCTCATGAGCGTGTTCTCTTCGAGGAAATGAAAGCACGAATGGAGAACGAGGAGGTCCCTTCGCAGCGCCTCCTTTCCCCCATCATGGTGGAGTTGACCCCGCGTGACTTCAATCTCATCGAGAAAAACCTTGAGACCTTGAACAAACTCGGCCTCTCCGCCGAACCTTTCGGCGGGAGCACCCTGAAAATCGATTCCCTTCCGACCTTTCTGAAGAGTGATGATCCCGAGAGTTTCCTCCAGGACGTCATCGAAGAGATTCGCTCCTCGAGTGACCGCATGTCGAAGCTGCGCCTCGGCGAAGACATGATCGCGACCACGGTCTGTCGTCATGCCGTAAAAGCGAACGATCCTCTTCACAGCGCCGAACTCCAGAAGCTCCTTGAAGATCTCCTCATTTGCGAGATGCCCTACTGCTGCCCGCACGGAAGGCCGACCTTGATTCAGATTTCCTACGGGGAACTGGAGCGGAAATTCGGCCGCCGGACCTGAACTGTGATCGACTTCCACGTCGTCCGCGTTGCCATGGCCGCTACACCTCCGCTGTCTATCCTCCACGGACCGGGTGGAACCGGTCCCTCC
>JARGOP010000036.1:0-32338 GCA_029233965.1 Verrucomicrobiales bacterium | reverse complement strand
GGTGCATCCGGAACGCGAAATCCGGAGGGACGACTTCCACGTCGTCCGCGTTGCCATGGCCGCTACACCTCCGCTGTCTATCCTCCACGGACCGGGTGGAACCGGTCCCTCCAGGTGCATCCGGAACGCGAAATCCGGAGGGACGACTTCCACGTCGTCCGCGTTGCCCCGGCCGCCAAATCCGGTGGGGGGGATCCGTCTGCCACTGCTTTCAGAATGAAAACCCGCGATTCCCCACCTTGACCCTCTGCGGCGTTTCCGCCACAGTCGGCGGCATGAGAATTCGCAATTTCATCGCGCTTGTCGCCCTCTTCTCCTCTACTCTCCACGCCACCGAGAAGAATGTCATTTTCATTATCACTGACGACGAGTCTCCCACGCTCGGCTGTTACGGAGACCCGGTCGCGAAGACTCCGGCAATCGATGCGATCGCCGCGGACGGCACCGTCTTTCTCAACGCCTTCGCCACGACCGCGAGCTGCTCCGCAAGTCGATCCGTGGTCATGTCAGGATTGCACAATCACCTCAACGGTCAGTACGGCCACCAGCATTCCTACCACAAGTTCTCCTCCTATTACTCCGTCCTTCCCCTCGCGCTTCCGCGGGTGATGCAGGGTGCCGGGTACCGGACGGGACACATTGGCAAATACCACGTCGCTCCCGAGCAGGTCTATCGCTACGAGACCTATTTCAAAGCCAGCGGACGGAACGCGGTCGAAATGGCGGAGCAGTCCAAAGACTTCATCACCGCCGGGAGCGACAAGCCTTTCTTTCTCTACTTCGCAACCTCGGACCCTCATCGCGGCGGGGGCAAGGATGAAACCTCGGAACTCGAACTGAAGGCCGATCTTTTCGGAAACAAGCCCAACAAAGGTTCCCATGAAGGAGTCGAGGAAGTGTTCTACGACCCGGCGGAGCTGCCCATTCCCCACTTCCTTTCCGACACCCCGGAGACACGCGAAGAACTCGCGCAATACTACCAGAGCGTTTCCCGCGTCGATCAGGGAGTCGCCCGTCTCGTCGAGATTCTTAAGGAGGCTGACCTCTACGACAAGACCATGATCATTTTCACCGCCGACCACGGCATGGCGTTCGCCGGGGGAAAAACGACTGTCTACGAGGGCGGACTTCGCGTCCCCTTTGTAGTTCGCAATCCCTACGAAGAGAACCGCGGGGTGAAACACGAAGGATTGATCAGTCACATCGACATCACTCCGAGTATTCTCGATTTCGCGGGCGGACTGAACCCGAAAACGAACGCCCCGAAGAAGATGGTGAACGCCAAAGATTTCTTCAAAGGAAGCGAGATGCAAAAGGACAATCTCGGGCCCGTCATCAAGGCATACCACGGCAAATCCTGGATCCCGATCCTCGGCCAGCCTGAAGCGGAACACCGGGAGACGATCTTTGCTTCCCACACCTTCCACGAGATCCAGATGTACTACCCGATGCGGGTCGTCCGCGACAAGGAATACAAGCTGATCTGGAACATCGCCCACGATCTTCCCTATCCCTTCGCTTCCGACCTCTGGGCCGCGAGCAGTTTTCAGGCCCAGTTTCAGCAGTCACTGGACGCGCCCTACGGCCAGAAAACCGTCGGGGAATACATTCACCGTCCTGAATTCGAGTTTTACAAAATTGGAGAAGATCCCTACGAGGCAAAGAACCTCGCAAGCGATCCAAATTATCGGGAGGAGATGATCAGGTATCAGGAAAAGCTCAAAGCCTTTCAGAAAGAAATGAAGGACCCATGGATCATGAAGTGGGACTACGAGTAGGCGAGCGAATTGGCGGCACGATAAGCGACCGAGGACTATGACCTCCCTGACCTTGGCGCGAGCGAGAAAGAAAAGCCCGCGACTCCTCGCGTTGCCGGGGATTAAAGTCCCGCCACCACCGTCTCGCGGATCGCACCGCTGAGGGTTTTCCCGAGGAACGGGGTCACCGGGCTCTTCGTCTTGAAGTATTCCCTCTTCATTTCGGTCTCTGCGGCAGGATCAAAGACGAAGAATTCCGCTTTCGCCCCTTCTTCGATCACCACCGGTTCCAGTCCGATGATCTCGCGGGGGCGCTTCGAGTAGCGTTCGATGAGAAGATCCCACCCGAATATCCCGGGTTTGATCAAGCCGTCGTAGATCGCGAGGACTGTCGTTTCCAGTCCCGTGACGCCAAAAGGCGCGCTCCCGAAATCAGCCGATTTCTCGAACTCGGTGTGTGGCGAATGATTCGACGCGATCACATCGATGGTTCCGTCGATGAGCCCGGCGACGAGCGCTTCGCGGTCGGACTCCAGACGCAGCGGCGGCGCCAGCTTAAAGTGAGTGTTGTAATCGATCACATCATTCTCCGTGAGGAGGAGATGATGAGGCGACACCTCGCAGGTCACTCTCGTCCCTGCCTCTTTCGCACAGAAGACCGATTTTACTCCGTTCGCGGTGGAAATTTGCTGAAGATGAAGCCTCGCTCCAGTGTGCTGAGCGACCCGAATATTTCGATCAATCGCGATCTCCTGACTCATCGCGGGGATCCCCGGCAGGCCGAGTCGATAAGAGACCTTCCCTTCATTCAGTGCCCCGGCCTTGGTCAGAGTCGCCGTATCGCAAAATGTCGTCACGAGAAGATCAAAGTCGCGCGCATACTCCATGCATCGCCGAAGCAAATCGGGACAGGGAACGCTACTTCCCGAATCAGTCAGCATCGAAACCCCCCGGTTTGCCATGCCCAGGAAGCCGGCAAGTCTCTGCCCTTTTCTCCCTTTTGTCAGGCATCCCGCAGGAAGCATGGGAATCGAACCAATTTCCGAGACAAGATCCTGAAGGCTTTTCACGAGATTTCCACTGTCGACCGGAGGCGATGTGTCAGGCATCAGAACCAGGCCGGTCACTCCGCCGTGCAGCGCCGCCGCCGCACAACTCGCGAGCGTCTCTTTGTGCTCGTCTCCCGGCTCGCGACCGTGGACGTGCAGATCAAACATGCCCGGGACGAGAAGACATCCCTCGCAGTCAGTCACTTCGACATCTGCGGGCGCAGCCATGTCGGGGCCGATCGACTCGATGATCCCTTCATCGTCCACGAGAACATCAACGGCGACCAACTCAGCTGATCCGGCGCGGGCAATTTTCCCATTCTTGAAAAGACGCGCCATATCAGTCGTGTTGCGTTTCGGGTTTCAGCCAGTGCAGAACCGCCATGCGGACCGCGATTCCATTTTCGACCTGCGTGCTGATGAGACTTTTTTCATAGCCCATTGCTTCATCAGTGATTTCGACTCCGCGATTTACCGGGCCGGGATGCATCAGATAGCAGCCCAGTTCACGCATTCTCTGAACCCGCTCGCTGTGCATCCCGTACATCTTGTGATACTCAGCAATGCTGGGGAAAAACTGCCCCTCCTGTCGTTCCATCTGCACGCGCAGGAGATAAACCGCATCCGGCTTCCACTCGAAAACTTCATCCCAGCTGCGAAAGCGCTGCATGAAATCGTGCCTCCCCTCCGGAATCAGCGAACCGGGCCCTAACACGGCAACTTCAATGCCCAGCTTGTGAAAGAGCGTGCTCGTCGATCGCGCAACCCGCGAGTGCAGGACATCGCCGACGATCACCACTTTCCGCCCTTTGAAATCCGGATACACCTCACGAAACGTCATCGCATCAAGGAGCGCCTGCGTGGGGTGCGCGTGGTAGCCATCCCCCGCATTCAGGACCGAGGCCCGTGTGTGCTGCGCGACGATCCCCGGGACTCCGGCAGCCTGGTGCCGGATCACGATATAATCGGAGCGCATCGCC
The DNA here is from genome assembly GCA_029233965.1 of Verrucomicrobiales bacterium. Classification (GTDB taxonomy): domain Bacteria; phylum Verrucomicrobiota; class Verrucomicrobiia; order Verrucomicrobiales; family DEV007; genus Arctic95D-9. The sequence continues at coordinate 28,552 of JARGOP010000036.1, read as the reverse complement.
TGGAGCGTCTCGATCGTATCGAGGAGAGACTCCCCTTTCACGACCGAGGAGGCGGAAATCGTAAAGTTCGTCACGTCAGCGGACATGCGGTTCGCGGCCACCTCAAAGGACGAACTGGTCCGCGTCGAAGGTTCGTAAAAAAGGTTCAGCACGGTCTTACCCCGGAGGGTCGGAACCTTCTTCACGGATCGCTGGAAGAGTTGTTTGAAGGGAACCGCGTTCTCGAGAACGTATTCGATCTCGTCGAGGGAGAGGCTCTCGATATCGAGAAGGTCTTTACGGGGCGTCAGTTCACTCATTCGCCACCTCCCGTTTCCCTGACAACAAACACGCCCTCTTTCCCGTCATCCTCCATGAAGCGGACTTTCACGTATTCCTCGAACTTCGTTTCGACTCTCAACCCGACATAGTCAGGCTGGATCGGGATCTCGCGATGTCCCCGGTCAACGAGCACCGCGAGTTCGATTCTCGCAGGGCGCCCGTAATCCATGAGTCCGTCCAGGGCCGCCCGGATTGTCCGACCCGTGAAAATAACCTCGTCAAAAAGGATCACTCGCGTTCCGTCGATCGCGAAGGGGACGTCCGAGCTTTCCAGCCGGGGAAGGTCCGTTCCGCGATTGTCGAAGTCATCACGGTAGAGCGAGATATCAAGCGTACCCACCGGGTAGTCGATCCCCCGCTTCGCGAGGACGGCCGAGACCCGTCTCGCCAGGGTCACGCCGCGGGTAAAAATACCGACAAAGGCAACGTCCTCCCCCTCACATTTTCCGGCGACTTCATCCGCAAGAATGGAAATAGTCTCCGCGATCCTCTCGGGACTGAGGATCTCTTCAATCGAGATGTCGGTACGGTCACTCAAAAGGTGGCTGCCGAAGGAGCGGGCGGGGTTGGTTGGAAAATTCCAGGGGTTCTCTATTCCTAAGCAAAAAACGCCCGAACGCCATTAAAAATTTCGCGTGCCGATATCAGTGCGACGCTGCATTCCGTCGAAAGAAACCTTTTCGCTCTCGGCATACACCTTTTCGACGGCCTCGATTCTCGACTCTCCTCCCGCAACGACAACGAGGACGCGACCACCCGCGGTCTCGAATTGACCGGCATCATTGAGCCTCGTCCCCGAGTGAAAAACCCGCGCGCCGCTCACATCATCGAGTCCGGAAATGACGTCCCCGCTTCTCGAAGACGCGGGGTATCCCGCCGAAGCCGAGACCAGGCAAATGCTCCACCCGGAGGAAAAGCGGATAAGATCCGGCTGGAGATCACCCTTCGCCCCCGAGAAAACGTAGTTCGCGAAATCGCCCTGAATCAGCGGGAGGACGGCCTCGGCCTCGGGATCTCCGAAGCGGCAGTTGTATTCAATGACTCTGGGCCCCTCTGCCGTGAGCATGAGGCCGAAGTAGAGGAAGCCGCGATACGGAAGGTCATCCTTCTGAAGCCCTTCCACGGTTGGCTTCACAATCGTGGCATCGATCACTTCGCGAAGATCACCTTCGAACATTTCGAGGGAACTGACCGCTCCCATGCCCCCTGTATTCGGTCCCTCGTCGGCATCGTAGATCCGCTTGTAGTCACGGGCCGGGGCGAGGATCTGATACTGATTATCGACCACAGAGGCAAAAATCGAAATTTCAGGCCCTTCGAGAAATTCCTCCACGAGAAGACGGCCGGGACCAAACTTTCGCTGCACGAGAACCTCTTCGAGAAACTCTTCCGCCATGGCTTCATCGAGACAGACCGCAACACCTTTACCGGCAGCCAGCCCGTCAAACTTCAGCACCGTCGGATACTTCCCGGCAACCGCGGCACGAGCCGCTTCGATATCATTCACCGACGCGTAGCCACCCGTCGGGATTTCATGCCGCATCATGAATTCTTTCGCAAATTCCTTACTCGCCTCGAGCTGCGCCGATTCCTTCGGCGGCCCCCAGCAGGGAATCCCGGCGGCCTCACAGGCATTGGCAAGGCCTTCATCTTTCACAAGATAGCTCTCTTCCCCCGCGATACAGAGATCGATCCCGTGCTCCACCATGTAGGAAACAAGAGAAGCGACTCCGTCAGCCTCGACCGGCTTTGCGAGTTCAAAGATCGCATCCGATCCCGGAAACGAATAGATTTCGACTTCACCCGGGGACTCCGCCAATGCCGTGATGATGGCATGCTCGCGGCCACCTTTACCAACAACTAACACTTTCATAAAATCAAATTCAGACGATTTCGTTCCGCCTAAAGAAGGATATCATAAGGCCGGCCGCCGGTTTTATCCATGTAGGCAATGAAAGCCTGATTGACTACCTTGAAGCCCCCCGGAGTCGGATAGTTCCCGGTAAAATACCAGTCCCCGTTGTGGTGCGGAATCGCATCACGCATCGCTTCCACCGACTGGAAGATCACCTCAACCTCACCTTTCCAGCTGATATCCTCCGGCGTGACGAGACGACTGACCTCGGCAGACAGTTCCGCATCGGTGAAATTTTCGTAGACCACTTTCACCGGATTGGTCATTTCCTTGACCGGCTTCTTGAGTTCCTCCTGACAGCGATAGTAAACATCAGTGAGAAGATTGTGCTTCCCGCCCCGCTCGAGGAGATTCACGGCGGCCTGGAAAACGATGAACTTTCCGAGATGCGACATGTCAATCCCGTAGCAGTCCGGATACCGAATCTGCGGCGCCGTGGAAGCGATCACGATCTTCTTCGGATTGAGCCGCGAAAGAATCTTGATGATCGAATCCTTCAGGGTCGTTCCGCGAACGATCGAATCATCAAGGACAACCAGTGTCTCATGAGGAGCGATCTGCCCGTAGGTCACGTCATAGACGTGTGAAACCATCTGGTCGCGCCCTTTCTCCTGAGCGATGAAGGTCCGCAACTTGATATCCTTGTGGGCGATCTTTTCCCCCCTTGGCCAACTCTGGAGAATCAGCTTGTCGATCGCATCCATTTCACCGGATTCGACTGCGGCGACAATCTGTTCCTTTACCTGATCCCGGCGCATCTTCCGCAGACCATGCATCATCCCGTAGTAGGCAATCTCGGCGGTATTCGGAATAAAGCTGAAGACGGTATGATCGAGATCGGCGTCAATCCTCTCCACGATCTTCGGAACGAGATTCTCCCCGAGTTTCATCCGCTCGCGATAGATATCCGGATCGTTGCCGCGTGAGAAATAGATTCTCTCGAAGGAACAGGGCGTCGGCGTCTGTGGCTCGGCGAATTGCTTGATCTCGAGTCCGCCGGCATGATCCATGACTCCGACGTGTCCGGGAGGGAGCTCCTTCACCTCATCCTGATCCGCATTGAAGACGGTCATGAGGGGAACCCGCTCACTCGCGAAAGCGATGACCTCGTCATCCTCATAGTAAAAGCAGGGGCGAATTCCCCCGGGATCACGAAGCACAAAGCCGTCGCCATTTCCAATGACACCGGCAATCGAATATCCGCCATCCCAGATCTCACCGCATTTTTCGAGGATACGCTGAATGTCGATCTCTTCGGAAATGATATCAGGAATGAGCTTTCCCTCCGTCCCCTTGTCTCTCTCACGGCGGTAGATCGCGTCGTGCGCCTCGTCGAGATGATAACCGATTTCCTCGAGCACGGTCTGCGTATCTGTATCAAAGACCGGATGCTGCCCGCGATCAATCAAATGGTGATTCAGATCGCGGGCATTGGTCATGTTGAAATTCCCCAGAACCATGAGGCTCTTCGTGGTGTAGTTCGTCCGGCGAACGTAGGGGTGACAACCACCCTCTCCGAACGCCCCCGACGTTCCATAACGCAGATGCCCTAACAAAACCTCACCGCCAAAATCAAAAGCGCTCTTAAACGACTCCGGGTCTTTCGGATCCAAGCGCTTCTCGCGGGTCAACTTGCTGATGTTTTTGAGGAGCCCCTCCATCACCTTGATGAGAGAATCCCGCTTCGCATTACGCTCACGGAAAAGGTAGGCCTGCCCGAGAGGCATATTGAGTTTGCAGCAACCGATCCCGACGCCATCCTGGCCGCGGTTGTGCTGCTTCTCCATGAGAAGATAAAGCCGCTGAAACCCCCACAGGCAGGTTCCATATTTCTGAAGGTACCAACCCAGGTCCTTCTTCAGCCTCACCATGGCCACGCCACATTCGTGATGGATGGGGTCGCTCATTTGGAGGCCTTAACTGGAAACGTGAACTTTGACCTCACCGGACGAGTCAACCTCACCGATGATGCGCGCCCCTTCATGGAAGCTCGCGGCCGCCTCTGCTTCGGAAGCAGGGACAACGACGACCCAGCCCCAACCCATGTTGAAGGTCTTGACTGCTTCGGCATCCTCCACAAACGAGAGAACCTTGGCGACAGCACCGAGTTCCCAGCGCGGAATTGTGATGTCGGCACCTTTCCCGTTGAGGAGGCGCTCCAGATTCTCCGGCAAACCACCACCGGTGATATGAGCCATCGCCTTGATATCAATGGATCGTTCCCGAAGCCCGGCAACAACATCGTGATACAGCCGGGTCGGGGCCAGGAACTGAACCCACTCCTCCTCATCGATCAGGCCGGGATTTGCTTCGAGGATACGGCGGATCAAACTCCAGCCGTTCGCGTGAAATCCGTCCGAGGGGTAGCCGATGAATTTGTCCCCCACTTCGATCCGGGCAGGATCAATGAGATCGGGTTTCTCGGCCGCACCAACACAAAATCCACTCAACTCGATGACGCCGTCCGGAACGATCCCCGGCATTTCCGCGGTTTCGCCACCGGCGAGAATACAATCGCAACTCGCGAGATGCTCCGCCATGCCGCCGATGAGACGCTTGATCTTCACCTTATCGATCGCCCCGATCCCGATGTAGTCGAGAAACATGAGCGGATCGCCTCCTGTCGTGAGAATGTCGTTCACATTCATCGCGACGAGATCTTTGCCGGCAATCTCCAATTGATCATGCTCAAGGAGAAGCTCAATCTTCGTGCCGACCCCGTCACAGCCTGTAACGATGACCGGCTCCCTGTAATCACTGAGATCGTAACTGGCTGCGAAGAGCCCGAACGATTGCATCAGGGATCGTTTCGCTTCTGTGCTTTGGCGGAGTTCCCCGATGTCGCCAACCAGAGCGGCGGCTTCTTCGATATCGACTCCGGCGCCTTTGTAAGTGAATTCGCCGCTCATTCTGAAGTGGATGTTACCGAATCGTACAGAGAGCGAAAGAGATAATATCCACTTCCGTGAGTTTCCCCACCGTCTTTGCCGCTGCTCCAGTCGGGATCGTAGTGGTCTTCCTGACGGAGAAAGCGCTCCGGGTGAGGCATGAGACCGAATACGCGCCCGGTTTCATCCTGAAGGCCGGCAATCTGCTCAAAGCTTCCGTTCACGTCCGTCGCATAGGTCAGCGCCGCCGCACCGCTCGCCACATACCCGGCAGCCTCGCCCGCCTCACGGGTGACGAGGCGTCCCTCCGCATGGGCGATGGGAAATTCAAAACTTTCAGGAAGCTGCGAAAGAAACGGACTTTGCGGCGCCCGGTTTTTCAAGGTCACCCACTGGCACTGGAAGCGCCCGCTTGTATTCTCGACGAGACTTCCCGCCGGGAGCAGGTCCAGCTGAGTCAAAATCTGGAAGCCGTTGCAAATCCCGAGAAGGTAGCCTCCATTGTCGCGGAACTCCTTCAAAGTCTCGCCCACCTTCTGCTCCGTAACGAGTCTGGCGAGACGACCGGCCATCACATAGTCTCCATAGCTGAAGCCGCCGGAGAGAACAACGAGACGGACACCGACGAGCTTCTCCGGGGTGAGCTCCGAAATCTGAACCACCTCCGTGACAAAGCCGACCGTCTCGAGAGCCCGGGCGGTTTCCCCGTCACAGTTCGTGCCGGGAAATTTTAGTAATACTGCGCAAGGCCGTTCTTCCATAGCGATTTCAGCTCGTCGATCGATTCATTGATGAGGATTTCTTTACCCCATACTACATTCAAATTCTGATGCCCGGAGGCAGCGCGACCGAGTCCCGCAAAAGGAAGGCCCTCGAAAAGCTCCGCCACTTTTTCGAGATTCTCGGGAGCCACTTCGATGACCAAACGCGACGGCGACTCTCCGAAAAGCATCGCGGCTTTCGAGGCGTCGTCATCCATCGGCAGAGAACTCAGGTCGATCTCGAGACCGGCTTTTCCTGAAAAGGCTGCTTCGGCGAGGGTGACGGCGAGGCCTCCCTCACTGACGTCATGCGCGGAGAGAATGAGACCTTCCTGAACCGCCTTGTAGTATTGGCGATACATCTTCATCGCTTCGTCGAGATCTGTGGAAGGCACCTCAGCAGTGGTCAATCCCGCCTGACGCGCAAAAACAGAACCGCCGAGCTTCGACTGCGTATGACCAATGATCGCGAGGACACTGTCGTTGCGACGAAGGGAACTCCCGGTAACGTGAGACGCTTCCTCGACGATTCCCATTCCGCTGATGAGGATGGTCACGGGGATGGATACCGGACCCTCTTCGGTCTCGAAATAGTTGTAGAACGAATCCTTTCCGGAAACAAAAGGCGCTCCATAGGCGACCGCAGCATCAGCGATTCCTTTCACGGTCTCGACGAGGGCACCGAGTTCCTCTTCCGCCTCCGGATTACCGACACAGAAGTTATCGAGAATCGCGATCCGATCCGGATCCGCCCCGGAAGCAACCAGTTGTCGCATGCACTCATCGACACAGGCCGTGCCCATCGCGTAGGGATCGGTCTTCCCCCATTCGGGCAGAATTGAAACGCTCATCGACATGAGCCGATCACTGCCGTTAATCCGGAGCACCGCCGCATCCTGAGGCGCATCCCCGGAAGCACCGGCGAGAGGCTTCAGGATCGTATTGCCCTGAACTTCGTGGTCATACTCGCGGATGATCGGCTCGCGTGACACGACCGCAAAATCCCCGAGGACCTCTTTCAAGGTCGTCCCCGGACGGGAGAGAACCGGAGCCTCGACCGGCTTCGTCTTCTTCTCCCACTTTGCCTTGAGATGGCGGGTCGGGGCATCGTGCAGTTTCGAGCAGTCGAGCTGACAGACTGTTTCCCCATGATGCGTCACTTTGAGAATCCCTGATCCATCCGCTTCCCCGAGAATCGTCATCTCGGTTTCGTAAAGGTCGGCCAGTTCCTGAAGGGCAGGCAAATGCTCTTCCGCGACCGCAAGGACCATGCGCTCCTGGCTCTCGCTGATGAAGATCTCCCAGCTCACGAGCCCCTGCTCTTTCAGGGGCGCATTGTCCAAATGGATCGTCCCGCCGCACTCTTCGAGCATCTCGCCGCAGGCGCTGGAGAAACCACCGGCACCGCAATCCGTGATAAACCCGATCAGCCCCTTGTCACGTGCTGCGAGAACGAAATCGGCCGCCTTTTTCTCTTCGATCGGATTCCCGATCTGCACCGCCTGCTGATCCGATTCGTGACTCTCCGTATCAAGAGCCGCCGAGGAAAAAGTCGCCCCGTGGAGACCGTCCCGCCCGGTCCGTCCGCCCACCGCGATGATTTTCATGCCCGCCTCGACCTTCTTGTCGATGTCTTTGATCGGAATCACGCCGGCCGTTCCACAATACACGAGCGGATTGTAGATGTAGGAGTCGTCAAATTGGATCGCCCCGCTGATCGTCGGGATTCCCATCCGGTTGCCGTAGTCACGAACTCCGCGGACGACACCGCGCATGATCCCGAGAGGGTGAAGGACGTCGTCCGCCTTGATCTTCTCCATCGAAGTGTCCGGTGAACCGAAGCAGAAGACGTCGAGAGAACCGATCGGCTTTGCCCCCTTTCCCGCCCCGAGGATATCACGGATGACCCCACCGAGACCGGTATTCGCTCCCGCATAGGGCTCGATCGCGCTTGGGTGGTTGTGCGTCTCCGCCTTCAGGCAGATCGCCTGCTCGTCATCGAGCTTAATGAAGCCGGCATTGTCATGAAAGGCAGAAAGCACGAACCCCGGCTTGCTGTCGAAAATCCTGTGCGAGACGTCGAAGATGTAGGTCTTGAAAAGGGACTTCACGGATTCCTTTTCCCCGTCCACTTCATGGTCGATATCCGCCCCGAAGATCCGGTGCTTACAGTGCTCCGACCAGGTCTGCGCGATGACCTCAAGTTCCACGTCAGTGGGCTCGCGATCCCACTCCTTGTAAATCTTCTGCACGGCGAGCATGTCCTCCTTCGAGAGAGAGAGGTGCATGAACCGGCTCAGCTCGAGCAGCTTGTCACCATCGAGATCCGAGATCTTGAGAATCCGGAAATGATCAGCGGGCGCTTCCGCAATTTCGTCGAGAATGGTTGTTTCAGACATCTCAGTTAGCTTCCCTGAATCACGTTCCAGTTGTGGATCGCTCCGTTGCAAATATCGCGGATGAATCGATCGGAATCTTTTGCCTCCGCATCAAAAACATAAAGACGCTGGCGGATTTTCAGATCCTTCAACTCAAATCCGGGATCCGTGATTCCGCGGTAATAGGTCAAAATAGCCTCCTTCTCAAGGTCGAGCGCTCCGGGCTTCATCCCATATTCGACGACGAAGGAAAACCCCTCGAGAGCCGCCTCGTCGCCTTCACTGAAGTCCTGGCTAATCTCGTCAAAGAGTGTCTTCCGAATGAAAGCATCAAGGGCCGTCTTCCCTCCTTCAAACTCAACCTCATACCGCCGGGTCCGCCGGGTCGTGACACCGCTGCCGAGCGGCTCATAGAGAAGTTCGTTTGCGTCGGCTGCTTCAATGAACCGGTCGCTGATTTCAAAAAATTCCCGCATCAATCACAGGGGTTGTTGTGTCGAGTTTTGGCCAATCACCTTCACTTTCCTAGGCTTAATTCGGGGCGAGTCAACCGCCCATAGTTAAGAGATGCCGTTTATTTTTCGAAAGCCATCCAGCTTTGCTTTGGCTTTATAAAATCCAATCTCGCCAGTACCTGCTGTAACCAGCAACTCCTTCACGTCGCCCGCTTCCGCCTCACCGAGCATGTAGTCGCGGATCGCGATCATTTTCTGCTCCTGCAACCGGAGAAATTCCGCATCCACCTCCGGGGTCGCGGCATACTTCCCTTCGGACTGTCCTGCTGCGAGAATCTCGGTGAACGCGACTCCCTCCTGCTGCCCGAGTGCTTTGGCGGTTTTGATGTCTTCGATCCAGTCTCCATGCAGGAGCGTGAAGTAATCCCGCATTGCCTGCTTATTGTAATGATTCACAAACCGCTCACCCTCGAAGTCGAGAAACATCGTCGCGCGGAAGGAATCGGTATCGATCGTGTCGACAAAGACAAGATCGCCGCCATCCTTGGCAAATTCCCATTTGATGTCCCACATCAGCAACCCGATTTCCTCGACGAGTTGACGCACTGCCCAGGCTCCCAGAATCGCGAGTTTGCCGCTGTCGACGAACTGCGCTCCGGAAAGGCCGCTCATGACGAGAGCCTCCTGCTTGCTCACCATCCGGTCCTCGGGCTCAAATTTGCTGGTGAAATCACCGATCGGCTTCTCAAGATATTGCCAGGCATCGAGCGGGCGGGTCACTCCGAGTTCCTGCTCGAAGGCCTGCTTCGCTTTCCCGTCCATCGCCTCATACTTGCGATAGACGGAACTCGCGCTCGTGATCCCGAAACGAACGATGTATTCCAGCGGAACGACAAATCCATCTTCACGCGGAAACTGCGAGTAGTCGAAGAGATGGGCTCCGAGAAACTCCGAGCGGACCGGCTTCAGAATCTGATATTTCCTCACCACGTTGTAGGAGCTCGGATTCTCCGGAACGGATCCACGGGCCACTTCCCCCGAGACCGCGTCGAGCATCCCTTCGTGATGAGTCTTCGCCCCCCGGACGCAGGCCTCTTCGAGGGCGCCTGAAATCAGCTCGTTGCGGTAGTCATCACTCAAATCCGGAGCTGCTTCGATTGCCGACCGAACCCCCTTCCAGACTTCGGGGTCCGCCATCTTCGAATAAAGAACATGACGAAAGAGCGCGCGGTTCACATCGTTGCCTGAAATTTCAAAGAGTGCCCCGACATCAAAGACCGACCCTTTCGCGGTCGTCTGCGTGACCATGACCGTGTCATCTCCGGGAACAGCAAAGAGGCGCTGCACCGATCCTTCATAGAACGGCTCAACGAGGGCGGATTGGGGGATGACCATACAGGAATGACCAAAGCGTTCGCGACAGGAATGTCACGCAGAAATGTCGGGAAATGATAAGGATTCAGCCGCCCCTACAACGCAGGGACTCCGTAGGTTTGAGCGTGAACAAAAACCAAACCGCGACCGTCTCTTCGCTCACGCTCAGAGCTACCTTCCGCTTCCGCGTTCCCCGCAGGTTTGAGCGATAAAGCCCGAATCTCATCCTCTCGAGACACCAAGCACCCTGCCCTCCTTGACGACAAAATTCACCCGGTGCGGAAGGTAATCGCGTGTCGCCGCCTGAGGCTTTCCATCCAGCATCGTGACCCGGGAAAGCAGGCCGCGCTTCGTCGCCAGCTTTTCGGCCTCACTGAGCGGCAGGCCGATCATATCCTCATCACGCTCCGCTTTTTCCTCCACCCCGTCGCTTTCAGGGACTCCTTCCCGACAGCCGGTGACGGGGAATCCGAGAGCGAGAGCAAGAATGAGAATGAAACCGTATTTCATCGTTTCGGGTTGTCGGGATCAGCCACGGGTGACTTTGGTCACATTGCCCTGCTCGACCGTGAAATTCACGCGGTCGGGCAGGTAGTCCATCGTCACAGGTCGAACCTCCCCGTCCACTGAAACGGTGCGGGCTTTCAATCCCCGCTCCCCGGCAAGTGCTTCCGCGGCTTCAATCGTGAGACCGATCATGTCCCCGTCTTTCAGCTCAGCCGCGGTCTCCGTTTTCTTTGGATCTTCCTGAGAAGACTCCGGCGTGGACGAGTCGGTGGAACAACCGGCAAGGGTAAGTGCAGTGACCGCGAGGGGGATTGTCAGAATTTTCATTCCCCATCCTGAACAAAAGCGACGCTGGAATCCACCGAAAACAGCGCCTCAAGAAATTCGATATTTTCAAACTTCCGGCTCTCACCCTGACGCACGATCACCATACCGACGGCAGGGAGAACGAAAAGACGCTGCTTTCCGGCACCGGCAGCCATGTAACTTCCCTTCATCCAGGGTCTACTCTCATCGACCCCGGACTCCAGGAGCCAGAAAGTCAGCCCGTATTCAGGGGTCGTGTCATTCTGCGGCCGCACCGCCTCCGCCAGCGTTTCCGGATTCAGCAGCACCTCTCCATCCCATTCCCCCTTTTGGAGGAGGAGCTGCCCGAATTTCGCCCACTCCGGAGCGGTGAGAAAGGCCCCGGAAGGAAGATGCGGGTTCCCGTCATCATCACGGCGCCACCGGGTGTATTTCAGGCCAATGCGATCAAAGACCCTCGCCTCAAGGTAAGCCAAAGGGTCACCCGGGGCGACCTGCTCGTGAGCCTCCAGTTTACGCTTCAACAGCTCCCCGAAGATCTGAAAGGCATTCGGACCATACCGAAAGGCTTCCCCCGCTCCCGAGAGCGCCGCGACCTCCGTCGCTTCGGCATACGAAGGAACCTTACCATTTGCACCCGGTTCTATTCCGCTGGTCAGATTCAGGAGCTGCCGGATCGTGATCGTCCTGAGCCGGTCATCCGGTTTCCACCCGGTGATGGTCGCGGAAACCGCTTCGTCGAGTGAAAGGAGTCCGTCTTTCACCGCGAGGGCAAGGAGGGCTCCCGAAAAACTCTTGGTCCCGCTCGCGAGGCGATGCCCCGCCATCCTGTCCCAACCATTGGCGTAGCTTTCATGGACTGTCTTCCCATCGATCATGACCAGAAAACTATGCCCTTCGCGGTCCGCTGAGTAGATTTCCGCAGCTCGAATTCCCTCCATCGTCACCGGGGCCTCGCCTTCGGGAGGGTGTGACTGGACCACCTCAATCGCAACAGTCTTTTTCTCCTGAGCACCGGGTTCCGGTCGCTGGAAAAACCGGCGGAGTTCGTCCCGGTCCACCAAAGCATCGCCATTGCGGTCCGCTTTTTCCAACCAGGCACTCCGCTGACCGGCAGCTCCGAGTTCCTCCTTTGAAACCTTGCCGTCCCTGTTGGTATCAACCCTTTCAAATAGCGCCTCGAATCGAGCCGCCCCGTCCTGTCCACAGGCAGCCAGAGCTGACAAAAAAACGGAGAGAAGAATGAAAAATTTCATCAACGAAAGAAACCCCGCTGAAGGTGGAGAGTTTCTCCTCCTCAGTTGGCAGCGGGAGCCGCTTCCTCCTCACCAGCCTCGGAATCGCCCGTTCCCTTGCCCATGAGAGCGGAAATCCAGCGGAAGTCAGAGCTGTTATCGAGCATCACTTTCACCAGCATCGTGAGCGGCACCGCGAGAAGCATTCCAACCGGGCCCCAGATGAACCCCCAGAAGAGAACCGAGAGAATCACGATCACCGTGGAGATGCCGAAGCGATCCCCGAGGAGCATCGGCTCCAGAAAATTTCCGATCGTGATATTGATCGCGAGGTAGCAGGCCGTGACCCCCATCGCAGGCCAGAATCCGTGCAGAATCAACGCGAGAAGCACCGGAGGAATTCCCGCCACAATCGATCCGATTGCCGGCACGTAGTTGAAGAGGAACGCAACGAGGCCCCAGAGCAGCGGGAAATCGATTCGAAACACATAACAGGCGATCATCGCGAGAATGCCGGTGAGGGCGCTCACCGCAGTTTTGATCGCGAGATACTTCTGGATGTCTCTCGCAATACTCTGGAAACGGGTCAGATCCGGCCCTCTCGCTTTGAGCACATCCTGAAATTTGTGAGCATAGCGCCCTGACTCCGCGAGGACGAAAATCATCACAATCAGCGCGAAAAACGTTTTCGAAGCCACGGAGGTAAAACGCGAAACCAGATCGATCTGAGAAAACACAGCAAGGATTCTGTCCGGATCAAAATACAGTCGCACCAACTCCCCGAAGGTGATCACGGGCGCAATTTCAAACCCGTTTTCCCCGGCGGAATCCTGAACCGCGCCCGGTTCCGCCTTTTGCTCGGGCGTAACCGGGGACTCACCATTGCCTTCGTTCTCAGCGCCGACAACTCTCAACTCCTGCCAGTAGCCTTCGAGCCTCGCGATCTTCCGGTCGATATTCTCAGAGAATTCTGTCGCCTGCTCGACCATTCGCTCCACGTATTTGGGAGTCTTCTCCTGAAAGTCCCCGATCACTCCGGAACCCAGAAGAACAATGCCGCCGAGGATCATGAAATCGACGAGAATTGTCATGAGAACGGCGAGAGGGCGCGGAAGACCTCTCCGGTCAAGCCAGTTCAGGATCGGGAGGGACATCATCGCGAGAAGGAGGCCCAGCATCACCGGAATGAACAACTCCGAAGCCGCCTTCAATCCCGCCACCACGATGACGACACAAGCGAGCGAAAGTAGGACCCTGATCCCGCTTCCTCCCTGTTTTCGCGCTAACCTTTCCTCACCGGACATAGACGGGCAAACATCCCGCAGGGTCCGGCGTTCACAAGGGAATTTTCGCAGCGATTGCGCCCCATTGTGATAACGTTAAGCACTCCTCGCGTTTAGCGGTCTCCGTTCTTCATGAAATCTTTTCTGCGTCTCGCGTCTTTAGGCCTCGTCGCGCTCTTCGGCCCTGCGGTTTACGTCTGGATCCAACTTCAGGAAATGACCTATTTGAACTGGTTCCTTGTCGGAACAGTGATCCTCTGGGCGCTCCTGTTCGGGCTCTGGCATCTCATCTTCGGACGAGTGCAGTTTGGAAAACGCCTTGCCCGTTTTTTCGGGGTGATTGGCGGGTTCCTTGTTCTCGGATTCATACTGAGCCAGCTCCTCCGCTACGAGGGATCCGCTTCCGGATCATCGTTTCCCAAACTCGCCTGGGTCTGGGAGCCTGAAGACTCAGGGGCGGATGAACCCAGTGAATTCGTTCAAACCGATTTGAGTGAGGAAGAGGAGCGTCTCGTTCGCGCGATGGGCGATTCCACTGACTTCCTCGGACCGGATCGAAACGGCACCTTTCCCGCTGCCTCGTTTTCCATGGAATGGTCCGAAAACCCTCCCGAGTTACTCTGGAGGCGCCCTGTTGGCAAGGCATGGTCCGGCTTCGCCGTGAAGGGGCACTATGCCGTGACTCAGGAGCAGGCAGCGGATGCGGAACGGGTTCTCTGTCTCGACCTTTTTACCGGAGACGAAATCTGGAAACACGACAACCCGGGGACGCGACTCCTCCTCGTGAAGGAGGAAAATCAGGGAGCCGCTATGGGCGGAGACGGTCCGCGGTCGACCCCTGTCATTGACGAAAATAACGTGTTTGCCCTCGGTGCCACCGGGATTCTCAACTGCCTCGACCTTGCCACCGGGAACGAAATCTGGACTCGAAATGTCATTTCAGATTTTGACGGGGAGGTCCAGAAATGGGGCTCCGCAAATGCTGCGCTGATCATTGCGGAAGACGGCCTTGTCGTCGTGCCGGGATCGGATAAAACCGGCGCAACGCTCGTGGCCTTTGATCTGATGTCGGGAACCGACCGGTGGGTCTACCGGGGTGATGGTGCCAGCTACAGTTCTCCGCGCCTCATGGAGATTGGCGGAACCACGATGATCGTGAGCGTCAACCAAAAGGATGTCACAGGCCATGTTCCGGCATCCGGCGAACTGCTCTGGAAGTACGACTGGCCGGGCAGTTTTCCGAAGGTCGGCCAGCCCGTCTCCGCCGGCGAAAACCTCGTCCTCGTGACGGCGAGCTATGGCGTTGGCAGCCCCCTGCTTGAAGTGAAGCAGGACGGAACCGGTGCCTGGAAAGTTTCGCAGTTGTGGAAGTCGACGAGAATGAAGACAAAATTCAGCACTTCTTTCATCATCGGAGACTACGCGTATGGCATTGACGAGGGACGTCTCGCCTCCATCCACTTGTCCGATGGCAGCAAAGCGTGGAAGAATCAAAAGGTCGGATTCGGACAGCAACTCCTCTTCGGGGATGAACTGCTCGTGCAAACGGAGCGCGGGCCGGTGATTGCCGGTCACATCGGTCCGGAGGGATTTGAAGAAACCTCACGCCTCGAAGCTCTCAGCAGCATGACCTGGAACGTTCCCACGGTGGCGGGAAGATTTCTCCTCGTGAGAAATGATCAAGAGGCAGCGTGTTACCTTTTGCCGCCACGAAAGTAGCGGGCTCACCCGATCTTTTTCCTGAGCGCGGCGACATCGACACCGCGGCTGCCAAGTTGGTCAAGAAAGTCTGTGGCCTCCTCCGCCTCAAGGACTAGCGACAACGGGATCAAGCCGCCCTCGCTGCCAGTGGCAGATGATGAAAACCCGACAATGAGTTGCTTCTTCGAAGCCGCCTTTTCGGCGGCGGGTTGGCGCGATGTCAAAAAGGCAATCGCGTCGACATTCACAATCTTACCGTTCGTCGTTGAAACAAAATCAGCCATACTAAAATACAAATTCAATTGTCGCGATCTCTCGAAACGAGGCAAAGTCACTCGAACAAAACGAGTGCATGGCTTCCACTGAGCAATGCTGCGTCCGCATTTTCCAGAACCAGTCGGGTTCTGATCGTTTCACTTGAAGGGTTAATCTCGGGCGATACAAATTCGATCATGCCCGTTGTGTCAATCGCAGAATTTTCGCGATCAAGAGTCAAACTGCTCTGCTGAAGCACTCGAACCGGCATTACCTTTCCCTTTTGGAGCTGTCCCGCTCTCGACGCCGGGACATGCACGACCAGTTTCAGCCGGTCAATCCGGGCCACCCGAACGAGCGGCTTCGCCGGGCCTCCTCCGGAAGCCGCCGCCGTCTCTGCCACATCCCGGTTGATTTCTAAAACGATCCCCCGGATTGGACTTCGCAGAAAGCGTTTCTCAATCTGTGCCTCAATTTCCTCAACCCGGAATCCGGCAATCTTTTTTTCCTCGTTCGCAATACTGAGCTGGCCCTCAGCCTTCTTTTTCTCTGCCAATGCTCTCGCGACCTCGGAAGAGTGCGCGGTTCCGCTGGAGCGAAGCTTGGACAGCTTGGAGTACCGATCATCCGCCACCTCAAGGTCAGCCTGGGCAACCGTCACCGCAGCAACGCTCTCGGACTGAATCCTCGCAATCTCCAACTGAGCTTCAAGGACGCTGTTATTCAGGCTCAGGAGGGCTTCGCCTTCATCCACAAGTTCCCCTTCTTCGACAAAAATTTCCCCGATCACCCCCACCTCAGCGACATCCATATCGATGCTCCGGTAAGGCTCGAGATAACCCAGCACCGTGCCCGGATCGGCCTTCACGGGGAACATCAAAAACGTGGCAACTACGAAAGTCGAAATCAGTCTTTTCATCGTGCGAGGGTTTCTTTGGTTTGCTCGAGCCATTCATCGCGTTCCGCCATGCGGAGACGCATCTCGTATCGGGTAACTTCAACCTCAGACTGAACTTTATCAAAAACTCGTTTCAGATTCCCCGGCAACTCGCCTTTTTCGTCTGCCCTCATCTCCTTCAACTGAGCGGCCGTTTCGGGAGCATAAATTTGCAGGAGGTAATCATCCGCCGAGACAAAAGACTGCGCCGATCCCGCCTGCCCCTGGCGGGCCCCCCGGCCAATCAGCTGCCGATCAATCCGCACGGACTCATTTCGCTCAATCGCAATGACATGGAGCCCGCCGGCACGCTCTGCTGCTGCGGAGAGGTCAATATGCGTGCCCCGCCCCGCCATGTTGGTCGCGATAAGAATGCTCCGTGACTGCCCCGCTCCACTCACGATCTCTTCTTCTTCAGCATCCTGCTTCGCGGTGAGAATCCGGTGAGGAAGCCCCAACTCGTGAAGTTTCGCCGACAACCGCTCACTGTCTTTGATCGTTCGCGTCCCCACGAGGACAGGTTGCCCCTTTCCATAGCGGCCTGCGATATCCAGCGCAACCGCCTCATCCATTGCGTCATGATCCACGAAGATCCTCTCCGGAAGGATTTTCCGCTGACTGGGCCGGTTCAGCGGCACGGGTGCCACCGGCATTTGAAAGAAGCGCCAAAATTCACCGGCACTTTCGGCCGCGGTTCCGGTGAGACCGCAAATCGTATCGTAGAGCGCAAAGAAGCGCTGACGGGTGATGCTCGCCGCCGAATCCGCTTCCGGTCTGATTTCGACCTCCTCCTTTGCCTCGACCGCCTGATGCTGGCCCTCTCTCCAACTGCGATCTTCGAAACGGCGGCCCGTGAACTCATCAACGATCACTACTTTGTCATCCTCGACCACGTAGTGCTCATCGCGGAAAAACAGATGCTCCGCCTTGAGGGCATTCAAGACATAGGTCTCCCAGGGACGGCGAAGATCATCCCACGGAATGATCGAGTCATCACGAAACAGTTCACGCTTTCCCTCGGAAGTGAAATCGATCTTTCGACGATTGCGATCCAACGTGAAATGATCGCTCTCCATCAAGCGGCGGGCAAGATCCCGGGCCTCGTAAAAAGGTTTCTCCGAACTTTCCCCCATCGAGGACGCCTCACTGATCAGCAGCGGACTCCCCGCTTCATCAATAAGAACACTGTCGACCTCATCGATGATCGCCACATTGAGACCTCGCTGGCAAACCTCGGGAATGGGCTTTTCGCGACCCAGAATCGCATAGCGCAGGTCTTCACCGGGTGCTCCGCCGGGATGTCTCATCCTGGAAAGCTGATCCCGCATGTAATCGAAGCCGAACTCGTAGCCCACCCCGTAGGTGATGTCGCAGTCATAAGCAGCTCTCTTTTTCTCCGTAGTCGCCTCTTTCCCCTCCGGAAGAAAGCCGATCGAAATCCCCAGATAATCGAAAATCGGCTTCGAAAATTCGTAGTCCCGCGCAGCAAGATAACTGTTCACCGTCACGACATGGACCCCCTTTCCCGAGAGGGAGAACACAAAGGCCGGAAGACTGACGGCGAGGGTTTTCCCCTCACCGGTCGCCATCTCGGCAACCCCGCCCTTCACGAGGGCAAGACCTCCCAGAATTTGTTCGTCGTAGTGAAATAGTCCCGTCGTCCGACACGAAGCCTCCCTCAGCAGAGCAAAGCCGGGTTCCACAATCTCGTCGACCTTTTTCTTCCCCGAGACAATCAATTCACGAAGCTGACTGACCCGCGCCCGAATCTGATCGTCGGAAAGCGCCTTTACCGCGTCCGCCACTCCATTGATGGAAGCAAGGCGCTCGAGATCAGACTTTCGGAGGCTTCCGCCGGTCAGAGCATCCCAGCGCTGCCTGACAAGCCCCTTCAGGAAGCCGGAGCGATCATATTGACGTCTGAAAGAGACTTTCTCCATGGGAATGGCTTGCGCAAAACAGGCTGCCCTGTCGCAGTGACTCCCACCTGAAGGGGAGCCTACCTGCTAGTTGGAGGAAACCGGGCGAGCCGCTGCCGCAGGAACAATCTGAACCGTCTGCGTTCGCGCCCCCCGATGCGGCATCGATTGAATGCGGATCGCAGGCGTTTCCCGGGTACGGTCTGGAGCGCTGGATGGCGCTGAAGAGCTTGCTACTGAGGCAGAAGGTGCCGGTGCCGAGTAAGCCACCACTACCTCGGTGACCGGAGCCGGTGGTGCCACTGCCGGAGCAGGCCCGGGCTTGGGAGCCGCAGGTCGAGCTGCCGCCGCAGGCCGGGCTGCTGCCATCGGAGTCGCCCCCACTTTATTCTCCACCGGAGCAACCGAAGCAGAAGGAAGTTCGGCACCTTCCTCAAACATTCCCGCATCTCCGTTCCCGGAAGCAAAAGACACATCCCCATCACGGGAAGGGAGCTCAAAATCCGCCATCTCCGGAACATCGGGGATTTCACCCTGGTCCGGATAGGAATTAAAGTAGCCGGAGGATTCCCCTCCCTTGTCAATCCCGTTTCCTTTGGTTACCTTAAGGGACTCAAGCTCTTCTCCCGGATGGGTGTCATCGCTCTCGCGAACACGTTTGATCTCCACATTTTCAGTGCGGAGGAAGGTTCCACGGGCACGCTCAAGAGCGGCGAAAGAGGCATTGTAAGAAACCACTGAATCCAGGAACATTTCCTCAGCCGTCTGGTTGCGATCCATGGAATCGAGAATCAGCTGCAACTGGGACGCCGTTGTTCTACCTCCCTCGTCTTCCGTATCGACCTCAAGTCGATCCCGGAGCTGGCGAAGTTCTTCACGCGAAGCCTGCAACGCGGAGTAGCGACCCTGCATGTCGCGATAAGCAGTCATCAGCTCGCGGTAGGAAACAATCGACTCGAGGAGAACGAGGTCGATCGTGGAGCGAAGACGGTTCGCCTGCTGACGAAGCTCAATTTCGCTGCGAAGCAACTGGGCGCGATCCGTGTCGTTGTCGAGCGGCTGGCTGAACTGAAATCCAAGATTGTATCCGGTTCCGGCTCCAAACTGGTCGTCGAAAGCCCTCCCTACTCCATCATTAGGCTCGATGTCACTCAACATCATTTCAGCAACAAGATTCAAGGTGGGAAGCTTCTCGTTTTTCTGCATGTCACGGCGAACAATCGCCGCCTTGAGTTGATCGAAACCCTGCTGGATTTCGGGACGGTTCCTCAGTGCATCGGACGCAACCCTCTGAACCCCGTCGACATAACGGGTCATAATCGGTGGTGTCGCCGGCACCAATTCGGCATTGGAACCGATGTCCTGATTCGGATCATTCACGAGCGCGCGCAGTCTCTCCTCGCTGTTGCGGATCGCCATCTCAGCACGACTCAGCATTGCCTTGCGCATTGCTGCGGAAGAGCGTGCCCGGAGAACCTCACTCTGCAGGGCATCAAGATCGGAGCGCTGCTCCAACTGCCCGAGGATCGATTCGGTGTCATCGACAAGCCTTTGGATGAGAATGTAGTAGGAACGGGAATAATAGAGTGCCCAGTAAGCCCGGTTCACCTCGATCAGGTGCTCCTGCAACTGACGAACAAACTCAGCGGAATCCATACTCGCGTCGTACTTCGCAAGCTTGATCTTGGATTGATTGTAGTGGTAGCCGTTCCCTTCAAGAAGAGGCTGAACCACCGAGAGGACTAACTCGGAGGCCCCCTGGTTCTGCGGAGTGAGGAAAGTTGAATTGTTGCTCAGCGTAGAAATCCGGTTCGAAATCGTGGCTTCGGTTCCGGTCGAGAACTTCTTGCGAAATCCCCCCTCAAGATAATCCTGATTCTCTCGAAAGCGGCGGGCAGTATTCCCCGTCGTCAGGGTGGACCCGATTGCTTCGTTCGTGCGGATGAGACGTCCCTCAAGGAAAGTCTCCATGTCGAATTCCCCATCGGCCTCCTGCATCCCTGTCTCGCGAATCAACGGAAGATCACGAAGGACTTTCACCTGATTCGAATATTCAAGCGTTCGGGAGTATACGTCGTCGATCCCCTGATGCACGGTGCGCTGATCCGGCCAGACAGGGGAATTGGCACGACCTTTCCAGGCGGTGGGAAAACCCGATGGGACATGTCCCATCGCCATGATCCTGGCACTTCGAAGATCCGGCGGATCCATCTTGTTGATGCGCGCCTCGTAAGCCTCGTAAATTGATTCGATCAACTTCTCGATGTCCTTCTGGGGAGTGTTCTTGATTGTGAGGTAACCGGGAATGTGCGGAAAGCGCTCAACCGGATCATTCTCGCGCTGCAACCCATCGGTCGCCTCCTGAACCAACGCCGAAATCGTGTCGGTTTCCCGATCCATGTATTCGTCGTGAACGGTCTTATGATCCAAGGGTCCGGCGAAGTTCGATTGGCCGTCCCCTGAAAAAATCCTCATGAAGAGGCCTTTCCGCTCAAGATTGGTTTCCTCCTGTCCCTGAAGTCCAACCGTCAAGACGATAAAGAGACAAAACTGGATGGTGAGCGAAGAGCTTAAGCTTCTCAGTCTTGCGTAAAAATTCATGGTAAGTGTGCTGTCCCAGTGGGGTCCCGGGCCTCACCGGGACCGAAAATAACACTCGTACGACGCACCTAACGTTCTTTGTGACACAATCTTGGGGGAGCGGCAACCACAAAAACCACGACAAGTTGATTTGATTTCTCATTTCCTTCACTCAACTGAAAGATTAACCTGATAAGACCATTCCATGAACCTTGAGACTCACACCGGCGAATTTGCCGTTCCGACGAACGGAAAAGGCACCTACGAAATCACGCGGGAACTGAAAGATCTGGTCCTGAAATCAAAGATTCACTCCGGCCAGCTCACGGTTTTTGTCCAGCACACCAGCGCCAGCCTCGTCATTATGGAGAACGCCGACCCCGAGGCGCGGACGGATCTTCATTCCTTTTTTGACTATCTTGTGCCGGAAAATCTTCCGTTTCTGGTTCACACCTATGAAGGTCCCGACGACAGCCCCAGTCACCTGCGCATGGCGCTTACCCGTACCAGCGAAGTCATTCCCATTCACGAGGGAAGGCTCGCGCTCGGGACCTGGCAGGGGGTCTACCTCTTCGAGCACCGCGTTGCTCCCCATCATCGGCGGCTGGTGGTCAGCCTGATCGGAGCAAAAGACGCTTAAACAGGGCGAAGTCCGACCCGGGCGGCGGATCGCACAACTTTCGGCAATCGAGACCTGATGAAAATTTTCGAGGAGAGAAATACCGCCGCTCCGAGAACACCGAGGGTCAGCAATTCGCTTTTCAGCCCCCATCCAAATCCAACGGCAATGAGAGTGCCGATCAACAGGGGCAGAGCGAGAATTCTCGAAACAGGCTCAGGACGGGCAAGAAGCCGAACGCGGGTTAGCCTTCCGTTTTCTTCGTGATATTCCGTCACTGTGATCACCGCCCAGTTCCAAAGCAGCTCTTTTGAGAGGATTAAATCGGTTTTCCCTGTCTCATCAACTTCCGCGCGGGGAAATTCGATCTTCAAGCTTTCGAGGAGATCGTCACGAGTGATCCCGTCATCACTCCAGAAGGTCTTTTCGCTCCCGAGTTTCCACCACCCTGAAGCGACCTTTCTCCAGGTTGCCGTGGTGACGACTTCGAGCCCCCGGGACCATTTGGCCTCTTTCCACCCCAGCACGAGCCGGGCTCCACTCCTCAGGAAACTCTGCAGCAGAACAAGACCGGCCACCGCAAATCTCGCTCTCGCCTTGTCGTGCGCTGGATCAATGCGAACCCGCCATGCTCTTTTTTGAGCCACGAGAAGACTTCCAAAAATCATGAGTCCGGCAGGGAGGAGGCAAAACGGGGAAAACATCCCGCCCACGAGAAGACCGAGGATAAAAATCCACCAGACCACATGCAGACAGACCTCACTCATCCCGAGATTCCCGTCCGGATAGATCAGTTGGAAGGGCTCGTAGCCATACTGCCCGTGATAAACGAAGCTGTTTACCGGTGACCGACTTGTGTAGACCTGTCCTTTCCATACTGCTCCGCCGAGTCCTTTGAAACGGTCACGGTGCATTGGCATCAGCATCGCTTCAGCCTTCCCGTAGCCTAATTGTTGCCGAAAATAGGTCCGGAAAGTAAAACGGCGATGATGCCAGACAAAGGCGGCGGCGTGAAAGCCCAGATCGTAGCCGGCTTCGAGGACCCGCCAGCAGAAGTCCACGTCATCTCCTGCGGTGCGGAAGACAGGATTGAAGCCGCCGACTTTTGCAAAGACATCGCGCCGAACCGCAAAATTACATCCCGGGAGGTGCTCTGCTTTGGAATCCGTCAGGAGAACATGCGTCGGACCTCCCGGAGCGGCTGCGATCAACGCCGCCTTCGCCGACGTCGGCACCGGTGGAATATTCGGCCCTCCCGCACAGCCAATCGAATCACCGGAGGCAAACTGATGCGCGATCCACCGCAGCCAGTCCGGCTCCACAATACAGTCGTCATCCGTGTAAACAAAGATGTCGCCCGTCGCCTCCTCCGCCCCGACGTTGCGCGCCGCGCTCAAGCCGAGATGAGGAATTGCGATTTCCCGAATCCCCCCATAGCTCGCCACCAGTTCCGAAACCCGCTGATCACTCCCGTCGTTCACGAGCAGCAACTCAAGATCCGGGTAGTCCAGATTGGCAAGGGAATCGAGACATTCCACCAGGGTCGCGCTGCCCCGGTAGGAGCAGACAATGACCGACATTTTCGGTGTCGTCTCGAGAGGCAGTTCATCCGAGCCGCGCTGCAGGGGCGACCACTTCGCCTTGAGTCTCGCCATCGACGGCTTCGAGGACTGATCCCGACGCCTCATTCCGAAGCTGTACTCCTCGATCGTATTCCCCCCGCGCTGCCAGAGGTCGGACCAGGCAAACACCGTCGTCCCCGCCGCCCCCGCGCGACAGGCTTCCTCGACGTGCCAGTTCAGCATTTCCGCCTGCTTCTCTTCCCCGTGAGTGCTGGAATCGACGCCGAATTCGGAAATCAAAAGCGGCTTATCGCCCGAGAGATTCTGGAGCCGTCGCAGGTAGGCGGCGAGACTTTCGCGATCTTCGAGATACAAATTGAAGGCCACAAAGTCCTGATTCCGCGGGAGCAAATACTCGGTGCTCGGATAATTCGCGTAAGCGAAAAGCGCGCCAGGGTCGTTCGCATGACCGAGATCGATGAGACGTTCAAGCTGCTCGAGGACCTGCCGTTTTCCCATCCAGCGGACCAGGGTCGTCTCGATCTCGTTCCCGATAAAATACCCTCCCAGCGCGGGATGCCCGCGGAACCGGTTGATCGTCTCCAGGAGCAATTGATCCGCCCCGGCGAGCACCCCGGTTTCTTTCGTGAAGTCAACATGCTGCGACCACGGCAGCGTGATAAAGACCCGCAGGCCATAGCGGGCGCACTCATGCATGAAGAGGAGCGTCGGAATCTCGTAGACCCGAATCGCATTCGCTCCGAGTTCCTCACGAATCGCCCGCAACTGGCAGATTCCCTCATCAGGAAACGAGCCGGCCGGAAACGGGCCGAAGGTCACGCTTTTCAAGAAGATAACCTCATCGCCCGAACAGAAAAATTTTCCGCGAACACGAAGAGGATTATCAATCGTCGAAACAGGATAGTCGAGGGGCGACATAAAAGAGGGTTGGGTCCATCACCTAACAGGGTCAGGTCAGAGACGCAACAGGGTATGGACGATCATGCAACCGGGTTTCGTAGAATTATCACCGGGCTTCCCTCTCTTTTTCTCCCCCGGGCTCTTTTTCGGGGTCCCTGCCGAACTCGAGGGTGGATAAAAAGAGGGAACCGGATAAGGATAAAGCCGCCCTCCTGAAACGCCCCCTGCCCGCATGAAAATTCTCCACACCGCCGACTGGCACCTCGGGAAATTGCTGAACGACCAGTCCCGCGATGCCGAGCACGGCCTCTTTCTCGAATGGCTCCTCACCGTGGTGAAGAGCGAAAAAATCGACGCCATCCTCGTCGCGGGCGACATTTTTGACACCGCCAATCCCCCGCAAAGCGCGCTCCAGCGATACTACGACTTCGTCTCGCGGCTCTTCGCGCAGGGGGATTGCGAACTCATCCTCACCGCCGGGAATCATGATTCGGCGGCACAGCTTGAGGCACCGAAAGGGGTTCTGCATTCGCTGAAAACCCGGGTCGTCGGCTTCTTACCGGAAGACCCGCAGGACCGGATTCACTACCTGCCGAATGCCGAAAATCCCAAGGTGGCAATCGCGCTGCTCCCCTTTCTCCGGGATCACGACCTGCGCATCGGCAAGGCGGGCGAAACTGCAGAGGAAATCCGGGCGCAGCTCGCGGAAGGAATTTCCGCCCGCTATGCGGAAACGGCGCAGGCCCTCACGGAAGCGACGGTCACCTGCCCCGCGATCGCGACCGGGCATCTCACCGTGGTCGGCTCGAAGACGTCGGACAGCGAGCGGGACATTCACATCGGCGGACTCGGCTCCATCACCCCGGGGCACTTCCCCGCCGCGTTCGACTACGTCGCCCTCGGGCATCTGCACCGCCCCCAGGCCACCGATGAAAACGGGCGGGTCCGCTATTCCGGCTCGCCCATCGCGCTGAGTTTCAGTGAATCCAACGACCAAAAGGAAGTGCGGATTCTCACCATCGCCGAAGGAAAAATCGAGCAAAGCGCCCTCCCCGTCCCGGTGTTCCGGAAATTGTCCCAACTCAGGACCAGGACCGCGGACCTCGAAAAATCGATCACCGGATTTTCAGAGAAAGCGGGAAACCTCCGCACCTGGGTCGAGTTGATCGTCGAAGACGCCCTCCTCGAAGACAACCTCACCGAACGTGTCGCCTCGTTGATCGCAGATCGTGACTTCGATGTCCTGAAAGTGATCCGCGGGCGGAGCGATTCGCTCGTGAGCCTGTCCGTCGACGAAGTCACCGACGACGAAGCGATCGAATCCCTCCTCGACCAGCCGGCCCGTGTCTTTGAACACTTGTTAGATCAACAGGAACAATTCAGCGACGGGGAAGTGGCAGAGTTGAAGCTTGCCTTCGCGAGACTCGTGGAAATCGAGGCGCAACCCGAACTGATCGAGACAGCATGAAGATTCTCAGCGTCCGGCTTCACAACCTCAATTCCCTCAAAGGGCAACACCTTGTCCGGTTTGACCGCGAACCCCTCGCGAGCGCCGGCCTCTTTGCGATCACCGGCCCGACCGGAGCGGGAAAGACCACCCTCCTCGATGCGATCACGCTCGCGCTCTACGGAAAAGTCGCCCGCTACGGGAACGAGTCGAACCCTGAGCACGTCATGACGCGTCACTGCGGGGAATGTTCCGCCGAAGTGGAATTCGAAGTGACCTCCGGCGTCTACCGCGCCGCGTGGGAACGACACCGCGCCGGGAAAAAACCGGGAGGGAAACTCCAGGCCCCGAAACGTTACCTCTACAACGCCGCCGGAGAACCCCTTGCCCAGCAGATCCGGGAAGCGGAGCAGAAAATTGAGGATCTATTAGGGTTAAACTACGATCGCTTCCTGCGCAGCGTCCTTCTCGCGCAGGGCGACTTCGCGCGTTTCCTCAAAGCGGACGCCAACGAACGGGCCGGCCTCCTCGAAAGCCTCACCGGAACCTCGATTTACTCCCGCCTCGGAAAGCTCGCCCACGAGGAGGCGAATCGACGCGAGGCGGACCTGAACGCACGCGCCGCCGGCCTCGATCAAATCGAACTGCTCGACGAGGAAACCCTTACCGAACTCAAGGCCGCCGTGAAGGCCGGCGAAGCGGAAACTGAGAAGATCTCCGCGGAGATCGAACTCGGCGCCGAGATGCTCTCCGCCATCGCCCGGCTCCGGACCGCCCGCGGGAACGAAGCGTCCGCCCGTCGGGAAAGAGAAGCGCTCGACGAGGCCCTTAAGTCGTCGCAGGACGAACTCGTACGCCTCAAGCATCACCGAGCCACCCTGCCTTTCACGAAAGGACTCTCGGATCTCGATCATGCCGAGGCCGCCGCGCAGGAAGCGGACGCAAAGAGCAAAGCCGCGACGGAGAATCACGAGGTGGCCCGGGCGCAACACCACCGCGCCGCCCTCATTTTCCGGGCCTCCCTCGAGGCCGCCCTCGCGAAGTCGCACGAAGCCGAAGCCGAAGGACGACGCGCCGCGAAAGAAGCGGAAGAGGAAACTTCCGACGCCCTCCAGTGGCTGGAGAAACACCAATCAGACAAAGATCTCGCCGACGGACTCGCCGACCTTGTCCCGGCCCTCGGAGACCTGCGGAACGCACGGGAAAATACGACCCGCTCCTGGAATGAATGGCGAAGAACCGCGGAAGAAGTTTCTCCCGAAAATGCGGCACAGCTCCCGGAGAGAATGGTCGGGTTGCCGGAGAAAGAGCTCGAAACCCGGATCAGCGAAATGCTTGCCTCGGGAACGGAAAAACAAGCCCTCCTGAAAGAGGCCGGAATCGAAGCGAACCGCCAGTTGAAGCTGCGTCAGGATCACCTCGACAAATCCCGGCTTGTCGCGAGTCTGGATGAGCATCGGGCCCATTTGAAACAAGGCGAAGCCTGTCCCCTCTGCGGCTCCGAAGAACATCCCTTTGCCGAAGATTCCCCCGTTGAAAGCGGTCTCACGGAACTGGAATCGGAAGTCGCGAAAGCGACCGCCCGGCTCGAAGCGGCGAGGGATGACTACCGCAAACTGTCGGATGATCTCAAGCGTCTCGAATCCGGGAAGGCAGATCTTTTGCAGCTCACCGCGCAAGTCGAAGCAGGCACCGCGACCCTCGTCTCGCTCCTGCAACCGTTCGCCACGCAAGTCCCCTCCCCCGGCGAAGAAACGCTCCTGCAAAAATCCCTGCAGAAACGGGCCGAAGCATTTCGCGAAAAAGAAAAACAGAAGGAAGCAGCAGAAAAAAAGAAGACTGACGCTGAGAACCGCGCCAAACAGGCCTCGGAAGAGGCGGAAGCGCTCCTGCTGAAAAGGAACAAACTCGGCGAGTTACCGGAAGCCGATACGGCGGAATTTTCACCGGTCCCTGTCGGGGAAGCGGAAGAGAATTTTCAAAACGCAGCGCAGTCGGAAAAAGTGGCCGCCTCCCAAAGCGCCGACCGGAAAAAGGATGCCGAATCCTCGGCCGCGAAGTGGCAGGACGTGAGCGACGCCATGAGCCGCGCTGTCTCCGACTCCGGTTTCGACACCCTCTCCGCCTTGCGGGAGGCGCACCTCCCCGCCGCGGAAGCCGCGAGGATCGAGTCGCTCGAAAGTGAATTGAACCAGCGCGCCGCCGCCTCGAAGGCGCTCTCAAAGCAGGCCGCGAAAGAGGTCAGTGAACTCGTCGCCCAAGAGGTTCTCGAAGGGGACGCAGCGGTTGCTTTTGTCCAGAAACAACAGGAACTGAAAGCCACCCGTGACCAACTCCTCGAGGCGCAAACGACCCGGCGAAACCGCCTCGCGACCGACGAGCAGAACCGGAAACGGAAAGCGGAAAACGAGAAAGCGCTCAAAGAGGACCGCAAGCATTTCGCAGTGTGGCGTCGTCTCAAAGAATTGATCGGCTCCCACGACGGATCCAAATTCCGCCGTCACGCCCAGGCGATCTCGCTCGACATTCTGACACGGCATGCGAACCGGCATCTCGTGAAACTCAGCGACCGCTACCGGATCTGCCGTGACCTCACCGGGGAGTTGAATCTCGAAATCGAAGACCTCCACCAGGCCGGGGCCAAACGCCCCATGGCCAGCCTCTCCGGCGGGGAAAGCTTCCTCGCAAGCCTTGCCCTCGCCCTCGGCCTCTCCGACCTCGCGGGCCGCACCGTGCGGATTGATTCCCTCTTCATCGACGAAGGCTTCGGCAGCCTCGACCCGGACTCCCTCGAAGTCGCGATTGCGACCCTCGAAAGCCTCCAACAGGATCACAAAACCGTCGGCGTCATTTCCCACGTCGACCTCCTCAAAGAACGCATCGGAACCCGGATCATCGTCGAAAAGCAACCCGGAGGAGTGAGCAAAATCCGGGTCGTTCCGGCGGAAGCGTGAGGTTGGATCCTGGATCTTAGCTCATTGGCTCCTTGGGCAGAGCATCCATCTCCGAACCCGGAAAACCACAGAGCCCCTGATTCACGAAGATTCACGCTCATTCACGCGCATAGGTGACACCACCACACACCCCGGCCCCCGCAGCAGAACCGGCCACGGTTCCGACCGCCAGAGCCCCGCCCGAAACCGCAATCAACCCCAAAACCCACAGCGCCCCTGATTCACGAAGATTCA
>JARGOP010000111.1 GCA_029233965.1 Verrucomicrobiales bacterium | reverse complement strand
AAACCGGTGAAAAGAATGGTTTCCGCGAGTGCTGGGGAAACTTTGCCGAGACATCCCCTCATCTTCTCGATCTCTACCGCATTGACCTGGTCGGTGGGAAAAATCACAATTTTGTGGAGGAAATGATCGACCGGGGATCGGCCAGCCTGCTCGACATCCCCGAAGAGCGGCTTAGTGGGGCCGCCGCAACCCGGCAACTCCAACAGATCGATTGTCAGTCGTCGGGAACCGAATGGATCTCCCCTGATTTGCCAAGGCAACTCAGGGAGCTCCCGAAGCCCTTCCACTTCATCGACTTCGAAGCCTCCCGCCTTGCCATTCCCTACCACGATGGCATGCGTCCCTACGAGCTGGCCGCCTTTCAATGGAGCTGCCATACCCTGGACGACTTCGACACCTCGATCCGGCACGAGGAGTGGCTCAACGACGAAGAGGCCTTTCCCAATTTTGCCTTTGCCCGTTCCCTTCGGAATTGCATCGGTGATGAGGGAACCGTCTTCATCTACAGCCACTATGAGATCTCCACTTTGAAAGAAGTGAGGAGACAAATGGACGATTACGAAGAAAAAGACGAATCTCTCGCCGAGTGGCTGGATTGGATGACCGACGAAGGGAATCCCAGGGTTGTCGATCTCCTACCTCTGGCCAAAGACCACTACGTCCACCCGGAAATGAAAGGCAGCCTGAGTATCAAGTATCTTCTGCCAGCTGTATGGCTGCACAATCCCGCCCTCCGCGAAATAGAGGTCTTCTCGGAATACGTGGGGCGCGACGATGACGGAAACCTTCTCAATCCTTACGATGTCCTGCCAGCTCTGCCAATCGGAGACGCCGCAGAAGCGATCCGTGAGGGAACCGGTGCGATGCGCGCCTATCAGGAAATGATGTTTGGCCTCAGTTCACAGAATCCGGAAAGCAGAGAATCGCTGAGGCAGCTGCTTCTCCAGTATTGCAAACTCGATACGGCTGCAATGGTGATGATCTGGCGGCATTGGCTGGATGCTTAACGCTCTCTCCCCCACCACAACAACACCATGGCCCGCTGGTACTACAATCGACCCTCTGAATGCTGCGACGAGTCCGAGGTGAAAGTCGCGACCAAACTGCGACGTCTCAGCAAGCGCTGGACGATTCGCTGGGGGTTCTACTATGAGGACAACAAAGGAGTCCGCCGTGAGGGGGACTTTCTCCTCTTCGATCCGATGCATGGCTTGCTCGTCCTGGAGGTAAAAGGCTTCCGGATGCGGGGATTCGCGCCCACCGGGAAATGGGAAGGCGATCCGACGAAGAGCAAAGACCATCCGCTCTACCAGCTCGACCAGGAGTTCGCAGCTGTCCTGAAAGCACTGGAAGCCGTGCAGCCCGGCTGGCGCCCCGTCGCCAAGGCACTCTGTCTGCCCAACGAGGTGATTCCCGAGGGACAGAAAACCTACCAGGACATCCCACGGGAACTGATCGTCGACGGTCGCGACCTCGAGAAGATCGACTCGATCTTTGGACGATTCTTTGACGGCGAACAACCGCGCAACATCAAGCAGCACCGCGATGTCTTTCTGCAGACTTACGGCAAGGGAGGCAGCCCGGAGGAACTGAAACATTTCATCGACCACAACGAGGTCATCTTTCGCAAGCAACTGACCCGGCAGTATCAGCTTCTCGATATCCTGGAAGGCAATCAACAACTCTTCATCGAGGGCGGTGCGGGGACCGGAAAGACCTGGAACGCCGTCGAAAAGGCGGTGCGACTAGCGGAAGGCCGCCCCACCGAAGCGGGAGAGGGTGCCGAGGTCCTCCTGCTCTGTTACAACATCGCGCTCGGGCGATTTCTCCAGGACCTCGTCGGACGCAGGAAGTTGGAGCGGGGTTCCGTCTCCGTCTACCAGTGGGAAGAACTGGCCAATCATATCCTGTCCGCCTGCGGGATGGAAAACGAAATACCTTCGCCTGACTCGCCGAGAGAAGAGAAGCTCCGCTACTACGACCAGGATCTTCCCGGTCTCCTGCTCGAATGCGTCCGGGAGGAGGAATTCGCGGACCGGCTCCCCCGCTTTGACGCCCTCGTCGTGGACGAGGCCCAGGACCACGACACCTCTTTTCCCGAGGCTCTCAATGATGCGGGACCTCATACCGATCGGACCGACGCCCGGTGCGGTTGGTGGTCGATCTACTTTGCGCTTTTGAACGACGGAACGAAGGCTCCCGCCACACTCTTTTTTGACAGCGCCCAGCGCCCGCCTTTTCGAGGATCGGGAGGATTCGATGCACAGATTCTAGCCGAACAGTTCAGTCAGCCCGCTTTTGCCCGCTTGCCCCACGCCCTCCGTTACACCCAGCCGATTTTCGACTTCCTGCAAACACTCAACGCGCCCGGAACCGAGAGGTTGATCGATCAACTCTGCGAGCCGGACGACCTACCCGAGGGTCCCGAAGTCGTGACGACGATGCTTGACTCCCCCACCCCGGATGCGACGCGTGAGGCCGTAGAATCAATCATCGCCACCTGGGTGGAAGACGGCTACTGCAAGGCTGAGGAGATTCTCCTGCTCCACGCGAGAACGCACCTGAAAGACAGCGCCCTCGGCTCCTGCGACAGCCTGGCAGGATTGCCCCTGCACGAATACGGAGCACCTCTGGAGGAGAACACCAAAGCGATCCGCCATCTCTCGATCAACCGGGCCAAGGGTCTCGATGCCCTTGGTGTCATCCTGATCGGTGTGCGACCGTTTCAGGAGATCCAGACCGTAGACCACCAGTACACCTACTTCATGGGCGCGAGCCGGGCGAAGCAGTTGCTCGCGGTGGTGCATAGGTGAGGCGGCTCCGCATCACTAATCCGTCATCCTTTCAACCCGGTCGCTTCCGACGGCTCGTTGACTTCACACCCGGCAACCAAGATCGCGCAAACGTCGTTCCATAGATATCTACGGACGCTACCGATCTTGAGACTCGGAATGATTCCGGAGGCGGTCCAATTCTGGATCGTTCGCTCGGAAACCTTGGTCTTTTTAGCGAGTTCGCCAGTGGTCAAAAACTCGGAGTCAAGGTTCTGGATTCTGGTACAGGTTGGGAATTGGCTCCTATTCTTTCAAGTCACTTGAGATAAAAAGGGCGGAGGTTTAGCGGGGAGCTACTCATTCAGCTTTCTGCATGCGCATCATTTCCGTCGATGTTCAAATCTCATCCGTCCCTTTCCACGCCTTCTCCTATTACATTTCCCCGAACAGGGTAGTCGTTATCATTGCCCTTAAGCGGCCGGCCATGCAGTTGCAGGTCCCTCGGCTCGCAGGCTCGCCTCGTGATCCTCCGGACGGGCTTGGTCGCTCGGTTCCGGACGGCGCACCTCGCTTCGCTCGGCACTTGCCGGCCCCTCGACTCCTGCGCCCGCCATGCTACTGCAAGGCCTGGCACGCAAGCGAACGGCGAAGGGTACTCCGCACCCTCCACCGTTTTAACCTGATAGAGCGATCGAGAGAGCGAGGTCGAAGACCTCGCTGCGGGCAGTGCTCGCATTCCTGCGGGCTTCGCCCTCCGGAACGAAGCACCGCGCCATGGTAAGCATATGCACCCATCGGAACCCACCAAGTCACACGAGACAACGTCAACGCAGATTGGCCGCTACGAAATCGGCGACATCCCAAAAAAGATAGGGCCTGTTGGCAGGGTTCAGGAAGAGTGGCGGAACAACATCGCCGTAGACCCTTCTGACCTCGGGCAAACCCTCAAGGATTTCTGACCAACCATAATAGTTTACGTAGAACTGGCACCCGTTCAGGCCAGAAACATGCAGCCCGGGTTGGTTACGGTAGTTCTCGTCAGAAAGGAGTTCCTCCCTGGTCAACTCACTGCCTTGGCCGATAAACCACTCGATATCGGTCCGGATTCGTCTACAACTGCTGTCAGCCTTGCCGCCGTATGACTTGAGCAGCTCGTAAATCGAGGCGGGGGGTATATCGTGCTCGCGTGCAATCGCAGCAAAGACAGCAGCGTAGCTTTTCTCCGGGCGCGAACCCTTCTCAGCCGCGGCGTGGTAGACAGCTTTCAACTCAGAGAAGTACGAGCGATGAATGGCTTTGAGCTGCTCCCAAGTGAAGCCCGTGAGCCTGTTCTTTCCCGCTATTTCGGTCACGGCAGGAGCATCGCTGGGATCCAGCTTGGTAATGTCGGTCAGTTTGTCCCGCTTCAACTTGACCTCGAGCCGGGTAATCGGATCTGAAGCCACTTCGATCTTCTTTCTCGGTGTCTTATGACGGTCCTTCATTTGAGCGATCTTGTCGTAGCACTTGATCGTCACATTTTTCCCATCCAACCGGATGGTGTTCTCGTAAAACTCCGGATTGTTCCGGACAGCCGGACTGCGCATCCGCTCGAGATGCCTCCTGATCACCAAACCGGGATCACGGATGTCCATGGCTAGCTCCATGCGTTGCCAGTAGGAGATCAGGGTGCTGTCTAGGCCAAGGCCCGGAATGAGCCGCGAGGCGTCCTCAGGGTGGACGAGGAAATGCTGGAGTGCATGTCTCACGATCATCAGCGCGTAGGAGAGGTCGACCCCATCGCGGATGTTGATGCCGTTGTGCCCCCATAGGATCTTCCGCAAGTTGAGTTCTATCAGGTAAATGAACTGTTCGGATCGCTTGGTTGCTTGACGTTCAGCGGACCGGGTATAAACACGGAGGGCCCCGTCAGCAAAAAGGTCGAACTGCGAGTGGTAGACGGGGTCAAGCCCGTTTTCTGTCTTCTTGGCGTCGTTCTGCCGGCGGCAACGCATTTGATAAAACCAGTCATCTATGACAGGCGCCTCGTCTTCAACAAGGAAGGATTTTATTTGAATGTGTTCGGGCAGGACTGCAATAGCTGCTTCATCGATCATGGTAGTTAGTTGTAGTTGAGTGAGCGTTATGTAGGGGACCGGCTATGACTGTAAATTCTGCGGTCTTGACAGCGAGGGATGGACCTGAAAGATCCATCAACGCATGCCTCAAGCGGGGCTGAAAAATTCGATTCAGCCCCGCCTTCAGCTTGTATTACTTAGCCAACAGAAGTGGCCAGGTTTCTCTCCTCAGCGGCCTTTCCGAGCAGGATCGCTCCGTGCTCACGGTGATCCGCCCACCAATCGGCGGTGCTCCCGTCGATGTATTGGAGGTAGCGCAGCTTCTCGGCCGGCACATGCATGGCGTGGGCGAGGAAGGTGGCCCGGGAGTATTCCTCCCAGGCTGTCTTTTTCCCCTGCCCCATCACCGCCGACAGCGCAAGAGCCTCGTCCTCTAATTCCGCGGTATGCAGAGCCCCTAGCGTCCGCACCAGGGACCGTCCGCGGAGATTGATCACCTCCGCCCAAACGTGCTCACAACGATCCACCCGGATCGCTTCGCAGATCTTGCGCGAGAAGCTCTCGTAATCACCATCGACCTGGGGCAGGCTCGGGCAGATCATGCCGAATGTGCGGTAACCTTCGTCTTGAAGCCAGTGCAGCGACTCGAGCCTCTTGGAGACCCGCGCCGTGCCCATTTCAATCGCGCTGGCAACATTGTCGTCAAGCGTCCCGGTCGAGAACCCGAGGATCAGCCGGTGACGATGGCGCACCGGGATCATGTTATCCTTAAAGAGCCGATGGAGCAGACTGCTTTTTGAAAGCAGTCGAATTTGCCATGCTGTGCTCTCAAGGATCAGGTTGCAGAGGTCGGCGGTTTCCCGCAACAGTTCCATGTTGGCGGCCACATCGACCAAGGTCGATCCGTAAACCACCCAGTTGTCATCGGGGTCAGCGAACTTCGCGCGGCCCTTTTTGTCAAAGAGCTGCTGGCGAAGCAGACCGACCGAGTCTGGTCGACGGATGACGACCTGCTCGAAGGTTAGCTCGGATTCACCACGGGTGTGGCGTTCTGCGTTGAGGGCTTTGAGGTAAGGCTTGTCCACCTTGATCATCTGGCCCTCGACGTAACAAAACCCACACGAGAAAACGCATGCGTCTCCCGGGTTGAGGGTGATGCCATCGCAGAGGAGTTTCTCCTCAAACTTTAGGCTCTTCAGACTCAGAACAGTCCGTGTGTTGGGACGCCAGATGACCGGCTTTCCGTTCATCGTCTCCCCCGGAAAGGGGAGCTCAAACTGTTCGATAGTTTCCCCCGTCGAACGAGTCGAGGGGCTAATATTGTCGATTGATTGGTAATCTTTTTTCATTTCAGTCGTGGATTGAGCGACCGAAATGGAGCGGTTGAGGCGATAGGGCAGGGAAAAGCAGTCCCAAAATGGTGTGGAAGACCTCCCCAAAACCCCTAGGCTCAGCTCCGGCTTCGGATCGCTGCTCTAAGGTTTTGACGGTGGCCTCGCCTCAAAGCTTCATCGCCTTGGCAGGTCCGGCCAGTTGTCCGTTGCGGCCCTTTCAGGCCTTCCACAAATCTGTCTATCTTGAGGTCACTAGAACCTCCCTCTGCGGAGAGCTAGTCTCCTTTCAAAACAATCGGATGCATCGATTGCAAATCCGATGAGAGAAAATTGCCATCACTCGCGACCAAGTCAACCACCGCATCGCAGATGCCGCGAAAGTAACCTTCACGCCTTCAACCAATACCCCCGGGGCGGCAGCTCAATGCCAAGTTCTATGCAGCGCTTCCGGACCGCCAAATTGGAGAGGCCGATTTCCTTCCCTACATGGACGACTGGCTTCTGCCAGACGAGCTTTTTGAATTCCCCTATGGTCGGCCAGTCGATCCCGCGGCTCTTCGGTAGATCTATTCCACTTTGCTGGCGCGGAGATTGGCGGGAGTCAGTTTCCAGAACTCTTCAACAGCCTTCGGGTCATCCAGGATCACCCGGTAGTGATCGTCCAGCATTTCGACAGATGTGCCGCAGTTCGCGATCGTGAGGCCCTCTTACCGGTCACGCTCGGCCAGAAACAAGATGCGCGTGTGGCGTAGCATATTCGGCACCGGCTCATCACCTCCGGAGCCTGCGATGGTAGTCCCAACCCTTCGGAAATCAGCTCAATGGCTACTCCGCCAACAGAACAGCGATAGCTCCGGATGCCAACTAGGACCGCTGCCCGGCCTCGAGTAAGAGCTGCGCGTCCAGAACGCCGGCGAAGTAGGCCAACTTTTCCTCGATTGACTTGCACGCCTCAACCTTTTCCCGGTATTGATTGGCCATTCGGCCCGCATGGTCGGCTGTCGTGGCGTCGA
>JARGOP010000035.1:36873-50592 GCA_029233965.1 Verrucomicrobiales bacterium | reverse complement strand
CGGGAGGCGGCACTGTCCCCGGCAGGACGCTCCGAGTTGTCGGCGCTCGTCTCTTCTTCGCTGGGCAGTGCATTTTCGGGATCAGGGACGGGTGAGTGGCTCATGCCTACCCAAGATACGCATCACAGAAAAAGTATAAGTTATGGTTTTTACGAAAGAAGCACCGCTCTGTCCTTCACTTTCATTCACACCCTCGCCAATGTTGACACCTGGATACAGGCACGGCAATCTATCGCCATGAGGCCCCCCCTGTTGATTCGCCGTCTCTGCGCCTTCGCCTTCACCGGATTTGCCTTGTCGAGTGCTCTGTCCGGAGCCGACGGTTGGCCCGACATGCGTGGACCGACTCAGGATGGTCATGTGGGATCAGCGAACCTGCCGGAGACGTGGAGTGAATCCAGGAACGTGAAATGGAAGACAGAGATTCCACTTCTGGGTCTGTCTTCGCCCATCGTTCTCGACAACCAGATCTGGTTGACCACTGCGACCGTGGAGGGCCACGAGTACTATGTTCTCTGCGTCGACGCGACGACCGGCGAAATCACGACGAACAAAAAGCTCTTCCACCGCGACGATCCGCAGGACATGGGGAACGGGGCGCAGGACAACAGCTATGCCACTCCCTCGGCGGTCATCGAGCCCGGACGGGTTTACGTACACTATGGAAACGTCGGCACCGCCTGTCTCGACACCGAAACAAAAGAAGTCCTCTGGAAACGCGAGGACCTCGAGTGCTGGCACTACCGGGGTGCTTCCTCCTCCCCGGTTCTCTTCGAAGACCTCCTCATCCTGACCTTTGACGGAGCCGATCTGCAATACCTCGTCGCCCTCGACAAAAAGACAGGGGAAACCGTTTGGAAAACCGACCGCTCGGCGGAGTGGAACGACGAGCACATCGACAAGCAGATGGTCAAAGACGGAGACTGGCGCAAGGCGCATGGCACTCCCCTCATCGTCACGATCGAGGGTGAACCCGTGATGTGCAGCGTCGGAGCGAAAGCTGCCTACGGCTACAATCCCGAAACCGGCGAAGAACTCTGGCGGGTCGACCACGAGGCCTATTCCGCCTCCCCTCGACCGGTCTTCCACGAGGGCAGTTTCATCATTGTCACGGGCTTCAGCAAAGGCGCGGAAATGATGTCCATCAAGGCCGGTGGCCGCGGCGTGGTCAGCGACACCCACATCGAGTGGCGATTTGACCAATCGTTCCCCAAGTATTCGTCTCCTATCCTCGTCGACGACCTTCTCTACTTTGCGATGGACGACAGCTTTCTCGTCTGCGTTGAGGCGGAGACCGGAGAAACCGTCTGGAAAGGCCGGGCCGGTGGCAAATACCGCGCCTGCCCCATCTACGCCGGCGGCAAACTCTACTTCTTCAGTCTCGAAGGCAGGACCACCGTGATCGAGCCGGGCCGGGAATTCAAGATCCTTGCGACCAACGAACTCGCCACCGACGCCCCCCTCGACGATCCCCGGCGCGGACCCGGTTTCATGGCCTCACCCGCCGTGGTGGGAGACGCGATGTTCCTGAGGACACGATATCATCTCTATCGGATTGAGGCGGAGTAGGGTGGGTTAGTTCGAAGTTTTGAGCCTATCTTCGATGATCACTACGTGAAGCAAACATGGTTACCTGACCTGTTGATGATGGAGCCCTGTCGCGAAAGAGGTCACTCTTTCATCGTCCCACCGGACGAAGCTGTGACCAGCTTCGCTACATCCCGCCAGAACGAAAACGCACGAGGACCAGCTGATGATCGAATCACAAACAGATCGACTCTGGAAATCCGTGAAATCCCTAGAGTCCTTTGACTTTCCATCCCTTACAATCCCCTCCTTGATCCCTGTTCCCTTGGGCCACGGAGAATAAGAGATTCAAAATTTGTCAACTGACCCCGACGTTCCGGGCTGCCCGGGGGAAGCATGGACTTGAAAGATTCCTGGATTTCCAAGAGCCGGGTTAGCCCTTTTTCTTCGGTGCCTGAATCGGTCCCGTCCCCTGTGGATTTCTTGTCTTGGGCCGCTCAATCTTTTCGGCACCCTCAAGCGTTTTCTCCGGATCGAAGGGGAGAATCTCTCCATCGGTCAACTCCCTGATCCGCAATTCCTTGATCTCGACCCGGTTCGGATTGCCACGATGAAGCTGAATCGCGAGCAAACCCTCAAGCGCCCGACCTTCTTCGTCGTAGTCGAAAAGCTCGGAAGTGGTCTTCCCGTTCACCTGATGGATGAGATGATTGCCCCGGGCGATGATGGTGTATTCGGTCCATTCCGAAGTATCGGCCTTGACCGGCTCGTGCTCTGAAATCTTCCATCGCGCCCCTTCCGGATCGAGGAGCACATTGGTTCCGTTGAGTCCGAAAATGCCGCGGCCCTTCTCCTCGTAGGTCATCCCGGTGTGCTGGATCGCGGGGTGGATGTCACATTGATAACCGCTGATCGCCCACTTTCCGAACTCGGGGAGAGGACGGCTCCGGTATTGAATTCCGGAATTGTTGTCCCCGAGGACCCGGACCGTGGCTCGCAGCTCGAAGTCTTTGACCGTTCCACCGCGCCAGATGAGAAAGGAATTGTGCTCCGGACTTTCGGGACCCGTGCAGGTGCCGATGACGATACCGTCCTCCACCTTCCAGAGAGCCGGATCGCCGTCCCAGTCGGAGAGGTCTTTGCCGTTGAAGAGGGGAGTGAATCCGTCAGCGGTAAAGGCGACAGCGGTGAGTGAGAGAAGAAGAACCGGAAGGAAAAATTTCATGAGTGATCGTGATGTAGCAGAATTGCAAAGGAGGATCAATCAACGGTCTCCCGCGATTGCATACCGCCGACACATCGAAACCACCGTGAGAAAGACATGAAGTCACCGGGACAGCCGGTTCTCCGGAAGTGTTTCAATGCCTGATTGCGGACTGTCGAAACGATAGCATTCCCGCTGGAATGGAGAGCATGGAGATATCAAATCATGGAATGACCCGCCGCCGTTTCGCAGGACTCTCGGCAGCGCTGCTTGGGCCCTCGCTCTTTGCCGAAGAAAGCTCTCTCCGTGAGCATGGCACCCTCAGAACGATTTCCCCGCAGGAAAGCTATTATCACGGCTGGCCCACCGTGACGAAACTGCGAAACGGAGATCTCATCGTGGTCTGGTCAGGCCGCCGGGAATCCCATGTCTGTCCCTTCGGTACCGTCGAGATGATGCGGTCGCGCGATGGTGGGCAGACCTGGACCTACCCGCGAACCGTGGTCGACGGTGCGATCGATGATCGCGATGCCGGCATTCTCGAAACAGCGGCGGGGAGTCTCATTGTCACTTCGTTCACCTCTCTCGCCTACGTGGATCACTCCTACGTGAGGGGGAAAGTGAACGAAGACCCGGCCTGGATCGCCGTGCACCGGCGTCTTGCCGACGACGAAGCGAGAGAGCAGGAACTCGGAGTCTGGGCCTACCGCTCCACGGACGGAGGACGAACCTTTTCACCGAGAATCGACACCGTCGTGAACAGCCCGCATGGCCCGTGCGAACTCGCCGATGGTCGCCTCCTTTATCTCGGGAAGAAGCTCTGGGCGGAGGAAAAACGGATCGGAGCCGCCGAGTCCCGTGACGATGGACTGACCTGGCAGTGGCTCGCGGAAATTCCGACGCGGGAGGGCGATTCCTTTGCGAACTACCACGAGCTCCATGCCGTGCCATGCGAGAGCGGGAAAATTGTCGCTCAAATTCGCAATCACAATGACAACAGCAAGGGCGAAACCCTGCAGACCGAATCCAACGACGGGGGATTGACCTGGAGCGAGCCGCGCTCGATCGGAGTCTGGGGCCTCCCTTCGCATCTGCTCAAGCTGAAGGACGGGCGACTCCTCATGAGCTACGGGTACCGCCGCAAACCGTTCGGCAATCAGGCCCGGTTCAGCGAAGATGAAGGCGCGACCTGGTCGGAACCCGTCATTCTCTCGGACGATGGTTACGGGTCCGATCTCGGCTACCCCTCAACCGTGGAATTGGAAGACGGAAGCTTCCTCACGATTTGGTATGAGCGTTTCGAATCCTCCCCGATGGCGCAGCTGCGACAGAAGGTGTGGCGGTCCGATCCTTGACCGGGTCTGAAATGCAATCACCGGTCTATTTCCTTTGCCCAAAGGTAGCAGGCTAATGCTTCGATAGAAGGAATCACATCGTCACCCTCGAGGATGACTGTGGTGAAGTCGTCGCCGGAGTTCACGAGTATCTTGATCGCTTTCGAATCAACGAGACCACTAAGTGTGTTCAGTGGCTCGCCCACAATATTCTGCGAAGCGAGGGACCATGAGTTATCGTTCCCCTTCACCGTTCTCGTCCGCTCATTCGGCACCCGTACCCCTCCCGGCAGGCTATCTCCGGAGATGAGAAACGACGAGATCCCTCTTCCCTCAAACTTAGTCGCGTAGGTCTGCACGAATAGATGAGGTTTTCCGGTTTTCGAACCTTCTTTGAAAACGAGCCCGTGACTGTAGGTCGTTTGATTCCCTTTCAGGGCTTTCGAGTAATAGCTGATCCAAACTTCATCCGAAAGAGGATCTTCACCTGCGAAGTCATCCAGCCGCGCCTCAAGAATTCTCTTTTGATTTTCAGGATCGATCTCAGAGAATGGCACCTGTTTTACCTCTTCCTCCGCGGTCCGGATTACGACCGACTTCCCCACCCATCCGAGACCGCGCACGGCTTGAACTTCGCCGCCCGCCGGGGTCCAGGTAATCTCACCGAATCTTCCCCCACCGCGACTCGACCGGAAACGCTCCAACTCTGAATCCTCCTTCGCAGTCATGCTGACTCCCGGGTCGGTGATCCCGGAATTAAATTGCTGGTTTTCGAGAAGCGCTTTCTTGATGACACCCGACTGAACGAGCGGAAGCGCTTTCAGGAAAATCGAAAAGAGATCTTCCAGCGCCTCCATCTCCTCCCGTGAAATTTCAAGACGATAAGGGTCTTTCCCTCTGCCTCTGGCCTCAACAGTCAGGGTTCCTGAGCCCAACCCCTGTTTCAAAACCGGAACGAGAGGCAACCCTTGATCGGATCGAATAGATGCCACGATCCGCGAAACTTCTCGACCTGGATCTCCCCAACCGGCTACTTCCGCTCCTTTGAAATCGAATTGATAGGTCCCGCCCTTTCCATCGGCAAAGATGAGACTGTCGTATTCGACAAAATCAATGGTCGTGGAGTGAATCTTGATTCCATAGCTGAAACTCCCCGGTCCGAAAGCGATCTGAGAAACGATCTTTTCATGGGTGGCGTTCTCCGATGTGATCAGGGAATAATAATACCGGGTCGTCTGAGGAGGCGGCAGTATGGACCAGGTATTCTTACCAATGTAGGCCCGGACCAACTCGGCCTGATCCAGCCTCGAAAATCGGGAATCAGGAACGCTGACTCGCTGACCGTTCTCGAGCCGAAGTTGGGCTTCATTTCCATTGTAATCAATCAACTCAGCGCGAATCGTCTTCCCGTCGTCACTCGTCCAGTCACGCATCTCAACGAGCGGTCCCACCTGCGCGACCGCTCCCCCGGCGAGCAGTGCCGACAAAATGATGAAGCAGAGAAAGGAGAGTACCGAACGACAAGGCCGGCAGCTTCGACGGGAGTTCATTCGCAGCGGAGTCAGACGAATCTACGCTCAGACAGGAGGCTACTGCT
The DNA here is from genome assembly GCA_029233965.1 of Verrucomicrobiales bacterium. Taxonomy (GTDB): domain Bacteria; phylum Verrucomicrobiota; class Verrucomicrobiia; order Verrucomicrobiales; family DEV007; genus Arctic95D-9. The sequence goes on along the minus strand of JARGOP010000035.1, from coordinate 44,930 downwards.
TGGACGGCAACGGATTGCCGGCCGCCAGGATCTGAAAACCGGGCTGGCTGCGAGTGATCTCGGTGAGCGGATCCTCAGTCATGACCAGGGTGGTGCCGGGCTTCAGTGACGCCTCGATAACATGCCGGAGGCGCGGATCCATGTGCATGTGACTGGCCGATCTGAGAAGGTGGCTCTCGTGCGGTCCGTCCGCCTGATGCCAGTGAGGAACGGTTTCACCGGTCTTGGGATCGTTGACCCACCCATCGAGAACGAAGGTGTAAGTGCCCTTCGGCTTCTCCGCAAAAGCCTTCAAATGAGCTTCCCCTTTCCCGATAAGAATGCCGTTCCGAATGATCAGGACGGCATTATCCGCTGAGCTGAAGAGGATGGAAACCGGGCCATCAGGGGAGTCATGCGGGCGCCAGTCGATCTCACCGGCATCGCCGTCCTTGAACTCGAGCTGATGTCCATCGGTGATCGCCGCTCCGGGAGGGCCGTCACTCACGATGACAGTGACGCCGACATCTGTGATCGCGAAGAGTTTCTTCGAGAACTCGTAGGGGAGGTGAATACAACCATGGGAGGAAGGATAACCGGGCAGCCCTCCGGCGTGAAGGGCCACTCCGCCCCAGGTAAGGCGCTCTGTGTAGGGCATTGAGGCATTGTTGTAGGTCGAGGAATGGTGATCGGCGTCTTTTTCCAGAATATGAAACACACCCGTCGGCGTTTCGTAACCGGGTCGGCCTGTGCTGACGAGGCAGGTCCCGATGAGGACTCCATTGCGATGCACCGCAGCGGTTTGGTTTTTCAAGTTCACCGTGATCAGAATCGGACCCGTCGGGGAGAGTTCGGGATTCCAGGTGAAAGAGGTTGGATCATTGACCCGGTCTTGAGTAAAAGACGAACCGGCTGATAGAAAAACCACTGCGAAGGTGGTCAGAAAAGAACGAGTAGTCATGAGGAGGGGACTATCAGGCAATGATTTCACGATGTCCAACTTTCCCCAAAAAAGTTGGAAGAACCGCCCGCGTCTCGATGCCTGTAGGTTTGAGCGTGAGTGAGAACCCAAATCGCGCCTTATCTACTCGCTCACGCTCGCAGCTACTTTTGAAACGTGAGGCCCAGGAGGAGTTCTCTCAGGGCTTTAGAAACGCCGAGAGCACGTTCACATTCTCCACGAAAACGGCGCTGCTGAGATACTCTTCCCCGGGCTGAAACTTGGGCTGCCCGACGAGGCGGGGACCGTCCGGATCGTGCTTCGTGATCCAGCGACCCTGATCATCGAGAGCCTTTAAAACCAGGGCAACCGTCTCCACATCCACTGCCGTGCCGTCAGCGAACTTAAGAGATTTCCCGCCGGCAAGGCGACGATAGCCGGCTTTGATCCATTCCAACTGATGGGGATTCTTCCATCCGTAGTGGTCCGGCAGACTGGAATCGTCGTGCGTCAACTCGTAGACCTTCCCGGAACGTTTCATGTAGAGCGGCCGATTCGTTTCCAGTTCGTAGTAGCGGGCGAGCTGGCCGTCTTTCAAGAGAGAACTCTCGAGATACTTCACCCCGGGCACAACCGGCTCGAGGAATCTGTTCTCTCCGGTGTGATCGGCTATCTTGAGAAGCGCGATCATGGCATCCTCCGATTCGCGACCGCTCACGGCAGGCGGCTCAAAAGCGCGCGCCCAGATAGGATGCATCTCAGGGCCGTATTGCTGAGCCCAAGCCCGCTGCGGAGCCGGAAGCTGAGCCTGAATGAGAAACTCCCCGAGTTTGGTCAGCGCTTCGAGAAATTTTGGATCCTCATAGGTTTCATGGGCGGCAATGAGGAGGTCGGTAATCGTTCCGGCAGCACCATCATTGAGCGTGTATTGATCCCAGTAGTTCTTGATCCGACCTTCGGTGCGCCAGTCATACCCGGGAAACGAAGCCGGCAATTCCTGGCGCGACTCGACCGGCCCTGTCCACCCCTGTGGAAAGGCCCCGTTCGGAAACTGAGCCGCGAGCAGGTTCTCCAGAGCGAACTTCACTGCTTCGTGAGTCGCGGCATCTTCGAAACCGGTCGCTGCATCGAGAGCAATCAGAAAACGAAGCGCCGACTGAGTGATGTCGTCATCGAGGGTTGAGAAATTTTTTCCCTTTCCCCCGTTGCCCCGACCATCCCGATAGCGATCAGCACGGGGCCCTGACGCATCAAAGTCGATCGAATTCCGCCAGCCTCCGGATTCCAGCTGTCCATGCCTCAGCGCCGCACCCGCCTCCTTCGCGAGATCGAGATAGAAACGATCCCCGGTTGCCTCGTAGGCCCTGAGAAAAGCACCGCCCACTGCCGGCGTTCCGGGGGGCTGCACCCAGATCTCCGTGGCTGTCGCTTCGCCCTCACCAAGTCGGCGCGTGAAATCAGGCGAGTAGTAATAGACATAGCCGCCCCGCAGCGCGGCATGATTGCTGTAGTAGGTAACCGCCTTTTTGAGAGCCGCAATGACCTCCCCGCGATCCGGCGCCCCGAACACGGGCGTCAATGAAACCCAAAACGCGAGGCAGGGCAGGAGTCGCTTCATTTCCCAATGCACCAGAGGCCCTCGTGGGTGCGGATAAAGAGTTCGTCGTCCGCCGGCGCAATCGATGAGTTGGTGTGCTCACCGAGGTCACTTTGTGCGACCACCTCAAGACCCTCCGTGGATGCTTTGAAAACCACTGAGTCGCCCGCCTGGCTCAGGGTGTAAATATGGTCGCCGGCGAGAACAAAGGAGCCCCAGGATTTCCCCGCTCCGGGAAGGCGGGCGCGCCAGATCGTTTTCCCGGTTTTCATGTCGTCACAGTAGGCAATGCCCCCGGAATCCTGGTAGTAAAGCTTCCCGTCTTTGGCGACGCCGGAACCGATCCCGCCGTTGTGACGAATCTCCTGCCAGAGCCGGTGGGTTTCGGTGACGTTTCCACTCCCTCCAACCTTCACGCCGATGGAGTTTCCGTAGTAACCACCCATCGCCACGACGACGCCGTCATCGTAGACCGGAGAGGTGTAGACGAGTGGATTCAAACCCTGACAAGTCCACAACACGTCTCCGGTTGCGGGGTCGAAGGCTTTCATTTCCATGGGAAAACTCATGATCAATTCGGTGCGCTCTCCGGTCTCCACAAGGATCGGAGTGCTGAACGAACCGATCACGCCTTCGCCTTCGCGATCGCCAAACCCGTCGGTGCGCTTCCCGGGTTTCCAGACCGGCTCATCCCATTTCCATACCGTTTCGCCGGTCGTCTTGTTCAGTCCGTAGAGGACCGCATTCTCCGCCGGGCCATGATAATGAATGACAAGGTCGCCATGAATCACCGGGGAGGAGGAATTTCCCCAGACATGATCGATCGGTCCAAAATCACGCTCCCAGAGGACACTGCCATCAAGGTCGTAGCAGACCATCCCGGCGGACCCGAAGGAAACGACGACCCGCTCTCCATCAACTGCAGGCGAGGCGGAGCAATAGAGATTCGTCCGGTGAGTGCGCTCCTCTTTGTCGTAGAAGACGCCTTTTTCCCAGAGGAGTGATCCATCCTTGCGGCTCAGGCAGAGGAGGTTGCGGGTTTTCTCCTCCGATTTCGGCTGGGTCACAAAGACGAGGTCGTTCCAGATCACCGCGGTGGAGTTTCCGCCTTCCGGCAGATCGATCCGCCAGCGCACGTTTTTGTCCTTTCCCCACTCCGTCGGGAGATTGGTTGCGGAGGACCTTGCAGAACCGAGCGTGTCTCCGCGCCAGGCGGGCCAGTCGTCAGCGGGGAGAGTGAGAATACAAAAAAACGAAAATCCGCACAATAGTTGGAGAGCTTTCATGCCGGTCTTATAGCGAATTCCAGAGAGCCCGGGAAGGAGTGAATGATCCCGTTATCACGACGGATAATCCCTTTTCCGTGTCTTACTCTTGCCGTTCGATAACTCTTCTTTATGGTGGTGTACGTCTTCTCCTGATTCCGCCCGACCATGCCGACCGACCCGTTCATTCACCTCCACCTGCACACCGAATATTCGACTCTCGACGGGGCGATCCGGATCAAGGAGCTGATGAAAAAAGCGGAGCGCTGCAAGATGCCGGCGGTCGCGATGACAGATCACGGGAACATCTTCGGTGCGATCGAGTTCTACCAGGCGGCGAAGGCAGCCGGGATCAAGCCGATCATCGGGATGGAGGCCTATCTCACCCCTCCGGGAGTTGCCTTGACAGACAAGAAAGCCGAGCCAGTCGCGGTCGGATCGAAAAAGAAAAAGCGAAACTCCCATCTCACCCTCCTTGCGGCAACAAACAAGGGCTACGAAAACCTCATGAAGCTGACCAGCATCGGTCATCTTGAGGGCATGTATTACAAGCCGAGGATCGACAAAGAAGCCCTCGCGGAACACGCCGAAGGCCTCATTTGCCTAAGCGGCTGCATCAACGGCGAGGTGAACCAGTTTATCCAGAACGGGGACCTCGACGGGGCCAGGAAAAGCATCGGGGAGTTCATTGATATTTTCGGGAAAGAGAACTTCTTCCTCGAAGTCCACGACCACGGCTTTGCGGAGCAGGCGCTCTGCACAAAACAGATGGTCGAGTTCGGCAAAGAATTTGATCTCGGCCTCGTCGCCGCGAACGACGCGCACTTCCTCAACGCCGCCGACCACGAAGCGCACGACGTTATGATCTGCATCGGCACCGGCTCGCTGCAGATGGACGAAAACCGCATGAAATACTCGCCGGAGGTCTACTTCAAGACCACCAACGAGATGCGGAAGCTCTTCAAGGATATTCCCGAAGCAGTCGACAACACACTGCGCATTGCCGAACGGTGCAATGTGGAGATTCACCTCGATTCGACGAGCTCGGACAAATACCCGCAGTTCGAGTCTCCCGACGGGAGTCCGCGCGAAGCCTACTTTCGCAAGGTCTGCTTCGATGGCTTGAAGTGGCGCTATGGCGATCGTGCGGACACCGATGAAGAACTTCGCACCCGCCTCAACTACGAAATCGGCGTGATGGAGGACATGGGCTTCGTCTCCTACTTTCTCATCACCTGGGACTTTGTGAAATGGGCGAAAGACAATGGTGTCCCCGTCGGTCCGGGCCGCGGTTCCGCAGCGGGTTCGATCGTCGCGTATGTGCTCGGGATCACAGACCTGTGCCCGATCCGATTCGGTCTCATTTTCGAGCGATTCCTCAATCCGGAACGTGTTTCCCCTCCCGATATCGATATCGACTTCTGTCAGACCCGACGTCCTGAAGTAATCGACTACGTGCGCCGGAAATACGGTGAGCGGGCCGTTTCCCACATCGTCACCTTCGGCACGCTCGGGGCGAAGAGTGTTGTCCGCGACGTCGGCCGTGTCATGGGCCTGAGCTACACCGAGGGGGATCGCGTCGCGAAGATGATCCCGGCCGAGCTCAACATCACGCTCGCGGATGCGAAGAAGAAGAATCCCGAGCTCAAGGATGAGATCGAAAACAATCCTTCGATCGGACAGCTCTACAAATACTCGATGTTCCTCGAGGGCCTCACCCGGGGCACCGGCATCCACGCGGCGGGAGTCGTCATCGGTGACCGCGAGCTGACCGACTACGTGCCGCTCATTCGCGGAAAAGAGGGCGAAGTCGTGACCCAGTATGCGATGAGCCCGCTCACCGATCTCGGGATGTTGAAAATGGACTTCCTCGGTCTCAAGACCCTGACCGTGATCCAGGATGCGGTCGATCTTATTCACCGGCACACGCCGGATTTCGAAGTCGACAACGATGCTTTCGATGATCGCGCCACCTTTGAACTGTTGAACCGGGGGGAAACGACCGCTGTGTTCCAGTTGGAATCCGGTGGCATGATGAACCTCTGTCGCCAGTTCGACGTGAACCGCATCGAGGACATCATCGCGTTGATCGCGCTTTATCGCCCCGGTCCGATGGACCTCATTCCGGATTTCATCGACCGGAAGAAAGGGAAGAAAAAGGTCGAGTACCTTCACCCGCTACTCGAAGAGGCGAGTAAGGAAACCTACGGCATTCTCATCTACCAGGAGCAGGTCCAGCGTGCTGCGAACCTTCTCGCCGGTTACTCACTCGGTGAGGCGGACCTTCTTCGCCGCGCCATGGGTAAGAAGAAGCTTTCCGAGATGATCAAACAGCGGAAGATGTTCGTCGAGGGTTGCGCCCGGGTGAACAACATCCCTGAGAAACAGGCGAACGACATCTTCGACTTGCTCGAGAAATTCGCGGGATACGGTTTCAACAAATCACACTCGGCGGCCTATGGACTGATCAGTTATCAGACCGCCTACCTGAAGGCGAATTACCCCGTCGAGTTCATGGCGGGCGTCCTCAGCAACGAGATCAACAACACGGAGAAGATCTCGATTTTCGTCGCTGAATGTCAGCGCATGGGGATCAAAATCCTCGCGCCGGATGTGAACCGGAGCTTCCAGAAATTTGTTCCCGAAATCCAGGAGGATGGAGGCAAAGCGATTCGCTTCGGTCTCGCCGCGATCAAAAACGTCGGCGCGGCGGCAATGGAAGTCGCGATCCAGGAAAGGGAGAGGAACGGCGAGTTCAAATCGCTCGAAGACTTCGCGAGCCGTCTCGACAGTAAGTCGGTGAACCGCAAGATTCTCGAAAACCTCATCAAAGCCGGGGCCTTCGATTTTACGATGGAACGCCGCGACGACATGTTCTCCAAGGTGGGACAGGTCATCGCCGGATCGAGCGCCGCGCAGAAGGACCGTGCCTCGGGACAGACTGCCCTCTTCGACATGAACGAGCTCATGTCCGCTGCCCCTGTCCCCGACGTGATCGAAGAAGACCGCGTCGTCTGGAACCAACGCGAGTATCTCACCCACGAAAAAGATCTCCTCGGATTCTACGTCACGGGCCACCCGCTCGACGAATTCCGCAGCGTCATTGAGAAGGGAAACTACTCGATGATCGGAGACCTTGCCCGGATGAAGCCGGGGAAAAAGACGCAGCGTTTTGCCGGACTCATCAACGAAGCGAACGTGAAATATACGAAGCGTGAGGGCAAACCGTTCGCGATTCTCCTCATCGAAGATTTCAGCGGTTCCACCGAAGTGATGGTCTGGAACGAGACCTATCAGAAGTGCAATCCCCTCCTCGTCAAAGGCGGGGTGATCGAACTGAAGGCGAAAGTCGAACAGGACAACCGCTCGGAGGAAAACCGACTCACCGCCGACGAAGTCATCGCCCTCGAGCCGGATCCCGATGCCGTGCAGATGTCGGTGACGCCGCAACGGCATGACGCAAACTCAACAGGGTATAGTCAGCCGCCTAACCCTGCGGCAGCCGCTGCTGTTCAGTCCACCAATGGAAACGGTTCGAATGGCAGCAACGGCCACCACGAAAGCCCACCTTTCGCGACACCGGTGCTCTTGAAGCTCGATTCGGTGAGGGATGCCGTCTCCGTCATTACCATGATTCGCGACACCGCGCAGCAGTTCCCCGGGGACCGGCCACTTCATCTCGAAGTCCGCCGTGCCAACGGGCAGCGGGTCGTCCTTGAGGCCGGGAACGATTTCTGTGTCAGCGACGAGTTTGCCAGCCTTGAGTCGCTTGGGAGTTGGGCGTAGCAACGGATTCCGAACCCGGGTGATTACGAGCCTCCCTGCACAATCTCTCCACGGATTGTCAGACTCTTCGCGGAGATCGGCGAGACGCTCGGACAAAGAACGGGCCGGTCCGTTTCGAAAAAAGAGCTGCGGCTCAGGCGCCTCGACAAGGTCCGCACGAATCAGGGTTCACTGGTAATCGAGGGCAACGAACTCAGCGCCGACCAGATCACAGCACTCATAGAGGATTCGAGAGACTTTGAGTGAGACCCCCCAAGATACCACCAACAAGCTGCCCCCCGGGTGGAGCTGAGGCGGGAAAGGGGACGCATCGGAGAAACTACGGAATAATTAAATTTATGAAAACTATAATTTTACCTTTTCCGGTTTGTTCCGCTTTTCGGGTGGAAAGGCTCAGTTCGATGTAAGGTTCACCATCCCCGGTTGCCTCTGCCACCGTAACCCTTGTATTCCTTTTTCATGATCAGACCAGTCTTTTTCGCTCTTTTTC
>JARGOP010000035.1:0-36773 GCA_029233965.1 Verrucomicrobiales bacterium | reverse complement strand
CCGTAACCCTTGTATTCCTTTTTCATGATCAGACCAGTCTTTTTCGCTCTTTTTCTTCTCCCGCTTCCAATCCAAGCCGGGGACTGGCCGCAATGGCTGGGTCCCGGACGCGACGGAGTCTGGCGGGAAAACGGCATTGTTGAATCCTTTCCGGAAACGGGACCGGAAATCCTCTGGCGCGTCCCCGCAGAGTATGGCTACAGCAGCCCGACAGTGTCCGATGGCAAAGTCTATCTCAGCGACTACGTCATTACAGAAGGAAGAAGTTGTGAACAACCCGAGCGGGCGGAATCCGTTGAAAGGAAGAGAGCGCATTCGTTGTTTCGATGCTGCCACCGGCGGAGAGCTCTGGTCACACGAATACGACCAGCCCTACTTCATTTCTTACCCCGGCGGCCCGCGGAGCACACCAACCGTTGCTGACGGCAAGGTCTACGCGCTCGGTGCGGAGGGAAAATTCCTCTGTCTCGATGCTGCCACCGGCGAGGTAGTCTGGCAGCAGGACTGGAAAGAGATCTACGGGATCGAATCCCCGATCTGGGGGTTTTCCGCGCACCCACTCATCGAAGGGGACACCCTCTACGCGCTCGTCGGAGGCGAGGGAAGTGTCGCCGTCGCCTTCGACAAAAACACCGGCGAGGTGAAATGGAAAGCGCTCAGCGCGGCCGAGCCGGGCTATTGTCCACCCACGATGATCGAACACGCCGGGGTGAAGCAGCTTTTGATCTGGCATCCGGAATCACTGAATTCGCTCAATCCGGAAAACGGCTCGGCGTATTGGTCGCTTCCCCTGAAACCGGGCTTCGGCATGTCGATCATGGCGCCGCAAAAAGCCGGCCATAAGCTTTTCGCGAGTGGCATTGGTCGTGTCGGTGCGGTCATGGAACTCGACGATGAAAAGCCGGGCGCGAAATTTCTCTGGCGGGCGAAGCCGAAGGAGGGACTTTTCGCGGCGAACGTCACTCCGCTCATTATTGATGGGGTAATCTACGGCTGCGACATCGACACGAGTGGATTTACCGCAGCGAGTCTGGAAACCGGTGAGCGGTATTGGCAGACAACCCTCCCGACGCTCGGAGACGAGAACCCCGAGCGGGGCGGACGCCACGGCACTGCCTTCCTCACACTGCACGAAGAAAGTGGAAAACTTTTCCTCTTTTCAGAGACGGGCCATCTCATCATCGCTGAAGTGAGTCCTGAAGCCTATGCCGAGGTCAGCCGGGCGAAAGTGCTCGAACCGACGAACGAGGCATTTGGAAGGCCCGTGGTCTGGGCTGCTCCCGCGTTTGCGATGCAGTCAGCCTTCGTCCGGAATGACAGGGAGCTGGTGCGGGTGAACCTCGCGCAGTAGCGCGCGCCGTCACTTCTTCGCGACAGCCGTCCTGAACTTCACAACAGCAGCCGCGATCGAATCTGCAATGCGCTGGCGATGGGCCGGGTCATTGATCTGTTTGCCCTCCGCAGCGTTGGTCACGAACCCGCCCTCGAAAAGAATCGCCGGTTTGTTGATCCCCCGCAGCACGTTGAACCGGGCACGCTTGATACCGCGATCAACGGAACGCAACTCGTGGATGACATGCGCGTGTACCGCCGTCGCGAGCGCGATGTTTTCCGCATCGCGGACGTTTCCGCTCAGGGGTGAACTCCAGGGACTGCCGCCATTGGTGGATCGGGTCCCCTGCGGAGCGAGCGCGTAGGTTTCAATCCCGTTCGCATCGCGTGAGCCGGAGGAGTTGAAGTGCATGCTGATGAAAATCGCGTTTCGCTGCCCGTTCGCAATCGCGACCCGCTGTCCCAGTGTGAGGAAGACATCCTCGCGACGGGTCAGGAGCGTTTTGAACCCTTTGGCCTGGAGGGCTTTCTCCAGGCGGATGGCCATGTCGAGAGCGTAGTCTTTTTCACGCCCGTAAGGCCCCACCGCCCCGGAATCGTGGGCTCCGTGCCCTGCGTCGATAACAACCGTATCAAAGTTGATCGGCTTCTTGATGTAGCTGGGGCGAACCACGGGATCGACCAGCTTGGCGAGGTCGACGGTGGAAAGCATGGCTTTGCCGCCACTTTCCACAACCGGGAAACTGAGGTTGAACTTGATGTTATTCACATAAATCGACTGTGAGCCGACCTTCCAAGTCATAATGAGGTGGGTGTGCTTGAAAATCCGGTCATCACCCTCTTTCGCGAATCGCTGGAAGCCGTAGAACTGCGCAACATTTTCGTCCGTGACATACTCCCGTCCGCCAAGGCTGACGACATTCCAGTCTTTGGCCAGAGCGGATCCTTCGGATGATAAAAACACGACGAGAGCCAGAACAGCGCAGAGCGCTGACGGGCTCGCGGGGCTCAGTTTTCGCCGGGGACGTTGCTGTCGCGCGAGGAATCGCATGGGTGTGTTGCCGGGGGGAACCGGGACGGTCTTTCGGGACCCGTCGGATTTCAGGGCGAAAACGTAAGCGATTCTGACATTGAACGCAATCCGTGAAATGGGGATTTCAATTTTACAAAGGGGTGCAATCAACAAATAGTTCCGACCCCGCACTTCGCGGGGAAAAATCATGACGACAGAACTCTCAAAAGGCTATCAACCGGGCGACGTGGAATCTCAGTGGTACACCCGCTGGGTCGACGCAGGTTGCTTTCGCGGCAACGAAACCGGCGCAAACGAGGCCTATTCGATCGTCATTCCCCCGCCCAACGTCACCGGTATTCTGCATTTGGGACATGTTCTGAACAACACGATCCAGGACATTCTCGCCCGCCGCGCCCGTATGGAGGGCAAAGACGTCCTCTGGCTTCCGGGCACCGACCACGCTGGCATCGCGACCCAATCCAAGGTGGAGCAAAAGCTGCGCAAGGAGGAGCGCAAGACCCGCCGCGACCTCGGACGCGACGCTTTTCTTGAACGCGTCTGGGAGTGGAAAGAGGAGCACGGCGGGATTATCATCGAGCAGCTCAAGCGCCTCGGCTGCTCCTGCGACTGGGAGCGCGAGCGCTTCACGATGGACGAAGATTACAGCCGCTGGATCTCGAAGATTTTCGTGGATCTCTTCGAAGAAGGCCTCATCTATCGCGGCAAGCGGATGGTGAACTGGTGCCCGAAATCACTCACTGCTCTGAGCGACGAGGAGGTCATCATGAAGTCGCAGCGCTCGAAGCTGTACTACATGAAATACAAGGTGGTGGGCGAGGACGCAGAAGGCCGCCCCGACCGCTGGGTTGAAATCGCGACAACGCGTCCTGAGACGATCATGGGCGATACCGCCGTCGCGGTGAATCCGAAAGACAAGCGCTATGCCGATCTCATCGGCAAGACCGTGCTCCGCCCGTTCCCCGAGGCGGAAATCCCCGTCGTCGCCGATGAGCATATTGATCCGGAGTTCGGAACCGGCGTCCTCAAGGTGACGCCTGCCCACGACAAGGCCGATTTTGAAATCGGACTGAAGAATAATCTTGAGATCATTGACGTGTTCCACCCTGACGGAACCATCAACGAGCACGGCGGCCCGGACTTCGAAGGACTCGATCGCTTTGAAGCGCGTAAAAAAGCGGCGGAGATTCTCGAGGAAATGGGGCAACTCATCAAGGTAGAGGACTATGACAACAATGTCGGCTTCAGCGAGCGGGCCGACGTCCCGATCGAGCCGCGTATCTCGATGCAGTGGTTTCTCAAATACCCCTGCGTCGAAGAAGCCGCCGCCGCCGTCGCGAATGATGAGATCCGTTTCCGCCCGGAACGGTGGAAGAAGACTTTCGCTCACTGGATGGATGGCATCCAGGACTGGTGCATCAGCCGTCAGCTCTGGTGGGGTCATCAGATCCCGGTGTGGTATAAAAAAGACATGGCCGCAGAGCTGCAGGTCCGCGAGAATCTCAGCGCGTCCGATGCCATCACGGACATCCATGTCGGGATCGATCCTCCTGAAGACGAAGAAAACTGGGTGCGCGACGAAGACGTCCTCGACACCTGGTTTTCGAGCTGGCTCTGGCCCTTCGCGACGATGACGAACAGCGATGAGGAGCCTTCGGCCACAGAGAAAAAATTCTATCCGACGACCGATCTCGTGACCGCTCCGGAGATCATTTTCTTCTGGGTCGCCCGCATGATCATGGCCGGCTATCGCTGGCGCGGTGAGCTTCCGTTTAAGAACGTTTATTTCACCGGCATCGTCCGCGATGGAAAAGGTCGCAAGATGTCCAAAAGTCTCGGCAACTCGCCCGACCCGCTCAACATCATCGCCGAATACGGAGCCGACGCGCTTCGCTTCGCGGTGATGCGGACCGCTCCTCTCGGCGCTGACATTCGCTTTGAAATCACGAACGAAGGAGGAAAGGAAATCTACCCACAGGTTGTCGAAGGACGGAACTTCGCGAACAAGCTGTGGAATGCGGCCCGCTACCGTCAGATGCAGGAAGGCGAGGGCGCATTCGATGCCGCAGCTCTGTCCATCTATTCGATCGATATTCTCGCCAAGCTCGACAAGCTCGAGCGTGATATGGAAGCGGCCTACGAGGACTACCGCTTCAATGAACTGGCCCAACTCCTCTACGACTTCTTCTGGAGTAATTATTGCGATTGGTATCTGGAATCATCGAAAGGGGCCTTCGCGGAAGGAGCCGATCCTGCCCTGAAAGCGTCGACTCTGGCGACGATGGATCTTGTCCTGAAGCGGGTTCTTCTTCTCCTTCATCCCTTCATGCCACACATCACGGAACAGCTCTGGGTGAACCTGAACTTCCGCGAAGAGGGCGATCCGGAGTTTCTCATGCAAACTCCGCTCCCGGAAAAGGGAATCCTCACCGATCTCGATGAGGCAACCGTGAAAAGCGCTCAAGCCCGCGTCAAAGCTATCTACGAAGCGGTGGGTCGTGCGCGGAATCTCAAAGCCGAATATGGGATTTCCGGGAAAAACGGAGTAAAGCTGATCATTGATCCGGAAGGCAGCTTCGAAGAAGCCGACGTCTTTCAACAACTCGTGGGAGCAGAGGAAGTCACGGTCACACCGGGCTTCGCTGCGGAGACGGGTGTGCCCACGGCACTGACGGCGATCGGAAAAATTTACCTTCCTCTCGACGGACTGATCGATGTCGATGCCGAGCGCGAACGCCTTGGTAAAGAACATGAAAAGGCCAACGACGAGCTCAAAAAGGTGAACGCCAAGCTCGCCAATGAGAACTTCGTGACGCGTGCGCCGGAAGCCGTCGTCGCGGAAATGAAGGAGCGCCAGAAGCAGTGGCAGGACCGCGTTGATGAACTCGGTCGTATGATCGCCGGACTCGGCTCCTGAGCCCCGTTTTCAGGAGTGACCTGATTTTTCCCTCTTCCGATCGGAAATAGGGGATTGGGTAGATCTACGCATTGTTGGAATGCGTAAAGGGATGTCTCGTTTCGCTGTGACTTTTGGTGGGGCCGCTTATTCTCCAAAGGGTGAGTGCTCCGTCGGGGAAAAACCTTTGATTTTGTAACTTTCTTTCCGGAATCGGTAATTAAAAGAGAGAAATGAACCTGGTTTGTTGTGTAAGCACGCCCATGAATCGACGCCCCGTTCCCTGCCATCAAACGCACTGCCGGAAGGGACACCCGGACACCCGGAAAGGTTCCGGTGCCCCGCCCGCAGCGCCCGGCGGCGGTCTCCATGCGGACCTGATCGAAGTCCAAAACCGCATCGCCAGACGTTTTCGAAGATGAGAGGGCCCAACCTATGGAAATCGGGACACCAGTTGGTGCTTTCGATGCACCGCGCTGAAAGCTTTCCAAAAGCGATCGAGTTGGCTGTGATGGGCTTGCAAACTATCTCCTCACGGCGAATGGCATAGACCTTGCCTTAAAGCGCTATGATCCGGACACAGGGAAACTTATCCTCTCCGGCAGTATAATCCCCGGAGCGTGCGTGCCGCGCGAGGGATCACCGGTCGTGATCGAACGCTCGATCTGGCCGAAGGAAAACCTCTGCATCACTTTCTGCATTCACTATAGCGAGAGGCCCTGTGAAGATGAACAACTCATCTTAGACATGACTCTTGAGCAACTTATCTGCGCGAGCGAGCATCTTCCGTCAGATCGCGATGAAGATATCGACAAGACGCTGCTCTCCCGGCGCGAACGGGAGGTCCTGCCACTGGTGGCAGCTGCGAAAACGAACGGTCAAATCGCAACGGAGCTTGGCATCAGTGAACGCACCGTCGAGAAGCACGTTGCCTCCATTCTGGAAAAAACAGGTCTCGGAAATCGCAAAATGATCATTGCGGCCTCCCAGTGTGCCCGGGCCTCTTCACCGCAGCAAAACCGCAATCACAACAATTTCTCCAGCCATAATCAGTTCGGAGAATCTAAGGAGGAGCCTCCCTCTGCCGGAACTCGTTCCAGCAGGGGGGGGTGATCCGGATTCCGCAGCGACCTTGAAAAAGGCAGGATTCTCCGCTCGCGATTGCGTAGATTCGTCTAGGTTTCCCGCATGGATCTTGGACTGAAAGACAAAGGTGCCCTCGTCATGGCCTCCAGCGGAGGGATTGGCCGCGGGGTTGCGTTAGAACTCGCGAGAGAAGGTGCGAACGTCATGCTCTTCGCCCGCTCCGAAACCCGGCTGCGGGAAACGGCGGACTTCATCGAAACAGAAACCGGAAACCGGCCACACTTCCTCGCAGGCGACTTGACGGTGGCCGACGATATCGAATCCGTCGTCGCTGCGACGGTGGATCAATGCGGAGGCATCTGGGCGCTCTTCAACAACACGGGCGGCCCGCCGGCGGGAGGGTTTGAACAGTTTGACGACGACGCCTGGCAGTCTGCCTTTGAGCTCACCATGCTGGGCTACGTGAGAACGATTCGTGCAGCGCTACCTCACCTGAAAGAGGGTGGCGGCGGCCGCATCGTCAACAACACTTCGGTCTCCACGAAGCAGGCGATCGACGGCCTCCTTCTCTCCAATGTCTTCCGGGCAGGGCTCGTCGGACTCGGAAAATCACTCGCGCGGGAGCTGGGTCCGGATGGAATTCTTGTCAATACGGTAGGGCCCGGACGCATCGACACCGAACGCATCGAGCAGCTCGATACGATCTGGGCAGAGAAGGCCGGCATCTCTCTCGAAGACCAGCGCGCCCGTTCCCGGGCCTCCATTCCACTGGGAAAATACGGTGAACCGGCAGACTTCGGACGGATCGTTGCTTTCCTCAGTTCGGAGGCAAACGCGTACCTGACCGGACAGAATGTGCTCATCGACGGGGCCATGGTGGAGGCCTATTAAGGAAGCGAAGAAAGTGCTTTTGGAGACTTGTTAGAGACTGCCTCTTGATCAAATCGCTTGCGCGCTTTCGTCCATGATCGCTTTGTCTTCGCGCGTCTGAAATTCATTCGGAGCTTCGGCCCCGGGAATGCGAATCGGCAATGGCTCCGAAACTGAGCTTTCGCGGAGAAGTCCGGAAGAGAAAAGTTCGTCGCAGTCCCCCGCAATCACCGTCACTCGGATGATTACAAAATAGAATTGTTATACCTGTGACAGATCATTCCACTCGGCCAGCCAATCAGCAAGAACGACCCTTTCCGGAGAGGGAGGCATTTCAAAAGCGACCTTTTGAAGAAACGAGTCCGGAGACTCCAGCGGAAAGGAGAACTCGTGATGACGGCCGAAGGTGCGGATGTTCCCGCCGATGCCCTCCCACCAATGGAGGATCGCGAGATTACGGCGGCGCGCCGTTCCGTGGTACTCGCGAATCCCCGACTCGCGTCCCTCGATCCAGAGAATCGAGAAGAGCAGCGTGGCGAGCCCTTTGCGTTGCCATTCATCCGCGACAGTGAAGGCGATCTCCGCCCTTTCAGGATTGCGGGGATCTCTCCACACCGAAGCTCCGGCATAGCCCGGGAAACTATCATCTGTTTCGTGAAGGGCGACCCAGGCAAAGTGATTTTCGTCCCCGTGTCCGCGAGAGCGTCGGCTCGCGAAGCATTGATCTCCGTCGGCTTTTCCCAGAAACGGTTCATGCGGCTTTCTTCCGAGAGCAACCCGTAGGCCTGCCGGATCCGGGCCGTGTCTCCTTCGTGAATCGGGCGGAGACGAACCACGAGGCCACTTTCGAGCGTGACGATGAGCGGGGCTTTGTTCCGGAGGAAAGACATCGCAAAGTGAATCCTAATACTGCTGCGAAAAACGGATCAGTCTTTCCGCATCGTTCCAGACCTCTTCGATGGTGCTGCCGAGAATCACCGCGATGACCGTCTTCCCGCCTTCCTCAGCCGCCGCGACGAGACACCGCCCCGCCGCCTCGGTGTAGCCGGTTTTCATCCCGACACAGGACGGGTAGCGAAGGAGCAATTCATTGCTGTTCTCAACCGGGATCGTCTTGGCTCCATGATAGGTGAAGGTGGTCTCTTTGATCCTGACAATGCGCCGAATCTCAGGATTGCTGAATGCCGCCACCGCCAGCTTCATCATGTCCCGGCCCGTCGAATGCTGCCCCGTCGAAGACAGGCCGTGCGCATCTTCAAAATGAGAGTTTTCCATTCCCAGCGACGCCGCGCGGGAATTCATGATCTTCGCAAACTCCCCCTGACTGCCGGCGTGGTCCCGGGCGAGGCATTTCGTGACATCATTAAAGCTGCGAATCAGCATCATCTCGAGGAGCGTTCCCCGGGAATAAGAGCTGCCCTCCGTGATCCAGAGATTTCGCGGGGGGACCTGTCCGTCAGTACGCTTGACGGGGACTCGCTCATCAAGCCCGCCCGCCTCGGCGATGATCAAAGCCGTGAGCAGTTTCTGTGTACTCGCCACCGGCCGCTTCTCATCGATGTTTTTCGAGTAAGTCACGATCCGTTGATCCAGTCGCACCGCCATGGCACTCTCCGCCGTCAGTTGGAGAGGCTGCATTGTCTGCTGTGCCGGTGAGCTCACAGGGATGAAAAAGGCTGTCATCCAAATCAGACGCGCAACCTTGATACGCTCAGAAAAGCGGAAACAAATCATGGGGGAGCGTATCATACATCTTCTCTTCGCGTCGTGACAATAGGTGCGAGTATGCGGGCAAAACCCGGCAAGTGCCCCAGAAGTCATCGGCGTAGATTCAGCCATGAGAGTTTCCGCTTTGGTTCTGTTTACCGTGCTTGTTCTTTCCGCAAAATCGGGATCCGGCCAGGGAGACGGTCAGTTGATGGCCGACCTTGATGGGGACGGCAAAGCCGAAATCATCTCCTGGCACCTTTTCGCGAAAGAGGAAGAAAATGGAACCTTCTATCAGCTCCGGGTCTCCGATTCCACCGGCGCGGTCATCTGGGAAGGGGCTGACCTCAAAGATGTCGAGCACCCCATGGTTTTTGGAGAGTGGCACTTCGGAATCAGCATGCCGCAACTCGTCGGCGATATCGATCAGGACGGGAAAATCGAACTCGTCGCCCCCGAGCCGCAGAGTGACGTGTCGCCTACCTGGTTTCGTGTTTTGGAATGGAGGCACGGACGCTTCTACCTGAGCCGTTCCGCCGCGCTTCTCGAAACGCCGAAAGGATCCGGCAAGTTCGTCTGGACCGGGGGAGAGGAATACCTCGGCACCTGGATCTCGAAATTCTTCGTCGAAAACCGGGATGGTACTTTCGAGGTTCAGGTCTACACCTATGACGGAGGGGCGAATGCCGATGTGACAACCGAAACGGTGACACCCACCGAAGACGGCTTTGAACGCAAGGCCGGGGCCATGCAGCAGTCGCCAAACAAGCCTGCCGGAGAACTCGAGGATTGGGTCAAACAACAGCGCTGGTATGTCAAACTCAGCGACTCGTTGCCGAAGGGGGTCTCACTCATCGTCGAAACCTACGCGGACGATCCGGAATGGAGCGACGTGGAAATTCGCGAGATCCATGCGCCGGACTCCGGCTACGATCCCAACGTCGCTCCCATGATCGGACAGTTCCGGGTTTCGGCGGACCGGAAACGGGTTCAGTGGTTCAACCCCGTCGATGCCTCCTGGAGCAGCCTACCGGCGTTTTTTGAGAGCCGCGGAATGAATCTGCTGGCTGAATAGGCACGGTTTGCAGCCTCTAGGACAGTGGCAGCCCCTTCAGCTCAGCCATCTTTGCGGTGCGATCACCCGCTCTCATGAGCGCTTCTCCAACGAGGATCGCATCCGCCCCCCAGGATTGAATCCGCCCGGTGTCCTCACCGGTGTAGATGCCGCTCTCACTCACAAGAATGTGATAGGGACCCACCTCCTGACTGAGGGCCTCCGTTGTCGTGAGATCCACTTCAAAGGTGCGGAGATTCCGGTTGTTCACCCCGATGATTTTCGCGTCGGTTTCAAGGGCGCGCTCCATTTCTTCGAGGTCGTGCACCTCGACGAGGACATCGAGTTGGTAGCTGTGGGCAACTTCAAGAAGATGAACCAGTTCCTCCTGTTCGAGCGCTCCGACGATCAGCAGGACCGCATCCGCTCCCGCCACGACCGCTTCGAAAATCTGCACCTCGTGAATGATGAAATCTTTCCTCAGAAGCGGCAGATCCACCGCCTCGCGGATTTGGGAGAGGTAGGAAAGATGGCCCTGAAAATATTTCTCGTCAGTCAGAATCGAAAGAGCGTTTGCCCCCGCTTCCTCGTAGGACTTTGCGATCGCTACCGGGTCAAAATTCGGCTCGATCGTTCCGGCTGAAGGCGAACCCTTCTTCACCTCTGCGATGACGGAAAGGATGTTTTTGCCGTATCCCTCATCCTCCGCCTGCTCCCGCAGCGCTCCGCCCAGTGCGATTTCAAACGAGCGGAAGTCTTCACGGGCCTGCGCGGCGAACTGCAGCTTGTCACTCAGAGGCAGCAGCTTCTCCACTTCCGCCTGTTTATCAGCAAGGATTTCGTCGAGCTTGTTTCCGAAAGTTTTCATCGTGGTAGGGGGTCCGTTCGATCCGGTCGTCATCGATACGCCCCGCTCAATTCGCCCGCCACTGTATTTTAAAAAATTTGCCTTGAAAAACGAACGATTCCGTCCAAATTTCCCGTCCGCGCTACCACGGTAGCGAATGCGGGTGTAGCTCAGGGGTAGAGCGCAACCTTGCCAAGGTTGATGTCGTGAGTTCGAATCTCATCACCCGCTCCATTTTTTCTTTCAAGCAAATCTGGAGGTCACCGCTTGGAAACACTGTATCGCTGGTCAAAGTCGGTCGACGAAGAAGACCTCGAAGAATGGGAAACGAAGCTCCTCATGAGCGATGTTGCCTTTTCGGCTGAAAAGCAGGTCAAGCGGAAGCGCTGGCAGCTCTCCAGTTTTCTCACGACCCGGGAACAAGCTGACCTCCTTCGGGCTGAATTCGGCGGCGGCGTGACTGAGGTCCGGCCCGGAGACTGGCAGCCCTCCGCTGAAGCCGGGGCCAACTCACTGCTGAAGATCCGGGACTCCCTGCTCGTCACCGAGTCGGAAGACGAAGTCGTCCTCAAGAGTCTCGAGACCAGATATCCCGGACGCATCCTCCTCAGCTTTCCGCCGCAGCTCGCATTCGGGACCGGAGGTCATCCCACCACTGCCGGCTGTTTGCGGTTTCTCGTCGATCTCGCCAAGGAGCGGGCAAACCGGCCCTGGCGACTTCTCGACCTCGGTTGCGGCAGCGGCATTCTCGCCGTGGCTGCCGCCAGGCTGGGCGCCTCCGAAGTAATCGCCGTCGAAATTGACGAAATGGCGCTGGGATATGCACGCCGGAATGCGGAACGCCACGAGGTCGCAGACAGGATTACATTTCTCGCCGGCGATGTCATTCCGATGCTGGAGTCGGGCGAACTCGGATCCTTCGATGTCCTCGCCGCGAACCTGTTCAGCGCACTCCTCGTGACCCTGCTTCCGTTCTTTCCATCCGGTCTCACCGACGATGGTGAAATCGTCATTTCCGGCTTTTTGACATCACAGGCAAAGGAGGTCGCCGAAGCGGCAAAAGCGGCGGGACTGCCACTGTGCGATTTCCTCCGCCGGGGAAAGTGGGTTGCCGGACACGGACGCCGATAAAACAGTTCGTCGCGAAATATCAGCACTCGTGATATATTGACCTTTCCCTCTGCCGCCGCATGCAACTGAATCAAGGTGCTCTTCTCAACGTGATCCGAATGTTCTTCCTCCTTCTGGGGAGTTTCGTCGGGGTTTCTGTGGCGCTCGGGGAAGCGCGGGAAGACTGGTGGTTCGCCGGATGGACCGGCGCGATCATCGGCCTTGGTTTCGCGTCCTTCATGATCGTGCTCGACGTGATGCTGCGCGGCGTCACGATCCGGTCCTTTTCACATGGAACCTTTGGTCTCCTCATTGGATTTCTCTGCGCCTGGCTCGTGACCCGCATCGGCTTTTTCGAGGCGGGCTGGGTTGAGCAGTTCGAGCTCGCCGGAAACATCTTCAATCTGGCGATCTTTCTCGGCTTCGGCTTCCTTGGGGTCATGCTCGCGCTGCGGAGCAAGCGGGAGGAGTTTTCCCTGTTGATTCCCTACGTTCGATTTCGCCAGGATTCCCTTCAGGACCTGCCGACGCTGCTTGATACGAACGTCATTATCGATGGTCGCGTTCATGGCATCTGTGAGGCCGGCTTTCTCGGCGGAGCGATGGTTGTTCCACGGTTCGTCCTCGACGAGCTTCAGAAAATGGCCGACTCCGCAGATGAGATGAAGCGCAGCCGCGGCAAGCGCGGGCTTGACTGTCTGAACCGCATGCAATCGACCGATGGGATCGATGTCATCATCAACGATGACAACTACGCCTCCGGCCTTTCCGGTGATTCCAAGATGGTAGAGCTTGCCGATGAATTGAACGGACGGATTCTCACGAATGATTCCAACCTCGGCAAAGTGGCCCGCCTCAAAGGTATTTCCGTCCTGAACCTGAACGAACTCGCCCTCGCACTTCGGCCCTTCGTTTCTCCGGGTGACGAGGTCGAACTGGAACTCGTCAAAGGCGGAAAAGACGATCACCAGGCCGTCGGCTACCTTCCCGACGGGACCATGATTGTCGTAAACCACGGCAAGAAACTGATGGGCACCACTCAGGCCGTCATTGTCGCCGGAGCCGTCCAAACCAGTGCCGGCCGGCTCATTTTTGCTGAACTTCGAGACCACTGAGTGGTCTAATCCCTTGTGGACCTGATGGCACGATCATGGTCGAAACTACCGGCGTTTCGCGGGATTTTATAGTCTGTATCCACCTCCCACCATT
Organism: Verrucomicrobiales bacterium; assembly: GCA_029233965.1. Lineage (GTDB taxonomy): Bacteria > Verrucomicrobiota > Verrucomicrobiia > Verrucomicrobiales > DEV007 > Arctic95D-9. Next base: position 23,629 of record JARGOP010000035.1, on the reverse strand, counting down.
TTCCGATGATGAAAATATCCCAACTCCTCCCCATCTGCCTCTTTCTGGCAGTGTCGATTCCTGCTTTCGCGGAATTCACAAAGGTTTCCCCAACCGCGAAGATAGACCGCCTCATCAAGGCCGGACTCACGGAGAACGATCTCAAGCCGAACCCCCTTGCGAGCGATGAGGTCATGGTACGACGCCTCTATCTCGACATCATCGGGCGGATCCCGACTCAGGAGGAAGCAAAGGCATTCATCGAATCAAAGGATCCCGAAAAGATTCCCGCTCTCGTCGATGAACTGATTGGCTCGGACGGTTACGTGAGTCATTTCTACAACTACTTCGCGGACCTCCTGCGTATCAAAACCCGCCTTACGGCGGGCGGCCAGAGCATTGCGCCGGGCATGGGATACGAGATGTGGATCAAAGACGCCCTCCGTGACAACAGGCCCTACGATGAAATCGTCTACGATCTCGTCACCGCCAGCGGCAGCAGCTGGGAGAACCCCGCGATCGGATACTACCTCCGGGACTATGGCATGCCCCTGGATAATCTCGCGATCACCTCTCAGATCTTTCTGGCGTCACAGATCGTCTGCGCCCAGTGCCACGACCATCCCTTCGATGAAACCACGCAGATGGATTATTACCATCTCGCAGCCTTCACCTATCCGATGACGACGAGCAACCGGAATCCGAACGCCGCCGATGCGGCGAAAGCGATGAAAGAGGTCGCCAAAACCGTTCCTGCCAAGTTCACTGACAAGAGGGACCTCAGGAAGGGAGATTCGGAGATTCTCTTCCCGATCCGTTTCAACAACGTCTTCCTCGAAGAAGATCGTCAGCTCCGTCTCCCTCATGACTACCAGTATGACGACGCGAAACCCCGCAGCCTCGTCGAGCCCCGCACCATCATGGGTCCGGACGCCGTGATCAGTGAAAGCACCACCCTTCCGGAGGCCTTCGGCAAATGGCTGACCTCGCCGGACAATCCCCGCTTCTCGAAAGTGATCGCGAACCGTCTCTGGAAAGAGGCTTTCGGTCTCGCTTTGATCGAGCCGGTCGATGATATGAAGGAAGGCGTCACGGGAGCGAATCCGGAACTCATGGATTACCTCGAGCAGCTCATGATCGATCTTGATTTCGATCTCCAGGCCTACCTCGCGATCATTTTCAAGACCGATGCCTATCGCCGTGAGGCCACGCTCGAGGAACACACTCCCGGGGCGCCCTACTATTTCCAGGGACCCGTTCTCCGCCGCATGAGTGCGGAGCAGATCTGGGACTCGCTCGTCACTCTCGCGGTTGCCAACCCCGATGAGCCGAGTGCGCGCCGGAAACTCGATTACGAGAAGCGCCTTGCCACGGTGGAACTCATTGGTGAGGCGGTTTACGGCAAAAGCCCGAAGCGATACGCCAGAGATGTCATCGAGGTGGTGAAGATCCAGAAGGAACTCACTTCCGAAATCGAGGCGGCGACAGCGAAAATGACAGCGGCTCAGGAAAGCGGCGATGAGGCGGCGATCCGCGCGGCCCGGACGGAAGCGAACAAACTCCGCGCGAAACTCGCCAGGCGGGTCGAAGAAGTCGTCTACCGGGACGGGGTGGAACGCCAGGTCGAGCTCGTCGCAAAGAATGCGAAAGAAGCCGATCCCTTTCTCAACGATCTCGCCTCCCTTGTCCTCGACAATGGAGCGAGGACCTTCGACGACGGCATGTCCGACATTCTCGGCGCCAAAGCCGGCGATGGCACCGGCATCGTGAAGCCGATCATCGACGCGATGTTCCGAGACGAACAGAAAGCAATCCAGAAGCGTGAGGAAAAGGAGAAAGCCCAACAGCTCAAGGATTGGAATATCCCGCCGAAGAGTGATCTTCGCCGCAGCTACGAGAAAAGCTGGCAACCAACGGCCGCCCGTCTCGTGCGCGCTTCCGAAATTTCCTCGCCGGCGCCTCCCGGACACTTCCTGGGTGAATTCGGTCAGAGCGATCGGGAACTGGTTGATAACGCCAGCGATGAGGCCTCCATCACGCAGGCGCTCGCGCTCCTCAATGGAAGTGCGATCTCGACGATCGGTCATCAGTTCTCCGTCCTCTCCCGCTCGATGAAAGGCGAAAAATTTGTCGACCGACTCAACACCATTTACCTCGCGATGCTGAGCCGTAAGCCCACTCCGCAGGAAGTTCAGATTTTCCGCGAAGCGTGGGAGACAAATCCGGAAGCCGGTTCGGTTTCGGGGATCGTCTGGACGATCCTGAACACCCGCCAGTTTCTTTTCATCCAATAACCTTTTCGACTGAACAGGGTTCACCCGTGGACCCAACCCTACTAAATCTCATGAAGATTGATACCGACATCACCCGCCGCCGATTCGTCAATGACGCGGCCAGGTCTTTTCTGGGCGTCAGCGCCCTCTCCGCCCTGCCATTCGGCCTGCGCGGCGCAGGGGCCGGAGCCTCCAGCCTGAGGCAGGAAGCGACCGCGAAGCGCGTCATCTACCTCTACATGAATGGCGGCATGTCTCACCTCGATACCTTCGATCCCAAGAAAAACATCGAGGTGATGGGCGAATCGAAGCAGATCAAAACGAAAGTGGACGACGTCTTTTTCGCCAATCACATCCCGAAGCTTGCGAAGCAGGCTGACAAGATGGCCGTGATCCGTTCTATGATCTCGACGCAGGGAGCGCACCGTCAGGGCGAGTATTTCATGCGCACGAGCTACACCTTGCGCAGCTCGATCGTTCACCCCGCGATGGGTGCCTGGATGACTCGTCTCAAGGGTGACACCGGCTCTGACATTCCACCCAATGTGCTTATCGGAACCGACTCCCGCCATCCCGGCGCCGGTTTCATGGAGAGTCGACTTTCCCCCCTCGCGATCCGTGATCCGGAGGGTGGTCTCGACAACGTGAAGATGCGCGCCGGTCTCACCGAAGAGCGCTTTCAGTTCCACCGCGACATTGCGAAGAAACTGGATGCTCCCTTCATGGAGCGCTACGACCAGAAGAACGTCCGTGCATATACCGACATGTACGAAGACGCGATCAAACTCATGAAGAGTTCCGACCTCGCCGCCTTCGACCTCACGCTCGAAAGCGAAAACCTGCGCGAGCGCTACGGGCGCAACGCGTTCGGTCAGGGCTGTCTCCTCGCCCGCCGCCTTCTCGAAAACGGGGTTCGCTACGCGGAGGTCACCTTTGGTGGCTGGGATACGCACAATGCCAACTTCGTTCGGGTGCCCGACCAGGCGAAAACGCTCGACGCCGCACTTTCAACCCTTCTCAGTGATCTGGAGAGCAAGGGCATGCTCGAAGACACCCTCGTCGTGCTCGCAACCGAGTTCGGCCGGACCCCGGAGATCAACGTGAACGAGGGGCGCGACCACCACCCTTCCTGTTTCAGTGTTGCTCTAGCCGGCGGCGGCATCCAAGGCGGCGTAGTCTACGGCGAAACCGATGAAACGGCCGCCAAGTCGGTCGAAGGTTCCCCGCAGGTGAAGGTCCCGGATTTGAATGCCACGATCGGGTATGCCCTCGGGCTTCCGCTCGACGAAGTTGTTTTCTCGCCCAGCATGCGACCCTTCACCCTCGCGGATAAAGGGCAGCCGCTGGTGGAATTGTTCGGGTGAACCCAGCGTCTCTTTACGGGAGGGGGCCCGCTTTCTGGTTCCCCTCCTGAATCATTTTCTCCAGTGACGGTCCGGTTTGCGGGGACTTCCCGTAGCCGTAGTCAGCCGGTTTCAGGTTCAGTTCACGGTAGTAGTCCGACGTGCGGTGATTCGTGTAGGCGCTCGCCTCAAACGGGTCGATATAGCTGACGTCGGTTTCCGCAGGAACCTCGACTCCGGTCAGAAAAAAGGCCGCGTTGATGAGAAGACGCCGCAGGTTCCCGTCGTCGAAGTCGCAGGAAGATCCGAAGGTCGTGCAGAAAGAGAGACCGGAGCCCGTTCCCTCCGGAGTCTCGTATTCCTTGAGCCACGCGACCGGTTGAGGAATCATCCCGGGAACATTGGGGGAAGCCGGATCGAGTGAGTGTGTCACCGCAGCCGTGAGGAGGATGGTCGCGTTTTCATCATTCACGTTCTCCGCCTTCACCTCGTAGACGTCGGATTCGGCGAAAATCGTCCCGACTCCCTGCAGGATTCCGTGACCGGCGTTTTTCTCATGAACGAGGGAACGCGCCCCCTGCACTTTGTGCTTGCCGTAGTGACTGACCCAGTTTTCCCCGAGAATATTCCGACCGAAGTTATTCCAATCGATCCCGCCGGTTTTATTCGGGGTTTTGAACGCGTGCGTCGCCGTGCGAATCCCGATGACAGGTTTTCCGGCATTGAGATAATCAGCGAAGGGCTTCAACTGCTCCTCCGGTAAATCACGGAAGCGCGTCCCGATGATGACGAGATCCGCCGTCGCGATTTCATCCATCCCGGGGATATTTTTCTGATACTGATTGTCGACGAATCCGCCGTCCGGATTGATCGCGAAAAGAACCGTTGTCTCGTAGCCGAATCGCTTGCTCAGGATTTTCGCGAGCATGGGCATGCTCTCTTCCGTCCGGTATTCCTCGTCGCCGGAGATGAGGACGATGTGTCTTCCGGAGCCCGGCAGGTCGCTGGAACCTTCGAAGCGGAGAAACTCTCCCGCCTCAGCGGAGAGTCTGAAAAGCGAACCCACGGCAATGAGAATCAATAATTTCCTGTTCATAATACTATTCAAAAGAGAATCCAATTCTGCCTCCTCCATGACCAAAGGCGACCCTTTTTTATGGCGTGTTCTTGGCTGTTGGAAACGAATTTTGAGGACTTGGAACCGGAATGCCCACGGGTTCAAGGCAGTTGCACCGCAGGAATGAGACCTCCATACTAAAGAAACGCCGCGTCATGGATTTCTTCTGGGGCATCATGCCGATCCGGCATTTACTGTGAGGAAGTCGAAGAGCTTCTCCATTTTTGGAAGAACAGCGCATGATTCAAGTCTATAGAACCCCATGCACCCGAAACCGCAGTTCGAGGAACTCGACTACCGACCGACCCCACTGGGCGAATTGATCCTGCGTCGCCGCACGATTCTTTCGCTCAACAATCAGGAGATTCACGAGATCATCCTCGGCGATGAGTATCTCATGTCGAGTCTCTTCACGGCGGTGGAGATCGCGCTTTCGAATCTAGGACTCGCGAAAGCGCGCGAACAGTTTCCCGATGAACCGGCGATGGACGTGGTTGTCGGTGGACTCGGTCTCGGCTACACTGCGAAAGCTGCGCTGGAAAATGGAAATCTCGGATCGCTTCTCGTGGTCGATTATTTGAAGCCGGTCATCGAATGGCACGAGCAGGGGTTAGTGCCTCTGGGTCCGGAACTCACCACTGACGATCGATGCCGCTTCGTCCATGGAGACTTCTTCCGGCTCGCCCTCGGGAGCGACGAGGGGAGGAGCTTTCATCCCGAGGAACCGGAGAAGCAGTTCCACGCCGTTCTCCTCGACATCGATCACTCGCCGGACAAGTTGCTCCATGAGCAACACGGCTCGTTTTATTCGGCAGAGGGATTGGCAAAATTTGCGTCTCGGATTCTGCCGGGCGGAGTCTTCGCGATGTGGTCGGACGATCCGCCGGAGGAGAACTTCACGACGGCACTGGAGCAGGTCTTTGAGAATTGCGAATCTCACATCGTCGAGTTTTACAATCCGCTCCAGGACAAAACCTCGGCGAGCACCGTGTATGTCGCGACGGTTCCGGATCGAACGTAGCGGAACCGGCCACGGTTCCGACGGAGGTGCCCCGGTACGATGCACGGAAGGTTGGCACCTTCCGCTACGGGTTCGGCTTGGACAGGAGGAGGTCCTCGAAAATCGGCCGGGTCATCGGATCGGCTTCGAGCGTACCGCGGTTGTTCCCGGCCCAGAGAGAGCTGATTTCTTTGTAGATTTCAGGAAACTGCCTCGCAAATTCATCACGCCGCAGGTTCCGCGCGAGAAGATTCCCTTCCTTGTCTTCGAGACTGTAGACTGGACTCTCGGGTGTGCTGTGGAGCGTCACCAGAAAATCTCCGGTATCAAGAATTCCGACCGGCGGCGGGACAAAAGCTTCTTCCGGAGGTGCCTCGCTGCAACCGGTGAAAATGAGGAGACCAAGGACACAGATGAGAGTCGGAAAATTCATGGGAGAATCATAGCACAAATTTTTCCGCCTGTTGAGCCTGTTGGAATGAGGCCTTCAGGCCTTTGCGAAAGCCGGGCGACGAAAGGGTTGAAGCCCTCACTCCAATGAAGCTACGAAAGAATGCCTTTCACGACATGACCGTGCACGTCGGTGAGTCGGAAACGCCGCCCTTGAAAGCGGTAGGTCAACTTTTCATGATCAATCCCCAACAAGTGCATCACTGTGGCATGGAAATCGTGCACGTGCAGCTTCCCGTCGACGATGTTGTAGGCGTAATCATCAGTCTGGCCGTAGACCTTGCCCGGGGCGACACCGCCTCCGGCCATCCAGATCGAGAAGGCGGCGCCATGGTGATCGCGGCCGTGCTTCAGTTCGTTATTGATGTCGCCCTGTCCGAACGGGGTCCGGCCGAACTCTCCGCCCCAGATTACGAGGGTATCCTCAAGAAGTCCCCGCTGTTCGAGGTCCTTCACGAGAGCCGCACTGGGCTGGTCGGTGTCTTTGCACTGCACCGCAAGCTGTGTCGGGATGTTCTGATGCTGATCCCACCCGGCGTGCATGAGCTGGACAAATTGCGTGCCGCGTTCCGCGAGGCGGCGGGCAAGGAGACAGTTCCGGGCGAATGATCCGGGACGGTGAACATCGGGCCCGTACATGTCGAGGATGTGCTGCGGCTCGTCGGAGAGATCGGTCAGCTCCGGCACACTCGTCTGCATGCGGTAAGCCATCTCGTACTGCGCAATGCGCGTCTGAATCTCCGGATCGGCGACGTCCTCGTAGTGTTCCCGGTTGAGCGCCGCGACATCGTCGATAAGGCCCTTTTTCATGTCCCGGCTCAGCCCCTTCGGATCGGAGAGGAAAAGCACCGGATCGCCCTGACCGCGAAATTTTACGCCCTGGTATTTGCTCGGGATAAACCCGCTGCCCCAGTAGTAGTCGTAGAAGAGCTGACCGCAGGAATTTTCCCGGTCCCGCGATAACATGACCACAAAAGAGGGCAGGTCCTCGCTCGCGGAACCGAGACCGTAGCTCATCCAGGCGCCCATGCTGGGGCGACCGGGCAGTTGATGTCCCGTCGTGAAGAACGTCACGCCCGGGGCGTGATTCACCGCCTCGGTGTTCATCGAGTTGATGACACAGATCTTGTCCGCGATCTCCCGTGTGTAGGGCACGAGGTCAGACATCCAGGTGCCGCAGTTTTTGTTCTGCTGGAAGTTCTGGAGTGGTCGAAGAACGGGATACTCTTTGTAGTTTCCCGTCATCGTGCTGAGACGAACTCCGGCACGAACCGACTCCGGAATGTTCTCTCCGTGCCGCGCATACATGCCCGGCTTGTAGTCAAAGAGGTCGAGGTGCGACGGGCCACCGGTCTGCATCAGGTAGATGACCCGTTTCGCTTTCGCGGTGTGCGTCGGAAAAGTCGCGGTGCCGGAGCCGTAGTTGGCGAGGGTCTCAGCGGCGCGGCCTTCTTTCCCGATGAGGGAAGCAAGCGCCGCAGTTCCAATCCCGGTCGCCGATTTGCCGAAGAATTGACGGCGCGTCTGATTGAGTCGTTTCGCTGATTCGTTGAGATGTTGATCAAAGCTCATGAGGAAGTGGGGAAATGATGAATGATGAAACGGGAGAAAGATGGAATGACGAAAAACCTAAATACCCAACGAAATCCGAATGGATAAATTTCGAAGGCTCGGGTTTCGGGATTCTTGAATTCGTCATTCTTTCGATGCTTGGGTAGTTGGGTATTTTTCAGGGCCGGTTCAACGTTTCATCGAGGTTCAAAATCACCTGAGCCATTCGGGTCAACGCGGCGAGTTCCAGGACCGCCTCGCTTGTTTCGACACCGGCATACTCGGCAGCTTCGTTTTCAAAACTGCGGAATTCGTTGAGACTCCGCTCATAGCCGTTCATAAGGAGCTGATGCTCGCGATCATCCGGCATACGACCGGTCGAGAGCTGAAACGCAAAATCGAGGCGGTCGTCGGTATTGTCGCCACCCTCCTTCATCATTCGTCCCGCGAGAGCCCGGGCCGCTTCGACGTAGGTCTCGTCGTTGAGGAGGGTGAGCGCGTGCAGCGGGGTGTTCGTCGTCGAAGGTTTCACCGTGCAGACTTGTCGCGAGGAGCTGTCGAACATATTCGGCGGAGCGGAAGTCCGGCGCCAGAAGGTGTAGAGGCTCCGCCGGTAGAGCTGATCTTTTTCCTCCTGATGCGGATAACTGATTTTCCCGAAGGAAAAGTCCTTCCACAATCCATCGGGCTGGTAGGGATAGACGGGATGTCCCCCGATGTCATCTTTCAGCAAACCGGCCACCGCCAGCGCCTGATCGCGCAGGAGCATCGAAGGGAGGCGGGCACGGGCACCACGTCCGACGAGCCGGTTTTCCGGATCACGATCCAGCTTCTCCGGAGTGAACTCAGAACTCTGTCGATAGGTCGAGCTCGTCACGATGAGACGAATGAGGTGCTTCGTGTCCCAGCCGGATTCGACGAACTCGACTGCAAGCCAGTCGATCAGCTCCGGGTGCTTCGGCAGTTCACCCTGAACCCCGAAATCCTCGGAGGTCTTCACAATCCCGATCCCGAAGAACTGAGCCCAGAGTCGATTCACGGTGACACGAGCGGTGAGAGGATTCTCTCCATCGACGAGCCATTGCGCGAGGCCAAGACGGTTTCTCGGTGCCGACTCCGGCATGGGCGGGAGGAACGATGGCGTTCCCGCGCTGACTTTTTCCGTCGGCTGTTGATAGTCCCCGCGGTCGAGGATGAAGGTCTCACGACTCTTATCCGGAGGATTTTCCCCCATCACCATGACTTCGACAATCGATTCGCCGGTCTTTTGCAACTCTCCGCGGAGTTGGAAAATCTCCGCCCCGAGCGAAGTCCAAAGCTTGTTTCCATGATCCCCCTTGTGGAGATAGAACTCGGTGATCTCGCGCTTCTGGGTTGGGTTCCGGTCTTCCTCTTTCGTGCGCAAATGGCTGGAGACATTCCCCCGGAAAAGGGTCCGGTCGACGAGTTGTTCCAGAGTGAAGCTCTTCTCCCACTCAAGTCGTTTCGGGTCCACTTTCGGAAGCAGTTGTTGAATGATCGCCTCCTGCTCCTTGATCTTTGCCCCCAGCTCCTGCTGTTTCTCCCGTTGCTCGACGGTCGGCAGACTCAAGAGAGGGCGCGAAAGCTGAACCGTCGCACCGCTGCCGAAAGCACATCCCGATCCCGAGCGTTTATCCACCCCGCCCGACTCCGGGACATTATTGAAGAAGGCGAAGAACTGGAAATACTCTTCGTGCGTGATCGGATCATACTTATGGGTGTGACACTGGGCGCAGGCCATCGTCAGTCCGAGCCAGGTCGTCGCCGTGGTATCGACCCGGTCGATCACGATGTTAATGCGCTGCTCTTCTTTGATCGCACCTCCCTCTCCGTTGAGCATGTGATTCCGGTTAAAGGCTGTCGCGATGAGTTGATCCTGAGTCGGGTCTTCAAGCAGATCGCCGGCGACCTGTTCAATCGTAAACTGATCGAAGGGCATGTTGTCGTTGTAAGCATCTATGACCCAGTCGCGCCAGGGCCACTGGTGACGGTTTCCGTCCTGCTGGAAGCCGTTGGAGTCGGCATAGCGGGCCGCGTCGAGCCAGGGCAATGCCATGCGCTCGCCGAAGTGAGGAGACGCAAGGAGGCGGTCCACGGCACTTTCTGTTGCCTTGTCAGGATTTTCCGGATAGGCCTCTTCGAAGGAAGCCAGTTCATCAAGGGTTGGCGGAAGACCGATCAGGTCCAGAGAAAGACGACGAAGAAACGCCCGGGGCTCCGCCTTGGGGTTTGGTTCCAGCCCCTCTTCCCGAAGCCGGTTCAGAATGAACGTATCAATCGGATTCTTAACCCAGTCCGACTCCAACTCAGGGACCGCAGGACGCTCCGGTTTGATGAAAGCCCAGTGCGCTTCATACTCCGCTCCCTCGTTGATCCAGCGACGCAGGATTTCTTTATCCGCTTTGCTGAGAGTTCGGTGAGACTCCGGCGGAGGCATGACATCGGCAGGATCATCGGACAGAATCCGATACCAGATTTCGCTCTTCTCCGCATCGCCGGGAACAATCGCGGCATAGCCTCCCAAATCTTCGGTCACCGCCTCACGCAGATCTAGGCGCAGGCCGGCTTCCCGGGTGTTCTCGTCCGGACCGTGGCAATAAAAACAATTCTCGGAGAGGATCGGGCGGACGTGATGATTGAAGGAGATCTTTTCAGGAACCGAGGCCGCTCCCTCCAGTTTTCCTCCGCGGGGATTGCGGCTGTTGGCCAGTGCCGCCGCGCCGCTCAGGGCGACCGCTTCATCGTTGGGATCATCGAGCGAGAGATTTGCCCGGCGAATCGTCCCGTTCTCAGGTTTCGGCGCAGCTTTCCAGCCCGGCCCGGCCGGTTCGCCCACGGCAATGGCCTCCGGTTCGGGAACTTGATCACGATTCGTGCGGCCGATGACGACCGCAAGAATGGCAATCAATGCCGCGATCCCTGCGGCGAGAGGCCATTTCCGGGAACGTGTCGAAGCTGAATCCGACATTGGCATCGAGACGACGTTTCTCAAGGGCGGCTCAACCCCGGCTTCCACGAGCTGCTCATCGGTGATCGACTGGATTTCGGACCCGACGAAGCAATGGTCACTGAACTCGGCAATCCGGCCCGGATTTCCCTCGAGCAACTCCCAGAGGCGTTCGCGTTCCCACTCCGTGAGTTCGCGCTCATTGAGGGCAGCGAGGATGTTTTGAAAATCTTGAGAGTCGTTATCTTGAGTCATGACGCTGAGGTTTCACGATTTAGAATCGTGAGCTGTTTTTCCACGCAGGTGAGAAGGGTCCGCTTGAGGCGGAAAAGTTTCTGGGCCATCGCATTCCGGTTGATCCCCGCTTCGCTACTGAGTTGCTCCAGGGAATGCTCGTCCTGATAGCGACGGAGAACGAGGTCGCGGTGGGCGGTGCGAAGTTTTCCCAGACAGGTCAGGACCGCCTGTTGCCGTTTTTCATCTTCATCATCGCGACCGTGACGCTCGGTCGTGACCTCGGCAATGTGCTCGAAGAGCTCATCGCCGGGCAGTTCGCGACTGTTTTGTCTGGCCGTTTTCCGCCGGTAATTTTGAGCCTGAAGAAATCCAATCCGGAAAGCCCAGGCCCGGAAGTCGCCCGAGGGATCGAATGCTTCCCGTTTCTCCCAGAGAATGAGGCACACTTCCTGAGTGAGGTCTTCAGAAGCGGCCTCACTACCGGTCAGGGAAAGCAGAAAAGCCCGCAAACGGGGCCTGACGGTTTCCATCAGGGCCTCGAAATCAGGACGGGGTTCGCTGGGATTTTTCAATGGATCCATGGATGACGGACGCTAACCGGGACGCCGGTAACGACCCGAGTTTATACGGGGTAGTTGTCTCTGCGGAAGAATCCATTACGGACGTATTTCGGGAAAAAGCAGAAAACAGGTCCGGCTCTCCGTGCTCCTGAAGACCAAAGTGTGACTTCATCACCCGCCGATGCGAGACAACCCCGCTTGCGCTCGACCGGGAATCCATTGACAAGCTCTCTAAAATCTCCATACTTCCAGAAGTATGGAAATAAATAAAGCCGTTACCGCGCTGTCGTCATTGGCCCAGGAATCCCGGCTCACGATCTTCCGCATGCTCGTGAAAGCGGGCCCCGAAGGCATGCCTGCCGGGAAGATCGCGGAGAAAATGAAGATCCCCGCGAACACGCTCTCATTTCACGTCAAAGAACTCGCCAACGCCGGCCTCGTGAAATCGCGGAAAGTCGGCCGATCGGTCATTTACCAAATGAATGCTCCGAACATCGGGGAGCTGATGTCGTTCCTGACGGAGGATTGCTGCCAGGGACATCCCGATCTCTGTCTGCCTGCTTCTGCCTCTTCCTGCTGCGAAACCGCAACGGAAAGCGGAATCTCTGCGAACCGTCAGGTCATCGGGGCAGAAAACTAACTCTCAATCAAACGTGCTGCGATCTTTCAATGGCTGACCTGCCAGATTCAAAATCAATCCCGATCCTCTTCTCATCATGAGTCTCGACAAATCTTCCATGGGCTTTTTTGAGCGCCACCTTACCGCCTGGGTCGCGCTTTGTATTGTCGCCGGCATTGCTCTCGGCAAACTCGCACCCAACCTCGCGCAAACGCTCGACGGGATGGCGATCTACGTGAATGACGCCCCGGTGGTTTCCATCCCCATCGCCATTTGCCTCTTTTTCATGATGTATCCGATCATGGTGAAGATCGACTTTGGCGAAGTGGTCCAGGCAAGCCGCAGTCCCCGGCCGGTTCTCCTGACTTTGATCGTGAACTGGGCGATCAAGCCCTTCACCATGTTGGGAATCGCGACCTTGTTTCTCGGGTACTTTTTCAAAGACTTCCTCCCCGGCACTGAAGTGGTCAAAGGCGGCGCGGAAGTGGAGCTCTATCGCTCGTATATCTCCGGCGCGATTCTGCTCGGGATTGCTCCCTGCACCGCGATGGTTCTGGTCTGGGGATATCTCGCCCGCGGTAACCAGGGGCTCACTCTCGTCATGGTGGCGATCAACTCCCTCACCATGCTGCTGCTCTATGGCGTCCTCGGAGGCTGGCTCCTGGGGGTAAATCGGATGCCGGTCCCCTGGCAGGCCCTGTTGCTTTCGGTTGCTATCTACGTCGCGCTGCCGCTCGTCGCCGGTTACCTCTCGCGCCGCTGGATCATGAAGGTCAAAGGCCCCGAGTGGTTCGAGAAAAAATTCCTCCACATTCTGACGCCGGTGTCGATCACCGCGCTCCTCGCCACCCTCGTGCTGCTTTTCAGCTTTAAAGGGGAAACGATCCTCGCAAATCCGCTCACGATTCTCTGGATCGCCATTCCGCTCACAATTCAAACCCTGCTGATTTTCGCGCTGACCTATCTCGCCGCGAAGTTTCTAAAGTTCAGGTATGAAGACGCGGCCCCATCCGCCATGATTGGTGCCTCCAATCACTTCGAAGTCGCGATCGCGACGGCGGTGATGCTCTTCGGCCTGTCCTCGGGAGCTGCGCTTGCCACCGTCGTGGGCGTGCTGATTGAGGTACCGCTGATGCTCTTTCTCGTCCGGGTTTGTCAGAAAACGCAGGGTTGGTTTCGTGAGAGTGAACCGGCGGCCGAAAACTAGACTTTCGCAAAGCCCCTCCTAGGAATGCCCCAATTGAAACAGCCCGCGCTTCAGGGCCTCGGTCACGGCGTGGGTCCGGTCTTTCGCATTCAATTTGGAAAGGATCGACTTCACGTGATTCTTCACGGTGTTCTCGGAAAGGCTCAGCTCCTCACCAATCTGCTTATTGGCCCGTCCCCTCGCAATCCACTGCAGAATTTCCAACTCCCGATCAGTAAGGTGGGCGCTCCATTCACTTTTCGCGAGGAGGAGGGAAATCTCGGGCGGGAGATATTGCTGGCCATCGCCGACGGCCCGAATCGCGTTTAAGAGCTCATCACTGTTTTTGTCCTTCGAGAGATATCCGAGAATACCGGCCTCAAAGGCACGGCGAACATCTTCCTCCTGCATGAAGCTGGAAAGCATAAGGATACGATGCCCTTTCAGCTCGGCCGCCACTTCGATCCCGCTCATGTCGCGAAGGCGCAGATCCAGGATAATCACGTCCGGACGATGCTCAGTCGCGAGGGCGATGGCTTCTTCTCCACTCCCCGCTTCCGCGACGACGGTCAGATCTTTTTCGTCATCCAGCAAGCTGGCGAGGCCGCGGCGGACAAGGAGGTGGTCATCCACGAGGAGAAGGCGGAGTTGTTTGGTCGAATCGGTCATGAAAGGGGTCGGGGTAGAGTGAGGGCGAGACGGGTGCCTTCGGAAGAGGAATTGACGACAAGATCCGCTTCGATTTGCTTCGCCCGCTCCTGCATTCCCTGGATTCCGAAGTGACCGGCAGGTTTGATTTCCGGATCAAATCCGTGGCCATTGTCACTGATGCAAAAAATCAATTCATGCTCGGTACCGCCGGTCGCGAAACCGACGCAATCGCCTCCGCTGTGGCGGATCGCATTCATCACCGCTTCGAGCAAAATCCGGTGACAGGCATAGGCCGTTTCCGCTTCCAGTAAAAAAGGGTCGAACTCAAGGGTGTGATGCACCATGAGCTGAACCTCGGCCTCTTCACATCGCTCGCGTGCGATCGCGATGGTGGTTTCCGGAAAACTCAGCGAATCCGCCGCCGCCGGAATGCGCAGTCCACTCAGGGAGTCTCTCGCCTCGGCAAGGCTGTGCTCGACCATTTGCCGGGCGGTGTCCAGTTTTTCGAGGGCACGGTCCGGATCCGATTTCAGGTGATTCTTCACCGAGGCCAACTGATAGCCCACCCCGGAAAATCCCTGCGAAAGGGTGTCGTGCAATTCACGCGCAATTCGGGCCCGCTCTTCCAGCGCCGCATTCGAGACGAGCTGACTCTGAATCAGGTCGGTCTGCTTCTGCACGCGGCGTTTCAATGCGAAGGTCCAGATAAGAATCAAAAGCACCCCGGTGACGAGAACGGAAATCGCAATGAGGTAGCGCTGCGGCGTCCACCAGGAAGGAACCGCCAGCACCTCCAGATCATCCATCGATCTTGTCACCACCGTGACCGAGCGAACCTGTCCTCGGTCGTCCGCTTCAACCAGTTTCACGCCGCTGACCTTGATCTCGCTTCCGACCGAGGGCAGCACCTCCTCATTCATCTCTTCCGGCAATCGAACCGGAATCAACTGATCGCCCTGCTGGAGACTGAGCAACCTTCCCTGGCGCTCCATGAGTCGCCCCTGCAAAACGACCAACTGCATCCCCAGCGTTCGGGCCATGGGAGCTTCATCGAGGACGGCTACGACTTCGCCGACCGGTCCCGGATCCTCCTCAATCTGGGCGTAACGAAGTCCCACGAAATAGCCCTCCGTCTGGGGCAGGCCGGTAAAGATAAACGACTGCCCCACCTTTGCTTCCTGAGGTCTGAGCGTGCGCACCCGGGCCGCCGCCTCGCCGGCCTGGGCAATGAGCGAGTTGGGGCCTTCCACGAGCGTCACGACCGCGCGTGTCTGCACCAGTCCCGGTTTCGTGCGACGGGAATCCCACCGGCCGATCTCATCGAGAGTCACGACCGGCGTGTCGCCCTGATTTTCAACCAACTCGACATTCTGCGCGCTCGAACAAATGATATCCGACCCGATGCGCTGCCGCCGGTCATTGAAGAGGGGAGCACCCGTTCCTTTGAGCTTCACCCAGGTTCCCACCACCTTCTGGAGCCTCTGAAGATCAAAATCGCGATGGTGATTCCGAAACCGGATCGTGAGGTCGTTCTCACCGGTCACGAGGAGACCGGACCCCGTCCTTTTTCCATTCGCAAAATCCACATCAACGAGCAAGCCCTCAATCTCCATCCACCGGTTGTCCCCCAGACCGGTCTGGATAAAATCGGGGCGAAAATAAAGCTGTCTCGGCTGCCCCGTACCACCATGAGAACGAATCTGGTCAACAATCACATAGGGCCCGTAGAACCCTCCCGTGACATTTCCCCAGACCTCCACCGCCTCCCCGAGTCGCGGCATCTCCTCTTGATCCATCTGAAAGAACATGCCCCCCGAGTTGTCCTGGGCATCGAAACCGGCGTCGAGATGCGAAGTCACCGTGACCCGAATCTGAACCGGCGGCGCAAGCCGCGCTTCCTCGTAGGTGAGTTTTCGAATCGCATCGACGTTGCGAAGCGTCTTCGCCGTTTCCGGAAAAGCACCCGGCGATCCACTTGCCATGAGGCAAATGCCGATCACCCAACACTGTGTCTTTCCTCCCATTCACCAAAAGGCTAACACGAATACCCAGCGCCGGCGAGAGGGAGAGTGCTGGCTCTTTTGAGCCATGATTCCTGCTCATAACATAGGGCATTGAGTCCGAAAATTTCCTGCTCTGACGCCGCGACTTTTCGATTGCGAGTTCTCAAAAATGAGACGATTCAATCAGATGCGTGCGCGTCTTTTCCTGCCTCTCCTTCCCGTAATGCTACTCGTCAGTTGCGAGACAACCCAACCGGACAAGAGTAACCACCTTAGCAGTTACCGCGGCATGGAAGAGCAAGTCGGCGCTTTCGGAAACAAAGCTCTCGTCAAATCAGGCGATCCCGAGCGGCTGAAGCGATACGAGCGGGTCATCATTGAAGATGTCCGTGTCCTGCTTCCGAAAAGCACCGACCCCAAGGTGAAGAAAGCGAGTCGCGAAGAAGCGGAAGTCCTTGCCGAAAAGTTCGAAGACATTCTTGAGGCGGAGTTCGGAAAATTCTACGAAATCACCCGTTCACGCAGCTCATCAACGATGACGATTCGTGCCGCCCTCACCGATCTGGAGCCCAGCAACCCGGCCCTTTTCGCTGTGAACTACATGCCTTATGCCGGCATCGCTGCGACCGGTCTTCAGGTGCTTCAGGGAGAAACGCGTGCCCTCGGCGCCGGAAGCGCCTCCATCGAAATCGAGGTGCTTGACTCCCGCTCCCGCCGCCAGCTCTATGCGATGGTCGACAGGCTCGAAGGAGGCAAGCTCCAACCGGGCAGCCTTTCCAAGTATGGACAGGCCGAGATGGCAATGCAGGCCTGGGCACGGAAGGTGCGGAAAGCGGTTCAGGGCAAGTCGACGATGACTCCCGTTAAGAAGGAGTCGTAGTTCCTGTTTCCCGCCTCCGCGAAATCCCCAACGCACCCCGAAAACGAAACGACCCTGTCAGGTCATCGACCTCACAGGGTTGAATCCCGAAGACTGTCGAACCCGGGTTAAGCAATCGCCGGCGGCGCAAATCCCTCCGCGTAATTCCGCGAAAGAATCGTTTTGTTCGCCTCGTCGTGATTCGTGAAGCGGTAGTTTTCACCGTCCCACTTCAACTCCTCATTCGGGAAACGCGTTGCCTTGGTCGCGAGCAGGGCCGGCTCAGTGATGCGGGATCCGATGTCAAACTGAGTCCAGAGCGGCTTCTCGTTTCCAAGGCAGCAGTCGGCCCAGTCCTTCCAGTGATCGCGGGGTGCGACTTCGGGGCGTGGCTCGTTTTCGACGAGCTTGCCCTTGCGGTAGATTTCAAATTTTCCACCCGGCTCAAGGATCATGGTTCCTTCCTCACAAACCACCATGGTGGCCGTTCCCGTGATCCCCGGGGTCGGGAGGCCCAACTTCTCAAACGACGGCTTGATCGAACTGTCATTGAAATGGAGGACGAACTTGTCATTCACAAAATTGTCGCCACCGGGGTAGGTGATCGTTGATTCATTCTGACCTGAATGGCAAACCCCGGACGGCTTGCTCGTCTTCGTGACCACGGATTCCGGATGCGGCAGGTCATAGGCAAAGTAGAGCACATCGATGACATGGCAGCCCCAGTCCGCGAGCATGCCGCCCCCGGTCTCCCAGTAGGAACGCCAGCGGCGCGGGTGCAGGTCTTCACTGTAAGGGAGGTGCTCCGTCAAAGGACCGTTCCACAAACCCCACTTCACTGTCTCCGGAATCGCTGTCGCTTCCGTGATCGGGCTCCAGGGATCAACGAAGTAAGTGCCGCGACTCATGCCGCCAACCCAAATGTGAGCTTCAATCGGCCGACCCAGTTGATTCGATTTCAGAATCTCCGTGGCCTGCATGCGACCCGTCGTGCAGGCGCGTTGATTGCCCATCTGGGTGTAAAGCTCAGGACGTGCCGCCACCGCTTCCCGAATGATGCGCAACTCATCGAGCTGGTGCACGAGTGGCTTCTGGCCGTAGACATGCTTCCCGTGCTTCAACGCCGTGACCATCATGGGGCAGTGATGAAAGTCCGGCGTGTCGACGATGACAGCATCAAAGTCGCCCGCTTTGTTCGCGAACGCTTCGCGGTAATCGGTCACGGTCCAGTAGTCGCCGTGGTAGTCTTCGATCCTCGAAAACATGGTCGTGTCCGTATCGCAAAAACCCGCGAATTCGACCATGGGGTGACCCTTGAGACCTTTTCGTTGCATCCCGCCGATCCCGCCGGTTCCAATTTGGAAAATGCGGAGCTTGCCGTTCTTGTTTGTCGCGGCACGAACTGTCGCGGCATTGGAAGCCAACACTCCCATTCCCAGGGCAGCCCCGGCTTTGAGAAACTGACGGCGGTTCTGTGATTTTGATTCAAGGGGGGTCTTCGAAGTCATAGGCAGGACCCTAACCAACCTCATGAAGACGGGCGAGAAAATTTCGAGGCGCCTTCATGCCGTGCCGATCAGTCCGTCCCCGACAACGACCGACTCATGACCCACCCCACCAGCCAGGTCGCACTCACCCCGAGTGGCGCGTAGAGAAGGCCGTGCATGTCGGTGCCGAAGCGAGCCCAGACGAGGACTGTCACTCCGAAGACAACTCCGACGATCGCACCGCGTGTGTTTCCTGATTTGGTAAACATCCCTAACAAAAACAGACCGCAGAGCGGTCCCATCACGAAACCGATAATCATGAGAAACGTCTGCCAGGCAGATTCGATCTCACTCCACGCAAGGACGAGCGCGAAGAGGGTTCCTACCGTCCCGAGAACAACGGTGAGGATTCTCGCAAGCCGGAGGTAGGCTCGCTCGCTCGCCTCCCATCCGAGCCGCCGGAAGAAGTCGGTCACGATGACGGTCGAGGTGCTGTTCATGCTGGAAGAAATCGTCGACTGCGCCGCCGCGAAAACTGCCGCGATGACAACCCCCGCGACTCCAACCGGAAGCTCCCGCGAAATGAAGAGCGGGAAAATTGAGTCTGTCGGGAAGGTTGGATCGAGCCCTCCCGGATTCGCCTTGTAGAAAACGTAGAGCCCGGTGCCGAGTCCGAAGAAGAGCAGCGTCGCCACCGCCGACATCACCGCATTCAGCCAGATCGCGGATTGAGCCTCTTTCTCCGACGGCGTCGAAACATAGCGTTGCACCACGGCCTGATCCGAGCTGTAGGGAATCAGGGAGCTTCCGACGCCTCCTAACAAAACTACCCAAAACGCGGTTGTAAGGTAGGAAGTGGAGCCAAAGTCAAAATCAGCCCAGCGAAATTTGTGATCGGTCAGGGCGACGGTCGTATATTCGGCCCAGCCGCCGTCGAGGTTCATGAGAATGATCACAAAGCTGAGGAAAGCTCCGCCGAGCAGCACGATCGATTGCAGGGCATCCGTCCACACGACCGCCTCGAGTCCGCCGATCGAACAGTAGAGAATGCTGAGCACGCCCATGACGAGGATACATTGTTCGACCGAGAGGGGAGTGATCGTCGCGAGCGCCAGCGCCGGGAGAAACATCACGATCGCCATTCGTCCGATCTGGAAGAGCACGAACGACATCCCCGCAAAGAGCCGCAGGGAAAGATGGAACCGGCTTTCAAGATACTCGTAGGCAGAGGTGACGTTAAAGTTCCGGAACTTCGGAATGATCGCGAGAACCACGAGCGGAGCGCAGATGAGAATCCCCGCATTCACCACCATCATGACCCAGTCAGTCGCAAAGGCGCGGGCCGGAAGCGCGATGAAGGTGATCGAACTCAACAGCGTCGCAAAGATACTCAGGCCCGCGACCCAGGAAGGAACCCGCTGTCCTCCCCGGAAAAAGTCATCCGTGCTTTTGTTGCGACGCGAGAAGAACACGCCGATACCAATGACTCCTCCGAGATAGAGAACAATCGCAACCCAGTTCGCCGCCGCGAAAGCCACCTCGCCAGGTAGCGGTGTGATTTTCCACACGTCAGGGGTTCGGACTCTCGGCCGGACTTCCCCGCTGATGAGAAACCACTTATCTCCCGCCGCAACCACCTCCGTCGTGACCTGATTCTGCGGGAGTTGCCCCGCCTCAATCCAGGTGTCGGTGATGGTATGATAGGCATAGCTGGACTTCGGAAATCCGGGATGCCGGTCTTTCATCTCGTCCGACTGCGCGAAGAGACTGCCATCCGCACCGGCGAGGGTCACAAGATGACTCTGCCCGACCGCGGCGACCGTCCCCGCCGCCAGAGGCGTCGGCAGATCCGCCTTCCGCGTCCAGGGCATCTCTTTCTTGAGCGGATCGAATTGAAAGACCTTCGGGAGAAACTTTACCTCCCCATTTCCGTCGACGTGACGTCCACCCAGCAGGTAGATCACCTCGTGTCGACCATTGCTCTGTGTGACCAGAGAATGAAAGGCACGACCCTCTCCGGGAATGTCTGCGAGAGACTCCCAGAGAAACGCCTCCGGATCCGATCGCTTCGACCAATCGAGACGCAGGAATGCCGACGTCGCGGAATCGAGCCCGGGACCATGCTGTCCCCCCGCAAGATAGATGAAATTTCCCAGCTTCACGGCAGCCGCGTAGCAAACCGGGGTTGGAAGGTTCGGCAGCACTTCGACCTCCACCTCCTGCCCGTTCCACTTCAACAGAAACGCGGAATCACTGAGCGACGACGCGTCGTTTCCCCCGATGCATAAAATCCCTTCGGGCAGGGAAACCGTCGTCCCGTAGCCAAGCGGTTTCGGGAGCTTCCCGGCGGACTTCCATGCCGGTTCCCCGTCGCCGAGTGGAAGCACGAAAATCTCATCGTGCCAGACCTTCTCCACTTCCCAGACTGCTCCCGGAAAATTGGCCCCGCCGGCGACGATGAGAGCTTCTTCGTGGATCCCCGTGAACGGGCCGGCCACTCCTGTTTCATTGGGGATCGGCGGGAGTGCCTCCCAGGTGAGTAACTCCCCGGCCCTGAGCCCGTGACCAAACAAGAGGACGCCAAACAGAATGGGAAAGAAGCTCTTCATGCGACAGGTTCAGCCGAAACCGGAAGCGCCGCCCACTCGTCAAAACCGAGGGCATCGAGCCGACGGTCAATCTCATCCTTGTCCGCCTGCGTCAGCTGTCGCATCGGAAGACGACGCGGACCGCAATCGAGCCCGTGGCGATGCATCGGATACTTGATCGCTGACTCACCACCGACTTCGACGATCGCCCGGATCATCGCGACGGAGCGCAGCTGCCATTCACGGGCGGCCTTCATCTCCCCGGCACCGAATGCCTGAATGATGCTCTCATAGAGTTGTGGCGCGAGATTGTAAGTGCTGCCAACCGCTCCGGCGGCTCCCGCGCTGAGACCGGCGAGCAACATTTCATCGCGACCAAAGAGCACGTCGAATTTTCCCTGCTCAACCTCCTGGCAGGCATTCATGAGGCTGAGATCAGAGTCGGTAAACTTGATCCCGCGCAGGGTCGGAATGGATCGACCGCCCTCCTCGAGAAACTGTACCGGATTCACCGCCACTCCGGTCAGCGAAGGAATATGATAATAGTAAAATGGCAGGGTCGGAGCCGACGCAGCCGCAGCGCTGAGGAACTGGACGAGCACCGTGGTGTTCTCCGGTTTGAAATAATACGGCGAGACCGACGAGATCGCATCCGCCCCGATGGACTCCGCGTGGGCCGCCAGTGCACAGACATCAGAGAGGCAGGTGTGCCCGATGTGAACGATGGTCCGCAACCGCCCCGCGGCCGCCTTCACATAGGCCTCCGCGACCGCCTTTCGCTCCGCGATCGTCAGAGAAGGGCCTTCCCCCGTGCTCCCGCAAATATAAATCCCGGTCACTCCGTTGCGAATCAGAAACTCGGTGCAGTCCGGAATCATTTCGAAGCGGATCCTGCCATCGGGATGGAAGGGCGTAAAGGTCGCCGCGACGAGTCCGGTCAAGGGTGGAAAATTAATCATCTGAGGAACTTAGCGGCCACTCTCAAAACGAAACGAGAAGAGGTGACCATTGGCTGATTGTTACCGTGCAGTCCCGTGACTCACTCTCCTTCGAGCGGTAAGAACATGTCACTCGTGATCGCCACCGCGTAGTAGTTCCAATCCACCTGCTTCTCCAGCTTCGCCCACTGGGAGGCACTCTTGAGCGCTTCAGGCAGGCTCTTGCCATTCCAGATCGTCGCCATGTCCCGATCAGTCGGGCCGGGGCCGGGTTCGGCTTTCAGGGTGGCGACCTCATCGGCTTCTATCTCCCCATGAGAAGACTCCGAGTCCAGAATCCGGTAGTAGTTCCTCGCCACAGGAATCCCCGTTTTTCCGTCTTCACTTTGAATTGCCATGATGAGGCTTCGGAAGCTCGCGCCACTGCTCATCTTGATTGAGATCACATCACCGACCGTAAAGGTGTTCACCCGGCTCACTCCGCTGATGTATTGAGGGTCGTTGGACTCATCGCGAAAACTGAGGCGCTCCCCGTTCAGCTCCATTTGAATCTCCCCTTTCACGATAAAGTGGATTCGACCTTCGAGAGAGTCATGATCCACTTTGAACGACTCTCTTTCCTCCCGAATTTTCACTGCAGCGTCGAAATTTTGAAGTCGGGTGTGTTCTCTCTCTAACTGCTCCAATGCCTCGATGTATTTGCTTTGCAAGGCGGCGAACTGAGGGGCGACTTCTTTCTCAAGAAGAGATCGCTGCGTCACATAGGCGGATCGCAGTCTCGCCAGAGCCGGGGCCGTACTGTCATCCATCGGAAAGAGAGTTTCGTCGAACTCCTCTCCATTTCCGAACGCCTCGAGTTCACTCTTCACCTGTAAAGAACGGTCCAATTCACCGGATGCCGCTTCGCTTTCGAGCAACTTCCTCAGAGCCTCCGTATATTTTCGATTGAGATCTTTGATCGGCTCATTCGCCAGATCGCGGGCCCCTTCGTATTTCGCTTTTAACTTCTCGAGGGAGAGAGGATCCCCCTCAGTTTGCTCGGCAAAAGCCGGTAGACCAAAAACCGAAACGACAACGGCGACTCCAAGAGCGCTTAAAGGAAACAGGGGCCGCTTCATCATTTTCGGAGACTATCGAGTCGGCTCACGAGTGTCAATGTCTCCCAATTCGCAATCGACGGAGCCGGGCGGGACATGATTCGTACTTCCGCTCCCCGAGCTTCCCCGTGGTGAGACCGTTCTCTTTTTCTGGACCGTCACCGTAGCGAACGAAGGTCCATTTCCCACCGACCCATTTGTAGACATTGTTCAGCGCATTGGTGCGTTTCGACTTATCAGAATGCCCTGAGTTTACATAGTCGGGGTGTGCCGGGGAGCGGGGATCATTCGGCGGCGTTCCGAGAGGGTAACCCTTTCCCCGGAGGGCGACTCTTCATTCCCTTCCGCACCTCCTCTTCCGCCAGTTCGATTCGCTGCTCGCGGCAGAAGGTGGATCCCGACGGCTCGATCATGATCGCGTAGGGCTCGATCCGGAGTTCCAGCGCGGTCTGCTTCGTCAAAGCCCAAAGGGCGGTTGAGGCCGCTGCGGCGGTCGGACCAAAGATCACGAGCCCTGATTCAACCCTGTTGCTTCCGCCCTCTGACCCTGTTAGATCTCAAGCCTGCACATGAATATCGCCCTCCTCGTCACGCCGTTCTCCGATGAAAATCTCCAGCTCGCTGCGCAGGTTGGCGCGACGGACATCGTCTCGATCTATCCCGGCCTGGAGTTGGAAAATCTCCTCTCCATCAAACGGCGTGTCGACTCTTTCGGCCTGAAGC
>JARGOP010000034.1 GCA_029233965.1 Verrucomicrobiales bacterium | reverse complement strand
CGGAAAAGAGGAAAGAGCGAGGGACGAAGGATCAGGCCGCAGCCACAAGCCGCCGTTTCCGCATCAGGGTCGCTACTCCTCCGAGCAACCACAACGAGAGAACGGTGGATAGCTCGGGGACCGTCGCAGGCACCGCTCCCGCCACGCGAAGCCCCAGAGTTTCAAACTCAAAACCGGTAGTGTTGCCGCTCGTGTAAGTCGAAGGCAGGCCGGCCACCGAGGTAAACCAACCTCCGCCTCGGAAAATGCGAGTTTCTGATATATTGTCATTTGTGCCATCATAGGCCGTTTCCTCCCACTCGAGGACATGGCCTGCCGGCCCCCGGACTGTAAGCTCTTTAAAGGAGCTCCTCCGGTTGGATGCGGTCTGATAAGTGGTTGTTTTTGAGCAATTTAGGCAAGTTCTTACTGGCTGCAAGCGCGTGCTGCCCCACTTCTCGGAACTGCTCGCCGTGTGCTTTTCATACACAGTTTCATGCACAGTTGGGGATCTGGCGAGGCGAAGAGGCGCCAGCCTCGCAGGCACCACAACTCCCGCTCGACGATGGGCGAGTCTTGGTTCTCAATGCCGACCCCGCCATGCCGCAGCAGCGGTCAATCGCACGCGAAGCCAAATCCGCAGAGCGTGAGCGAAGCGAAGGAGAACCCGTTTCACGCCGACAGGTGGCTGATCTACCAGGTCGACTGACTTGGGGCAAGAGCCACACAGGGAACATTGCCCCCCCTCCAACCCGGGGCGATGCGCGGTGATGGAGCGCCGGGGTTGAAAAAGCGAATTCCTGGCAGTCGGCAGTTCGCCTCCACTGCCGACACCACCGCGATCAGCGTTATCGTGTTCATTGTCGCAGTCTGACCGTCCGAAAACCGGCGGCACGATCAGAAGCCGACTTTGGCAAGGCGGTTCCAACCCGCTGGAAATCAAGGCGTTCTGTTGCAATCAAGTTTCCGGACACTACGGGGAACGGGTCCACAGTGTCCCGCGTGTATCCGTTCAATAAGCGGTGACCTTGTCGATCCGCAGGATCCAGCCGGCCTCCCCGGCCTTGAGCTTGTATTGGATCTGCCGGGTTCCCCCGCTCGGCTTGGCGTTGCTGTCGCCCTCCTTGTAAACCGGGAAACGGCGGGCGAGGCGCTCTCTCACTGCTTCTCGTACACAGTTTCATGCACAGTTCGGGATAAAAGGGATTCGTGGCAACGGCAGCGCTGCTCCGTAGTACTCATCAATCGGATCGATGTCGATGACTCGATTTTCGATTTTGGCTCCTCCCCTTGGCCTGCCTGCGATCATGGCATTTTCCCGCAACGAACCGGCGCGCGGGCTCGCACTGACCTGCCCGGCGATCGGGCTCTTGCTTGCCGTCTTCTGAGAGACAGAGGCGACTTGCATGCTCTTCCCTCCGACCATACCCTCATTACAGGCCAACTAGACTTCCCCCACCCGGGCCAACGCGCGGTAGTCCGAACACGAAATCGGTTTCGGGGTTTCCGCGAGCCGTAGTATCCGCAGACAAAGATGATCACGGAAAAGCTCTTACTCGCGGTCACCGAAAAGTTTCCCGATCGAAAATGGTCCCAGACGGGGGACGATGATCCGGTCATCCGATTCGCCCCCGAATGCGACGAAGTGGGCGAAGTGCGTGTCTACGACGCTGACGAAGGAGCGATCGTCGAGATCGAGAAATTCACCCGGCTTCGCTTTGGCTGCTCCGAAAAGTCTCTTTCCGAAGAGGAGAAGATCGATCGGATCATCAAGGATGTGGCCGAGTTCTTGAGCGCCCTCTTCTCGGACCAGGTGCTGCTCTCGCGAAGCAGGAACCGCCGCATCGTGGAAAGCAGGCGACTCGACCGTCCCGATCGGACGCCGAAGCTGCGCCGGTGGATGGAATACTTCGTCTGGTCAGGCCCCTTTCAACCGGATGGCGAGAAGGGTCGCGGTCCCGAACGCTACGAGCGAGGCCCTGCCCGAGAGAGTTCTCCAGGAACGGACCATCGTCTCCACCCTCGATCTCCAGAAGCCGAAAACGGGCCCGTTTCCCGGGAGCGTAGAGATTCCGCTCCTCGGCCACGGAAAGGTCACCCTCAGAGCTGCCGGGAAGATCGCGACGGGTCCGAGGAGATCCGGCTCCTGACACTCGACAAAGATCGAGAGGACGGCCTGCGAGGTTGGGTCGTTTCTCCCTACCTCTGGTTCGCGATCCCGGGTGCCGCCATCGCTCTCGACTTCCCGTTGGCGAGTATCTGGTTCGCATGGATGGCTGAGCTCTTCACCGCCCCTTTCAACATCGAGGGGAGTTCCGATCCCGCTGCTCCCCCGCTCGAACTGATTTCGATTCCGATCCAGATTCTCGTTCGACTTTTTTCCCTGCTCGCCGGACTCCTCGGAATGGCGCTTTGGAGTCTCCCCCTGCTCATCGCCTGGCGCAGGTGGGCGAACGCGGCGGAACGCCCCACCCGCTACCGGGTCTGGACCTCCCTCGCGGGCCTAATGATCTTGGTCCGCCTCCTTTTCTTTCTGGGGAGCGGCGGGTCTGCTTCGGACAATCTCGCCTACGACGAAAGTGGGCACTTCAATCTTGGCTTCGGTGGGCGTGAGTTCGAGGTCCTCGCGCTGCTGCTCTGGACGGCGAACATCGTCGCAATACCCCAAAGATCCCGCCGCGGATCAGGAAACGCCCGGAGTAACCGGGAACAGTCACCCACACCCTGACCCGCCAGGAAATCTCGAAAAAACGAGCAGGAGGATCGTCTCCCAGCCGACGGTGAGACGGGCGCGGAAGGGCGAGAAAGGGAATTCCCGCAGCGATCTCATTTGGTATCTCTGCCATGAACAGTGCCGGATCCCGGAGACGGAGGTCACAAAAATGGTCGACGATCTGTCGACCGAATCCGCCTCATGGCCCTCTGTCGTTCAACGTAGCTTGCTCAGTGAGAGTATGAAGGAGCGTTACTCGGCGCTCTTCGAAGAACGCTCTCTGCGTTTGTTCAACGCCTGAGCCTTCTTCAAGAGTGTTTGCATGGATCGGATCGAGACATCTTGAATAAAACGCGAACGACCGCAGAGAATCGGCGCGAGCATCACGTCAGCTTCCGCAAAATCTTCGGTGGCGACCCGGAGACCCCCCGTTTGGCTCTCAGGAAGGCTGAGAGCCTTATAAAGTGGCGGAGCGGACGGGACTTGAACCCGCGACCTCCGGCGTGACAGGCCGGCGCTCTAACCAACTGAGCTACCGCTCCACGGTATGGCAGTCTGTCAGGACAAACTACCTTGGCTAGGGGAGCGGGATTCTAGGCGCGGAATAAAATTTGCGCAACAAAAAATATGAAGGAAATCCGTTGCTTTTGGCCCCTTTCTGATGAAAGGTCCCCCTCCCTCCCGGGAAGTGCTTCGGAGGACGACTTTTACCCCTATTTTTTGACCATGAACGTGATTGATAAAATCGAGCGCGAACAAATGAAAGACGAAGTCCCCGGGTTCGCCCAGGGAGATACCGTGAACGTCCATTCCCGCGTTGTTGAGGGTGGTAAAGAGCGGATCCAGATTTTCAAAGGAATCGTCATCGGTCGTCGCGGTTCCGGTATCAACGAAGCTTTTACAGTTCGCAAG
This sequence comes from Verrucomicrobiales bacterium, assembly GCA_029233965.1. GTDB lineage: Bacteria > Verrucomicrobiota > Verrucomicrobiia > Verrucomicrobiales > DEV007 > Arctic95D-9. The sequence goes on along the minus strand of JARGOP010000034.1, from coordinate 49,603 downwards.
ATTTCCAACGGGGAAGGCGTTGAGCGTGTCTTTCAAATCCATTCTCCGAAGATGGCAATGATCGAAGTCCTCAAGAAGGGCAAGGTGCGCCGCGCGAAGCTCAACTACCTCCGCGACCGTGTCGGGAAGGCCGCTTCCAGCGTGAAGTCCAGGGTCGTTCAAAAGTAGGTCTTACTCCCGGAATCCTTTTTCGAAGAAACGGCGGTCTCACCGCCGTTTTTTATGTCCTCGCGCCTTGTCTCAGGCTCCGGATATTGCCGAGCCAGGTGCAGGCAATCGCACCGACAAGCCCGCAAAGACCCAGACTGAGGGTAAGCGGGTGCAATTCTTCGCCTCCCTGATTGAGCCCCTCGATGGTGACAACCCCTGCGGTGAGCAGGTAAACACCCGCAGTGATCGCCCCGAAAACCCATCGCCCCGTCCCGGAGTCGTTATCAAACGCGAGTGAGGCCGGAATCGTCGAGGCGAGGAGCCCGACTCCACCGAGGAGAACGGGAGTGGAATCGAACCCGTAGGAAACGGCAATAAGGGCTACTCCGGTGAAAACTCCTCCGCCGACTGCGACCCCCTGCCACTTTTCGCCCGACTTCAGCGCGAGGCGGGCGGATCGATCCATCAGAATCAGAAAATTTCCGATTCCGGGAGCGAGCCAGATCCACATCACGAGAGTGAGCCAGAGGATCGCGAGGATGGCGCCGAAAATCGGGCTGACCCGCTCGAGGAGATTTCGGCTGACCTGGTAAGTGACGTAAAATCCGATGATGATCATCCACTGCCTCCCGCCGGTAAAGCGCTGCATGAAGAAGCAGTAGGAAAGATAGAGGCGGTAAAAGCGGGATCTTGCTTTGAACGATTCGATCAGTCCCTCCCGGGCCATTTCCGCTTCCGGGTCGAGACGGAGCGCTTCACGGAAGTGCCCTTCCGCGGTCTTGTGGTCCCCGCGCTGAAGAGCGCTCCAACCCGCATTGATGTGGGCAAAACTGTTTTCAGGATCCGCTGCGAGTTGCTGCTCAACGGCGTGTTGATTCTCCGCCGCTTTGCCCTGCAATCTCAGCGCGTGAGTGAGCAGATTCGCGGCAAGGCTGTGATCGCTGTCGGCACTGAGGGCGCGTCGGCTCCACTCTTCCGTCTCCGCCCAGCGCTCCATGTTGCAGTAGGCATTGGCCTTCGCAGCGAGAGCGAGGGCATCCTCCGGATCGAAACCAATCGCCGTTTCCGCGGCGGAGAGCGCCTCCTTTCCCTTCCGCAAATCAGCGAGAATGAGCGATTGCACCGAATGGTAGTAGCTTTCGTCGGCCCGCAGGCGGATCGCCTCGCCGATCGATTCCAGAGCCTGCTTCCGCTTTCCCTCCTGACTCAGTTGGCAAAGGGCGAGACGGCTGTAGATGAAATCGTTTTCCGGTTCCTGACTGAGCGCTGAGTAAAAGCAGGCCTCAGCCGCTTCCAAACGCCCCTGTTCCTGCAGCAACAATCCGTGAGCCAGTTCGCTCATTTTTGAATGCCTAGGTATTCGAGGATGTCGTCGTAAAATCCACTTTGATTCGCATAGAGCGCGTAGTTTTTCGCACTTTCGAACCACCTGCGGGTGCTTGGTTTGATCTGCTTCGAGGTTTTCACGAGCTGCTTCTGAGTCACAGGAACAATCTTTCCGGACTTCATGGCTTCGGCAAGAGAGACCTCGATCGCCTGATCGAAGGCCGCTTTGATGTCCGCCCCTGAAAATTCCTTCAGCCGCTTCGCCAAAGAGGCCGGGTCCAGATCCTTGACCGGTTTCCCCTTGGCCATAATCCGGACGATTTCCGTTCTCGCCGCTTCGTCCGGTGGCGGCACGAAGATAAGTCGATCAAATCGCCCCGGACGCAGAAAGGCGGAGTCGAGATGCCAGGGAGCATTCGTCGCGCCGAGGACCAGAACGCCGTCGTTTCCGGCTGACTCCCGATCCAGCTCGGCGAGGAACTGATTGATCAGAGTCCTGCCGGCCGAGGTGCGCATGTCCTTGCGATCCGCCGCGAGTGCATCGACTTCGTCGAAAAAGAGGACCGAAGGTGCGTTGCGACGGGCGAGTTCAAAAATTTCGTGAAGCTTTTCCTCCGACTTTCCAATCCACATGTCGAGGATCTGATGAAGGCCCACACTGAGGAACTTCGCATTGATCTCCCCTGCCGTGGCCCGGCTGATGAGAGTTTTTCCACAACCCGGAGGCCCATACAGCAGCACTCCGCCACCCGCTTTCTTCCCGTAGGCTTCGAAGAGTTCCCGATTCTCCATCGGGTAGAGAATCTTCATGCGAATATCCTCCTTTACGGCTTCCATGCCGCCGACAAGATCAAAATCAGAATCAGGATTCTGTTCAAACTCGATCTCGAGTTCAGAATCTTCGTCGAAGGGATCGCCGTCGAACTCCTCTTCAAAATCGGAGTCATACATCGCTCCGGCCTGAAAATCGCCCTGCTGCATCGGCGTCGGCTTTCGGTCCGCCTTCTTCGCAATACCACTCCCGGCCTGGCGCCCCCCTGCTTCCCGGATCCGCTTGAGGAGCGAATCGTCCGCGAGCGAAGCATCCATCTCGAGAGCACGGTTGTAGGCCTGCCGGGCGCCTTTCCCATCCGACTCATTCAGGAGAATCTTTGCCTTCAAGACCCAGGCAGGCGCATGCTCCGGGTGCTCGCCGAGGAGCTGCTCCAGTCGCAAAACAGCCTCGGAGGATTTTCCTTCCAACTCGAGAATCTGGGCCATCTCGGTTCGCGCGACCGGATTGCCGGGTTGAAGCTGCAGCGCCTTCTCAAAGGTTTCGCGAGCCTCATCAAACTGAAACTCTTCCAAATAGGCATGCCCCAGCATGAGAAGAATGGGGAGATTCTCCGGGGAGACGGAGAGCGCCTGTTTAAGAGATTGAATATCAGCCATCGAAAAAGAGGGAGTTCGGAAATGAAAACGATAGCGGACCGCGAAGCAAGCCCTGAAGTCATCTCTCAACAAGGTCCTGCCGGCAGGGGTCTGCTTTTCAGCTTTTCCGATGCTCGGAAAAACCTGCAATCCGCGCGACGATATGCCATCTTGTCGTCACCACTCCCATGATCTTCCGAACTCTCATCCCGGCGCTGTTTCCGGCGCTGCTCCTTTTCGGTGGAGCAGCCGGACTCCTCGCTTCTGATGAGGCGCCTCTCTTTGAGGTCCGCTTCACCCGCGACGGCGTGACTTTCGCCGGGACCGTGGATACGGAGGAAAATGCGCTCATTCTCGCGGAATCAGTGAAAGCGATCCGTCCCGATCTCAAGATTCTCAATCGTGGTCTCAAGATCGACCCCGGGACGGCAATGCCTTCCCTTTCCGATCTCAAAAGTCTCCTCGCCGAGTTGGGCATCACGACGCATGAAGGACGGTTCAGTCTCTACGAAGACTCACTCATCATTGGCGGCATGACCGACAGCCGGATCACCCCGACGGCGCTGCGGATTCGCCTCGAACCTTTCCTCAAAGGCCGCCAGTTCATCAACCGCCTCTGTATCGTCAACAAAGACGACATGCCGAAACTGTCGGTCCGTCTTTCGAGCGGAGAGACTTCGGGACCGCTTCTCGATTTCGATGTCGCCCCCACCGAGGTGGAGGCCTTCGAGTTGCCGGGGCTCTCGATCGCGAACCTCTTTCCCATGATCCTGACTCTGAGCGATCTCTCGCGCCTTACCGGGAAACCGTCGATGACGGAGGGGGGAGCCCCGGAACGCCCCCTTCAGGCAGTGCCGCTGCTGCAGGTGAAAAATATCGGAGGAAGGAAGACTCCTCCCGTCCCGGGTGTTCTCCGTGCCATTCCTGCGGAGCCGCAGCCGACCTACGTTCCCCTCCCCTCCATTTTCTACACCCGGAGTTCCTTTCTTCTTCAGGCGAACCAGGAATCGTCGATCGAATCCGTCGTGAAACAGCTTTCGACGCCTCCCCTCGCCGGACACCCTGTCTTCATTCGACCGGTGAAAAGCTCGTCCCAGTCAGGTGCCTTCGGAGACTACCTCGTTGAAAAACGGGGGGAGGCGACGAAGGAACTTCTCGTGGGCCGGGGAATTCCGGCAGGGCGCATGACTCTGGAGACCGTGGAAGATCAATCCAGCGCCGACAGTGGCGAAGTCCGAATCATTGTCAGGATTCCACCACCTCCTCCCGAGCCGGAAGGGACCGCTGAAATCGTCGAAGCGGTCACCCCGGAGGGGACCGCCGAAGCGCCCGCCGCGGCGGGAGGCGAGTGAATCACCCCTGCTCGATCCTCATCGTGAGCATCTTCAAGGCATGGGAATACGAGGCAACGTAGGACCGGGGGACTTCAAGATCGTAGGTCTTCCATCGATTCTCCCGCTCGCTCAGCAGGGTGTAGACCCAACTCGTGTGACCAAAGTTGTCGTACAGAAAAAGATCGATATCCTCTCGCGAGAGAGACTCCTGCCTGAGGTTGTTCCGGGAAAGGTGCATCACGACAATCGTCTCGCAGCGACCGTTCGCGAAGCCGCAGGTGATGGAAAATTCACCGCGATGAAATCGAACCCCGTTCGTGATCAGTCCGGGAATCTCAATCGTCCCGGTCGGCTCACCGTAGCGTTTCACGCATTGCGAGAACGATTCCCCGAGCCGGGCTTCACTTTCCCGGGGCAGTGCCAATACGACGGTGAAAAGGAGGAGAGGAAGGGCTGCCCGGGCAAGGCGCTGTTTCATCAAATGCGGTTCTCGATTCGGGGGTCCTGCTCTCATGTCATCCGCTCCATCATCTTATTCCGGGGGAACCGGTTGTCTCTCCGCTCCCTCGAAAGGGAGAGCAGAGCCCGTTCCACCCGACGGAGGAGTGTGACAAAAATTTAACCTTAAGAACAGTGAAAAACCGGCAGAGCGGTAACGGAATCACGGATTCCGCTCCCTCGAAAAGACATCCCCGGTCGGTTTTTCGGGTAGAGTCTCTCTCCAGGCATGGAGTTTCTCCGTGAGGTCCGCAACGACTTCGGGCTTTGCGGCGGCCAGATCGGTTGTCTCCATCGGGTCCGCGGCGATGTCGTAGAGAACGCGATGAGAAAAGTCATTCGTGAGGAGGAGTTTCCAGTTTTCATGAACCACGACCCAGGCAGCCCAGTGATGCGGACGGCTCTCACTTGGAGCGCCCCTCGTACCACTCTTCCAGAAGAGCGGCTTCGCACGGGCCGGCGCTTTGGACCGGCCGGTGAGCACGTCCACCTGACTCAGGCCATCCGGGACATACCCGTCCGGAAGATCTCCTCCCCCGATCTCGAGAAAGGTCGGCAGGAGATCAACGGCGGAAATCAGGGAGACACTGTCCACCTCGCCCGCAGGAATTTTCCCGGGCCACCGGGCGAGGAAAGGCACATTGATGCCCCCCTCGAAAAGCGAGGCTTTGTATCCTTTTCGCCCGGCCGTGATCCCTTTGGCCGCTCCGATCCCCCACCCGGCTCCCGTCGCGGTGTCGTACTGCAGAGTCAACTCCGCTCCTTCCGCCCCTCTCGCGGGGCCGTTGTCGGAACTGAAAATCACCAGAGTATTTTCGGCCACTCCGAGTTCATCCAGTTTGTCTAACACCTCACCAATGCGATCATCGGCATGGGAGAGGACCGAAGCATAAATGCGGTCGGCGGGATCCTCGATCTCACGGACCCGCCACTCATACTTCGGCACGGTGTGAAACGGGGTGTGAGGCTCGTGGATCCAGAGATTCACAAAGAACGGCTTTCCCTCTTTTACCGCGGACTCGATGAACGCGTTCGTGTGCATGGCGTCCTCGTGGACCGGCATTTGTTCGCCCGCGCAATTGAAAGCCCCGTAGGTGTCGTAGCCATACTCGCCGGGAACCGGAGAGTCGGGAATCATGTCGTTGGCAAGATGCCACTTCCCAAAGTGCGCCGTCCGGTATCCGGCACCCTGAAGCATCCGCGGCAGTGAGGGTGCGTTCCGATCGAGCCAGTCCGGCATACCTCGCTTTTCGTTGCTCGGCACCCAGGCAAAATGGCCGTCAATATTGTATCGCGCCGGAAAATGGCCGGTCATGACGGCAGTGCGACTCGGAGAGCAAACCCCACTGGCAACGGTGAAACGATGAAAATCTGTCCCTTCCTTCGCGAGGCGGTCAATATGGGGAGTCTTCACGTAAGGATGCCCGTGGCAGCTCAGGTCGCCCCAGCCCCAGTCATCCGCGAAGATGAATACGATATTCGGCTTCTCTGCCCCCGAAACGATCGGAGCAATCGCGACGACGAACGAAGAAAGAAGGAGGAGGAAACAGGATGGAATTTTCATGCGGAATGAATGCGGGGCAGGGTTTTCGTTACTCAAGGATATTCCATCTCCGCCCCGGATCTCACTTCGTTTTGAGAAAGAATCGCGGGAGCCGACTCACTCGCGCCCGAGCTGGTCATTCATCGCATTTTGCTGGCGGGCGATGTCGTTCAGCGTCAGGACCCCGAGCAATCGGCCCGGATCCGTTGCGCTCACGACCGGCAGTTGACGAATGTCCGCCTTGACCATCCGCATCGCCGCGTCGCGAATCGACGTTTCCGGATTGATTGTCTGCACTTTCTGCTCCGCAATCAAATCCCGCACCGCGAACTCCGGCGCCGCCTCTTTCTGCTCCTCGAGTTCATGATGCATGACCATCCCGAGAAATCCGCGCCTTGAGTTCAGTTCTCCATCGACCACAGGATAGCTGCGCCGCATCTGTTCCGGAGACCGGCGAAGCCGCTCCAATGCTTCGCCCGGAGTCTCCGCCGCGGCAACGGTAATGAGATCGTAATGCATGATCGTGCTCACGGGAAGATTGCGGTAATCCTGCGCCCCGCGATAAGTCGGCATCTTCCGGAGCGTGACCCGATCCTGAATCAGAATCGCATTGTAGATCGGTACTTTTCTCATCCATCCGGAAAGACTGTAGGCGAGAATGTTTCCCGTCATCAGCGGGAGGATGAGCGAGTAGTTCCCCGTCATTTCGAAAATGATAAACAGAGAAGTGAACGGACAGCGAATGATCGCAGCAAACATGGCCCCCATCCCGAGAAGAACGCAGGCACCAACGAGGCGGCTGCCTTCATCATACGGATTCAGTCCGGACCACTCCGCGAACTGAAGCATGAGGAGCCCCCACAATGCTCCTAACATCGCTCCAAAATAGAGAGTCGGAGAAAAGAGCCCCCCGCTTCCCCCGGTTCCGTAACAGACCACAACTGCGACCAGCTTGGCGACTAACAGGATTACGATCGCGCCGACCACCAGCTTCGATTCAAAGGCCAGTTCGAGGCTCTCGTAGCCGATACTGAACACCGTATTCTGCGGATCGCCCAGCATTCCCGTCGCGAAAAACGCACCCGTGCCGATGGTGCCGACGAGCAATCCCCCCAGCGCCGGCTTGATGAAATTTGGAATCTTCAGGCAGTCCGCACCCCAGGTTCGGAAACCGAGCACCGATCCGGTGAAGAAATGCCCGATCACGGCTGCGGATACTCCCAGCGGGATCGCCACGAGCATCCACCAGTGAACCCCGTGCTGATCACCGAGGTGCGCCTGAAGAATCGGGTCTTCCCCGAGCAGAATTCTTGCGACCGCTTCGGAGACGACCACGGCAATGACGATGCCGCTGAGCGCCTTCGTGCTGAAATCATCGAGAATTTCCTCGAACACGAACAGGATTGCCGAAATCGGAGCATTGAACGCGGCCGCAATTCCCGCCGCGACCCCGACCGGAACCATCGCCTGGACCCGCGCCTTGGCGAGACCGAAAGTTCGCCCCAGCGATGACGCGATCGCCGCGCACATGTGAACGGTTGGTCCCTCCCGCCCCAAACTGTTGCCTCCGCCCACGTAGACCGTGGTAAGCACGAAACGCCAGATCGCCGTCTTCAGCGGGATCTGGCCGAATTCGTTATAAAACGCAGCCTTTGTCTGGGGGATGCCGCTTCCGACGCAGCCGGGAGCCCAACGGGTCACTGCGATCCCTACAATCAAGCCAGCCACTGCGGGAATCCAGGGCATCACGAGCCACCAGGGAATGCCGTGATTTTCCCAATGATGAGCAAACTCCCAGGCCAGATCAAAGACTCCGTGAATCGAAAGGTGGATCCCGACGGCGGCGAGACCGCAGAGAAGACCGGCCACGAGACAGAGAATGATGAAACGCTGCCCTTCCGAAAATCGGGCGCGGAGCCATTCGCTGAGAGAGCGCCGTGAGAAAGGAAGCTTCGCCGGTTCGTCAGGCGCCGCCGGTCCCTTGACCGGCTTGTCTCCGGACGAATGATTTGACGCAGTCTCCATGATCTCTCGAGGGCCCTCCCAATCGCCCCCGCGGACGGTCATCGTCGGGGAAACCTCCCGCAGGTCAATTACTTAGCCGGATTGAGGCAGATTGCAAAATCCCGTTGCACCCATCCCCGGTTGCCGCTTTTCTTCCCCCATGGGAAAGGACGAAGAGGAAAGGGAGCGGATGAACTACGCCGTGCTAAACTCCGACGAAGCGAGTACAGGTGAGAAGCTTGAAAAATACACCGGTGAGATCCAGTGGTCCTACCTGAAGCCTCACTTTGAGGCCGGGAGTCTTGTTTGGGTCAGTGAAGAACTTTCCATCACCGAGGTGGGAGAAGCGATCAGCGATGACGAATCCGACAGGGTTCAGTCCTGGAAGAGAGAGGGTTTACTCCTGATCCCTTCGGAACCGCATGCCGACTACTGGGAAAGCATCGAGGCGGAATTTCGCGCGCTCGTGGTTTCCCCGTTTGTTCTCATTCAGCCGCTCGGAGAAGACGAGTAGCCGGTATGGCGGAGAATCGACTTTCTGCGGCGATCAAAGCCCCCGACGGGAACCCGTCCGCGGTGTAGCCGCTCTTACTGCGGTTCCGGGGCCGTAGCGCGGGGGACGGTCACTTTTCGACCGGCTTGCCTGCTTCCGTCCAGCCGAGATAGCCGGTATTGAGGTGGTAGATTTCGGAGAAGTTCAGCCCTTCGAAAACAGGCATCGACTGTCTGCTTCTGGAACCGCTCCGGCAATGCAGAAGGTAGGGCTTCTCAGGGTCCAGCTCGCCCACTTTCGCAGCAAAGTCGGCCTCTTTGAAATCGATGTTCACGGCCCCGGCAAGGTGTCCCTCCGCGAACTCTTCCGGAGTGCGGACATCGAGAATGACCAATTCCGGCTTCTCAGAGACAAGAGCGGCCGCTTTCTCCGCATCGACGTCGACGATCCCGATTTCAGAGGCTGCACCTGCCTCTGCGGAAACGTTTGTCTCCTCCGAATCACTGGAATCAAAGCAGGAAGTGAGGAAAAGGGCGGAGAGCAGAACATGGGGAAGAATCGATTTCATGAATTCAGTATACCCCCTGAGCTGCAATTTGCGAGCAGGACCGGAGGGCGTCATTTGTGCGTCATCCCCACCGGCCCTTCCCGGAAGAAACCTTTGTGCTGTGACCGGCAGGACGGGCTCAGGGGTTTCCCGCCGCAGAGATCCACCACCATTCCCTTGAGCACGGGCCGGGATTCACGGACGATACGTGATCTCGATTCCGATCCCGGCGAATTTCTCGCGCATTCGGGCATCGATGAGATGCGCAGGACGGTCGTTGATCAAGGCTTCGAGGGCCCGTTTTTCCACGAGGGCGACGAGGTCGATTCGCTGACTTTCCCGGCTCAACTCACGGAGCCGGTCCGGAAGCGTCAGAGACTCCGGACGGGTCGGCTCCACGGGCGGATCTCCAACCTCGATCCGCTCGTCTTCAGGAAGACCGCGCCTCAGCTGATCATTGTATTGCCCGACCCTTTCGTTGTAGGCCTTCGCCTCAGACTCGTATCGATCGAGGGAATCATTAAACCGCTGAACTTTCTCATTGTAGGCGAGGCGCTCGGATTCGAAACGATCCAGCTCTCTGAGAATACTGTCCGTTTCTTTCATCGCCCGGTCCGTCTCCTGAAGAAAGGTGCCGACCGGATACCCGGCTTTCTCCGGCTCATCGAGATGCATGAAAAAATACACGAGGAGAAGGGCGTCGCGGTATTCACTCACGGTCCCCTGCCAGGCCACCTGCGGGGCGCTTCCACCGGGATCGAGCCTTCTCACCGTGGAGTCAGAAACGCTGGACCGATCCTCAACGGCCCGATTCCGGTTCACGAGAAAGTGAGAGGGGGGAATCACCCCCTCCACCCTGCGGCCGTCGCTTCGATATTCCCCTGCAAGACGCTCTTTCAAGCCCCGCTCCGCATTGCGAAACTCGAAGCGGCCGCTCTGATAGGGCAATGCGGAAACATACTCGGCCATTCCTTCCGAGAACCACGTCGGCAAAACCGGCAGATACTGTTGCATGACCTGGTGCACGATCTCGTGCACCAGCGTCGTGGTGTCACTTCGCTTGCGCAGCGTGAGCTGACTGCCGAGTTGCTTCGCCCCGAGGGAGGAATACGGAACGAGGAGGCGTTGTTCGTCGCCGAGATACAATCCCACGACTCGCTGCCCCGGAATCGAAGCCATCCTCGATCTCGCGATGGCGTCAAAACGCTGATCGCTCAGGAAGGTCCCCTTGAAGTGGCGGCTGCCTTCCGGAGGGAAAAAGGACAACCCGTGAGGGATCGCGCTCAAGGCCTCGAAGGTGCCCTCAAAAATTCGCGCCGCCTCGGAAATGAACGCCTTCGAAACTGCCTCCTCTGTCTCAAAGGAAAAGTTGGGCGTGACGTAATGATCCGGACCCCCTCTCACCTCGATCTCCCCGGGGGCCGTCGTTTCCTCCGGGAGATCTGTCGTCACATACGAAAGCCATTCAGCGGTCCGTGTTTCCACCAGCTCGCGATCTCCCTCACTCAGGCGGTCGAGAGGAACGGTCGCTTCGCGTCCGGAGGTCAGTCGCAGCGTCACGGAATTCTCCTCGAAACCCACCAGCGAAGCCTCCAGTTCCCGTCCATCTGAACTCGTCCAGACCCGGACACCACCGTCAGCGAAAGCGAACAGGGATCCGAGCAGGCAACCGGCACCGACCGCGAAGCCGGGAAAAGACTGGAGGAAGTCCCGTTCGTTCATCAGGCGAGAATCATGGAGGAGCGGGTCATTTTCGTCCAGACAAAACCGGACTGCTCACCTTTTGCTGGCGCAAACGTTTGTTCCCTCCTACCGTCTTCACCGAATGAATATTTCCGAACTGGCCCGGCATCTTGGCGTCGCCGTGAGCACTGTCTCACGCGTCCTGAGCGGGAATGCGGAAAAATACCGGATCAGCGAACAGACCGCCCAGCGGGTCCGGGCCGCCGCCGAGGAACATCAAGTCGTCCCCGATCCGCTTGGCGCCGGTTTGCGACGGGGAAGACCCGGAATGATCGGGCTGCTCGTCCCCGACATCACGAATCCTTTTTTTTCGACGATGGCGCGGGCGATCGAATTGCGTTTCCGTGACACGGGAATTGCGGTGCAGTTGTGCGATTCCGCAGAGGATACGGAAACGGAGCTGCTCCTCCTCACGAGGCTGCTTTCGCGCCGACTCGACGGTTTGATCCTTGCCCCCGTGGGTGAGGTTTCCGATGGGCTCAAAGAGGCGATTTCCAGTGCCGCCATGCCCATCATCCTGCTCGACCGCCTCCTCCCGGGCATCGATGCGCCCTCTGTATCGCTGAACAACCGCGAGGCCGGAAAGCTGGCAGCCTCGCATCTTTTGCTTGCCGGTCATCGCCGCCTCGGCTGTCTCCGCGGTGACCCGGGCGCAGTTTCTGATCGCGAGCGGATCGAAGGAGTTGAGGAAGCCCTTCGCGAGAACGGCCTCGGCAGCGATCATTTGCTGATTGCCGGAGAAGGCTACACCCGTGAGGAAAGCATCGCCGGAGCCGAATGGCTCCTCTCAGCCCCGGATCGCCCGGGTGCGCTTATTTCGCTCAGCGGTCAGGGCGTTCTCGGCATTCTCGAAGTGAGTCGCCGTCTCGATCTCTCGATTCCCGCCGATCTTTCCCTGCTCGCTTTTGACGAGCAGCCCTGGTCAGCCCTGATGCAACCGCCTCTCACGACGATGGCTCAACCCATTGAAAAAATGGCGGAAAAGGCATCGGCTCTCTTGAGTTCCTGCCTTGCGGACCCCGAAAGCATCACTGCGGGAGATTCCGCAGTCTTCGAAGCCACGCTGTGTGAGCGGGAATCCGTCGCCCGCGTTGCCTCATCGTGAACGGGAATCCACGAACGCATCCCGGTGAGGCGGGAGCTCCGGCAGCCTCAATGCAAACGGGCAAGCGGAGCGCTTGCCCTGCAGAAATCAAAATCCGCCCACGGTCTGAAAGGTGAACCCCTTTAGGTAATGCGTCTCCGGAATCGTCGCGATGACGGGGTGATCCCGTCGCTGGGAATGTCGATCCATCAGTCGCAAGGTCCGCTTCGCATCGACGGAAGCATCACACACCATGCCGTAGAACTCCTTTTCGTTGATGTGGTGGCTGCAGCTGTAGGTCGAAAGGATGCCGTCCCGGGTGAGGAGTTTCAGGGCCCGGAGATGAATTTCCTTGTATCCCCGCATCGCCCCGCTGACCGACTTTCGACTCTTCGTGAATGAAGGAGGGTCGAGAATGATGAGATCAAACTCCCGGCCCGCCGTTTCCGCATCTTTTAAAAAATCGAAGACATTGGCCTCTTCAGCCGAGACCGAAAGCCCGTTGCGGGCGGCATTTTCCAGCGTCGCCGCGACCGCTCCCGCGGAAATATCGATCGCGAGGACCGAGGCCGCTCCCGCTCTCGCCGCATGAAGCGCGAAGCCGCCCTGATTGCAGAAACAATCGAGAACCGCCTTCCCTTCGGCGAGACGGGCAGTACTGGCGTAGTTGTCCAACTGGTCGAGGTAAATTCCCGTCTTCTGTCCTTCGACCAGATCGACCTCCTGTTTCAACCCGTGAACCTCGATTTCAATCGGCCCTGCCCATTTCCCCGCAAGGACTCCGGTCGCGGGGGAAAGCCCCTCCGCTTTCCGGATCGAAGAATCATTGCGCTCAATGACGACGATATCCCCAAACAAAGCCTGCAGCGCTTCGACAAGGATCGCCTTCCGCCGGTCCATCGCCAGCGTGAGAGTCTGCAGAACAAAGTGATTCCCGTAGCGATCAATGACCACTCCGGGAAGCCCGTCCGCCTCGCTCCAAACGAGGCGGTAAAGCGGTTCGGTGAAGCCCAGCGACTCACGCAGGGCCTGAGCCCGCTCCAGTCTCCGGGTGAAAAATTCCAGATCCAGCTGCTGTTTCCGTCTCGAAAAACGGCGCGCGATAATCTGTGAATCCGGATTGTAGATCGCCGTTCCGAGAGGCCGGTCTTTGAAGTCCTTCAGCGAGATCACATCCCCGGCCACCGGATTTCCGAAGGCCTTCTGCACCTCACTGGCGTAGACCCAGTCGTGGCCGTGAAAAATGCGTGAGCGGGGTTTGATGACGAGTCCTGGCATAAGCGGGAAGTCTCGCTCAAGAAGGCATCAGCGTCAAAGACACTCGCGAAGGCGAATTTCCGAAATGCTTAGCCAGTTTGGACAGAAAATCTCCCCTACTTTGCGTACCCTGACTGATCCCTCCAGACTCGTAACCTACTGTAATGCCGAAATTTCTGCCCATTTTCTGGATTGCAGCCGCCATCGTCCTGATGGCAGGCCCCGATGCCAGTGCCCTGGACCTTGAAAACCACCCCGGCAAAGTGATCTACCAGAAGCTCTGCACCGACTGCCATGGCGATGACGGCATGGGAGCTGCCGACAATGCGGACGTCGACCCTCTCATCGGAACCCGCGACCTTGAGTCCCTGATTGGTAAAATTGAGCGGACGATGCCGGAAGATGAGTCACATCTCTGCGTCGGCGACGAGGCGAGGCTCGTGGGTGAGTATGTCTATCACGCCTTCTACTCGGAGGCGGCGCAAACCCGCGGTCAGGTCATCACCCCTGACATCACCCGACTCACCGGCGAGCAACTCCGCAACTCGGTCAGCGACCTCATTGGCACCTTTCGCAACGCCGGTTTCCCTCCGGACAATAGCGAGCCGGGAATTAAAGGAAACTACCGGCTCGATGATCGGGAGCGGGCCGGAAACAACGATTTCAAACGCGAGAATTTTGATCGGATCGACCCGGAGATTGCGTTTTCCTACGGGGAAGGTCTGCCCGCGCTGCCGGAAGGAATGTCCTCGGACATGAAGCAATTCAACATCGATTGGCGCGGCTCGATCTACGCCCGTGACACCGGGATTTACGAGTTCACGATTCGCACCCGCAATGGAGTCCGGCTCTACGTGAATGAAAGCAATCACAACGACGAGCCCACGATCGATGGATGGGTCGCGCCCGACAACGAGATTCGCGAGGTGAAGGGGAAGGTCTTTCTCTACGGAGGGCGCCGCTATCCGGTTCGGCTCGAAATGTTCAAGTACAAGGAAAAGCTCGCGATGATCGAGTTCCTGTGGAAGCCGCCTCATGGAGCCGGGGAGATCGTCCCGAACCGGGTCCTCACTCACCACGGGAGTCCCGAAGTCTTTGTAAGCGATGTTTCCCTCCCCGCGGATGATCGCAGTTACGGCTATGAGCGCGGGACCACCGTATCGCGAGTCTGGCTCGACGCCGTCACGAGCATGGCTTTCGAGGCGGCGGATCACGTTGTCGAGTATGCTGATGAACTCAGCAAAGCCGTGAGCAAGGAGGAAAACCGCGGGAAACGCATTCGCGAATTTGCGGCGGAGTTCACGGCACGTGCCTACCGCAGACCCCTGAAGCCGGGAGAGCGTGAGCAAGTCGTTGATCCTCTTTTCAAGGATTCGAAAAGCATTGAGGACTCCCTCCGGAAAGTCGTTCTCCGGGCGCTGACCTCTCCCTACTTTCTCTACCCCGGCACTTCCTTCGACTCGCCGCACAGCCCCTGGGCGAAGGCCTCGGCGATGGCCCTCGCTTCATGGGATTCCATCCCGGACAATCATCTCCGGAAGCGCGCCGCCGAGAACCATTTGGACACTCCCAAAAAGCTCGAGGAACTGGCCTGGAGAATGCAGTGGGACAGCCGTGCGCACTACAAGGTCCGCGGTTTCTTTCACCACTGGCTTGAACTCTCCAAGGCTGCGGAAATCGCCAAGGACACCGATCTGTATCCCGAGTTCAGCGACGAAATGATCGGAGATCTCCGCACCTCGCTGGAACTCTTCATCGACGATATCGTGTGGAGCGATCAGTCCGACTACCGTCAGTTGCTCCTCGCGAATCATCTCTTTCTCAATGAGCGTCTCGGAAAAATTTACGGCAGGCCGGAAGTGAAAGGCAGTTTCCGGAAAGTTTCCCTTCCCGACAACGCCAGAAACGGAATCATCACCCACCCGTTCCTCCTGACCTCTTTCTCCTATCACAACAACACGTCTCCAATCCACCGCGGCGTCTTTCTGACACGAAATATCGTCGGCCTCTCCCTCAAGCCGCCTCCCGAAGCGATTGAGTTTAAGGACAATCATTTCCCGCCGAACCTGACAATGCGCGAGAAGGTGACGGAGATGACGAGCGCGAAAGCATGCATGTCCTGCCACTCGATGATCAACCCCCTCGGCTTCAGCCTTGAGCACTACGATGCCATCGGTCGCTGGCGCGACAAAGAGCGGAACAAACCAATCAACGATGACGGGGTCCTCGAAACCGACTCCGGTGACCGCATCGAAATCAAAGGCCCCCGCGATGTTGCCGAGTATGCGGCGAACTCCCCGGCCGCGCATGAAGCGTTTGTCCGGCAGTTGTTTCATCACACCGTGAAGCAGCCGCTCCTCGCCTACGGCCCCGAAACCTCCCGCCAACTCGAAGAATCTTTCCGTCACCATGGCCACAACATTCGCCATCTTCTCATCAAGATGGTCATGGCTGCGACCGAACCTGTTATTCCTCAATCATGAACGACCTCACTGCCAGAAGACAATTCCTGAAGCAACTCGGTGTTTCCGCCGGGGCAGTTCCTTTTCTCTCCGGTCTCCCCGGAGTTGGAAACCTTCTCGCCGCCAACCAGGTCGGCCCCCGCAAACGGGTCGTGATCATGTTTTCCCCCAACGGGACGATCCCGACCGAGTTCTGGCCGGATCAACCTGGAAGCGACTTTGCCTTCAAAAGAATCCTCAAGCCCCTCGAGCCCTATCGCGACCGGATTGCCCTCCTGAACGGTATCTCCAACAACGTCGGCGGCGACGGCGACCGGCACATGCGGGGAATGAGCTGTCTCCTCACCGGAGCCGAACTCTTTCCGGGGAATATTCAGGGAGGATCTGATTCCCCGGCAGGATGGGCCAGCGGCATTTCGATCGATCAGGAGCTGAAGAATTTCTTCCAGAGCAACGAAGCGACAAAGACCCGCTTCGGCTCCCTCGAATTCGGAGTCGCGGTGCCGAATCGCGCCGACCCGTGGACCCGCATGTCGTATGCCGGACCGAACAAGCCGGTCGCCCCGATCGATGATCCGAAGCGCATGATGGAGCGCCTCTACGGCAAGATGGAGGACAAAGAGAGCCTCGTTTCCATCGTCGATGACGTGCGGGATGACCTCAAAAAGATCTCCTCCAGGCTCGCAACCGAAGATCGCGCGCTGTTGGACCAGCATCTCCAGCTCGTTCGTGAACTGGAAAAAGAGCTCGCCTCACAGGAGGAGTCCGGTGAACTGGCTCACCCCATGCCTGACATCGATCCCAAGATCGAGTTGGTGAATGAAAACACCCCGCGGATTTCACGGATTCAAATCGACCTTCTCGTGAACTCGCTCGCGAACGACATGGCACGGGTCGCTACCCTGCAATATATGCGCTCGGTCGGTCAGGCCCGCATGAACTGGCTCGGCATCGAGGAAGGCCACCACGGACTTTCCCACGAGCCGGATAACAATAAGGAAGCCGGGGAAAAGCTCACGAAGATCAATGAGTGGTTCTGCGGCGAACTCGCCTATCTGATCCAGCGTCTCGATGAAACCCCCGAGCCGGGGCAGGACGGAAGCATGCTCGATCACACCCTCGTGCTCTGGCTCAACGAACTCGGGAAAGGGAACACCCACACCCTGGAGAACATTCCTTTCGTGCTCATCGGGGGCGAGAAAGCGACTGGATTCAACATGGGGCGCTACGTTCAGATGCCGAAGAACACCCCGCACAACCGCCTCTGGGTTTCGGTGGCTCAATCAATGGGACATCAGATCGAGACCTTCGGAAATCAGATTTACTGTCAGGGCGGAGCACTCGATCTCGTGAGTGAAATTGCGGCTCCGGCACCTCCCGAATCGAAGCCGACACAACCTGCCAAGCCGAAGCCAAAACCGGCGCCCCCCCGGAAGACGGCGTAACACGGAGGTGCGCCCGGGAAGAGACGGGGTACGCAACCCGTCTCATCTCCAACCCCGGCTATTTACCCATTCAACGCAAAATAACCGGCGTTGAGATACGTCGCGTAGCTCACCCAGATCGCATACGGAATGAGGAGGCGGCCCGCCAGCCTGTGCTGTTTGCGGAACAGGATCAGTGTCACGAGAATGGCCATGAGGAGTGCCACGATGACAACGAGCGCGAGCCCGAGACGGTGCGCCCCGAAGAAAATCGGAGTCCACGCGAGGTTCAGAATCATTTGCCCGAAAAACCAGCAAAGGGCCACTTTCTTCGCCTTTCCTGACCGAACCTGATGCCAGACCAGGGCCAGGGAAATGCCGATCATGGCGTAGAGCATCGTCCAGACCGGTCCGAAAACCCAGTTCGGCGGGACGCCGGGCGGTTTCTCCAGGGAGGCATACCAGTCTTTGAGCGAACCACTCGTAAAAATGGCTCCGGCTCCACCAAGCAGATTGATCACCAACACGCAGATCAGAATTTTGAGCCAGAGCTTCATATCCCTCGAGTATCGCCATTCCTCCCGGGAAAGCGATTCCATTTTTCGGGTGAACCTTTGCCGCCTTCCGGTAGACTCTACGCAATGACACTCAACGATCTGGGTTGGAATGATGCGTTTGCGAAGGATTTCGCCCCGTTTGAAAAAAAGGGGTGGAAGCCGGCGCGGCTCATTCGTGACAACAAGATCACCTACGGCGCCCTCCTCGAAGGCGGCGAGGAATATGAGGTCATCATGTCAGGCAAAGTCTACCACGATGCCACCTGCGATGCCGAACTGCCCGCAGTCGGCGACTGGGTTGCATTGGAAGTCGGCACGGGCGACCTCGACACCGTGATTCGCGCCCGGCTTCCCCGCCAGACCTGTTTCTCCCGCAAGGCGCCGGGGAAGAGCAGCGAGGAACAGGTCATCGCCGCGAATGTCGATATCGTCTGTGTCGTGACGGATGCCGGGGGAGACTTCAATCCACGGCGGATGGAACGCTTTTTCACCCTCATCGGGAAGAGCCGGTCGCGGGCGGTCGTCCTCATCAACAAATCCGACCTCTATCCGAAGGAGCAAAACGACGAAGCCGCCCGTTTCATCCGGGAGCTGAGTCCCGACGCGACTGTCATCGTCACTTCCGCCGTCGATGGCCGGAATGTTTCCGACATCGCCAAAATCCTCTCCCCCGGCATTTCGATCACTTTCGTGGGGTCCAGCGGTGTCGGGAAATCCTCCCTCATTAATGCTCTGTTAGGCGAAGAGTGGCAGGATCACGGCGAGGTCAACGAGGTCACCGGAAAGGGCCGTCATACGACCACGGCACGCGAACTTGTCGTCCTGCCCCAAGGCGGTATTCTCATCGACAATCCCGGGATCCGGGAAGTTCAGATGTGGACGGACGAGCAAACTCTGCGGGAGCGCTTCGCCGATATCGAGGAACTCGCGATGCAGTGCCGCTTCCACGACTGCAAACACGCAAGCGACGCCGGATGTGCGATCCGCGAAGCGGTTGAAACCGGGACGCTCGATCCGGAGCGCTATGAAGGCTATCTCAAGCTCGACGAGGAAATCGAAGAACTGACCCGTCGCCTCAAAAAGAGAAAAATGACCGTTGAACGCCGGGCGAAACGCGACCATCGCATCAAAGCGCGCAACCTCGCGGACCGGGTCGACTACGAGCGCGAGCAAAAACCCAAACCGGACGCCTACCTCAACCATGAAGATTAACACCGCCCGATTCGCCACCAGCGCCGCCGGGCTCGAAGACTGCCCGAAAGCCGAACTGCCGGAGTTCGCCTTCATCGGACGTTCCAATGTCGGGAAGTCATCGCTCTTGAATACCCTCTGCAATCAGAAAGGGCTCGCCCGCGTTTCCGGGAAGCCCGGTCACACGCGGCTCATCAACTTTTACGTCATCAACGAAACCTGGTGCATGGTCGATCTTCCCGGCTACGGCTACGCCAGGGCCCCGAAGGCGGAGCGTCACCGCTTCAACGACTTTGTTGCCGATTACCTCGAATTCCGGGAAGGGCTCACCCACGTTCTCGTTCTCATCGACTGCCGCCTCGAACCTCAGAAAATCGACGTCGACTTTGTGACCTGGCTCGTCGAATGCGGCGTCCCCTTTTCTCTCGTTTTTACGAAATCGGATAAATTGAAACCGGGCCGGATCAAGGCGAACCAGCAATTGTTTCTCGAAGCCCTCGCTGAATATGTCGATGGCGTTCCACCTCTCTTCACGACCTCCGCGAAATCAAGCGATGGCCGACTGGATGTCCTCCGCTCGATCGGGGCGATGGTGCGGGGTGAAGTCTGAAATCACTTCATCCGCGCCTTGATCTCGGGCGCGAAGAGATGAAGCCGAAGCATGAAATCCTGCTCTAACACGTCAGCATTCACGATTGCTTCCGGGCACTGTCCGCATTCGCAGCTCAATTCCTGCTGCCGGATCACGGAGGAATCATCCCGGTAGCGTTCGACCTTCTGCAGATCTTTGATCGGTGGCGCACCCAGCATCCGTGTCAGCCTCATTTCCAGCCCTTGAAAATGCACCAGGAGAATCGTGAGATCGCTCTGCAGGAGCCACCCCGCGGCCAGCAAGCGGGAATAGTGCTCCCTTGCATCGTCGATTGATTCCTCGTAGCCCGCTTCCTGCGTGTCGAGGAGCCCGCCGACACGATGGGCGACTTGAAGGAGTTTCGAAACCTTCCCGCAAAGAGCCGAGGCCCTTTCAAAGAGCACCTCATCGAGCGAGGAAGCCTTCTCCTCCCAGGCCGCGACGCTGAGGGGAACCCCGAGCTCATCCCCTATGATCCGCTTCATGAGATCATCACGATTTCTTCCCGGGGTGGATCCAAGCTGAGAGAGCAGCCAGGCTTCGTCCGCGGTGAGAAAGGCCATTTTCCCGGGACCCGCTTTCGCAGGGGCGCTCACTTTCACCGGAGCGGCCGACGGCTTCCTTTCCCCCGCACTCCCGAAGGCAGCGGAAAGCGACCCGAAATCGGAGCCCCCGGAAGGCTTCGCCTTCTTCGGTGTTGGCGAAGTGTTGGCCGCCGCACCCGGATTCGAACGGAAAAGTTCCGCGAGGAGTCCCGCGATGAGTTCCTTTCGCGTCACCTCATAAAGCTTCGCGACCCCGAGACGATGCTGAACGGTCGCACATTCGGGGGAGGACCAGAGTCGCATCGTCGGCAGTTCCGTCCCGCTGTCATAGAGGCGTGGATACCCCACGGTATGACGGTCCAGTTCAACTGTTTCAGGCAGATCACCAAAGGACCAGGAACCGATGCGCTGCTTTTGAAATTTCCCGCGCGAGACGGAATCGAAACGAGCCTTCACTTTCCCGCTCAGTTCCGACTGCAGCGCGGCGAGATCCTTGCCGGAACTGATCGGCGCGCCCCTGTCATCGAGAATCACATAGCGAATCGAGAGATGCGTCGGGAGTCTTTCCAGCTCGAAGGACGCCGGTGAGATCGTCACGTTGTAGCCGTGCTCCAGAAAATCGATGATCGCTTCGATGAGGCTGCAAGCGGGTTCATAGTCCGCCCACGAATCGATAAAGGCTTCGACCACCTCCCGGTTCGAGGGCAGCAGCGTCCGCGTGTCTTTCCGCAAGCAGCGGATCAGCGCACTGACCTTTTCGGGAAGCCATCCCGGCACTAACCAATCCCCGAACCAGTCCGGCAGATGTGGCAACTCCACGAGCGGAATTTCCACACTGATGCCGTCACCGGGATCCGCCGGGCAATGCAAATAGACCAGCGAAAATTCGGTCTCGCCGTCCGGTGAGAAAACAGAATCCGGGTATCCTTCGATCTGGAGCGGCTCCCGTTGCGGAAGGAGACAGTCTTCCAGTTCAAAATCGATGAATCCCTCCGGCTGCGCCGCGACCCATTTTTCAAAGTCCTTCTGCGTGCAAATGTCCGACGGAATTTTGTCTTCGTAAAAGGAAACAACGGCTTCCGGATGAATGAGGCCACCGAGTCGCCGCATCTTGTGCTCAAGCCGCTCCGCCGCGGCGACCGTCCCGCGATTCCGCGCCAGGGCGGGCATCGGGGCCCGCGTGTTTTGATTTACGAGAGCTTCGAGAAGAAAGACTTTCCTCGCGACCGCCCGGTCGATCCGCCCGTAGTGAATGCGCCGCTTCTCGACGACCGGAAGACCGAAAGCGATGACGCGTTCCTCCCCGTAGACAGCCCCCTGCTCTTTCACCCACCGGGGATTGCTGTAACTGTATCGACAAAGGTGAGGTGCGACTTTTTCAAACCATCCGGGATCGAACATCGCCGCGTTTCTCGCGTAGAGCCTGGTCGTCTCCACCATCTCAAAAGCCATGACCCAGGCCGGCGCAGCGCCGAAGATGCCGGAACCCGGAAAGAGAAAAAAGATCGAATTCCGGGCTCCTTTGTAACCCGTTTTTTTCCCCTGATTCATTCCGATCTGCGAAGGAATCGAGGCCAGAATCGCCCGGTGCAGCGGCTCAGAGTAGGTGTCTTCCGGATCCGTGAGCCGCTTGTCTTTCGCGGGCAGGTCCCACTTGAGAGAACGGAGCGTGGCGCGCAGTTCACGATGCAGGTTCAGCCATTCCTGAACGCGACGGAAATTGATGAAGTTCTTCTGGCAGAATCGTCGCAGCTTATTCGTCGAGCCGCTCCGCTCCTCCTGTATCGCATACCAGAGTTTGAGCCATCCTGTAAAATCGGAACGCTTGTCGCGAAACCCGGCGTGCTTTTCATCGGCGGCCTGCTGCTTTTCCTTCGGGCGTTCCCTCGGATCCTGCACGGTCAGGGCACTCGCAATAATCAATCCCTCAAGGAGGCAGCCCTCCTCCTTCGCGGCGACGAGAATTTTTCCGATCCGGGGATCCAGAGGCATTCTCGCGAGAGCCCGCCCCGTCGGGGTCAGCTCAAGGTGACGCCCTTTTTTCCGAACCGCTTCGATCTCTTCGAGAACGCGATAGGCCTGCGCGACCCGTTTTGCCTGGGGTGGGTCGACGAAGGGAAACTCGAGCGGATCTCCCAACCCGAGGTGCTCCATCTGCAGAACAACCCCGGCAAGGTTGGATCGCAGAATCTCGGGGTCCGTGTGCTCGTCGCGATCCTCAAAATTCTCTTCTTCGTAAAGCCTGACACAGACCCCCTTACTGACACGACCGCAACGTCCCCTCCGCTGCCGCGCGCTCGCCTTCGAGATTTCTTCAATCTGCAATCGCTGAATTCCCGATCCAGGATCATGACGGCTGACCCGGGCGAGGCCGGAGTCGATCACGAAACGAATGTCCGGAATCGTCAGTGAAGTTTCCGCCACATTCGTCGCGAGAATGATGCGCCTCCGCGAGGGCATCGGCGAGAAGACCGCCTCCTGCTCCTTCCCCGCCTGCCGGGCAAAGAGCGGCAGGATCAGGGTGCCCGGGTAGTTCCGCCCTTCGAGGAGATCAGCGGTGTCGCGAATCTCGCGCTCGCCGGGGAGAAAGACCAGCGTGTCGCCAAGACGATCCAGCTCGCCGAGATCCTCGACCGCCCGCGCGACCTGATCGGCGAGCCGCTCCCGGTCATCGAGCGGCGGTTGAAACTGATCCTCGACCGGGAAGGTCCGGCCCTCGACTTCAATGACCGGAGCTCCTCCGAAAAAATTCGAAAACGAACTCGCGTCCAGCGTCGCCGAGGAAATCACGACCTTGAGATCCTTGCGCCACGCAAGCGTGCGATGGAGATACCCGAGGATAAAGTCGATGTTGAGAGAGCGTTCGTGGGCCTCATCAATGATGAGGGTGTCATATTGACGAAGATCCGGATCGTTCCGGGTTTCCGCGAGAAGAACCCCGTCGGTCATGAACTTCACCGCAGTCGTCTTTTTATCAGTCCGGTCTTCGAAGCGGATCTGATAACCGACCTCTTTCCCCAATGAAACCTGGAGTTCCTCCGCGACACGCCTCGCCACGGAAGTCGCCGCGATGCGTCGGGGCTGAGTGCAGCCAATGCGGCGCCCTTCGACGCCCCGACCCATCTCCAGCGCGATCTTGGGAAGCTGCGTCGTTTTGCCGGAACCCGTGTCTCCACAGACGATGACGACCTGATGCTTCGCCATCGCCTCGCGGATATCCTCACGCCGTCGCGAAACGGGAAGCTGATCTGGAAACGAAATTTTCAAGGAAGTGTCACTGATTCCCTCCCCGGGCCTTTCATGCAAGCGTCAGTGAGCGTCGTTTCCCGTTTACGTAAAGCGACCACGACCGTAGTCTTTGTTGAAATGTTGAACGTCGAAAAAATCAAATACACGATCTGGGCAGCCGATTCGGAACGCGCCGCGAATTTCTATCTCACGGTCTTTGGTGCGAAAGTGGTGAAGCGCAATCCGCACATCACCGAACTGGCGATTGCGGACGGTCTCATCTCGATTCACAGTGGCGGAGAAGGCAAGCGAACCTGGACAGGAATGACCTTTCAGGTACCGGATGTCGTCACCGGAGCCGCCGAGGTCATCGTCGCGGGTGGACAATGCCCCCGCGAACCCCAGCCGGAGGATGACGAACCGCCCCACCTCGCGATGTGCATCGACACCGAGGGCAATGAATTCATGCTCACCCGCGACCGCAGCCACTGAAGATGGATTCTCTCAGCGAAAATTTGAGACTGCTTCGCTACCCCCTCAATCCGGGCGGGATGAAGATGGGCCGGAATGTCTCGGTGATGAGGCTTTCGACGGGAAAACTCATCATCCACTCAACGGCGCGCTTCGCACCCTCTGACCTTGAAGCCCTTCGCGACTGGGGCGAGCCGTCCTGGATGGTCGAAGCCACCAACTTTCACGACTCCCTCGCGAGGGCCGGCGTTGCCGCTTTTCCCGATCTCCCCTACCTCACTCCCTCAGGTTTTCCTCTTGCCCGGAAACTCAACGCGATGTCTCTGGAATCCATCCCTTCCGAATGGGAGGGGGAAGTCGATGTCATCCGCGTGGAAGGTATGCCGAAGATCAACGAACACGTTTTCTTTCATCGCGATTCGAAGACTCTCATCGTCGCGGACTTGATCTTCCATATTCCCGACTCGGCAGGGTGGTTCACGCATGCGTTTCTTGGTGTGATTTCAGGCATCAGGCAGCACCCCGGCAGCAGCCGGATGTTCCGCTTCATGGTCAAAGACCGCGCGGCGTTTGAAGTCTCGCTGAAGAACATTCTCGATCTCGACTTTGAGCGCATCGTCGTCGGTCACGGGGAGCCTATTGAAACAAACGCCAAAGAAACGCTGAGTGGGATCTTCCGGGAGCTTGGCTACGCGGTCTGAGTCTTCGCTCTGCGCTTCCTGAATCCGAGGAGGATCAGGAAAAGCGAAAGGCCCACCGGTCCGAGCATGAAGGTGAAAATCATCGGAATGACAATCCAGCCGTGCCCGATTCCTTCGGACTTCGACTGGGCGAGAATCCAGCAGCCGACAAAAAAATCGAAGGCGAGATAGTGAATCCACGCCCCCACGATGACCCACGGCTGTGTGAAAATCGCAGTAACTTCCGCGAGAGACCGGTATCCGGCCTCCTCGTTCGGTTCCCCGAGGAAGAGGCAGGTGAGGTAAACGAGGGCGAAGACGACCGGAATCGCATAGCGCATCACCGCGAAGACCCGCGGCGTCCAGCGGGCGAAGCCGATGAGATAGAGCCAGGCGAGGAGGGCCGTGAGATTGACGAGGTTGAAAACTTGATCCGGTGTCATGGAGAACGATACGCTTCAGCGCCGGTAACGAAAGACGGGCGTCTTTCCGCTGCTGCGGGCAGTCACGACGAAAGCCTCACCACTTTCGCCACGAATGTGTATCGTCCCACTTATCCCGCTTCCGCGTTTGCCGAGGTGCCTGAACTCTGTAAAGTCCCGTAACTAACCCGATTCAATGGAGCCGCCAAAAGAACAAGCCAGCAAAAAGATATGGGACCGCTCCGCGTGGAAGGACGCGGGCTTTTTCCTGACCTACCTGCGTCCTCATTACAAGGTTTTCGTCCCCGCGCTCTTCGCGCTCGCCCTCACCGGTGGATTGACGATTCTTTTCATCAAGGAACTCACCGGACTCGTTGGAAAAGGCCTCGGCGGCGCCACCGGAGCGGAGTGGATGGCGGAGCTGAATGACAAATCCCTCTTTCTCGTCGGGATCGTCTCCGCTCAAGCCTTCATCGCCTTCTGGCGGATTCTCCTTTTCGCGAAAGCCTCGGAGCGGGCCCTCTCGGCGCTCCGCCTCGACACTTTCAGCCGCATCATCCGCTTCCCCATGTCCACCTTGAATGAGCGTCGCGTCGGGGAGCTCGCCTCCCGATTGGCCAACGACGTCGAAGCCATGAGGGAAACTCTCGTCGGGACCATTCCCATGCTGATCCGGCACTCTGTCATGCTCGTACTTTGCCTTATCCTGATCCTGCAAATGTCGGTCAAACTATCGCTTTTCATGATCGGCACGATTCCCGTCGTCATCGTCCTGATCGCTGTCTTCGGAGCCCGCATCCGGAAACTGACGCGCCGCGCGCAGGACAATCTCGCCGCCTCGCAGGTCGTCGTCGATGAAAGTCTCCAGAGCATCATCAGCGTGAAAGCCTTCCGCAACGAAGCCTACGAGCTTTCCCGGTACAACAAAAATCTCGGCGAGTATCTCACCACAGTGATCAGAGCGGCGGTCCCGCGAGCTTCGTTCATCGCCTTCATCATCTTTGCCTTCAGCGTCGCGATGATCCTCGTGACCTGGTTCGCGATGCGCATGCTGAACAATGGAGACATCGGCAACGAGGAACTGACTCAATTCGCCGGTCTCAGCGGCATGATCGCGGCCTCTTTCCTCGCGTTTCCTGAGCTCATCGCCCAGCTCCAGCGCTCCCTCGGAGCAACGGAGCGGGTCCGTGAGATCCTGAAAGACGACGTCGAGCCGGAAGATGAAGACGCGAAAGAGGCGACGCGATTCCGGGGGGAAATCGAAATGCGGGACGTCAATTTCGCCTACCCGGGCCGCCCCGACGTGACCGTGCTTCACGATTTTGATTTGAAAGCCGAAGCCGGGCAGCGCATCGCCCTCGTCGGTCCGAGCGGGTCCGGCAAATCAACGACCGTTTCCCTGCTCTTCCGGTTCTACGATCCCACTTCCGGCGAAATTTTGATCGATGGAAAACCGATTCGCGAGATGTCCCTCACAACCCTCCGGAGCAATCTCGCTCTCGTTCCCCAGGAAGTGCTTCTCTTTGGCGGCAGCATCAAGGAGAACATTCAATACGGCAAACCGGAAGCGAGTGACGAAGAAATCATTGAGGCTGCGAAACAGGCCAATGCGCACGAGTTCATCGAAAGCCTCACCGAAGGATACGAAACCCTCGTCGGAGATCGCGGCACCCAGTTGTCCGGCGGACAGCGTCAGCGCATCGCGATCGCGAGGGCGATCCTTGCCGACCCTGCGATCCTTGTTCTCGACGAAGCGACGAGCAGTCTCGATGCCGAAAGCGAACGCCTCGTCCAGGGAGCTCTCGACAAGCTCATGGAAAACCGTACCAGCATCATCATCGCCCACCGTCTCAGCACGATCCGTCGCTGTGATCAGATTCTGGTGCTGAGCGGCGGCGCGATTCTTGAGCGCGGGACGCATGAAGAGCTCACCTCAAAAGCGGGCGGGCTCTACGGATCGCTCGCGAAACTGCAGTTGGAGTAGTCGGAAGATCACCCCCCTCACTCCGACCGCAGCGAAGAACCGCCCGACATCCGGAACGAAAATCCGCCACCGGGTAGAGGTGTGCCCCGTCAGGGGGCTACCGCTCCCCGTAATCGTCGCCGTTGATGCTGCGGACGACCGAACGCATCCATTGCTCGAGTTCCCCTTTCATCCGCGCGAGGCGCTCCCGGTTACCCGGCCTCGAGGAAACGTCCTCGGTTTCCATAGGATCGCTCTCAAGATCATAGAGTTCAAACTTCTCCCCGTCGATCCGGTGCAGCTTCCACGGCCAATCGGTCCAGGCAGCATGCCCCGTCGTGGTGTCCCCGGGAAACTGCGGGAACTCATCGACATCCTTTTTCATCCGCCCGGGGTCGTGAGGAAGAGGGGCGCCCGCCTCCTGCTTCTCCATGATCGCTTTGAGAATATCGTCGCTCCAGGTACTTTGGCCGTTCTGAAACCTGTGCCAGAACCCCATCGGCTCCCCGCGCTTTTCGACCTCGCCCGCGATGATTCCGCTGGCATCAATCCCGTCGAGCGGATGCGGGGCCACGAGTTTCACCCCCGCCATCGCCATGAGCGTCGGATAGATATCGAAAGTCGCGACCGGCACGGAAGTCCGTCCCTGCAACTCCCGGGCGGGCCATTCGAGAATACCGGGAATACGCAGCCCCCCCTCGTAGATGCTGCCTTTCCTATCCCGGCCTCCCGAGGTTTCCTTCACGAGCCCGCCGTTGTCGCTGCAATACCAGAGAATCGTGTTCTCCGCGATGCCCAGAGTCTTCAACCGATCCCGCAAACGTCCGACCTGCTCATCGAGCAGCGTGATCTCCCGGTAATAGCCCGCATTTTCTTCGCCGTCGTAGAGACTTGGTCCATCCGGAACCTCCTCATGCGGATCGTGAGGGGACGGAAACCATACCACCGTGAAGATCGGACTGCCGCCGCCGTGATGCTTCTCCAGAAATGCGATTGTGTCATCCATCAGGATCACCGAGCCCTTTCCCTTGCGGTGTTCCACCACTCCGTTGCGGCTCAGATACGGATCGTTGTCGAAAAAATTGAGTCCGATGCTCCACTCGTCGAATCCCATCCCGCCGGGATTGCATGGCGAATCAGGCTGCCCCGAGCCGAGATGAACCTTTCCGAAAATTCCGGTCACGTAGCCCGCCGCTTTCAGCGTTTCGGCGATCGTCTGCTCCTCCGGTCGCATGTATCGCCCATGATTGGGAACCTTCGTCCGGATCGGATTCCGCCCCGTCATGACGCTGGCTCGCGTCGGCGAACACACCGGAGCTGCGGCATAGAAGCGGTCAAATACGAAGCCCTCCTCCGCCATCGCGTCGAGATGCGGGGTCTTCACGAAAGGGTGCCCGTTATATCCGACATCACCCCAGCCCTGGTCATCAGCCATCACCAAAATGATGTTGGGCCTGTCGCTATCTTCCTGTGCGAGACCGGGAGCAAGGGTGAAAACTGCGGCAGAGACTGCGGCAGAGACTGCGGGAAAACTTCTGAAGTTCATCGTCGATACGGTTTTCCAATCAACGTAATCGTCCCGTCCCCGTTTTGTCACCGACGTATTCGGCTATTCTCTTACCGCGCACCCGCTTCTGCGAATACGCGGTGAAATCCGGGGAGCCCCTCCGAACCGGGGGCGAGGCGCGGTGATGATAGGAGAGTGATTCGCCGCCGACCGCAAGAAAGTCTCACGGGGCTTTTGCGGATCCTAACCGAATCCGTGAAATCCATGCTGTCTAAATTTCTGTATGGATTAAACATGGATTTTAACGATATACATGGATTGGCTCCTTGCCGACTACTTTTGCAACAGCCTCTCACGACTTTTTCTGCGATTGTGTATGGTCAGGCGCTTCGACAATCTCCGCGCAACTTTTCCATTCCGCCACGGTTTCTCTCTCATGCCGCTTTTTGCTATCGCCATTTTCCTGAGCGCGTTTCTCCTTTTTCAGGTCCAGCCACTCATTGCCCGCTACATCCTTCCCTGGTATGGAGGCAGCCCCGCGGTGTGGACGACCTGTCTTCTCTTCTTCCAGGTCGGCCTGCTTGGCGGCTATGCCTATGCCCATGGGCTCGTCAGCGTTTTCCGGAAAAAACCGCAGTGGCAGGTCGCGATTCACTTCATCCTTCTTGCCCTTTGTTTTCTGCTTCTTCCCATCACTCCGGCTGAGTCACTCAAACCGACAGGACACTCAGAAAATCCGGTCCTTGGTATCATCAGACTCCTCGCGAGCACGGTGGGCTTTCCCTACCTGCTGCTTTCCGCATCCGGACCGCTCCTGCAGCACTGGTTCGGCGATGCCTTTCCCGGACGCTCGCCTTACCGCCTCTACGCGATTTCGAATGTCGGCTCAATCCTCGGACTGCTCACCTACCCGTTCCTGTTCGAACCTCTCTTCGCGGTCACTCAGCAGACAAAACTCTGGTCGCTGGCCTTCGTTGCCTATGCGATTGCCGCGGTAGCCTGCGGCATTTTCCTGCTGAAGAGAATCCCGGCTCATCCGATCGGCGGCGAAACTACCGCACCCATCCCCGACCCCCCCCGCTGGCTCGACCGGATTCTCTGGATCGCCTTCGCGGCCTGCGGTTCGATGCTGCTTCTTTCCCTGACCAATCAGATGTGCCAGGACGTCGCCGTCGTGCCTTTTCTCTGGGTCCTCCCGCTCTCACTCTATCTGCTCACTTTTGTGATCAGCTTTGACCATGATCGCTGGTATCGCCGGATCATCTGGCTCCCGCTCGCGATCCTTGCTGTAGGCGCCGTCGTGCATCTCATCAATCAACAGTTCGCAGCGAAGGAAATGCTCTTCGTCTGGCAGTTGCTGATTTTCCTCGGGGCCATCTTCTGCGGCTGTCTCGTCTGCCACGGTGAAATGGTGCGGATCAAACCGGCGAGCCGTTACCTGACCGGGTTCTACCTCGCGATCTCGCTGGGAGGTGCCCTCGGCGGTCTCTTTGTCAGCCTGGTCTCCCCTCTTATTTTTGACGGCTACTGGGAGCTCCACATTTCTCTGCTCTTCCTTGCCTTTATCGGGACGTTCACCCTCTTACGGGAGTTCCGGAAACGAAGTTCAAAAATCCCCCTGATCGCCACCGGAGTCGCGGCGGTCACCCTCATCACCCTGCTTTCGCAGGGATTATGGAAGCATGTTCAGGAGTGTCGCGAAGGAAGCCTAGCCTCGATGCGCGGCTTCTACGGCGTGCTTCGTGTCTATGAGGAGAACGAGATGACCGATGACTACTACCGGGCGCTCTACCACGGCCGCATCAGTCATGGCCGTCAATACATGGAGGATCCCTGGACGAATCTCGCGACGACTTATTACAATGAGGAAAGCGGCATCGGGGCGGCCTTCCGGATCCACCCCCGCCGATCCGGCGGGACCATTGGCCCCATGCATGTCGGCGTCGTCGGCCTGGGCGTCGGCACCATTGCCACCTATGCCCGTCCCGGAGACCGGGTTCGATTTTACGAAATCAATCCGCAGGTCGAGACGATGGCGCGGGATCACTTCACCTTTCTTGCCGATTGCCGCGGAGAAGAGACAGTGGTTCTCGGGGACGCCCGCATTTCGCTGGATGACGAGTTCAAGTCCGGTGGCTCACAGGAATTCGACCTCCTCGTCGTCGATGCTTTTTCGGGCGACTCGATTCCGCTCCACCTCCTCACGAAAGAAGCCTTCGCGCTCTACTTTGAACACCTCAATCCCGACGGGATCCTCGCCGTTCATATCAGCAACCTGCATCTCGACCTGAGCGATCCGGTGAGAAATCTTGCCGCCGCCTTCGACCGGCACGCCTATCGGGTCGAGTTTGCCCCGGACATTGACAACTATCATTCTCACTATTCCGACTGGATTCTGATCACGAAAATGCCGGAGCTCACAGGTATCCTCGAATCCAAAAACTACTTCGGGGAATGGGTGAGCGATCCACCCAAAGAGATTCTCTGGCGGGACGATTACTGCAATCTCCTCGATGTCGTGATGTGGGAGTGAACTGCCCCGAGGTCGCGGAATCTTCCACGTTCCGACGGCATCTCACTTCGGAACCACCAGGGTTCCGCGGCCTGTCTACTTCGTCTCGTAGGGCCAATGGGTCTTCGTCCAGAGACCTCCATCGACGTAGATCGTCTGCCCGGTGACAAAGCTCGAAGCCCCGTCCGCCAAATGAACGACCATGTTCGCGATGTCAGCCGGGTAACCGATTCGGTTCATCGGCGTCAGAGGCGACCAGGTTCCAGCATAGTCATCCGACTCCTCTTTCGTTCGCTCAATTTCAATCGCTCCCGGAGCCACGCAGTTCACGCGAATTCCATACTGACCGAGTTCACACGCGCTCACCCGGGTAAGCTGCTCGAGCCCTCCCTTCGAGGCGCAGTAATCAACAAGGTTCAAAAACGGCTGCTTATTCGCCCCGGATCCAATGTTCACGATCGAACCGCCGCGCCCCTGATCCCTCAGAATCCGACCGCCGATCTGCGTGCAGAGAAAACTCCCTTTCAAATTCGTCCGGATCGTCTTGTCCCAGTCCGCTTCATCCAGTTCCAGAAGTGGCGCAAAAGTCTGGCGGCCGGCATTGTTGACGAGGCAGTCGAGCCCGCCCAGTTCCGCAACCACGGCGGAAAACATCGCCTCGACGTGCATTTTGTCGCCGACATCACCGGAAACAGTGAAACAGCGACGGCCTTTCGACTCGATCACCGACTTGGTTTCCTCGGCGCCGACCTCGTCGCTGTAGTAGTTCACCGCGACATCCCAGCCCGCGTCCGCCAATCCATAGGCGATCCCGCGTCCGACTCCCTTACTGGCACCTGTGACAAAAGCAATTTTCGATTCCATGACTTCTCAAATGTCGGGAAAAACTGATCCGGCGCCTTCCTGAAGTCAAAGTGAATCCGCCATCATTTCCGGCGCATCGGCGGTTGCATTTACCGCGTTCTACTGGAATTAGATACCTAAAGTGAAAAAGTTCACCTCCATCCTGGCAATCGTTGCCGCCTTCCTCTCGACCGACCTGCAGTGGTCTGTCATGCAGACGGTTACGTGGGTGAACATGATCCAGCAGTCTGACTCGACCACGAGCCTGGCTCAGAAAGTTGTCTCAACGATCACCGGGCAAAAGCTCCCTGCGAACATTGTGAGGCGCTCGCCAGCGAACAGAATTCCGAGCGGAACGAGATTTTTTCTCTTCTCGGTAAATGCCCGATGCTGGCCCCTCTCGGGGGATCCCCTTTTCGCCTCTCTCACCGGGGCGACGAACTCTTTGTTCCTGTCGCAGGCATCGGCAGGAGAGATTTGATTCTTACTTCCGCGATTGATCACCCCCCGCGTGCCTGAGTCCGTTCTGACTCATTCCGCACACACTTGACCTTCGCCTGCCATCGTTCCGATGACGAGCGATCCATCCACCTCTGCCCGTGGTCCCGGCAGCTTTCCTATTCAATTTCAAATTCTATATTTCATGGGAAAATCTATTCTGCTTTCTATCCTTTTTACTTCCCTCGCCCTCAATGCCAACGCCGGTGATTATGATGCGGCCAAGGCGATCAGCGTCGACGAATACGACACCCTCGAAGCCTTTGATCACAAGCGGGTCGATGCACACGCCCCTATCGGGGTCATGGGGGATCACCTCCACCACAAAAGCGAGGCAATGCTCTCCTACCGCTACATGGCGATGGACATGCGCCCGAACTACGTCGGCAGCGACGAAGTGACTCCCCGATCTCAACTCAGCCGTCCCGGGACCGGTCCTTATCAGATCATGCCTCTCGATATGCAGACGGAGATGCACATGATCGGTCTCATGTATGCTCCTTCGGACGAAGTGACCCTCGCCTTCATGCTTCCGATTATCGATAAAACGATGGATCACCTTACCGCGATGGGGACTCAGTTCACGACGGCAACAAACGGAATCGGCGACTTCAAATTCGGTGGACTCGTGAAGCTCTACGAGCAGGAAAACGTCAAAGGTCACCTCAACCTAATGATGAGTGCGCCCACCGGATCGATCGAAGAAACGGGGTTCGTCGCACCGGCCGGGCGCGTCATCCGTCTGCCTTATCCGATGCAGCTCGGATCCGGAACCTGGGATTTCCGTCCCGGGGTCACCTTTCTCGGCCAAAAAGGTGATTTTTCCTGGGGAAGCCAGCTACTTGGAACGGTCCGTCTTGGCGAAAACACCGAGGATTATGCCCTCGGCAATGACATCACCGGGACGATCTGGGGCGCTCTTCGCCTCTCCGATTCCTTGAGCACTTCCCTCCGTCTCTCCGGCACGAGCTGGGGTGACATTGACGGGCGTGACCTGCGCATCATGGGGCCGGTCCCCACCGCAGATCCGGCAATTCAGGGCGGAGAGCGCATCGACCTCTTCTACGGAGTGAATTATCTCTTCCAGAATGGTGCCCTGAAAGGACATCGACTTGCGGTTGAAGCCGGCAAACCACTCTACCAGGACCTCGACGGCCCCCGCCTCGGGATGGACTGGATGATGACCGTGGGCTGGCAGAAATCCTGGTAATTCCGACCGGTTTCTTTCCGAAAACTCAACAGCTCGAATAAGGCCGGGGCCGGAACTCTTCCTAATAACGGGATCCGATCCCGGTAGGGGCGAGCGTGAGCGGGAACACCGATCCAGTTTTCGCTCACGCTCAAACCTACCAAGCGGCCGAACGTTATTCAACAGGGTCAGGTCGAGGATCTGACCCTGTTGAGTCCTCAAAAAGGCTTGTTCACGCCGGTCAGTTTTTGTCACACTGGGAAAGTAGTTTTATATACTCTCCGGTCGAGTGGATGCCTTCCGCGCATCCACTTGCGACGGCAATCCTCCTGACGTGAAATCCCCTCTTCTTTCGAACTCCTTTTCCCCCGGCTTTCTCCCGATCGCGTTTTCCGCCGCGCTGGTAACGTCTGCCCTCGATGCCGCGCCCTCAGCCCCCGTCGACAAGCTTTCGTTCTTCTTCGAAAAGCACTGCTACGAGTGCCACGACGACCTCACGACCAAAGCGGGACTCGATCTCTACTCCCTGTCGACCGACCTGAGCGATCCGGAGTCTTTCGCGAAATGGGAACGCATCTATGACCGGATCCAGAACGGGGAAATGCCGCCCCGTAATCGGCCAAACCCCGCGACGGGGGAAAAGCGAATCTTCAGCGATATTCTCAGTCTCCCTCTGGCTCAGGCGCACGCAGCAAGAAAAGGCACCGTGCTCCGCCGTTTGAATAATCAGGAGTATGAAAACACGATCAATGACCTCCTCGGAATCCGTCTCAATCTTGCGGAAACTCTGCCCGAGGACGGGCGCGCGCAGGGCTTTGACACCGTCGGTGAAGCCCTCGGTATTTCGCTGATTCAAATGCAGCGCTACCTCGAAGCCGCCAACGAGGCGCTTGATGCTGCGATTGCGAAAACAACGGCGCCTCCGGAGCGAACCACCGTGGTCGCCACCTATTCCGAAACTCGTGGTGCCGAAAAATTTCTCGGTGATTCCTGGCTCAAAGCACCGGACGGAGCCGTCGTGTTTTTCCGGGAGATCGGCTACCCCACCGGCATGCTGCGGGAAGCGGAGGCGAAAACGGCCGGCTATTACCGGATCAAGATCACCGGCTATGCCTATCAAAGCGACAAACCGGTCATCTTTTCGGTCGGGGGAACCTCATTTGCACGCGGGAGTAAAAAGCCACGCTGGGGCTATTTTTCTCTTCCTCCCGGGAAGCCTACCTCAGTGGAGTTGCATGTTTGGATGGATGAGCGATTCATGGTCGAAATCACTCCCAAGGGAATCTATGACCAGCAAAACCTGATTCGTCAGGAAGGAATCGCCAACTACAAAGGCCCGGGCCTCGCGATCTCTTCCGTCGAACTCGAAGGGCCGATCGTCCATGAATTTCCGACCCGCGGTCACCAACTCATTTTCGAAGGGATAGACCGCAAAGAGGTCGAGCCGTCAAATCCGGATCAGAAGACGAAACCATGGTATGTACCCGAATTCGAAGTGATCACTGCAGACCCGACCGGAACCGTCGTCCCGGCCCTGACCCGTTTTGCCTCGGCGGCCTTTCGTCGGGAGGTCGACGAGGAGGCAATCGCTCCCTACGTGATCCTCTTTCAAGGGGAACTCACGAAAGGTTTTCCGTTTGAAGAAGCCTACCGGACCGCCCTCGCCGCGATCCTTTGCTCACCGGAATTTCTCTACCTGCGCGAGCCGGAAGGAAGGCTCGACGACAATGCGCTGGCGGCACGTCTTTCCTATTTTCTGAATCGCACCCTGCCGGATGACGGATTGAAGTCAGCTGCGGCCGAAAAACTTCTCACCACCAGCCCGGAAGCTTTGCGGAGCCACGCGGACCGCCTCATGGCCTCTGTGCATTTCGCCCGCTTCATCAAGGACTTCACCGATGGATGGCTCGACCTCCGCGACATTGAATTCACGTCCCCGGACGACCAGCTTTTCCCGGAATTTGATACTTTCCTCCAGGACTCGATGGTGGCAGAGACCCGCTCCTACTTTGAGGAGCTGATCCGGTCCAACCTCAGCGTCAGCCATCTCGCGAAGTCAGACTTTTCGATGCTGAACTGGCGACTCGCCGCGCACTACGGGATCGATGGCGTGACTTCACCCCGGGTTGAAAAGGTCTCAATCCCGGCCGGGACGCCTCGCGGCGGCCTGCTTTCACAGGCCAGCATCCTCAAAGTGTCCGCCAATGGAACGAACACCTCCCCGGTTCTTCGCGGAGTCTGGATCAATGAGCGAATCCTCGGCAGGCATCCCGCCCCCCCGCCTCCGGGGATTCCGGGAGTCGAGCCGGATATCCGCGGCGCGGAGACGATCCGCGAACTTCTCGAAAAACACCGCGATTCGGAGAGCTGTCAGGCCTGCCATGAAATGATCGATCCTCCGGGCTTTGCGCTCGAGAGTTTCAATCCGGTTGGCGGCTGGAGAGAAACCTTCCGCAGCCTCGGCGAGGGCGAAAAGCCTGCGGAAAAAGTGGTCGGATCAAAACAGATCCGCTACAAATACGGTCAACCTGTCGACGCCAGCGGTGTCCTTCAGGACGGCCGCCCCTTCTCCGGCTTTGAGGAATATCGCACCATGATAGCCGAAGATCAGGATCAGCTCGCCAAGGCCCTGATCTCCAATTTCCTCACCTTCAGCACTGGACGGAAGATGGGATTCTCTGACCGCCCTGAAATCAATCGCCTCGTCAAGGCCTCCTCCGAAGAAGGCTACGGAATCCGCGATCTCATTTACCTCACACTCGAAAGCGAGATCTTTCATCATAAGTAATCTGCCATGAACTCTCCCTACCTCGCGACCGGCCGCGCCCTGAGCCGACGCCATTTTCTGAAAGGCACCGGAAGTGCCGTTCTCAGCCTCCCGGTTCTGGAAGCGATGTCACCCGCCTTTCTCCGCGGCCAGTCTTCGACCCCGCCAAAGCGCATGGTTGCGATGTGCGCGACACTGGGATTTCATGGCCCGCAGCTCTTCCCGAAGACTCCGGGACGGGACTACGAACTGACGCCCTACCTCTCGCGGATCAAGAATCACCGGGAAGATTTCACCGTCTTTTCCGGGCTCTCGCATCCCGATCAACAGGGCAACAATGGTCATGCCTCGGAAATGACCTGGCTCACCTCGGCGCAGCGCCCCGGTCTTGCCGGTTTCAAAAACAGCATCTCGATCGATCAACTCATCGCCGGGGAAATCGGGATGGAGACGCGCTACCCCTACCTTGCGCTCTCCACGAGCGGGCGCTCAATGTCGTGGACGTCGAATGGTGTCGCCATCCCCGGCGAAACCTCGCCGGCGAGGCTCTTCAAATCGCTCTTCATCGAAGGGACCGAAGCCGAAGTGGAAAAAGAGATGGCAGCATTCAAACGCGGTCGCAGCATCCTCGACACCGTTCTCGGCGAAGCCGGAAAACTGGAGCGGGAAGTCGGAAACCGCGACCGCGAGAAACTGGACGAATATATGACCTCCGTGCGAAGCCTCGAAGTGAGGCTGCAGGAATCTGAAAACTGGGTTCAGAAACCGAAACCCAGGGTCAATGCCGAGCCCCCGAAAGACATCACCGACAAGGCCGATGCAATCGGAAAGCAGCGGCTCATGAATGACATGATCGTTCTCGCCCTGCAGTCGGATTCGACCCGGACGGTAACTTTTCAGCTCGCCGGAATGAATGCCGTCCCTGCGATCGAGGGTGTAAAAACCGACTGGCACAACCTCTCCCACCACGGAAAGGATCCGGAAAAGATCGAAGAACTCACTCTCATCGAGGAGGCGCAGTTTGAGGTCTTCAACGAGTTCCTCACGAGGATAAAATCCGTCGAGGAGAACGGGAAAACTCTCCTCGACAACACCTCGGTTCTCTATGGTTCCAACCTCGGAAACGCGAGCAGTCACGACTGGCGGAACCTGCCCGTGATTCTTGCGGGCGGGGGGTATCGTCACGGCTCCTACATTGCAAAGGACGAAACGAACAATACCCCTTTCGCGAACCTGTTTGTCAGCATCGCGCAGAACATGGGCATCGAAATCGATCAGTTCGGAAGCAGCACCGGTGTCGGAGTGACAGGATTGGAGCCGGGGTAAACTTCCGTCCGCAAGGCTGGATCACCTGAAAAAGAGCGTCAATCAGAAAGCGGGGCCGCGAAGCACCTGATGCATGCTCATTCACGTCCATCTACGCTCATCGGCGATGAAATCCATCGCCCCGGAAAAGTCACCGGGGCCCGTGAATGCTGTTCAATTCCCTGAATCAAGACCTCATGAAGCATCGAATCACGACGTCCTGACAAACATACAAATCAACCCGAAACCGTGAAATCGAAGATGATCTCGTCGTTGACCGGCTTCAGCTTCTCAATAGCCGCCGGGACGACCCCTGAGCCGCCTAACATCACGATCACCAGCTTCTCCATCGACTCGATGACCGACACGTCGTCGACCTGGCGGCACTTCACAAGGCTGAGCTGGACGAGGTTGAGCAACGATTCGAGTGCGCTCACGTCCTTGAGCCATTCACACCCGGTGAGATCCAACTGCTCGAGCCCGGCCGCATTTTCGATCCCTTCAAGACTCGTCAGTTTCGGGCAGTAGGTAAACCCGGCGTACTGGGAAATCCCCGACGGCATTCCCTTCAACGAAGAAAAATTCGGGCACGCCTCCAGATGAATCTCGCGAAGCTGCTCCATACCGGAAAACGGTTCGAGATTCTTGATCGCTTCATTTCCTCCCATGCGGAGGACCCGAAGGGCGGGAAGTTTTCCGATCCCTGAAAAGTCGCGGATCGCGATATTGCGAATATCGAGAACGATCAGGGAAACCAACGCCTCGATGTTCTCCAGTTTCTCCAGAGAGGAAGCGTTACTCACGTCGAGATCAGTCAGCACGGTCAAGGAATCGAGACCGGTGATCGAGACGAGACTGCTGCACCCGTCGAGATAGAGTTGCTTGAGTTCCGGAACACCGGTGACGTCGAGGGACTTCACCTTGCGGCACCGGCTCAGATACAAATTTTTCAGTCGCGGCAACTCTGACACATTCACTTCTTCGAGCGCCTCACACCCACTGAAATCGACCGTCTCCAGTGCCGGAAGTCCCTTGATCGAGGAGGCGTCCGAAAACTGTCGACTGTCAGTGAGAACCAGTTCGCGCAGGGCGGGATGTTTCGCGATACCCTCAGCAGAAGTGAGCTTCGGGCAATCGATTGCAATGAGAGAATGCACCTTCAGCAGTTTCTCGATCCCGGAGAAAGACTCCAGATTTGATGCCCCGGTCAGATCAAGAATCGTAGGCTCACCCGCCCTCGCGAGAAGGTCGGCAAACTCGACGAGATCAACGAGGCGATCGCTGGAGCAGCCGACAGCAAAATCCCCGTCGACAACACTGATGTCCGCCTCAAAGCGCTCCCTCAATTCGGTGAAGGCCTGTTCCCGATCCTGCTTTTTCCACATCACAAGGACAGCGATCACGGCGAGGATTGCGAATGAGAGAATGAGGTATCGGGCGGCTTCTTTCATACAGGCAGGTCAAAGGAAGGGCGGGCTGCCCTTTCGATACGCTTCACCGGGGCGGAAACTTAGATCGCGACGATCATGGAACCGGAATCCGGTCCAGAATCGTGGCAATGATCTGCTCACTCGTAATTTCCTCGGCCTCGGCCTCGTAACTGAGGAGGAGACGGTGACGAAGCACATCGTAGGCAAGGTCTTTGACATCCTGAGGCACGACGTAGCCCCGGCCCTGAAGAAACGCATTCGCCTTGGCCGCGAGAGTGAGGTTGATCGTTCCGCGCGGAGAGGCCCCGGCCCGAACGAGCGGCCCCAGCGCTGCTTCGATCTCGCCCGGCTGGCGTGTCGCGTGAATGATATTCACGATGTAATCCTTCACGCCGTCGTCGACATAGACATAGTTCACCAGCTCACGACCGGCGATAACGGTCTTCGGATCGACCACCGCGCGGGTCGATGTTCTCGCCGAGGAGGTCGCCATTCGGTCAAGGATCGCCCGCTCTTCCGCGATCGACGGGTAATCGACGATCACCTTCACAAGGAATCGGTCGAGTTGCGCTTCGGGCAACGGGTAGGTTCCCTCCTGATCGATCGGGTTTTGCGTCGCGAGGACCAAAAACGGATCCTCGAGCCGGTAAGTCGTGTCCCCGATCGTGACCTGCCGCTCCTGCATCGCTTCGAGGAGGGCACTCTGCACCTTTGCCGGGGCCCGGTTGATCTCATCGGCAAGAATGAGGTTGGAGAAAATAGGTCCGAGTTTGGGAGAAAATTCGTTGGTCTGAGGATTGAAAATCAGCGTTCCAAGGAGATCGGCGGGAAGCAAATCAGGAGTAAACTGGATCCGCTGAAACTTGGCTTTGAGCGCTCCGGCGAGGGCATTCACGGTGAGGGTTTTCGCCAGTCCGGGAACACCCTCGAGAAGGACGTGCCCATTGGTGAGCAATCCGATCAGGAGCCGGTCGACGAGCACTTCCTGTCCGACGATGACCTTCGCCATTTCGTCGCGAACCGCCTGAACCCAGGGACCGTGCTTCTGGATCTCTTCTGCGAGTTTGGTGGTGTCTACGTTCTGCATTCGGGGCCTAAATTCCTACCTTGGATAGGATGGACGGGATTTGCCACGACGCAAGCCGATCTCTCAGTCAGACTCACGCAGGCTGAATCTCAGCTCCGTCTTCGGTCACATCCCGCTCTTCGTCATCTCCCACATTGAAGCGCTTTTCAACGGCCGGCTCAAGACGCCTTTCCCAGATGTAGCGACGGAACAGCACCTTGATCGCCGCCGTGAGAGGAACCGCCAAAAGGGCTCCGAGGAGTCCGCCCAGTACGACCGACCAGAAAATCACTGAAAAGATCACCGTAAGCGGGTGCAGACCGACCGAGTCCCCGACGATTTTAGGAGCGGTAACCAGCCCGTTGATCTGCTGGAGAACGATAAAGATTCCAAGAACGATGACCGGGTAAGCCCAGGGAGTCGGCAGGAAATTCCAGGCGTTCACGAGGACTTCGGCGGTGTTTCCATCGGCCGAGATCTCTTCCACGATTTTCTCTACTGATTTGCTGCTTCCACCCAGCTTCACCACCATCGACTGACCGACCACCGGGTCGACCCCTTCCGGAATTTTGACCGTCTCAGTCGCACCAAAGTGGACTATCGCGATGATCACAGCGGGAATCATCACCATCAAATTTCCAATGTAGGGAATCAACCCCAGGATCGCGAGAAAGACTCCGATGAGCAGCGCATAGGGAAGCCCGATCGCCGAGAGCGCGATCGCCACGAGAGCTCCATCGATGAGACTCACGACCATTTGCCCGCGGAAAAAGGAGATCAGGTAACCGTTGATTTCTGTAATCGTCCCGACGACCTCATCCTTAAACTCTGAGGCCCGCAGAGGCACGTAGTCTGTCCAGGTGCTCGATATCTTGTGGCCCTCCCGGAGAAAATAGAAGAGGTAAATGGGCACTAGCAAAAGCCCCAAGAGGTACCCGAAAAAGCCGAAAAAGCCACTCAAGCGGCTCCACACGTAGTTACCGATTTTCGCCGAAACTTTCGGGCCTTCCTCCGAAATCCACTCCACTCCGCGATCATAATATTCGCTCGCAACCCCGGTGCCGAAACGCTCCTGCAATGATATGACCCCTTTTTTGGCAAGAAGAGTGGCGTCGGTCATGTAGTCATCACGGTCTTTGTAAAACTCCTGAGCCTGTCCAAAGGTCGGGATGATGACACTGACGATGAGTACGATCACAAGGAGCATAAAGCCGACAAAAACCAGCATCATGGATTTTCCATGACTGAGCCCCCGCTTCGTGAGCCAGTCCACGATCGGCTCAAGCAGGTAGGCGATGATTCCCGCTACGGCGAGAGGAACCAGGACCGGTTGGAGAACGCTGAGGACTGATCCGGTGAGCATGATCAGTCCCACGAAGACCGCCCCGATTGCGACAATCGAGATCGCCGTGATCGCACTCCAGAGCGTGCGACGTTGAAATCGGGATGGAATACTGAGTTTGCTGGCTTCGGTCTCGGGCGCTTCCTTCATGAATGATTGTGATCATCCTTGAGTGAGCAACGGCGGGCAAATACAAAATCGGCAATGCATTATAAAACCCGCTCTTCTTTTCATCCTCCGGGAGAAAATGTGAATAACTTGTGGAAATTCGCTCCCGCTCCCTTTCGGCAGGAGGTACAAAATGTGAATAACCCCCGGGAAAAGCGATCAACTCCCCACCGGAGCGGCGCTGGAGCGTTTCGAGGTAGGTCTTGCGGGCTCTTGCCAGTGACCTTGATTCGCGAAATCCATAAATCGTTGAAAATGAATTCATTGTGACGTTTTTCAGAAATTCCTTCGTGTGACTTCACCTCATAAACAGCTCACCATCAGTCACTCATGAGCATTCCGGACTATCATTTCTCCAATCCGATTTTGCCCGGAGTTATTCACAAATCGTCGCTGAAATGTGAATAACTCTTCGACGCGGCCCGGGAACAAAATGTGAATAACTTGCGAATAATTGGATTCTTTCCCGTCGTTGCTTCCATTTGCTGGTAGTTTTCCACAGGCCAATTCCATGCTATGGATGAGATGACCCACGGGCGCTCAGGCGCCCCCACTGAGCTTCCCGCGAAATTCCCCTCCGAATGTTTGTCGATCACATAAGAATCTTTGCCAAAGCCGGCGACGGCGGACACGGTTGCACCAGCTTCCGCCGTGAAAAGCACGTTCCCAAGGGCGGACCGGATGGTGGCGACGGGGGAAAAGGAGGCAATGTCGTCCTTGTCGTCGATCACCACACGGACAACCTGAAGGAATTTTTCTTTCGTCCGAACCAGAAAGCTGAGCGTGGCGTTCATGGTCAGGGTCAACGGAAAACCGGTAAGTCAGGCAGGGATTTGATTCTCAAGGTGCCTGCCGGAACGATTGTCTACAAAACGACCCCTCCCGTTTCCAAAAAGAAGAAGGAAGATGAATTCGACGAAGTCTTTCCGGAAGATGGCGACTGGGCCGGTGAATTCGTCGCCGATGCCGGCGGCCAGCAAGTCCGCAGACCGGAGCCGGCCGAAGATCCCGCGGATGAGGCGCTGATCGATGAACCGGAGGAAAAAGATCCCGACGCCGAACCTCCCCACCCTTTCGGTGAGAAAATTGCGGACCTCACTGAAATCGGTCAACGCTTCGTTCTCTGCGAGGGCGGAATCGGGGGAAAGGGAAACTGGAACTTCCGTACTGACACGAACCAGGCCCCGATCGATTTCACCATGGGGGAACCGGGGGATGAAGGATGGTATAACCTCGAACTTCGCCGCATCGCCGATGTGGGTCTCGTCGGCTTTCCCAATGCCGGAAAATCCACGCTTCTGGGCGCGCTCTCCAACGCAGCCCCGAAAGTCGCCTCCTACCCGTTCACGACCCTGAAACCCATGGTAGGGGTCGTCGACTTCCCCGGATTTTACCGGGCCACGGTCGCGGACATTCCGGGTCTCATCGAAGGAGCGCACAACAACGTCGGCCTCGGGCACGATTTCCTCCGTCACATCAGCCGCTGCTCGACCTTTCTCTTCGTCGTCGATACCGCCGCGGTTGATCAGCGCGATCCTATCTCTGATATCCAGATCCTCAGGAAAGAACTCCGCCTCTATGATGAGGAACTCGGCGAGCGGGAGTGGCTGATCGTGGCGAACAAGATCGACCTCGAAGAATCGGAGATGTATCTCTCCGCCCTCAGGACCCGTTTTCCGAAGCAGGAGATTTTCCCCATTTCCGCCGAGAATGGGGAAGGACTCGACACCCTTCGGGAAAGGCTTTGCAGCCTCGTCGGGAAGCGGCCCTGAATCTGAAACACGAACTCGCTCCGCTGACACGGCCGGGATCGCATTGGCGCGGAGCATAAACCGGCGATTCGTGGCCAGCGTTTCCACTCCTCCCGATTCGTATAACACCGGGCCGGCCGTGAGGAGGCAACAATTATAGGATTGCGTAACCTGCCGGGAAGGGATAGCTTCTCCCACTTCAGGGAAATGGAACGCCTCATCACCAGCGCCATTATTATTTACGCGATTACGATTGGCTAATTCCGCCAGGTGATTGCGAATCGGTCTTTTTACTCCCTGTCAGAGCGAACCGGATCGGGATCACCCTTTTCCGGATGATTGGATTTCCACCCGACCCTGTTCTGTCCCTGACCTGACCCTGTTGATTTTTGACTATGAGCACCCATCCTGAAGTGAAACTCTATGACACCACCCTGCGCGACGGTACCCAGGGGGAAGGCGTCAATTTCAGCTCACTCGACAAGATCCGGATCGCGGAAGCACTGGATCAGTTCGGGATGCACTACATTGAAGGCGGATGGCCCGGTTCCAATCCCAAGGACGTTTCCTTTTTCGAGCGCGCCGCCGATCTGGAATGGAAAAATGCCCGGATCGCCGCTTTCGGCAGCACCCGCCGGAAAGACATCGCGGTGGAGGATGATCCGCAGGTGCAGACGCTTCTCGATGCGAAAACGCCGGTGATCACCTTTTTTGGAAAGAGCTGGAGGCTTCATGTCACGGAAATCCTGACGACCACCGAAGAAGAGAATCAGGCCATGATTCGCGACACGACCCGCTACCT
The DNA here is from genome assembly GCA_029233965.1 of Verrucomicrobiales bacterium. GTDB lineage: Bacteria > Verrucomicrobiota > Verrucomicrobiia > Verrucomicrobiales > DEV007 > Arctic95D-9. Next base: position 5,460 of record JARGOP010000034.1, on the reverse strand, counting down.
GAAGGAGAACGGTCGCGAAGTCATCTATGACGCTGAACATTTTTTCGACGGATTCAAAGACAGCCGCGACCACGCTCTCGCGACCCTCGCGGCGGCAAAGGAAGGTGGCGCCGACTGGCTCGTGCTTTGCGATACCAATGGTGGCACGATGCCACACGAAGTCGCCGAAATCACTGAAACCGTGGTGAAAGAACTGGGAATCCCCGTGGGGATCCACACACACGACGACACCGGCGTCGCGGTCGCCAATGCCCTCGCCTCGATTCTCTCAGGAGCGACCCAGGTTCAGGGAACGATCAACGGCTACGGCGAGCGGGTCGGGAACTGCAACCTCACCACGGTGATCCCGAACCTTCAGCTCAAGATGGACCGCCCCCTCGTGAAGGACATCGGTCAACTCACTCACCTCGCTCACTTTGTCGATGACCTCGCCAATTGCGCCCACAACATCCGCGCTCCCTACGTCGGAGCGACCGCTTTCGCCCACAAAGGGGGAATGCACGTGAACGCCGTGCAGAAGGTCGCTCACAGCTTTGAGCACGTCGAGCCGAAGACAGTTGGAAACCGCCAGCGCATCCTTGTCTCGGAGCTTTCGGGACAGTCCAACGTCCTCATGAAAGCGGAGGAACTCGGACTCCCCGTGGAGAAAGGAAGTCCGGAAGCTCTCGCGATTCTGCAGAACTTGAAAGAGCTTGAGGAACAGGGCTACGAGTTTGAAGCGGCCGAGGCCTCTTTCGAACTTCTCATTCGGAAACATCTCGACACCTACAAGCCACTCTTCGACCTGAAGGAGTATCACTGCACTTTCCGTCGCGACGGGGAGCGCGACTATCAATCCTGTTCCGCCACCGTGAAACTGCTCCTCGACGGCATCGAGGAGTATCGTGTCGCCGAAGGTGACGGCCCCGTGAACGCCCTCGATGCCGCGATGAGGAAAGCGCTGCGCCCGACCTATCCGCAAATCGACGACATGGAGCTGAATGACTACAAAGTCCGCATCATCGACAGCCACATGGGCACGGCGGCGAAGACCCGCGTCCTCATCCTCAGCGGCGACGGCCACGAAAGCTGGGGCACGGTCGGGGTCAGCTACAACATCATCCAGGCCAGCTGGCGGGCCCTCATCGATTCCATCGAATACTTCCTCGCAAAGCATCCGGGTTAAAACTGGAAGTTCCTTTCAGCCCGTCCCCAGATGCGGGCGGGCTTTTTTCGTGCCTTCCGCGATTCCCTGTGGCAAAAGACAGAACATCATGATTCGCCTCGGTCTCTTTTCCCTCCTCATCGCTTTCGGACAGCTCACTGTCGCCACCGATCCTCCCAACATTCTCCTCATCTTTTCGGATGACCAGGGCGTCAACGATCTCAGTTCCTATGGCTCGGAGATTCCGACACCGAACATTGACCGGATCGGGGAAGAGGGAATCCGGTTTACGCAGTTCTATTCCGCCTCGTCGATCTGCACGCCTTCCCGCTATGGCCTCCTCACGGGACAAAACCCGCTTCGTTCGCAGGACGCGCTCCTCGGTGCGCTCATGTTCATGGCAGACGAAGACGAAGAGCGCGGGATTCAGCCGCACGAAACGACCATCGCGGAAATCCTCAGAGACCGCGCCGGCTATGACACCGCCCTGATCGGCAAGTGGCATCTCGGTCACGGCGATGAATCCCTGCGCCCGCTCAACCATGGATTCGATACCTTCATTGGTCACACCGGCGGCTGTATTGATTTTTTCACGATGACCTACGGAATCATCCCCGACTGGTATCATGGCTCGCAACATGTCAGTGAAAACGGGTATGCCACCGAGTTGATCACCGGGGAGGCCATCGAGTACCTCACCTCTCAAAAGGAACGCAGGAAACCGTTTTTTCTTTATCTCGCCTACAACGCGCCGCACTTCGGGAAAGGCTATTCCCCTTCCGAGAAAAAGCCCGTCAACCTCATGCAGCCCCAGGCCGCTGAATTGAAGCGGGTCGACTTCATCGAGGACAAGATTCGTCGTGAGTTCGCCGCCATGACCGTGAGTCTCGACGACGGCGTCGGAGAAGTGCTCAAGTGCCTCCGGGAGCAGGGACTCGAGGAGAACACCTGGGTGATTTTCCTAACCGATCACGGAGGCGATCCCACCTACGGAGGCAGCAACCTTCCGCTGCGGGGAGACAAGGCCACCCTCTTCGAAGGAGGCATCAAAGTCCCCTGCCTCATGAAATGGCCGGGCCGGATCAAGCCGGGGACCGCTTCGGACGATCCCCTGATTTCACTCGATCTCTTCCCCTCCTTCTGCGAAGTCGCAGGAGTGACCGGGGAATTGCCGGTCCATGATGGAAAGAGCCTCGTTGAGGGCCTCGACGGTCAGCCCGGCGTCCCCGCAAGAAAGTTCCTCTGGCAGACCGGGAGCCATGCCGAATTGGGAAGAAAACCCTGGATCGCCTATCGCGACGATCAGCTGAAATATGTGAGCAGCCCGGAGGAAGGGGAATTCCTCTTCGATCTCAGCAAGGACCCTCACGAAATCTCGGACCTGAAAGAAGAACAGCCCGGAGACTTTCTTCGCTTAAAAGAGGCGGCACTTTTCTCTGCTCGTGAGTATCTCCGCTATGCGGGACAATCTGAGTGATCAGTTACCGAAAAGCTTATCGAAAAGCCCCTTGCTCTTCTCCGGCGTTGCCGCCTCTACCTCGGTTTCCTGAGCGATCACTTCACCGAGTTCGTCAGGAACGACAGGGCGAACCGTGGTCGACTCAGAGACTTCGGGGACCTCGACTGCCGAAGTCAGGACCCGGTTCGGGTTGCTCTTTTGAAACGTATTGATCGGCACCCGGACGAGGCGCTCCTCAAAGCGTAACTTGCGACGCGCCGCAATGAAAGTACGCGGGCTGTGATAGGTCGTGTACGTCTTCGGATAGAGATCACGACGCATTCCGACACGAAGGTCTTTTCGGATCTCGAAGTGGAGGTGGGCTGCATACATTCGATAGGGACCACAGCCGATTGTTCCCACGAGCTGCCCTCGCGTGACCTGCTGCCCCACTTTGACCGAACGGACTTTGAGGTGGCCGTAGAGAGAATCCACGAAAGCGATCTGCCCGTTTGTTTCCCGGTAAGCATGACGAATAATGATGACGTTCCCCCATCCTTTCCGGAAATCCTCGGAGAAAATAACGACTCCATGAGCAGTGGAATAAACGGGATCACCTTCGTCTGTGTTGCCCCCTCCGTTTCCGTTCCAGTCTTCGCCTAGATGACCGTAGGGGGAAAAGCCCCGGTAGACGTAGTAGCCGTAGCCATCCGGCTTCCCGACCGGGATGTCGAAACCATCCGCGAGCCGGGTCGAAATGTAGGACTGCGCCAATGCCTTCCCGGCTCCACCGAAAATTGTCACGAGGCCAACCAGGGCCGGAAGCAGCCTGCTTACAGGGAATGCCGGGGTCTTTATGGGGGGGGAATCCATACAGGAAGCGGTAGGACGATACATCCGACAGGTCTCTGAACGACTCGCATTCACCAAATCTTAGAGACCTTGCGCACGAAAATAGAGAAAGGCGGCCATTCCTGCAACGAGGCAATAAACACCAAAATATTCAAATTTACCGCGCCGGATCGCAGTCAGAACGCTGTAGATCGCAATCAGCCCCGAGACAAAGGCAACAATGGCCCCGGCAAGGTAGGGCATCAGAAGCGCCGTATCCACTTCGGAGAGCTTCCGGGCCTCAAGCAGGGAAGCGGCCGCAATCGCCGGAATCGCCATGAGAAAGGAAAATTCCGCGGCGGCCGAAGGCTTCACGCCGGCCATCATTCCTGAAACAATCGTGGAACCGGAACGGGACACCCCCGGCAAAATGGCAAAGGCCTGGCCGACTCCCATCACGATCGCTGATTTGATTCCCATTTCGCCCTCCCCTTTCCGCTTCGCGAAAAGCCGGGGCAGGAAGAGAATCGCCCCCGTCACGATAAGAAAAAGACCGACAACGGCCGGTTTCTCGTAGGTACTTTCGAAGACGTCCTTGAGAGGAGAAAATCCAACGATCGCCGCAGGGACACTGGCGATCACGAGATATCCGATCATCTTCCGCTCCGCAGCATATTCCCTCCCAAAAGGCGGAATAATGGAAAGAATCATTCTCCAGAGCGGCTTCCAGAAGTAAATGATCACCGAAAGCAAGGTCCCGAAGTGCACGAGGACCTCAAATGTGACTCCCTTGTCATCGACACCGAGCAGCTTCTGGGTGAGCACGAGATGCCCCGAAGAAGAGACCGGAAGGAATTCCGTCAACCCCTGAACAAGACCAAGAATCATTGCTTCCACAAAATTCATTGCTCCATTTAGTCCAGCTTCCCAAATATTCCAGCAATAAGGAGGGGAGAATCTTCAGGGCTTCGCGACACGGTTTAGCCTGAGCCCTGCCTTTCCCGGGATTCCCCGATTAGCCGTTCAGTTTCCGGAAAATCCCCTCATTACAGCATGACAAAGCATTATAACAATCCTTGCAAACCTCCACAGAGTAGTGGAAGCAACCAGCCTTGTGGCAAAATTCGCACGAGAGACTCTCAAAATTGAAACTATTTCTTATTTATTTCTTGAGTTTATATTAAAAGTGACCACAATAACTAGAACCCTGCACGAAAGTTACCAAAATTGTGGTTTTTCAGCCAGTCAGCAATGACGAAACGGAAAATTACCGAGTGCCGGATCAACCTGTATCACTGACTTATGGCAGACGAAGAACCACCCGAACTTATGACCGTTAAGGAAACCGCAGAATATTTGCGGATCCCACTTCCCACGGTCTATTACCTTGTCCAGCGCGGGCAGCTTCCCGCGATTCAGATTGGCGGACGCTGGCGCATCAAACGCAGTCTCCTTGACCGTGACATCCTGAAGACTGATGAAGGCGGACAGCCAACAGTCCTCGTCGTTGACGATGATCCAGCGCTCCAGACACTCTTTAAGCAGTTTCTCAAGAAGGCTGGTTTTGGACGTATCGTCGTCGGAACCGGTGCTGAGGCTTTGACCTATGCCGAGAAACAACGCTTTGACCTCGTTTTCCTGGATCTCAAACTTCCGGACATCCCCGGTGACGAGCTCTATGCGAAACTGAAGGCTCTTTATCCGGATCTACCGATCGTCATCATCACTGGATACCCGGACAGCGAGATTCTCACGAAGATCCTCTCCAGCGGACCTGTCACGGTGATCAAGAAACCGATCGAGTACGATCAGCTGAATCGCACCGTCAAGATTCTCGGCCACAAAGGCACCGACAACCTGTAGAGGACCGATATCAATTTGGAGCCGCTGAAAGGCCCGAATCAAAAAGGCTTCCGAAAGAAAATCCGGAAGCCTTTTTTTGTAGCCGCGAGAGACCGAAAACGCATTTGTCCTGTCGACGCGGACCGTCTGATGCGGTCGAGGTGGAACTCGACCCTCCCTGCCTCCTCTTGGCGGGTGTGCGTGC